>WTGF01000068.1 GCA_011525385.1 Chloroflexota bacterium | reverse complement strand
AGGGGGGCTTGGGGGTGGGGGGAAAATCTCCTACATGCACTCGTCGTGGTCCAGACCCAACTCGGCCATCTTCGCGCAGACGAATTCTTCGCGCTGTTCGACCGATACATAGGTGATGCCCTCGTCATAGTAGCCGGCGTCCTCTACGATTTCGACAATATCGGCGTTGGCTTCCGCCATTAGGCTGGCCGCATCGCCGCCCGCCGCAATCTCTTGCAAAGCGCGGCCGATGGCGTTCTCCGCTTCCGGCCACCAAGGCTCGGCCGGACGTCCGATGCCGACCTTCATGGCTTCGAAATTCGCGGTCAGATGGGGCCACTTCGCCACCAGATCGGGATCGGTCAGCACGGATACGCGATGCCCGGCGCCCCGTTGATCCGCCAGCAAGCGGGCGAATTCTTTTCCGTGCGCCAGTTGCAGATAGTCCCAAGCCAACTGCTTTTGCTCGTCCGAGATATGGGCGTTGATCATGTATGCCGGACCCGCCGAAAGCAAAGCGGATTGAATCTCGCCCGTTTCCGGATTGCGCCAGCCCGGTATGGGCGCGAAGGCGGTATGTTCGGCCACGACCGACGCTTCGGGATCCAAAAGCAGCGGGATGGCCCAGCTCTCGGTGCCATACATCGCTACCTTGCCTTGCGTGAAGTTCTGCAAGACTTCGCCAAATTGGTAGGATTCGCGCCCGGGCGGCTGCAAAGCCAGGAAATCTTGACCGACGAAGAAATTGGCGGTGTCTATGGCCGCTTCCGTACCGAAGAGCGGGTTGAAATCGGCATCGAAGAAGTCGACCCCGCGCGAGAAGCCGAAGTGGATCATGTAATCGAAGAGGATATTGTTGGGCGTGCCATAGCGGTAATTGAAGCCCCAAAGCTCATCCTCGGGACGGGTGAAGAATTCGCCGACTTCGGCCAGCTCTTCCCAGGTCTGCGGCACGGTCAATTCGCGTCCGTAGGCTTCCTGGAAGGCGGCTTGTTCATCGGGATCGCCAAAGAGATCGGTCCGATAGGCGAACATGCCGACCGCCACCAAGGTGGGGATGCCTACCCACTTCTCTTTGGCCATGGCGACAGTGCCGAAGGCTCTCGCGGTGAAGTCTTCTGGATGGGAATCGCCGGGCGCCGCCAGATAAAGGCCGTCCAACTCTTCCAGACAGCCCAGCGCCGCCAGAGCGCCTGCCCAGCCATCTTCAACGAACATGATGTCGAAGTCATCGCCGCCAGCGGCGCAAGTTGTCTGTATGCGCGGCAGCAGATCGCTATGCGCCATGTTTTCGTAAATCAGCGTGACGCCAGACGCTTCTTCATATGCCGGATCAAGAATCTCGTGCTCATAAGCCAGGATCGGCACTACCTCGGTGTTGATGATGCGCAATTCCCGTCCTTCATAGGGGCGCGCGCCGGTCGCCGGGTCCGTCAAGGGGAACGAGTCCTGCGCCGATACCAGCGGCAGGCACAACGAACACACTACAAGCAACAGCAAAACGGTTTTCAGGCTTTTCATCTCTAACTCCTTGAACCCAAAACTTTTTTCGCTTGCGAAACGAGACGTTGCAGGTCTTCCAAAATAGCGGCTGCCTTTCTACTAAGCGGGCAAATATGCGGATGAACGGACGCGCTAGTTGTCCGGCGCTCCCATAGAAACAGAAAAATCCAGGCTCATCTCTCGAATATAGCTGCCGTATTCGTGCACGCGGTTCAGCGTCAGGCGCGTCGCGGGACCGGAAATGCCCATCGCGGCGATGACTTCGTCCCGGTGATTGCGCACCGGCGCCGCCACGCAGCGAACGCCTTCGAAGGTCTCCTCATCGTCTATGGCATAGCCCCGTTGCCGTGTGGCGTGCAAGGCGCCGCGGAAGGCGTCAACATCCGTGATCGTCTTGTCCGTCATTGGCTTCCACTCAACCAGGCCCAGCAGCCGATTTCTTTCCGGTTCCGGCAGATGCGCCAAAATCGCCTTGCCCACCGCCGACACATAGACCGGTCGACGCACACCCAACATCGGCGCCACGGTGATCGCTTCTTCGCCCGGCAAATGATTGACATAGACCACATCGGTATCTTGCAAGACCGCCAGAGAAGCCGCCTCACCGGTTTTCTGACGCAGTTTGCCCAGGTAAGGCGTCGCCAGCGTGGGAAAATGCAATTTGCCCGTTATGCTGTGGGCGAAGGTGAAGACCTTGCGCACGTTGATGACATATTGATCGTCGAAGGGGTCTCGCAGCACAAAGCCATGCGCCAAGAGCGTATTGAGAATGCGGTAGGCGGTGCTGCGATCGACGCCCAAGGCCTTCGCCAGGCTCTGCGGCGTCGCCGATTGCTCTAGCACTAACTCTAACGCGGTTAATCCGCGCGAAAGAGACTGAATGACGGTGCTCTGATTTTCGCTCATAATCGCAACAGTTCCCTTTCGAAGAAGCGCTTTTTATTCACCAGCCGACCTATTGCCGCGCGTTTTCACAGAGATTCTAGCCGAAGAAAGATCGCCCATCCTCCGCCTTGGCTCTGCCAGGCCTAGCACCATGCCGGCGCTTCGAAACCTATCCCGGCACGGGTGTCGGCGACCATACCTCGCACCCATTCAATCACATCGGGCGGGGCGTCGAGTTCTATCACGACCTCCAACTCAATCTCGCGGCAGATTGTCTCTTCTCTGATTTGGGATTCAGGATCACATGAATATGCTCTGTACCCGGCATCATATCGATGGATGTGGCAGGCTTCGTGAACCAGTACCGCGGACATGCGCTTTTCCCACCCGACAGCCGAAGGTCCGCTCCACGGCACGTAAAAAGTCCTACCACTTTTACCGACGTGACCAGACAGGAGATCAGCAGGGGCTTGTTGGAGCTTGTCCAGGCCTCTGAGTACGTAGTCATAGCGGTGAGGCAGCCTGATGCGCAGCTGGTGAAGCCTTTGCGCGAAAAAGTCGACGAAGTCCGCATCGCCCACGATACTAATCACCCCCGGAAGCGAGCATTGACGATTTTGGAATGCCTCATAGCCCTTCGCCCGATCCTTGTCGCTTTTGCATTGCCAATTGAGATCACAGCAATTGTCAAAGGAAATGGTTTGCCCGAGCCCGGGCCTTCTGGTTAATGTGGTGGAGGGCAAGATGGATAGCCCGCTGGTGGACCCGAAGATACGCGCGCTGGCGGGCTGCAAAGAAGTTGACGCCCTCGTTTGCGCGCGTGCACCGCATTGGTTGTTCTGGAAGGCGTGATAGCCCTCCGCCCAGTCCAGGTCCGTATGGCATTGCCGATCGACGAAACAGCAATTGTCAATATGCGCGGGCGCCCCGCTGACAGGCTGGGGTGACGCCGGGGCCGGCGATTGCCCGGGCGCCGGGCATTGATTGTTCCGGAAGGCGTAATAGCCCTCCGCCCAGTCCAGTTCGGTCCTGCATTGTCGATCGACGAAACAGCAATTGTCAATTTGAGCGGGGGCCCCGCTGACCGGCTGGGGTGACGCCGGGGCCGGCGATTGCCCGGGCGCTCCGCATTGATTGTCCTGGAAGGCGTGCCAGCCCGCCGCCCATTCCAAGGCGCTGCTGCATTGGCGATCGACGAAACAGCAATTGTCAATTTGAGCGGGCGCGCCGCTGGCAGGCTGCGATGGACTTGGCGACCCGGTTTGACCTGGCGCCGGGCATTGATTGTCCTGGAAGGCGTAATAGCCCTCGGTCCAGTCTTGATCCGTATGGCATTGCCGATCAACGAAACAGCAATTGTCGATGTTCGCGGTCCCCGCCGACGTCCCTGGTTGAGAACCCGTCCCGCCGCAATTGTCGAGTCGGCTGTAGTCGACCCAACTCGCCATCCATACTTCGCTGCCGTTCCTGTTGATCTTCAGCCAGCGATTCTGTTCGCCGATGACTGTCAGCGTGGTGCCCGCCGCGACCGTTTCCAGCCAAACTCCCTGCAAGCTGGCCGCGTCCCGCAGATTGATCCTGCGATTGGCCCGAACGCAATATTCCTGCGCCACAGCCAGGCCGCAGAGGGCACACAGCGCCATACTTGCTATCAATAACCTGGCTTTCAAAGAGCCACTCCCTTGCGGATGTGTGAATAACGCACAAACTGTGCATAATACGCACTCAACCCAGATGGTATCGACTTTCGACTGGCTTGTCAACAAATCCGCTACCGCCAACTTGTCACGGCCGGAAAAAACAAAAAAGGGGTGGGAAATCCCACCCCTCAAAGCTAGTACGGCGCGATTAACTCTTCTCGGTCGTCGATGACGCTATCGCCGATGACGACAAATCGCGACAGATCGGCCGGCTCCAGCATCCAGCGAATCTCGTGCCGCGCCCCGCCCTGGCTGACCTGATGCTCTTCGCCGATGATGAAGTATTCCTGGTCTATGTGCCCGGTCCGCGTTTCGCTGATGCGAATGCGGTCGAACAAAGTCAGTCTCCGCGCAGATGGATGTTGGCGAGCATCAAGCCGCAACTCGCGCACTGTGCCGGTTGGATGTTTGCGTCGCTCGAGTTCATAGCTCGCGAATGCTTGCGCCGTCGCGATATCGGACAAGGCGGGCAAGTCCTGCGTGAAATGCCTTAGCCCGTGCAGATGAATGCCCGCGCCATCGCTGAGGGTCAGCTCCAGTGGGTCGCGGCGGTACAAGGGCTTGCCGATGACGAGCAGTTCGGTAAGGAAAACATCGCGAGCGCTGTTATTTTCCAACCGCGCCAGAAGGGACGTGAAGCCGATCTCGATTATTCGAGCGGATACCTTCTCCCGGATCGCCCTGCCCTCGCCTCTTTCATCTCTGTGAAAGGCCGCCTGCAGCCGCTCGAATTCGAGCAGACCGACTGGCCGCCCCAGTTCGTCCGTGAAACGCAAGTTAAGGGTCAGGCTGGTCCTCGCGCCGATGCGCTCTGCCTGCGGCAACTGCCACAGCGTGGTCCCACCCTCACCTGCCTCGCGCGGGGTCATCAGCAACGAGACCCGATTGACGCGCTGATCGCCGTAAGCATAAGCCATGCCCCTCATATCGTCGACGAAGGTCGCCGACAACGTCTCTCTCATCAGCGTTTGATGTCGATTGAGGAAAACGGCCTGGCCACCCCGATCAATGTAGAATCGCCCACGCTCGCTTTCCGCCAGGTCGCGAATGGCTCGTCGTATCGAAGTTGTCTCGTCCCACCAATCACCGACATAG
This sequence comes from Chloroflexota bacterium, assembly GCA_011525385.1. Lineage (GTDB taxonomy): Bacteria > Chloroflexota > Anaerolineae > Aggregatilineales > Phototrophicaceae > UBA6055. The sequence continues at coordinate 52,077 of WTGF01000068.1, read as the reverse complement.
GCGAAACGGGTCTTGCCTTCTTGCAATCGCCGTCCCAGGTTCTGCGGCGGAAAAACCCGAGCGCTGTCGATCCGATCATGACCCGGCACATCAATGATGCAATAGTCCGCCACTACCGCGCGCCGCACAAGAGCCCCATCCAGCAGACGATCAATTACTGTATCGGCGCTGACATTGCTGATCGGCGACAGCCGCGCCGGGCTCGCTTCCAGCCAGGGCTGAATGTCCTGTACATGAATGACGGACCGTCCCTCGCTCCAATCGCCGGCATCGACAGAGACCTGGCTGATGAATCCGGTGAATAGGATGACGCGCTCGCCACCGTCCTGGCAGGCGATTTGTACCCTTGTGCCGATATCAAGGCGCTTGCGTTCAGGCGAAAAACTACTCTGGACATTGCGTAGCGCGATCTGCGCCATCCCATAATCCGCGATGCTGTCATACGGCTGCCGCAAACCCAGGCGCCATTTCAGTTCGAGGACATGCCCAGCAAGACCTTCGTCCAGATCGAGGAAAGTCCCGTCGTGATTCCTGTCGATGGCGATAACATATTGGCCGCTCATCTGCTAGATCTCCATCATCCAAGTATGGCGAAAAGCGCAGCCGTAGAAGTCGCTCTTGTCGTAGGCGAATACGCCCGCCTCGACCGCCACCCGCGCCGGCACCAGCAGCGCCTCGCCCAAGGTGATGTCCGCCGCAATCGCAGCGACATAGTTGTCGATCAGGCCGACCAGCCGCGGCAAATGACCGCGCAGGCCCAAGCCCTTTTCGGTCGGCGCCACCAGCAGCAAATGCGTCAGCAAATAGTAGACTGACTGGGCGTTGCCGCTGAAAGTGACCGATTGCAACCCTTCCTTGCGCTCTCTAAACAGTCGCTCCTTTTCCAGTTCCAGCGGCAGTACCAACAGCGCCGGCAGATGGGCTGCGGTAATGCTATTGGGCAATTCATCAATATCGAAGTTGTTGCGTACGCCGCTCACACGCATGAACGACAGATTGGACAAGGCAGCGCGAAAACTTGCCATTGGCATCTCCTTTATCGTGCTTGAGATTATCTGATTTTGGGGAAAAGCGCGCCTGGTTCAGACCAGGCTCACCGGTCCTTGGGATTCCGGCTGTTTGAACTAGCGCGACAGGTTTTGACGCCGATTTTCAAGTTCTTCGTCTTCCGCCAGCATTCGTTCCAGCTCAGCCGTTTCCAGATCATCGACATAGTGGTCGATTACACGTTCCAGGTAAGCGGGAAGATCACTATGGATCGCTTGGAAGTTGGCGATAAAGCGCGGATCGGAATTGTACATCTGTCCCAGGCCGCGCAGCATATCGAGGCTCGGCTCATAGAAGCGCCGCAGGTGATCCTGCCAGCGCTCCAGTATGTCGACTACCTGGCGGTCGCCAGCCTCCTTGCCCGCTTCCATCGCTTCCGCCAGATCTGTATAGATCTGGCTGCCCTCGGCCATAATCGCTTCTTGTTCGGCGTCGCTGTAGCTGTTCCAGCGTTCGATCGACTCGTTAACCGTGCCGGGACCATATTGCAAGCGCGCCTCGCGCTCGTATTGCTTTTGTTCTTCCGCGCTATGGCGCTTCAGTCCGTCTTTTTTCTGGCTCATAGTGCTTCCCCGGTTGGCGTCCAAGAGCAGCCGCTCGGCGGCAGCGATACAGTCTGCCGCGCTCACACAAAATATCAAGCCTGCTCGCTCGCATGAGCGACGCGGGTGATCAGAAAAGCATGATACGAGCAATTTCCTCAGCGCAACAGGCGGAGTCAGGCGCGTTTACGCTTGAGATCCTCGGCGTTGTTGTAGCGTCGTATCGACGGATAGCGCCAGGCGACCCAGCCAGTCATTAACACCGTCGCCAGTCCACCGCTGAAAATGGCGAAAGGCGCGCCGAACAGCGAAGCCAGGATGCCGGCGCGCAGCTCACCCAATTGGGGACCGGTCATGAAGAACAACATATTAGCCGAAGTCATCTGCCCGCGCAGCTCGTCGGGAGTCGCCAGTTGGCGGATCGTGCCGCGGATGATCGAAGAAATCGTATCGCCGGCGCCAGTCAGCGCGAACAAGACGAAGGATAGTGCGAAGACGGTGGAGACGCCGAATATCGCCGTAGCGAGACCGTAAAGCGCGACGCTGAGTAAGAGGATGAGTCCCTGCCTCTTCATCTCGCCGCGCAGGGACAAGACCGTACCTACCAGCAGAGCGCCGATCGGTTGCGCGGTCGCCAGCAGCCCATAACCCGCCGCGCCGACGCCGAGGATCTGGCCGGCGACGATCGGCAGCATGGTGCGGGCCGAGGCGAAAAGCGTGGCGAAGAAATCTAACAACATCGTGCCCAAGACGATGCGCGTGCTGAAGGTGAAGCGCAGGCCGGCCAACAGCGAACGCCATCCCAGCTGCCCAGTGGCTGACGACTTGCCACGATGTCTGATGCGCCAGATCGCAACTGCCGACAACAGGAAGGTGACCGTATTGACACTGTAAACCAGCCCGACCTCGAATTGCGCAACCAATAAGCCCGCTACAGCCGGACCAATGATGGTCGCCACCTGCATCACCAAGGCGTTCAGGCTGATGGCATTGCTCAAATGGCGCGCCTCGACCACGTTCGCCACGAGCGACTGCCGCGCCGGAAAATCAAATGCCATAGCGGCGGCAGACAGCCCGGTCACGATGTAGATCGCGCCAACGCTTACCTGCCCATTCAATGTGAGCAGGGCCAACACGGCGGCCAACAGCGCCGACAGACACTGCGTCGCGACCATCACCAGTCTGCGCTCGAAGGCATCCGCCAGCAAGCCGCCAAGCAAGGCGAATAGCAACACCGGGATCACGCGCGCCAAACCCAGCATGCCCAAGCCGAATGCCTCGGATCCCATTACGATGTCATTGCCAAATGCCGTGAAGATGAAGGTCTGCCCGCGCAACAACTCGAAGACATGCCAGTTGATCGCGAAGTTCCGCATCTGCGAACCGGTCCAGGCGACAGTCTCGCCCAGCCACAGCCAACGGAAATCGCGATAGCGCAGGGCAACCAACCTGTTGAATCGATGCGTCATCTGTTCCTGCCGCCGCGATGCTTGAAAATCATCGCGCTAACATAACGCAGAGCGCAAGTGAAAACCAGACGCGATACATCGCAGAACCGCGGTCTCGCGGGTAATCTCAGGCCGTCAGTCGTCGCAGCCGCTTCAGCGTGGGCGATGTTTCATCTTTGAGCAAACCCGCCGAATTGATCAGCAATTCCGCATATCGCAGGCATAGGTCGCGGATTGCGGACGCTGCTCGATAGGTCTCGATCGGCGTGCCTGCAGCATGGGAAACCGCCTCCGTTCCATTGACGCCTCGTAGAGCCCTCAGGCGATTGCCCTCACGGTCGATAGCAATTAGCCGTATGTATTCGCTTTCCATGCGCAACAACTGTCCAACCTGAAAGCGCGGGCTGATGCCGTCTTGGTTCTCTCCGTCAACATCGTCGACAGTTATCCAGGCGGCGCTGGCGTTGAGTGTCGAGCCACGGATCTGATCTCCGCTTTTTTGCCAGGCTTGGGTCCAGCGGTCGTGCCAGCCCCAGACGCCACTGACGCTCAATTCTCCGGTGAATACCTCGCCGTCGTTCAGGATCAGTACGCTGGCCGGCAAGTCAGGTCTCATCGGTAGGCGGCGCAGGGTGTCCTTGCTCAAGATTCCTTGGTCGGATTCGATTGAAATCAGGTCCAGAAGATCGTCTGGCAATATCAACTCGCGCGGATTGGCTGCGTCGATCGGCAGGCGGCGCGTCTCCAGCGCGGGGCAATAGCGCCTTTGCGTCAGAGACTCGATGAGGTGACTGGCATTTTCCAGAGCCTGCCTCAAATCGGCATCGGCATCGGTATCGGTCAACTGCAAGTGACGGCGGAATTCGTGCAAAGTTGCTATGCTGTACATATAGATATCCTCCCTGTTCTTTTGGCAGAATCTTGCGGGACGCTGGGCAGATGGGTCAGCGATGCTTTCGCCCGAACGGCGCCCGTGTTAACTTATGAGATAGCGGAGCGGAAGACACTCGACTTGAAAATCCTCGCCATATCGCCAGAGCAGTTTGATCCCGCGCGTCATCGGCTGCCGGTCGCCGGCGAGCTATTGCTGCCCGGCGTACAAGTGGAGATACGGGCGGACGGCGTCGCCTTTGCCCTCAAGCAGGCGCTAATGCGGGGCTATGCCTACGGCACAGTGATCGAATTGTCTCGACCGGGCGAGGCTGTGGAAGTCGCGCTAAGCGCGCAGCGTCAGGAGGACGGGGGTTATTACTTTCAGGCGCTGTGGGTGGTGGTGGGGTGAAGTGATATTTGCAATCAGACCTTCATGCAAGTTCCAGTTTCACTTTCTCGCTGACTTTGCTCATATCAAGATAGCCTTTATCTTTGCCCGTTTGCAAAGCTGACTTTACCTCTGGTTTGAGCATTCGAGACAAGGATTCTTTGTGATTGCGCAAGATATATGCTAGCTGAACCAGCTTTGCAGGTGTCAAGTGAACGATATCCAAATGCCACTCGTTGACTTTGAAATCAGGAGTCTTGCCTTTCGTGTTGTCGGACCGGAAATTCTTCAATACGACATCAATTGGCACAAGCATATAGTCAAAGTTTTCGATCTTGGTCCGTCCGCTCGCAAGCGCAGCGACTACACGGTCAATCTTTGTCTTATCTTCATCGATAATATACGTTGACAAGGCACCATTGACCGTACTCAAGCTTTTGAGAACGTCAGCTATTAGATCATCTTCACCCAACCAAGAGAAATCGTCTCGGCTCTTGTCCCACCAAGCCTTGTTGCCGATTCCCCGCAAGAGAAATGCCACGTCAATTACGATTCCAAGGCGGTTCGCTTTAGCTGATCCAACACCAATAGCAAGTCTTCTTTGAGCGCCTCGCTTGGTTCTCTTTCAATGGCCTGTTCCAATTCTGGAATCGACCGCGGATCGTCAAGAAATGACAAACCCAATCCTGCACCATCACGCACCCATGCGGAACGACTATTTCTCAGACAAGTCTCCAGCATCACGCGACGTTCATCATGCCAGACTTTTGAGTCCGAATTTCCCACATACTTCAGTGCTTCCAAAGCAATCGAAGACGCTGTTTCTTCGCTCAATATGATACTTTGGATTTCCCTCAAAGCGAGTTCACCGTATTTCTCTATTGCTTCTTCGAGTCCTTCCGAGAAAGAATTGGACATCCCGGGTTCGAGCGTGATAAAGGTCGCGCGGGAGAACAGCCTCCTTATTTCTGCCGCAATATCGATTTCTTGTTTCAAGCCAGGTTCGCCAACCATTTGTGGAGCGGGGTTCGTGCTCATCGAAAACCTCGATGCTCAGTGTTGTCCTTCGTTCTCAACAGATTCATGCAAGTATAACATATATTCTCTCTTGTAAGATTACGGTTAGAATTACACTTGCAACCACCAGGGCAGGGGCGTGGAAGTCGCGCTCAGCGCGCAGCGTCAAGAGGACGGGGGCTATCTTTTCGAGGCGTTTTGGGTGCTTGTTGGGTGAGGGCTATTCAGCGTGAAACAAAGCGTTTTGCAAATATGGTCAAGAGAAGGTTCGTACTTATCCCGTCTCAACCGGCTGCCCTTGCATAATTGCAACGCGGGATCCATCCGAGCCGGTGAGAATGCTGTCGTCGCGGCAACCGGAAAACTCGCTCATGTCTATGCTGACATGATGCCCTATTTCCTGCGGCGCCGGTACATCCAGTCCGTCCGCCAGCAGAAAATAAATAAAATCAACTTTTGCCGATTCGAGCCATTCCCTCGCTTCTTCTTCAGTGTCGCCATGAGTATGACACCCAGGCATTTCCGGAACTAGCGCGACATAAACCGGCTCGCCTTCCGTCGTTTCATCCAAAAATATCCGCGCTTGATAGGGTTGCTTGGCTAATGCTTGCGCCCGTCGTAGTATTTCAGGATTTAACATTTTCTCCGGCTCCTTCGTTTGTGTCATTTTCTATCGGAGTTATCAGCAGTATCTCTTAGTTCAATCAGCTTGTCAACGATTCTGATCGCATTCCTCACGATATATATTGGAACTTTACGGTGACGTGGCAGGGTATCCCGCAGATCCGGATATTCTGGATGAGAAACGTGGTCATGATTACTGCCATGACTTATCCTGAACCCAAATCCTGCATACAGTGCGTCAATATCCCGACGCTTCCAATTAGCGTGGGAATTACGCATCCGCTCCAGGAGCTTTTGGGCTTTCGCGGACATTTATGCCTCAGCTCTCACGACTCGCAAAATCGTAGAAGCAACGAGCTCATCTTCATCGACGCTTATATCAATACGATAATCCCCTGGGTGTTGAAAAGTCAGTCCGATGAATTCGCATACCATCCCTTTTAGCGGAGCTATTCCAGGCGAGCTTGCTGGCATCTCGAAATGTCCTTCAGCCGCAGATATAGCGCCGCCATCTTCGTCGGCTAATTTGATCCGTAGTTTGTGTCGCGTGGCATGGTTAGATATATCATTTCCTTCCAATATCAACGCAAAATATAGTTGTTTATAAAATACTGGAAATTCCTTTGCCGGGATCTGGAAGGCGATGCCGAGAATGTTCATTCGTTGCGTATCTGGCTCAACTTCCGCATAATTCGCCGTAACCATCAATTTGACATTCACCGCAAGTCTCGCTTTGCTGAGATTTCCAATAGTTTGGACATTCTATCACACAACCCACCAGGGCAGGGGCTTGACGCCCCCGCCCCGAGAACACCTACATCGTGATGTTATACAAGCAACTCGCCACATCGTCATCAAAGCGAACGAAGGCCAGCCGCACCGTCGCCGTCAACTGATAACTGTCGTAATAGGACAGGTAATCCACGCTGACCGCGATCTTGCGCCGATAGCCAACGGTCCAGCCCGGTCGGTAGACGCAGAGCGCCTGCCCGCGGTCGTTGCTGCCGCCGACCTTGCCATCAGCTTCGGTTAATGGCATCTCGGCCGAAACGTAAACCGGAATGCCGTCCACCAGACCGATCTGCCCGGTCTGCGCCGTGGCTAGCGGACCCGCCTTGTCCATAGTCAGAAATTCGTCGATGCCCAGCAGCTTGGCGTAGGTCCCGCTGTCGACGATCCAGGCCAGGTCAGAGGGACGCGCGGCGTACTTGCTCGGCATTTTGAAGCGCGCCTCGCGCATCTTGGCCAGGCTCGGCGCGCCGTTGAGATTGACGCGATTGTCCGTATTGTCCACCAACGGCAGATGACGCAAACCGTCCATCGACAGGTACTTGGCCGTGGCGGGCGGCATGCCATTGTCGCGGTTGATATTGCCGCTCGCCGCTGTCGTGGTGTCGCCGTTGAGCAGCACGTTGTCAATAGCGTCCGCGATCGCCCGGACAGCTTGCTGTCGGTAGATATTCAACACCGGGATCATGGCGTCTTCAACCAGTTCGCTGCTGAACCCGACCCGCAGCGCCAACTTTTTGGCGTTGAGCGTCACCAGCCCCGAACCGATCTTGCTATCCGGAATCGGATTGCCCGCGCCCAGGCTCAAATGCGCCTCGTCGCTCGTTTCCGGCACGAAATAGACCTGCGGATCAGTTCCTTCAATCGGTAACTCGAAAGGATTGCTCGGCATTTCGATGGTCTGGAACAAGGGCAGGATGGTGTTGTCCTGTCGCGCCTTGTGCCAGATCTGCTGGCTCCAGAGCTCCGGCGCCCATTCATCGCCGAAGCCGGTCTGTGTGCTGTAGGCGAGTTCGTCCGCCTTGATTGCGCTTAGCTCAGCCTTGCCAACTTTTTGTGACAGCGCATTGGAATAGCGCTCGCTCACCCCTTGGAAACTCTTGGTCGAGCGCAGCAACATGTAGCCGTGCAGCATGTCCATTGCGTCCAGGCTATCGAACTCGCTGCCGATTTTGATGCGTCTCGCTCTGATGGCCTCGCGCTCGTCCGCCAGTGGCAAGCGCTTTATAGCGGCGCTAGATGATTCCGTCATCGATCGTCCTTTCTGTCCTGCTCTATCAAGATTAGGGCTGTCTGTCGCTTCAATGCCCAATCGCGACAGATCCAAACCCAGCGACTTGTAAGCGCTCTTGAGGGTTTGCACATCCGTCTGTCGCGGCTCGGCAGGGGTGGGTGTCAGGCTGCCTTCCACGATGGGCCAAGTTTTGATTTGCCCATCCTCGCCGACATCCACCAAATGCGGCAGACTGCCCGATGACCAGCTCAGGACGCCCAGGTCCACCAGCCGCCGCACCGCTCTCACATAGCGTTTGTGCAGGTCCAGCTGCGCCTCTGCCCAGAGTCCTGTATCATCCGGTCGCAGTGTATCAATGACGCCGATGACCGCCGCTTTCAGCGCGCCATCCAAGCCATGATGATACAAAACCGGACGCTGTTCATACCAATCCAGCCCCACGTCTGTTTGCGGGGTGAAAAACTCGCCTTGCAGATCGCGCCGGTCCGCTTCGCCCCAGACCAGCATATATCCACCGATACGACCGGCCGGCGCGTCAATCATCTTGACCGTGCTCTGTTTTAGTAAACCCCCATGCTCATGCATGGGGCCGGTTTGCACTTTTGCGTGAGCGCGGCAGTACGATTCGCTGCCGCCGAGCGGCTCTTTCATATGTGTCCCTTTCCCTAGTCGCTATTTTTAACAAACCCCCCTTGCTCATGTGGCAAAAAGGCTTGTTATTTTCTGTGAGCGCGACACTCCTGGAACCTTTTCGCCGGTTACGCGCCGAGCGGCTGTCGCAACCGCTCCCAATCTGCTGACTCCGGCGATTCGCTTGCGGACGGCTCGCTTACGCGCGACCGCCATCCTTCGTTGCTGCCTCGGGCCGTCCACACGCGGTTCATGATTGGTGCAGGGGCGGGCAGCCATACAGCAATCAGTCAGCCGCCGCCACCACCCGAAGGTGAAACCGCGATGACCAACTCATTGCGCTGTTAAGCATCTGGTGAACGAAGTCATCAGACCATCTTGACAGTAAGTCTAGCACAAATGTTCTATCAATGGTGAACAAATAGTCGCGGGTTTCCGTTTTCTAACAAAAACGCTGTCAAACTGATTTCGTGATAGAAGCTGGATAATCGACCCGCAAGTGAATGCGCCTATCAATGAGGGGGAAACCGAAGGACAGGATACTGACAGTATCCCGTCTTTCTGGAAATACAATCGGATCTGTCAGCCAAAAAGCGGGCTGATGTAGCGCGCGCCAGCCATCAGCACCAGCGAGACTAGCGCCAGCCACATGCTGACGCGTCCATTGCGGCGCAGTTTGTCTTCAAGCGCTTGCAGGGTCGCTTCATCCCCATCGCCGCTTTTCACCAGATCGCTATATCGCCCGGCGCCGCGCCACAGCGCGAAAAACCCATGACCGAAGGCGAGCAAACCAAATAGAGCGCCCAGCGTTATTGACATGCCCATCGCGCTGTTCATAGTCTCGTGATAAGACATCATGCCGTACAGAAGCAACCCGGCCAACGTTGTGATGATGGCCGCAACCGGGATCATTCGCGAGTAATTGCTCTTCCCATATAACGCCCGCAAGAATCGAGCCCCGTTCCCGCCCGATCGCTGGGATGCCGGCTCGACATAAAATGACATCATGATCGCGGCGCCCACCCAGATCAAGCCCGCCACAATGTGGGACAAGCGCAAAACAGAGATAATCAGCGCGCCGCCCGCCGAACTGATATCCATGGCCTTCTCCTCCTTCTCCTCAATCTACTCAGTAACGTATGGCGACTAGACAACCATTCATTCAATCTAGTCTAAAGTCCCCAGATAGGCAATGAGATCTGCCAGGTCAGGCGCTTCCAGGCGGTCTTCGTAATCCGCGAACATGATATTCGAATAGCCCGCGACCAGGTATCGCCCCGGACGCAAGACACTCCAATAAAGATACTCTTCGGCAGATTGACCACCCACGCGGCTGCCGGCGATCTCCGCCAGCCCAGCCAGCGAATTGCCAATGCTGCTCTGTTCCCCCGTGACCGAGTGACACGTAGAACAAGCCGGCGCTTCGTTATTCGACTGATTGAAGAGTTTCTCTCCGCTGCCGGCGTCCGCCAAAGCGAAGTCAAGCTCGTCAAAGCTGATCCGAGGCTTACCTGCGCTGCATGCGCCCAGCAGGAGCGCGCCGATTATCAATGTCAGGAGAAACGCCTGTCGTCCTTTCATCGTACGCCCGTCTCGAATGCCAAATAACTATTCTCTCATCATAGCGTATAATGCTTGGCGAGAGTGCAACGAGGATGATCCGTGAACAGCGATTTGTCACTCGCGCAACTGCGTCGCTTGCGCCTGCAAAACCAACGCCTTGCTGAAGATGCGCGCATGGCATCCGCGGAGTCGCTTGTCCGCGAGCTTTGCGCCCTCCAGTCCCAAGAATGGCCCTCGGCTCAATTGGCAATCGCCGCCCGTACGACGGGCATCACGCAAGAAGACCTCAGGCGCGCGCGCGAAGTCGACCGCAGCTTTGTACTCACCTGGGGCCTGCGCGGAACGCTGCACCTGGTCGCGGCGGAGGATATTGCCCCCCAACTTGCGCTATTTGCGGAGCGCGCCATAAGCGGAACCAATCGACGCTATCAGCAGCTTGGCTTGAGCGAAATCATTCGCGAAAACTCCCTCAATCATATCGCCGAGATTCTCGCAACAGACGGCCCGCTGGTTCGCGCAGAACTCGCCGAGAAGCTGGGGGCGCGCGGCACCCCAGTCGCCGGGCAAGCCATCCATCACTTGGTACGCTACGCCGCGCTGCGCGGGCTCATCTGCTTCGGTCCCGAACGCGAGGGAGATTTGACCTACGTCCTGCTCTCGCAATGGTTGCCGGATTACAAGGCGCAGGAAGCCGCTGAGGAAACGCTGCCGACCTTCGCCCGCCGCTACCTGCGCGCCTATGGACCGGCGACCAGCGCGGATTTCGCCCGCTGGACGGGCATCAGCGCCAAGCGAGCTGGCGCGGCCTTCGCGGCCATTGCCGGCGAATGCGTCTCCTGTGAATCGCCCGTCGGCGCAGTCTCGCTGCTCAAGCAGCAGATTCAGCACCTGCCTGAAAGTCAAGCGGAGCCCAACCTGCGTTTCCTGCCGCGCTATGACAACTACCTGCTGGTTTACGAGAGTCGCGACTTCATGGTGGAGGCGGCTTATGCCAAGCGCGTTCACCCCGGCGGCGGCTTGATCCGCGCCTGCGTCATCATCCGCGGGGAAGCCGTCGCTAACTGGAAGCTGGAACAGCGGCGGAAAACCGCGCGCATCGTCGTGTCTCCTTTTCAACCGCTTGACAAGTCTCTCCTGCCTCTCTTGGAGGCGGAAAAGGAACGAGTAGCTCGTTTTCTGGGGCGAGAAATTGACTTGAAAATTGAAGATGAATAGCATGTCCAGCCAACCGAAACCGATATTGAAGAGCGAGTGCTTCGCGAAGTCTCCCCCTGATGCTTCGGGGGGAGATTTAGAGGGGGGTCGTTACCACCTGCACGGTCAGCTCATCCAACTGCGGGATCACATGACCCGCTTCGCGCTGAGCCATATCGACAATCGCCTGGCTCTGCTCAAGCGTCATGCCAGGCGCGACGCGCAATTTTAGCACGCCGTACATGCGATGCCCGACCCAGCGCATGCGCAGCGTCTCGATCTCCGCCACGCCTTCAATCCCGCGCACATGCGCTTCCACATGCTCCACCAGATGCGGATCGACCGCGTCCATCATGCGATACCAAACCGCCTTAATCGCGTTCCAGGTGATGCCGACAATCGCAAAGGCGATCACGATGCCCACGATGGGATCAAGAATAGGCAATCCGATCAAGGTGCCGATGACCGCGATCAGCACAGCCAGCGATGTCAAGCCGTCGATCAGCGCATGCTGTCCATCAGCGATCATGGCGTCCGAGCCGATGCGCCGACCGACGCGGATCTGCATGAGGGCTACCAGTTCGTTGCCCACGAATCCCACCAGGGAGGCCAGCGCGATCCACTCCAGGTTTTCCAGCTCCCGCGGATTGAACAGCCTTTGCACGGACTCCAGCAATATATACGCCGCGCTAAAGCCGATAGAAATGACAATGAAGACGCCCGCGATATCCTCCAGGCGGCCATAACCGTAGGTATACCTGCGGTTCGCCAGTCGACGCGCGAAATAGAAAGCGATCAACAAGGGTACCGAATTGAGCGCGTCGCCCAGGTTATGCACCGTATCCGCCAAGAGCGCCACACTACCGCTGGCAGCGTATATGACGATCTGTAGCGCGGTCGTCAGTCCCAGCGCGACCAGCGCGATCCAGACCGTGCGGATCGCTAACTGGTTGTCCAGGAAAGCCCTGTCCCCCGCCAGATCGGCGTGGCTGTGATCATGTGTGAAGCCGGGCAAGTGCAACACCATAGCGAGCTTGATCAGGATATTGTCGCTGTGGTGGTGATGGGCGTGAGCGTGATGATGATGATGAACGTGACTGTGGTCCTGCTGATGGTGATGATGGTCCTCTGCTTGATGTTCCCGCGTCTCTTCCATTAAAGGTATCCTCTAAGTTCTAGCCAAGCCTAACAGACCATCATACGCATCTGGCTTATTGCGAAAAATTGCAAGATAGTTCACGAGCGCAGAACATGTAATCAGTAGCGAGATATCAGCTCAAGGTTAGAGCCTTCCAAGGGCCAGCGGAGTGTGTTAAAATTCTACCGTGCCTTGGACAGCGCCATCCAGATCAAAGCCGGTTCTGTCAAGCCGCGCGTCAAGGATAAGATCATGGCGGCGGTCGCGGCCGGGCACGACAGCCAGAAAGCGATTGCCGAGGCTATTGGGAAAACTATCCAAAACCTTCGCGCCGATCTCAAGGAATTGGTGGCCGAAGGTCATCTGATCGAGGGATCAGTTGAGCGCAATAGAAAAGTCTATCGCCTGCCGATTCCGTTAGAACAGTTGGAATAACCCTAGGGTTTTGAAAACTCATTCTAACTGAACCATCACTACCGTAGGGTAAAACAACATTGCATGTTGTTTTACCCTACGGGGCAGTTCCTGGGCTGAGCGGGGGATTCACCACAGAGAGCGCAGAAGTAAGTACAAGTAAGTCATGCAACGATAATTCACCTGTGGTGAAAAAAGGATTTGCAGGAGCCGCTTTCAATCCAAGCCCATGGCGCGCAGGTTGCGATAGCTGATCGCCAAACTCTCGAAGGGGTCGCGCTGGCAGATGTCCTGCTCAACGGCGTAGAACTCGACGCCCGCGCGTCGGCAGGCTTCCAGTATGCCCGGGAAGTTCATATTGCCCTCGCCGACCTCGGCCATCGTCTGCTGGCCGCGCCCATCAGCGCTCGGCGTCATCACCATGTCTTTCAGGTGAATCACCGGCATGCGACCGGCCATGCGGTCGATCCAGGCAATAGGATCGGCGCCGCCGTGCTGTATCCAATAGGTATCCAGTTCCGCGCGCACATAGCGCGGGTCGGTTTCGTCGAAAAAGAGTTCCAGTCCGCTGCGATCGCCGAATTTGATGAACTCGAAACTGTGATTGTGGTAACTGAAGCTGAGCCCGGCATCCGCGAGCCTTTCGCCGATGCCGTTGGCGACGGCCGCGAAGCGTCGGAAGCCGGCCTCGCTGTCGCGGAACTCGAGTGGCATGCCGCCGATCGCCACGTGGCGACAACCCCACAACTCGTGCTGCGCGATCACGTCATCGATATCGTTCTGGAGCTGATCAACGCTGACGTGAGTATTGCAGATCGAAAGTCCGTTGTCATCGCAAACCCGCTTGATGTAAGCGTCGCCGATGTCGCCAACTTGCGACACCTGTACCACACGGTAGCCGATCTCGCGGATCTTTCGCATGCTGTCGGCAAAGTCGGCGCGAGTCTTGGTAAAATCCCGAATCGTAAACAGTTGCGCTGCCAGGACCGATTGACTCATTGCGCTGCTCCTTCTCTGGCGGATTCTTCAATATAAAGTTGTAGCAGATCGGCGAATTCGTCGCCATCTATCGGCAAGGAAACCGTTTCTCTCTTGTGAGCCGACAGAATGATGGCGTTATTGATCATGATCGAATGCAAGCCTTCTTCGGCCGGCGCGATCAAGTCGCTTCCCTGCAAAATCGCATCGGCGAAGTTGGCGATAACCAGTTCGTGTCCCCCGTCGCTGTTGCCTTCGAAGTCGACGATTTCGCGCTGGCAAGGCACCTTATCAAAACCCTTTGGGGACTCCCACAGTTGCTTGATTGACGACCACTGGTTGCGATAGAAAATGATCTCACCATTCTCGCATACCAGCTTGCCATTTTCGCCGGTGATCTCCAGCCGATTCGTCCCGGGCGATTCGCCGGTGGTGGTGATGAAGTGCCCGATCATGCCATTGTCATGCTCGAAGTAAGCGGTGGCTTCGTCCTCCACTTCAATCTGATGGTGCTTGCCAAAACTGGCGAAGCCGTGGATCCGCGCGGGCGCGCCCACCAACCACTGATACAGATCCAGGTTGTGCGGGCACTGGTTCATCAAAACGCCGCCGCCTTCGCCGCGCCAGGTCGCGCGCCAGCCGCCGCTGTCGTAGTAATACTGCGTCCGGAACCAATCCGTGATGATCCAGCTGCAGCGAATCAGCCTACCCAGTTCGCCCCGATCAATCATGGCCTTGATCTTGCGCCAATGCCCCCAGGTCCGCTGCATGAACATGGCCGCGAACACCAAGTCCGGCATCTGCCGCTTGAACGAATGATAGGCGTCGATCATGCGCTGCGCTTCGTTGACATGCACGGCGATGGGCTTTTCCACCAAGACGTGGATGCCGCGCTCGAAGGCCGCGATGCTCATATCGGGATGATCGTAATGCGGCGTCGCGATGATCACGCCGTCCAGCGCCGCCGAATCCAGCATCTGCCGGTAATCGCGGAAGCGGGCGACGCCGCTGTCCGCCTTCGCGGCTTGCAGCTTCCGCTCATTGGTATCGCAAACGGCGACCAGGTCCGTATTGGGCAGGTCCAGCATGTGCCGGACATGCACCGTCCCCATATTGCCCAAGCCGACTATGCCGAGTTTTACTTTGTCAGACGCCATTCTCACCCTCGCGGATCGCAAACCTAGATAAGACTGTCCTCCCTGCAAACGAGTCGATTATAGCGCAGCGCCGACGGATTTGCGCCCTGCGGCCTCGTTAGCACAGGGCAATCGCAACAAGTTGCTTTTCTGCACAGAGGCGCAGAATTGGGAACATCTAAAGCAATATAACTCCAAAATAAAAGTCGGCGGTAGGGGCGACCCGGTGGGTCGCCCGCAGTATGGAAACATCTGCTAAGGCTTTCTCTGCGTGCTATCGCCATTTGCCTTTCCCGGCGACGTCGGGGACAATCATCGTTGAAGATTGCCCGGCGCATTGACCTGATGACACACGAAAACCTCGACTATATCGAGCGGCTGCGCGCCGGCGGCTACCGCGTCACGCCGCAGCGCTTGATCGTGCTCGACGCCATCTGCGAGATTCCCGGTCACGCCAGCTTGAGCCAGATCTTCGCCCGCGTCGCTCACCTCGATCCCAGCATCGACAGGTCGACCATCTACCGCGCCCTCGATGTGCTCTGCGCGGTCGGGCTGGCTACGGAAACGACTATCGATCCGCAGGGCAAGACCTACAGCATCGCCGGCGCCCGGCACCATCACCTGAGCTGCGGGTCCTGCGGGCAAATCTTGACCATCCCCGACGAGGAACTGGCCGACTTCCAGCGGCGCATGCTGCAAAAGCACGGCTTCCGCATCCAGTCGGAGCACCTGGCTTTCAAGGGGCTGTGCCGGGAGTGTCTAGATCCGACTAAAGGCTAACCACAAAGACACGAATGGCACAAAGGAAAGGCGCCTAGACACAGTTCTCCGTATGCCTGTGTGGTGGCAAACATCAGCCGTCACGCCCGTGCGCGTCCATGGCCGCCACCAGGATATCCTCGACATTGTGGGTTGCGTGTATGGAAAAGGGCGACCCAATGGGCCGCCCCTACAGTATCTCTGTGGTGGTGGTCGTGACTATCTGTCATCGGCATCGATCTGGATTGGTCTACATTGGCTCAGCGAAATATGGGCGATGTGGCGCGCTGATCAGCAGCCAGCACAGTCACCGCCAACGTTGTCGGTGAAGGTATTGCCGCTTTGTTCCACGGTGCCCCTAAAGACGGTGATCGCCCCGCCTCTACGCGCTGCTACATTGCCAATGAACTGCGAATCGGTGACATACGCCGTGCTGTTAAACACCTGCAGCGCGCCGCCGTCGTCCCTGACACGGTTGTCCTCGAAGCTGCTATTGCTGATGGTGACCACGCTCAAAGCCGAAGCTATCGCGCCGCCATCCTCCGCCTTATTGCCGCTGAATACGCTGTCGGTGACAATAACTTCGCTATCCCAGGCATCCAGTACGCCGCCAAAGTCCGCCGCCGCATTGTCCGTGAAAGTGCTGTTAACCAGTTCCAGCCGGCTGCCGCGGTTGACCAAGATGGCGCCACCGCTCTTGCTATAGTCGGTCGAGCCCCAGACGCTGATGAAGCTGACCTCGCTGTGAGCTCGCGCCTCAGTCAGATGGATGTTTTGCAGGGTGAGCGAGCCGCCCAGATCGACATAAAAGACGCGCCATTCCCCATCCCCGCTGATGGTAAAGCCCGCGCCGTCAATGGTGATGTCGGAGATGATACGCGGCAATTCTCCCGTTAGGGTGATGTCGGCGGTGAGCGTGATGGTATCGGCGCCGTCGCCGGCCGGGCAAGCGCCGCGCTCCATGTCGGCGTTGGCGGCTCTAAGGGCATCGGCAAGGGTGCATTCCTCATCCAGCGTGTAGTCGGTTGCCAGTGTCGGCGCGAGGCATAGGAGCAAGATAAGGGTTAGTAAAATGTATCGCATGGCTAACTCTCCTATTGTAATATCTATCTATTCGTTCTAGTAGAGAATAGCACATTATTGCCAGTCATCCGCAGCGCGTCTGTATGGTTTTGGTTAGGCGATTGTACGTATTGTCCGTTTTGCGACCAAAGAAAAGGTGGTTAAATGCCTTTGTGCCCTTCGTGTCTTTGTGGTGAAAAACCAATCACCCCACCAAGCGCATCGTCACCAAACAAGACCGCGACCATATAGTCGCCACTCCACATCCAAACCCTGCTATCCTCAGCCCATGACCTCCTGTAGCCCTACATCAATCCGCCGCATCAAATTGCCAAACGGCCACAAAAAGGCGCCAGTCCGCCGAAAAAACTTTTTTCCCGGCGGCAATATGGCAATTGCGCCAGCATTTCGCTCTGTGTCACAGAATTTCACACCCGATTCTAACCAACGCTCTTTGACCTCTTTTCAGTGCAATCTCCGCTCGATTCGCCCACGCGGGATGATTTTCTCGGAGGATCAAAAAAGGCGAGCCAACGGCTCGCCTCTCTGTGCCCTCTGCGCCTCGGTGGTGAATTCTTCTCGGTGTTCTCGGTGGTTATATCGCTCGGTGGTGAATCAACGCCCATGCGCGTCCATGGCCGCCGCAGCGTCGAAAGCACAACAAATCGGGCGACCTGATAGGTCGCCCCTACATTTTCTTCGTGTCCTTTGTGTCTTTGTGGTGAATTGTTCTCTGTGCCCTCTGCGCCTCGGTGGTGAATCAACGCCCATGCGCGTCCATAGCCGCCACCGCCGCGATCGCCACAATATCCTCGACATCGTCCCCCGCCTGCAAGACATGCACCGGCGCGCCCATGCCCAGCAGGATCGGACCAATCGCCTCGGCCTCGGTCAGCCGCGAGAGCAGCTTGTACGATGTATTGGCCGCGTCCAGATTGGGGAAGACCAGCACATTGGCATCCCGCACCTGGCTGAAGGGATAACGATCTTCGATGATATCGATCACCACCGCCGTATCAGCTTGCATCTCGCCGTCGATCAAGATATCGGGTCTCCGCGCCCGCACCCCCTCCACCGCCCGCCGCACCTTGTCGCTCTGCGGATGGGGCGTGGAGCCGAAATTCGAAAAGGACAGCATGGCCACGCGCGCGTCTAGCCCCAGGGTCTCAGCGAAATCGTTCGCCAGCACGGCGATCTCCGCCAGGGTTTCGGCATCGGGATCGATATTGACCGTGGCGTCAGTGAAGAGATAAGACCGCCCCTCGATCACCATCAGATAGACGCCGGCCGCCCGCGTCGCGCCTTCGCGCGTGCCGAAGACTTGCAGCGCCGGTCGGATCACGTCCGGGTATTCGTAGGTCAAGCCGCTGACCATAGCGTCGGCATCGCCCTTCCTGACCATCAGACTGGCGTAGTAATTGCGCTGCCGCACCAGCGACCGCGCCTTGCCCAGGGTCACGCCTTTGCGCCGCCGCAGGTCGTAGAGCAGATCGCGATATTCGTATTGATTGTCGGCTTCGTAATGATCAAAGGCTTCCGGTTGGTAGTTCAAGCCCAGATTGTCAATCGTCCCGCGAATGCGCTCCGGCCGTCCCATCAAGATCGGATGGGCGATGCCCTCGTCGCGGATCTGCATGGCGGCGCGGATGATCTTGGGTTCTTCGCCTTCCGGGAAGACGATACGTTTGAGCGATCCCGCCCGCGCCCGATTAATGATATTCTGCCGCACCTGGCGCCCTATGCCCTGGCGGCTGATCAATTCCTGCTTGTATTCGTCGATATCCAGTTGACGCCGCGCCACCCCGGAATCCATCGCGGCCTGCGCCACCGCCGGCGCCACCCACAGCAATACGCGCGGGTCCAGCGGCTTGGGAATCAGATAATCTTTGCCAAACTTGATCGACTCTTGCCCATAAGCAGCGAGCACGCTATCCGGCACGTCTTCGTGCGCCAGCGCCGCCAGGGCGCGCGCCGCCGCCATCTTCATTTCCTCATTGATGCCTGTCGCATAAACATCCAGCGCCCCGCGAAAGATAAAGGGGAAGCCGAGCACGTTATTGACCTGGTTGACATAATCGCTGCGGCCGGTGCCGATGATGGCGTCCGGGCGGACTTCCACCGCCAGCTCCGGCATGATCTCCGGCGTGGGATTGGCCAGCACAAAGAGCATAGGGTCGGGGGCCATGCCTCTGATCATGTCTTGTGTCACCGACCCGGCGATGGACAATCCGATAAGCGCGTCCGCTCCCTCCAAGGCCTCGTGCAACGTCCGGGCGTGGGTCGGGATGGCGAATTCGGTCTTGTAGATATTCATGTTGTCTTCGCGCTGGTGGTGGATGACGCCGCGCGAATCAAGCATGAGGATATTATCCCGGGCCACGCCCAGCGATTTGAAGAATTTGCCGGTGGCGATGGCGCTGGCGCCCGCGCCGTTGATGACGACCTTGATGTCCTCCATGCGCTTGCCGGTGATCTCCAGCGCGTTGAGCAAAGCCGCGCCTGATATGATCGCCGTGCCGTGCTGATCGTCGTGGAAGACCGGGATATCGAGTTCTTCCATCAAACGCTCTTCGATCTCGAAGCATTCGGGCGCCTTGATGTCTTCCAGGTTGATGCCGCCGAAGGTGGGCGCCAGCGCCTTGCAGACCTCGATGATCTCTTCGGTTTTGCGCGAGGTGATTTCGATATCGAAGACATCGACATCGGCGAACTTCTTGAAGAGCACGCCCTTGCCTTCCATCACCGGCTTGGAGGCCAGCGGACCGCGATCGCCCAAGCCCAGGATGGCGCTGCCGTTGGAGATCACCGCCACCAGGTTCGCCCGCGCCGTCATCTCGTAGGCGGCCAGCGGATCCTTGTCGATCTCCAGCACAGCTTCCGCCACGCCCGGCGAATACGCCAGCGACAGGTGCAATTGACTGTCGAGCGGCTTGGTCGGCGCGATCTGAATCTTGCCCGGCCGCCCGCGCCGGTGATAATCCAGCGCTTCTTGACGCGTGAATGATGCCATGGTGGTTTCCTCCTTAGAAGAGGTGTGAACGCTGCCGCTGTTTTAGTGCAAGTGCGGCGTGGGGCGAGACAAGTGGCGCCCCTACAATTGTCAATGTTGCGGCGGCGCGGGATTTAGGAGCGACTCATTGGGTCGCTCGCGAGCACAAGTCGCACTTTGTCAACGCTGTTCATAAAGTGTGAGGGAACTATCTATCTCGTTGGATCGTATTCAAGAAGTTTTTATCAAGATCAACCCGTTCATCGGCGGTATGCCACAATTCCCTCGCGTGGCTTTGCGGCTGGCTGGCAAATAACCAGACGGCAATCCCTTCCCTCTGCGCCACTTCCAAGGCAGGCACCATATCGCTATCGCCGGTTACTACCGCGGCGTGCGTGATGGAGCGCTTGGCGCTCAGCAAAGCGAAATCCAAACCTAGCAGTAGATCAACCTGCTTTTGTTGGTAGATCGGCTGTCCTGTATTATCCTTGCCACGATGCTTAACGACACCCAATCTTACGGTAAAACTAGACAGCCGCTCTAGAGCGTCGTAGAAACCACGGCGTCTCCGGACGAATTCTTTTTCACCGTCAGTGGGGCGATTACTCTGGTAGGGCAAGCCATTATAATAATAAGTACGTAACAGATCAACCGGTGCTGCTGGGGTTCGAGCGTTAACCCGGGTAAGTATCTCGGAAGAAAGCTTTTCGTAATCAACCCTAACGTCATTCTGCTTGGCGACCTTCTCCAAATACGCTCCATCAACAAAAATGGCCAAACGAAACATCATTGATCTTTAGCCTCGGCTACAATAAGCGGGGAGGCTAGGAATTTTCCCTAGCCTCCCACCAATTGCCTGACGAACTATCGTGAGGTCGCCAGGGAGTATTGTCAACTCACGTTACCCCAATGGACGGCATATGTCAAGCACATAAGTCAGTTCGTGTTACGCAATCGGATAGCGCGGCCCGATCTAGGTCCGCATAATCCAAACTGAGCGACAGCTGCGTTTGACTGTCCATCTGAATCTTGCCCGGCCGCCCGCGCCGGTGATAATCCAGCGCTTCTTGACGCGTAAATGATGCCATGTCGATCATCTCCCCAGAAGGATCAGTGGGTCATGTACACTATTCTACCGCATCCCATGTATGGAGGTTGCCGATCAATATCGTGGAAGGGACAGCCCTATGGATCCGATGGATCACCCGCAAAATGTCCTGCTGCAGGAAAAACCTTGAATTGTCAGCTCAGCTTGCTGCAAATCGTGTCGGCGAAGTCTTCGGTGCTGACGCCGGAGCCAGCCAGGATGTCAGCCGTATGTTCGCCTTCGCTGAGCGCTTCGTAGACCGCGCGTTCGATTCGGTTCGCGATTTCCGGCATCTTCCAGTGATGGCGCACCAGCATCGCCGCGCTGAGGATAGCTGCTGTCGGGTTGGCGACGCGCTTGCCGGCGATATCCGGCGCGGATCCATGTACCGGCTCGGCAATGGCGACCTCTTCGCTCAAGTTAAGCGCCGGCGCCAAACCCAAACCACCGCCCCAGGCCGCCGCCATATCCGACAAAATATCGCCGTAGAGATTGGGCGTGAGGATGATATCGAAGCGCGTCGGCTCTTTCACCAGCCAGTAGGCTGCCGTATCCACCAACAACTCATCCGTCTCGATGTCGTCATATTCTTGAGAGACTTCGTAAGCCACGCGCCGAAACAGCCCGTCCGTTTGCGGCAGCACGTTACCCTTGTGCACGATGGTGACTCGGCCGCGCCCCTCGCTCTGCGCCAACTGAAATGCCTTATGCGCGATAAGCTCGGTAGCGCTGCGCGTGATGCGCTTGGTGGCGGTGCCGGTATTGCCGGCATCGTCCGTTTGTTCATCGCCGATGTACAGGTCTTCGGTATTTTCCCGCACGACAACCAAGTCTACGCCCTCGCGCGCCGTCGGTACGGGCAAGTAGCGCGTCGGGCGCAGGTTGGCATAGGTTTCCATCAATCGGCGCAGCTTGACGATCGGCGAGGAGTAACCCGCAACCGGATAGGAAGGCGAACTGCAAGCGCCGAATAACACCGCCTTCGCTTCTTTCGCGATGCTTACCGTTTCTTCGGGAAGCGCCTCGCCGGTCGCCTCGAAGGTACACCAGCCAGCATCCGCAGGTACGATATCGAGTTCGGGGAAAAGTTGGCGCAAGACGCATACCGCCGCCGGCACGACTTCCTGGCCGATGCCGTCGCCTTCAATCACACACAACTTCACAGCAGACTCTCCTAACAGCGGTTGTCTTGCCCGGCCAATTTTTCCAAAGACAAGCAGTCTTACAAAACAAATCTATTGGGCCACGACAACGCAGTTTAGGAAAGCGCAGGCGGGAAAGTTGTATATTGTTTACATTGTGTCACATCCGAAACGGTTTGTCGAATTTTCGTCGTCTTCTGCGGTAAAATCGCGCAAGGGCGCTGCTTCAGTCATATGTGTGTTCGGAGCCAAATTGTCCATTAAACGCTGCGTTGGCGGCTGTTGCGCGCTTATTCACTTCTGGGGCATAATCGCGTATAATAGGGGTGGAACAGGAAGGAACGCTCCACATTGTCGGAACTCAAACCATGCGTGAGATGCGAATCGGAATTGCCAATTGCGGAGTTTCCCCATCCCGAAAGCGCCTTTTGCAAAGACTGTACCGACGAAATCGTTAACATCATCCGAACCAAGTACAGCACCATAGAAGCCGCTCATTTCCGAGCCAAACTGCGCCGCCGCTCCCGCGAAGCCATGGAAGAGTTGCGGCGCAAGATGCTCTAAAGTGGTTTGACGCCCGCCTCGGATCATGCTCCAAAGGCTTGATCCTCCAGGCGACGCTCAAGCGAGCGAGTTCCTTTTCATCCGCCCGGCCGCCCGGCATAGCGATTGAAACCCATGACATCCCGCCCCTTCGCCAGAATCGCCGTATGACCGGGGTGCAAGGGCGACTGATCCTGAAAGATGTGCACGATGGGCAAGGTCACCCGCACGGAAATGCCCAGCCGGCGCTTACTCGACACATTCTTGCTTGACCGGTGCAGCAGGCGCTCGCTGAACAAGAAGAACTCGCCGGGCTGCAATTCCATATTGATGGCTTGCTCGACATCAAAGAACTGCGGATCCGCCATATCTTTGAAAGCCATGCCCTCTTCGGTGGGAATGTGCGGTATCGAGCGGCGGTGCGAACCCGGTATGATCTGGACGCAGGAATTCTCGACCGTGACCTTGTCAATGGCGATCCAGGCGGAAATATTGACCGGCGGTTCCAGCGGCCAGAAAGTGATATCCTGGTGCCAGGGGATCTCGGCGCCGCCCGGCGCCTTCAGCCAGAAATTGGTCGCCCATGCCACCAGATCCGGTCCCAGCAAGCAGGCGATGCGCTCGATAATGGCCGGATGCGTGGCCAGATCGTAAACCACAGGGCAGTCCATATGTCGGGATTGCCCGCGCGATCGCGGATTGGGACCGTCGCTCTTCAATACCTCCGTATCGATCTCAGCCCGTATCTCCGCCATTTCCTCCGGGGACATGGCCGCGTAGGGTCCCAAATAGCCGTTGGCGACGAAGAAATCGACGTCTTCTCGGCTCAATTTATAGTCTCGATGGTCTCGTTTCGAAGCTGTCATGCCTATTCCTTTCGCTATGAGTTTCGAATGCACACCTTAGCTGGCGGTCACCGTACTGCCATCGGCGGTCTTTTCTACGAGCAGACGCACGGGAAAAGAATCGCGCAATTCGTCGATATGGGTGATCACCAGGATCAAGTCAAAATCCGATTGAATCTTGTTGATGGCGCCCACGAGCCTGGTTCGTCCCTCGGCATCTTGAGAGCCAAATCCCTCGTCAATGAAAAGTGTACGCAGATGGGTCCCCGACCGCCGCGCCAACAACTTCGAGAGCGCGATACGAATGGCGAAATTGATGCGAAAGGCTTCGCCACCGCTGTACATCTCATAATCACGCGCGCCCAGGCTGTCGGCAATCGTGATATCCAGTGTCTCCAGCGCAGCGCCGGCGAGCGTCTCTCGCTGCGTATTGAAGCCGATTCGCACGCCTCCGTCGGTCATGCGCGTCAACAGAGCATTCGCCTCCGCCTCTAATTCCGGGATTGCCGTTTCTATGATCATCCCCGGCACACCGTCACGTCCGAATGCGATACGCAGTTCCTCCCGCAAGCTCTTTTCCTCCACGGCCTCTGTCAGACGTCCCTGCAGGCGCATTCGCGTCTGGCGCCCGGCGGCGACCGCCTTCAGTTCTTGCTGGGCGATCGTCCTGCGCTCGCGCAGAACCTGAACCTCGGCCCGGGCTTGATCGAGCCGGCCGCGCAGTTCTCGTTCTTGCTCAACCTGTGCTTCCAGGCGCTTGATCTCGCTCGCGTTCTTTTCCAGATGCCGCCCATCTTCGCTTTGCGCGGTCCCCAGCGCGTTCAATTGCTCCCGCGTTTTGTCCCTCAGTTCTTGCGCTTCCGGCAGATTGATCTGCGCGAATTCCAGGTGCTTTTGACGCCGATCATAAGCGGCAAGCGTCTCGAGCTGCGCTCTGTTGTCAGCATACGATGTCTCGGCGCCCGTAATCCGCGAACGCTGCTCTTTCAACTGCTTCAGCTGACGGCGCAATTCCCTCCCGAAACTCGCCTCCTCGAGTTGCGCTTCGACCTGCGTCAGTTGACCCCGCAGGATGCGCAAATCGTTCTCCGCATCGCGTGCCGCCTCCATCTGCTTGCTTAAAGCGCCTTTCCGCTGCTGCAGAGCCGGCAAATCCTTGAGTTGCCGGGCCCATTCGTCGACTTCCCTCTGTTTTGCTAGGCTATCGTCTTCGATACGCCGGATCTGCTCAAGGCAATCGCGGTATCGTTGACGTTTGGCGTCGCGCTCGTCGGTCAATTGCGCCATGGTTTCGCCTCGATGATCTTCGGTCAAGGCTTGTCCACAAAGCGGGCAGGTGGCTCCGTCCGCTGCATTCATTCTTTCCAGGCGCTCCAGGCGCTCATTGAGCGCTTGACCTTCGCTCCGCAATTGGTCCAACTGATCGCGCAAGGTCGAGCGCCGCCCCGCGAGCGCTTGAATCGCTTTTGTTGATGCGTCCCGCCGCGAATTCAGGTTTTCCAGCTTGGCAAGTTCTATCCTTATCGCATCCAGATCGACCCTTTCCCCGGCATTGACCTGCGATTCCAACTGCCCGATACGGGCTTTCAAGACCTCGCATTCACGGGTCAGCTTCGCCTCTTGACCTGCCAATGCCCTTTCCAGCTTGTGAACCTGAGCATTGAGGGCTTGCTGCTGGGACAAGCTTTCGGCGATTGCGCTTTGGTTTTCACGCGCGGCCTGCAACTGCTGATAGCCCGATTCAATCGCATCCGCAGCCGCGATGACCGCATGATATTCAGCGATTCTGTCATCCTGCCGCTCAATCTCCGCCGCAGCCGCCTCCATATCAACGCGACGTGCGGCGATACGGCGCTCCAACTGGCTCCGGTTTTCGCGCTCGCGCAGCAGCAACGCCGACGTATTGGCCAAACTGTCGTACTGCGCGCTGACACTATCCAGCTTGACTTGCGCCTCGTCGACCGACTTTATCAGCGCTTCCAGAGCTTCCCGCAGTTGCGATTCGCGGGAAATCTCTTCATCGGCTCTCCTGATATCGTGCTCGAGGATGCTGATCTCTTGAGCGATTTTGCCCAGCTCGCCTTTGACAGCGTCTTCGTAAACGGTCCATTTGTCCAAACCGAGAATCTCCGCCAGGATCCGTTTTCGTTCTGCAGGCGTCTTCAAAGTGAAGGCATCGGCACGGCCTTGCTGCAAAAAAGCTGAATGCACAAAGGTTTCATAGTCCAGTCGCAGGATTTGATTAAGCTTGTCCTGGGATCGTCGGAGGCCTTCCGCCTTTATCCGGCGAGGTCTTTCATCCGCTCCCCAGATGAGCAAATCAAGCGTGCCGCGTCCGCTGCGCGCCCGTCGCCGCAGTACGCGATAACGGATGCCGTCTTGCTCGAAGTCGAGGCTGACCTGCATCTCGCGCTGGCCCTGGTGGATCAGATCATCTTCGCGCCGCGCGCGGGCTTTACCCCAAAGCGCCCAAGTGATCGCATCGAGCAATGAGGACTTGCCTACGCCGTTATTCCCGCTGATACAAGCCAAGTCAATGCCGTCAAAATTGATCGGCTCCGGCGCGCGGTAAGCCAAGAAATTATTAAGTTCCAGGCGCTTCGGGATCACCTAGGCTTGCCTCGTTCGAATATCGTGTCCGAAGCGAAGTATAACGCCTGTGAAGGACATATTTCAAAGGACAGGCTTGTCAAACTCTGCTACAATCGGCGCCATCACTGGACCGGGAGTTGCTTATGCTTACCGCGCTCTACGACGGTACTTGCATCGTTTGTCAATCGACGCGCGGAACCATTTCAGCGTTCGACTGGCGGCATCGCGTCAGATTCATCGATCTGCACGACCGCGACGCCTGGCAACCGCAGTTTCCGCAACTGAAGTACGCCGACCTGCTGGGAGCAATCCACGTCATTGATGAGCGCGGCGCGGTATTCGCCGGCATGGACGCCACCCGCCGTATGCTGCGTGAATTGCCGCTTGGTTTGCCGATTTGGCTGCTGCTGGGTGCGCCGGGCGCGGATAAGCTGGGCGCCGCCCTGTACCGTTCCATCGCTCGTCGCCGTTACCGGATCAATAAGTTGCTCGGCAAGGAACTGCCAGAATGCGCCGACGGCGGCTGCCAGTTGCTGCGTTGAAGATAGTTGTGAGCTCCCGGGCTGATTCCGCACCTTCAAACAGACACTTCTGAACCTTCTGTAGAAAAACTTCAGCGAGTCTCAGGAAACGCGCTCCCGGCTTCATTGATTTGTATCATTGTGACTTGTCTGATAGAAGCTTTTGCCGTCTATGAAGATTCAAGTTCGCACAGAGCATTGTGGTAAATGGCGTCTACACCCTTTATCAGCATGTCGCAAATCGCTAGCGTATTGTAGACAATTTTGCGAGAGTTAGGCACCGGATCTCTTAAAGCCCAACCGTCATCTGTAACGCCGACTACTTGCGAATCTATCCTTCTGGACCAGGTAAAGTCCTCTGTTAGTCCGTGAATTAGCTGAAAGCCTTCGGGCAAACGCCAGTAGTGTTTTACTTTATTGACAAACTCCATGAAGTCGTCATTTATTTTTTCCTCTGCTAAGTGCCATTGATCCTCTTGTTTCAAGCCACCATTTTTAGCCCAATGTCGCAAAGCGTATTTTAAGGCGGGACGCATTTTAGAGACTTCACATTCAATGGGATGATCTTTCACGGCTACATACGCCTGCTCTGCACTACAGCACGCCAGAATAAATGCTGCGTAGTGACCAGCGCGCGCGTCGCGCAAAAGATACAATATGTGTGGTCTGAAATGTGTTTCCCAGTTTCGTTTTGCAGACGTAATGTTTTCTTTCCTTTTGCGTCGTTTCTTTCTTTCTGCAGGAGTGAATTTAGCCATTAAAACATCTTTCTTTAGTCAGTTGAGCGTTTTTTCAATTATTCAATACCTATGTTGCTCTCGTTTCTTAAAAAATTCTCGCCACTAGTGCTTCCCTAGTATTAAACCCGTCATTTCTCCCGATACACCCAATAGCGCCGCGTGAGCACGCCGCGCTTATTGTCGACCCTGTCAACGAGGACCCCGCCATTGGCTTCGATAATTTTCCAAGAGCCTGTGTTGTCATCATCGCAGGTGATCAGTATATCAGCGATGCCGCGTTGGCGAGCCTTCCCGATCGCCAGTTTGCACAGCAGCGAGCCATATCCCTTTCGACGTTGAGAAGGACGTATCTTGTAACCGAGATGCCCGCCAAACAGTTGCAGGCTCTCGTTCAGATGATGACGTAAAGACACCTCGCCCAAATAACCCGCATTGTTCGCGACCAGCCAATACTGCGTCGCCGGCGCCATGCCCGCCAGTGGCTCGCTTTCCGCCTGGCGCAGCGCCAGCAGAAACTCGCCGAAGCGCTCTCGAAGGATCTCAGGATGCCAGGTCGGCTCCTGGTTTTCCGCGATGTATTCATAAACAGCATCAATATAGCTATCCTTGTACGCGGGGGATGGCCGTTCGAGAAAAGCTGGTTCTGGTGTCATTTTGGCAATCAACGCGGCTGGGCGCCAGGGTTCGCGCCCGTGGAGTCTGTTGCGTTTGGTCGTCTAGCAACTGGGATTCCGCCCTGCCTCTTCCGCAGAAGAAGGAATGCCGCAGGGGCTTTGCCTTTAGGCGCTGCCTTCAGCTTCTTGCGCCGCTTCTCTCTCGGCGGCGCTGACTTCGGCAACGTCTTCCGGATCATCTTGATCTTCCCAACTGATGATCCAGATACATGCGCCGGCAACCAGCACTGTGGCGACGATCAGCGCGATCCACTGCGAAGTTTCCAAGCCCACGTTACGCGCTTCGTATACCAGCAAGGCGACCATGCCAACCGCCAAGACCACCCATGCCGAAAACCGAGGATGGCGCATAACCCATTTGACGCCGGGAATGTTTTCCATCTGATACAAGTCCTCACGCCGGATACCTGACCTAAGTATAGCCTCTATACATTTATGGCGACAAGTCTGAAGCTGATGGCCAAAATCGCGCCGGCGGGTCGGCGACGACGTCCCGTGAACTCCCGCGCTTGCCCGCTTCTGAAATGTTTACGCGATTCTTGCAAACCTTCGGTTTTCACGTGCGTATAGCACATAGACGAGTGCCAACAGGAGCGAATTGCAATGAGCAAGGAAAAACGCAAGGTCGAGTGGTCATTTGATTTTGAGAGCATGGGCGACCGTGTCAGCCAGTTCTTTTCGGACATGATCAGCGACGATGTTGAGGTAGAGACCGCCAACTTGATCACGCCGCTAAATGACGCCGAATCCGCAAGCGTCGAAATAGATTTTTCGGTGGGCAGAGCCAGCCTGAACGCGCTGGCCCCTGGCAGCGACAATCTGTTCGAGGCGGAAATAAACTATGTCGGTGAATATGAATTCGAGGTCACAGGCGCGGCGAAGCGTTCTATCAAGTTGCGACAAAAAGGTCAATTTCCCAAGGGAATCGGTCGCATCATCGGCAATAACAAGGACCTGCATTGGGATATCGCGCTCGCCCCAGACATCCCCTACCAATTGAGCATGAAAGGCGGCGTCGGCGAAACCGATATCGACCTAAGCCATCTCCTGGTCGATGACATCCGTCTGGAAACCGGGATCGGAAAGATCGCCCTGACCTTGCCGACGCAAGATACGCCGATTGCCGCCAAGGTCAGCGGCGGCGTCGGCAAGACCGATATCACCATTCCCGACGGAGCTTGCGGCAAGCTCGATATTGACGGCGGCGTTGGCGAAGTCATCGTCACGCTGTCGCCAGAGGCGGCGGTTCAACTCAACGCGACCGCGGGGCTGGGCAAAGTCGACCTGCCGGAGTCCTTTGAGCAGGTCAAGGATACGGGGCATGTGATAGGTGTAGACGGCATTTGGGAGACCGCCAACTTCAAGGGAGCCGACAAAAAGATCATTATCGACTTCGACGGCGGCATCGGCAGCTTTCAATTGCAGTTTTTCAAACTGCTATAAGACGACGAATGGACTGAAGGGACTCGCCCCGCGCTTCTACGATGGCGCTGCCGCCGCGTCCTCTGGCGGTGGCATGCCATCTTGCACCATCTTGACCAACATCTGCGTCAGTTGATTGGTGGCCTTCTCGACGGTCAGATCGGGGCAAATGACAGCGATTTCATGGCTGATCATTTTCATCAGGCGGCTTTTCAGCTTCGTCTCGACCGCCGTTAACTTGTCGCTTTGTTCGCGCCAAAACAGATCGCGCAGGGCTTGCGCCATAGCCATCGGTTCGCGGGTTTGTATTTGCTTCTGGATTTTCGCCTGGCGCGCGCGATAATCGTCGGACAATTCACAGGGCGGCTCGGCGAAGACCTCTTCGATTATGGTCAGGTCCTCGATTGCCGGGCGTATATTCATGTCGGTCGCCACGTCGACCGGGATCATCACTTCGCCTCGCTCGCCGACCAACTCAACGATGTGGTAGGCGCGCGTTTTTCCTTGCAGCGTCAGTTTCTTCTTGCCAATAACCGTACCTGCGCCGTAACGGGGATGGATAATCTGGTCACCATTTGAATACATAAGCGTTCTCCCCTAATGTTTTCCTTGTTGTAATCCGTCAGGCATGTTCATGTAGCGCGGTCCGATTACTCGCTAACCGTACCGCCGTCCTCCAATAACTTGTCTCCTGTTTACATAAACCGCTTCGCTCATGCGACGAGACGGTTTACGGTTTTGCGTGAGCGGGACAGACCTTTTCGCTGCCGCCGAGCGGCTACTTTCTTCTGCGAATGCGCCTTGGTTCTCGTAGCGCCCGCCTGCTTTGTTCTCGAACATCATCCTGATTTTGATACACATTGCACAAAGCGAACCCTCAACACGCAGCGCAAAAGTTGTGATGACGACGAGGAAAAGCGCCGGCCAAGATCGGCGAGCGTTCATTTTCTTTTCAAGTTTTGTGGTCACATGCCGAGGAATGCAGTGGGTATCGAGGGAAATTAGATAGAAAGATTCTGTTCGATAATTGTTCACTCCCTTAGCTTACCACGAAAGCCGCATTTTTCCAAGTACTCCAGCCGTGGCGGGCACAGGATCCCGCTCCGGCATACGCTCTGGAATGACAACAATTGGAGGTCGAGGGCTAGACAAAAAGAGCGCCCGCGCTTATAGATAGGCATCGGGCCGCCGGTCTTCAAACACGGGAATGGATTGCCGGACGCGATCAACCTCATCCAGATCGATTTCCGCTGTCAAGAGTTGCTCATCTTCGCCGCCTTCAATGAGCACCTGACCCCAGGGATCGATAACCATCGAGTGTCCGCCGAAGGCTGTTCCGCCGGTCTCGCCACAGGCGTTTGTCGCGGCGACAAACAACTGATTCTCGATCGCCCGCGCTTTAAGCAGCGCGCGCCAATGCTCAACGCGGGCCAGGGGCCATTCGGCGCATAGGAGGATCAGCTTGGCTTGATCCTTCACGGCGTAGCGTCGGAACAACTCCGGGAAACGAAGGTCGTAGCAGATCGAAAGTCCCGTCACGCCCCAAGGCAAATCCAGCGCGGACGGGCTCTCGCCCTCGCCCAGCCACAGGTGCTCGTCAAACAGGCGGAAGAGATGTATCTTGCGATAGGCGCCAGAAAGTCGTCCATCCGCCGCGTGTAGCGACGCGCAATTCATCGCCGCTCCATTAGCCCGCTCCAGCACCGAGCCATAGATGGCGATGCGGTACTCCTCCGCCAGCGCGGACAGGCGCGCGAAGCTGCCAGCATGCAACTCGTCAGCGTAAGTCATCGCGTTTTCCAGGTCGTATCCGGTGGTCCAAAGCTCGGGCAGGATGACGAGATCAGACCTGAGATTTGCAGCCTTCGCGATCAAGCTCTCAGCCTTTTCGAAATTCGCCTCGACCTGACCAAGCTCGATGTTCATCTGTCCCAGACTTACGGAAATTCGCGTCATGGCAATCACCCATTTGTTTGCGCCCGAGTATAGCTAAAGCTCTGTCCAGACGCAATTAGACTTAATCGCGCTTGGTTCAACCTACGATTCACCACCGTAAGGCGGAAATTCGCTTGTCAGCGATCGCGAACCGTCTTACTTTGCAGGTGAACAAGCGCGACGGGCAAGCACGGAAAGGCGATCTTATGTCTGGCTGCGAACATATCGGCACTCTGCGTTATATGATCATTCTGGCGATAGTGATTCTTCATTTGCCACTGGCTGTCGTGAATGCGCTCGACATCCAGGTCGACGAGAACTGTAGCTTGCGCGATGCGATCAGATCCGCCAATTGGGACAACTCTATTGGCGGCTGCCCGGCTGGGGACGGCATCGACCGGATTCTGCTCTCACAAGATATCACCTTGGCAGACAAGCTTCCCGATATCTCGTCTATGGTCGCCATCAATGGTAATGGCCACACCCTCAGCGCTGCGGATCGATATCAGCACTTTGCCGTGAAAGAAGGCGCCACGCTCTGGCTGAACAATATCGTGCTGAGCGACGGCTATGGCGGTTATTATTCGTCAGTCATTAACCGTGGCCATCTGATCATCCAGGACAGCCTAATCCGGGAC
This sequence comes from Chloroflexota bacterium, assembly GCA_011525385.1. Taxonomy (GTDB): domain Bacteria; phylum Chloroflexota; class Anaerolineae; order Aggregatilineales; family Phototrophicaceae; genus UBA6055. The sequence continues at coordinate 20,113 of WTGF01000068.1, read as the reverse complement.
AATCATGCCAATCAAAGCGCCGCAGTCCTCAAGAGCCAAGGCAATCTCACGGTCAGACGAAGCATGCTCTTGGACAACCGCAGTGGCTGGCACGGCGTCATCTCGTCCTCCGGCGAGACCACAGTTGAACACAGTACCATCAGTTCCAATTTGGGACCCGCCGTCAACGGGGGCAGGACACTGACAATCAAAGACAGCACGATCAGCGGCAATCGCCGCGACACATTGAACCGAGCCGCTATTGAGATGGGCGAGGGTCACTTGAACTTGGACAATAGCACGGTCAGCGACAACGAAGACGGTGGAGTATCAATCAGGGGCGGCAGCGCCTTTATTGACAACAGCAGCATCACTGGCAATTTTGAAGGCAGTGGGGTTTCCCTTTACAATGCCCGTTTCGTGGAAATCACCAATAGCACCATCAGCGGCAACCAGAACGACGGCCGCGGCGGCGGGCTTTATGTCAGCGGCGATTCCCATGTCACCCTGCAACACGTCACGCTCGCTTACAACACAGGCGAGAGCGCCGGCGGTATTTACCGGCGCGAAGGGTCGATCAAGCTGATCAACAGCATCATAGCGGGCAATCAGCCCGTGGATTGTCGCGCCATCCTCGACCAGAACATCAGCAATCTGATCGAAGACGGCACCTGTTTACCAGCGCACGCTGGCGATCCCCTGTTGCTTCCTTCGACCGGCGACCCCGCCTTTCACCCGCTCGCGGACGGCAGCCCCGCCATCAACAGTGCCGATCCTGACCATTGCCCTGATAAGGATCAAACGGGAAACGAACGTCCTGACACAGCGGACGGAGGCTGTGACATCGGCGCGATCGAATCCCAAACCGGAATCGCGGCAGAGCCGACGCCGCCACCAGCCCTGTGTACGCTCGCCGGCGCCATACGCGCCGCCAATACCGATCAACCCGTCGGCGCCTGCCCGGCCGGGGACGGCCACGATACGATCATGCTGTCCGGTTTTATCAGCCCGGAAGACTACAGAGTCTTGAGATTGGAAAATGAATTACCGGCGATCACTTCCGAAATCACAATCGAGGGAACCGGCAACAGTATCAGCGGGCAGCACAAGCATCGCATCTTTCTTGTCGACGGCGGCGAATTGACCATCAACAACTTGATCCTTGGGTCTGGCAACGCGGTCAATGGGGGCGCCATTCACGTCAGGGGTGGCGGCAGCCTGACCATCAACGAAAGCTCGATCTGTCGCAACATTGCCGACGAAGATGGCGGCGGCATTTATGTTGATGGAGCTTCCTTCCTGTCCATCACCAACACAACCATCTGCAAAAACGAAACAAGTGATCACACCGGGCGCGGCGGCGGCATTTACCTTGCAGGAATGTCGACGCTCGAAGTCCATAGCAGTAAATTCCTGGACAATTCCAATACAGACGAAGCTGGCGCCATCTATAGTGACGGGTCGAACGTGACCATCCTGGATAGCGTATTCAGCGGGAACAGATCTCGTCGGGCAGGTGGCGCTATAGCGGGATACAACGGGACATCGCTTACAATCACAGATAGCGCCCTTGTCAGAAACGCGGTCGGTTCCTTGGGTGGCGCTATTGCTGTCGCGGATTCAACGCTTTCTGTCAGCAATAGTACCATCAGCGGCAACCGCGCTAAGGGTCTCAGTATTGAATTCAGCAGTGTTGGCGGCGGCATTAAATCTTCAAATAGCGCTGTCACACTCACGCATGTGACGCTCACAGACAATTACGCCAATTGGGGCGGCGGGATACACATGTCTAGCTACGGAGATTCGTCCAGGCTCAATTTGCTCAACAGCATCCTGGCTGACAATACTGGAGACGACTGCAGCTTGGACGAAGGTGAATCGCTCGTAGTCAGTGTCGGTACTCTTATTCAAGATGGCTCATGCAAAGCCGATGTCATTGGCGATCCACATTTAAGGTCGTTAACGGGTTTGCGCCCTCATCACCCGCTCTATCCGAACAGCCCGGCGCTTGGAAACGCCGATCCAGCGCACTGCCCCCCCGCAGACCAGCTTGGCAGACCCCGCTCACAAGCCGGCGGCTGCGATATCGGCGCCATTGAAACCGCCTTTGAACCTCAGCCGACGCCCGCGCCCACGGTCTGCACGCTCTTTGACCAGATCGTCGCAGCCAATCGCGATGCAGCCTATGGCGCTTGCCCGGCCGGTGAGGGCGCCGATACCATCGTACTGAAAGAAGACATTGTGCTCAGCGAAGCGCTACCACATATTACCTCTGTCATCACAATTGAAGGGCAAGGCCACAGCATCAGCGGCGCTAACGCCTTCCAAATCTTTTATATCAACCGCGGCGGCAAACTCGCGGTAAACAATCTTATGTTTCGGGACGGCGATGCCTGGATCGGCGGCGCGATTCATGTGCAAAACGGTGGCGAACTGAAGGTTTCCAACAGTGAGTTTTCCGGCAACGCCGCCGTGGCAGGAGGCGCGATATCGGTGTGGAGCGGCTCAATCTTGGTCATCGGCGACAGCGTCTTTCGGGGCAACCGCGCGGAAGAAAGCGGAGGCGCGATTGAGATTTACGGATCTGATACTGAAGTGACCATTGAACGCAGTTCCATCGTCGAAAATCGTGCCGGTTTTGAAGGAGGCGCGATCGCAAGCTTGTTTGCCGACGTGGATATTATCAACACGACGATTAGCGACAACTGGGCTGAAGTAGGCGCAGGTCTGTCACTTGGCGGACCGAAAAGCCATCACTTGCTACAGCACGTCACTTTGACGCAGAACAACGCAAGGCGGGGCGCCGCGCTAAGTTCGGGCGCCAACGTCTACATCCGCAACAGCATCGTGACGGGCAGTATCAGCGTCGGGGATTGCTACATATTATGGGCCACATCGACCAATATCATCGAGGAGGACGAGTGTCTGGACGTGATCAAGAGTGATCCCAAGCTCGATGATCTGAGCGGCGAAAACCTCCATCATCCGCCTTTGGAAGACAGCCCCGCCATCAATGCGGCAGATCCCGATGATTGCCCGCCTCTCGATCAACTCGGCAATCTGCGCCTGCAAGACGGCTCATGTGATCTTGGCGCGGTCGAATATCGAGAAAATGTCGCGCTACCGTCACACGGTTCCAATGAGGCCTGTTCGCTCGCCGATCAAATCCGCGCCGCCAATACCGACCAAGCTGTTAGCGGCTGCCCGGCGGGCGATGACGCGGACACCATCATCCTTGATCGGGACATCACGCTCTCCAGCCCACTGCCGGCCATCACCTCCGTGATTACAATTGATGGCCGGGGTCACAGCATTAACGGCGTCAATCGCCAACGCATTTTCCGCGTAGAGGGCGGCGCGCTGAGCATCCATGACCTGGCATTAATCAACGGAAATGCTTTGCGGGGCGGCGCTATCCTCGTCCGCGGCGGAGGTGAGCTTAGCATAACCGAGAGTCGCCTCTGTGGGCACCAGGCCACTTACGGCGGCGGCGCCATATATGCCGAAAAAGCATCCGTGCTTTCTATCAGCGAGTCCAGATTCTGTCTCAACGGCGCTGTCGACTGGGATGCCAATGGCGGCGCGATCTACCTGGACCAATCTTCAGCCTTGGATATGGAGAACAGCCAGTTCGACGACAATCACACGCCGAAGGCCGGCGGCGCCATCTACAGCCATGCCTCGACGCTGAACATCAAAAACAGCGCTTTCACAAACAACCGTTCCGGCTACAGCGGCGGCGCCATCGCGGCTGAAGCCGAATCTTCGCTGTCCATTCGGGGAAGTGCCATTGTGAACAATTCGACCGATGCGCTGGGCGGGGGCATCATGATCGATGGCTTTTCAACATTAGACATGCTCAATAGCACCGTGGCTGGCAACGACGACTGGCAAGGTAGCTGGGAGACCGATAGTCGCGGCGGCGGCATCTATAGCCGGGACAGCGATCTCACGCTCACCCATGTTTCGTTTGTCGCCAATAGCGCCGATAGTGGTTCTGGTCTCTATGCGTCGGGCAAACCAGACAGATCCGAAATCAAGCTCTTCAACACCTTCCTGGAGAGCAATAACTCCAGTTGCCACTTTGAACCGCTCGACATCTTGAAAGACAGTACAGGCAGCATTGCCGATTATAAGTCTTGCGATGGAATACACTGGGATTGGCTTCGGGTGGATCGGCATCTCTTGACGCCACCCTATTATTCTTTCCGTGACGAAAGCCCAGCCATTGACGCTGCCGATCCGCGTTATTGCCCGCCCACCGACCAACTCGGCAACCCGCGCCCGCAAGGCGACGGTTGCGATGTCGGCGCGCTTGAGTATATGGGAGAGTAGCGTTTGAGGAAACGGGGTCGGCTCAGCTATCCAGGCCAATGGAAACGAACTTCTGATCCATGTATTCGTAGAGACCCTCTTGCCCGGCCTCGCGGCCGAATCCGCTGGTCTTCGTGCCGCCGAAGGGCGCCTCAGCCGTGGCCGGCACCATATCGTTGACGCCGACGATGCCAAATTCCAGCCCCTCGTAAACGCGCGTCGCCGTCGACAGGTCCTTGGTCATCACATAACCCGCGAGGCCATAAGGCGTGTCATTCGCCATTTGCAGCGCTTCGTCTACTGAAGAAAAGGTATTGACCGCCATTGCCGGTCCAAAGACCTCATCGCAACCGAGCTGCATGGTCGCTGTGACATCGGTCAAAACCGTCGGTTGGTAGAAATAACCCTGTTCAATTGGCGGACGTCCGCCACCTATGACCAGAGCAGCCTTCTTTTCCAGCGCGTCGTTGACGAAGCTTTCGACTTTATCGAGCCCGGCGCGGCTGACCATCGGTCCGTTGGTCACGCCGGCATCCATGCCGTTGCCAACCACCAGTTTCTCGGTCTCGACGCGGACGCAATCCAGAAAATCTTCCAGCGCCGGCTGCTCGACATAGAAACGCGACGGCGAGATACAAACTTGTCCATTGTTGCGGAACTTCGCCATGACGCCTTGCTGCGCCGCCCAGGCTATATCGCAATCGGCGAAGACAAGCACCGGCGCGCTGCCGCCTAATTCCATGCCCAGCTTCTTAATGCCCTGGGCAGCCTGGCGCATCAAGATCTGCCCTACCCGTTGCGAACCGGTGAAGCTGACCTTGCGTATGCGCGGATCGGACATGATCGCGTCGCCCATGAGCTGCGGGTCGCCGTTGATCAGGTTGACGACGCCCTTCGGCAGGCCTGCCTCGACCATCACATTAACCAGCGCCATAGCGCTCATCGGCGTCAACTCGCTGGGTCGTCCAACGATGGTGCAGCCGGCCGCCAATGCCCCGGCCCATTTGCGCGCCAGCAAATATGCCGGGAAGTTCCAGGCAGTGATGGTCGCTACCACACCCAGCGGTTGCGGCAGCGACAGCAGGCGTTTGCCCGGCTTGCGCGCGGGGATCGCGCGCCCGTAGGCGCGTTTGCCCTCCTCAGCGAACCAGTCAAAAAGATCGGCGCAGGCGCCCCATTCGCCTGCCGCCTCGCCCAGGGGTTTGCCGCATTCCGCTGTCATGATCGGCGCTAGTTGATCCACTTGAGCGCGGATGGCATCGGCGATATCGCGCAAGATCTGACCGCGTTCGTAGGCGGTCATGCCTTTCCAGCGAGGCAGGGCCGATTCCGCAGCGGAAATGGCGCGCGAGGCCTCGTCCGCGCCCCCAAAAGGCACGTCAGCCACTTTCTTCTCTGTAGCGGGATTGATAACCGACCAGGTCACGCCGTCAGAAGCGTCCGTCCATTCGCCGTCGATCAGCATTTTGAACCGCATGATGTCGCTCCTACCCAACAACGTACAAACTGACAATAGGCAAACGGTCTTTGCATGTCTTGCGACACCGGAACCGTTCGCCTACTGCCATTCCCCCCAGTCATACCAGCGTCCCTTGCCAGCGACCCGCAAGCTACCTCGTCCGTCACTGAAGAAGAGGTTGCTCTTATTTGGTCGTCAAGGACATTCGGCGAGTATATTCATCGTTTGGTCTTGCTCACATCAAATCTAAACAAGTATTACGTCAAGTTGCTCATTATGCAACATTGTTGAAAAGATTGTCAATACCAATTTTGGCCTTCTCATAATTTGCTTATCTGAGGTTGAAATCGTAGCCCAAACGAGCCGACAAAGCCGCGGCGATGCTCATGACGACTGATCCAAATTCGTCGATTCTTTCCAGCGTCACGCGCCCGGCCGGTCCGCTGATGCCGATGGCGCCGACGAGCGCGCTCTTGTGGTCGTAGACCGGCGCCGCCACACAGCGCACGCCATAGTTGTATTCTTCGTCATCAATGGCGTATCCGCGTTTGCTAGTTTGCGCCAACTGCGCCTCCAGGGTCGAGCGATCGGTCACCGTACGGTGTGTGAAGGGTGTCAACTCATCCGGGATGCGACTATCGCCGAATGCCAGCAGGATTTTTCCCAGCGCCGTGCAATACAAGGGGGAAAGCGTGCCAATCTCCGATTCCACGCGCAAGGCAGCCGTTGACTCCACCTGGTCGATATAGAGCGCCTGCCGCTGCGCCAGAATCGCCAGATGCGCGCATTCGCCGGTTTTGTCCACCAATTCGTGCAGGTAGGGACGCGCATGGTCTCTCAAGGTAATGCGGTTTAACAAATGCTGCCCCAGCGTGACCAACTGAGGTCCAAGCAAATAGCGCGCGGTGAGTTGGTCTTGTTCGACGAAGCCGTATTTCGCCAGCGTATGTAAGAGGCGCGACGCGCTGCTCTTGTCGATCTCGAGTTGCGTGGCGACCTCGGTCGTGCCCATGCCGTTGCGCGAATGCTCCAGCAAGTTCAGGATTTTCAAGCCTTTCGCCAGCGATTGAATCTCTGCCATGTACGCTATCTCAATAGTTGCAACTATAGTTGCATAATATGCAACATGCGTTGCGCATCTCCAAAATTGTCTCTCATTAGTTGACAATTATAAAACACTGTTGTATTTTTAGCAACATATGGCTTGTTTGACTCGGCTTGCTTGCAAGCGATGGTTGTGTTCGCGTAGTATTTGAGGAGGTGAGGATGGCAAAATCAGTCCGCACATGCTTTTCTGCAATTCACAAATCATGACGGAGAACAGGACATGTTGAACAAACGCTTGCTTACCGCTTTACTCTTTATTTTGATGTCAGCCCTTCTGGTTGCGCCGGCCATGGCCGACGACCTAATGGGTGATTTCACTGTTTCGCATTACTTCGGTGGCTTTGGTGGCGAATACATTGATGAAATCGTTGATGGCTTTATCGCCGCCAATCCGGGCCTGATGCACGCGGCCAGCCCGGTCGATCACGAACAATTCAAGACATCAATCCTGGTGCAACTGGCTGGCAACAACCCGCCCGATACCTTCAGCTATTGGGCAGGCGCCCTCATTCAGTCCATCGTCGATGGCGAGCGCCTGCAACCCATAAACGACGTCTGGGAAGGCAACGACCTCGGTTCGCAATTCCCCGGCGCCATCATCGACAACGCATTGACCTATAACGGCGACATTTACGCGGTTCCTCTGACCTTGCATTGGGTTGGCATGTTTTACAATACTGCCCTCTTTGAAGAGGTCGGCGCTATGGTGCCCACCACCTGGGACGAGATGGTCGATGTCGCCGAGAAGTTCAAGATGGCGGACATTCCCGCTTTTGCCTTGGGTTCGATCAATCGCTGGCCCGGCCAGTTCTGGTTCGATATGATCTTGCTGCGCACCGCCGGCAACGACTATCGCAATGAGCTGATGAGCGGCAACGCCTCCTACACCGACGCCGAAGTCCTCCGCGCTTATAGCATGTGGAAAGACTTGGTGGACGCCGGCTATTTTGTCCCGGACGCCAATGCTTACGACTGGGATGAAGCCGCCAACCAAGTCGCCAACGGCGAAGCCGCCATGACCTTGATGGGCACCTGGATCGGCGGTCTCTACGCTGGCAACGGTATGGTGGCTGGTGAAGACTTCGATTACTTCTCCTTCCCCACGGTTGACGAGGATATCCCCCGGGCATCGCTCGGTCCGATTGATACCTTTGTCGTCTCGGCCGGCGCCGCCAATCCGGACGCCGCCAAAGCCTTCCTGGTGCATCTGACCGATCCGGAAATCCAGTTGAAGTTCGCGCTGGGCGCCGGCAATCTGGCGCCAAGCCTGGCCGTCGACACCAGCAACTACAATGATGTGGTCGCCCGCATCGCCGCCGAGATTGCTGCCGATCCCGCATTCGCTTTCAATTACGACTTGGCGACCCTGCCGGCCGTGGCCCAAATCGGCCTGGATTCCTTCCAAGAATTCATGGCCAATCCAGGCGATTACGAAGCCATGCTGGGGCGCGTGCAAGAAGCCGCCGCCGCTGAATTCGCCGCCGCGATGGGTGGTTAATTGTTGACGTCATTCACGGCGTAGACATCGGGCTAGCTCCTGGCTAGCCCGTCAGTCCTCGAATCTCGAAACCGGGCGGCTCAATGAGCCGCCCCTACAAGTTCAATTGTTCTCGAGGTCAGGTCGCCTCTCTTCTGTGTCTGTGGAGCGCGTAGAAGTGCCATGCAACGGCGTCACGGATGGATCATACCCGCGAGTTTCTTGCTCCTCCCCTTGCTCGTTTATTTCATTTTTGTCATACTGCCCACGCTGAACTCGCTCTACTATTCTTTTACCGATTGGGGCGGGTACAGCGTCGAATTCAATTTCGTCGGGCTCAGCAATTTCGAGAAGATCTTCACCGACCGCCTCTTCAGCAACGCCATTAAGAATACGGCCATTTGGTCGGTGCTGGCCATGACCGTGCCGACCCTGCTTGGCTTGGCGCTGGCGCTGGCATTGCAAGGCAAAAGCCGCCTCAACACCATCTACAAATCGCTCTTTTACCTGCCGATCTGCCTTTCCCCCATCATCATCGGAATCATCTGGGTCTGGCTTTACAGTCCCAAGTTGGGCATCGTTAATATTTTTCTACGCGCCATCGGTCAAGACCAACTCGCGACCGCCTGGCTGGCGAACCCGAATACCGCGCTTTATGCCGTCTTCGTCGCCTGGGCCTGGCAACAAACCGGCTTGACCATGGTCATCTTCCTGGCCGGTTTAACCTCGGTGCCAAGTCCCTTGATCGAAGCGGCCAAGGTCGACGGCGCCAACTACTGGCAAACCCTGAGAAAAGTCATCATCCCGATGCTGCGCCCGGCGACTGTCGTCGTCCTGGCCCTGACGGCCATCAACGCCCTGAAGAGCTTTGAAGTCATCTGGGTCATGACGAAAGGCGGGCCTTTCAATCGCTCCGATACACTTGCGGTTTTCATGTACAAGGAATCCTTTAGCAAATACAAAATGGGTTATGGCAGCTCCGCCGCTGTCGTACTCTTTATCATGACGCTGGTGATCATCGTGCTCTATTTCCGTCAAACCTCCAAAGCGGAGGAACTTTATGACTAGGCAACCGCCCGCCGTCCCCCGGTCCCTTCCCCCGCGCACGCGGGAATGGGAGCTGTCGCCGCGCAACAAGTGGACCAAGACGCTCGGTGTCATCTTGCTCTACGTCATACTCACGATCCTTTTGATCCTGTTCATGACCCCGGTCTATGGCGCGATTGTGACCGCATTTAAATCGCAGGCCGAGGTCTCAGCCGGTGGTTACTGGACGCCGCCGACCAGCCTGGCGGGGGAAAACTTCGCGCGCGTCATGGATCCGGAACAAGGCAACCTGGGCTTGTACCTGGGCAATTCACTCCTGTTGACGATCCCGGCGTCGATATTTTCCATCGCGCTGGGCACGCTGGCGGGTTATGGGCTGGGCAAATACAACTTCCGGGGCGATGCCCTGCTCTTTATCTTCATCGTGGCGGGTATGTTCCTGCCACCGCAGATCGCTCTAATCCCGGTCTTCCGCATGATGAATGACATCGGCCTTTACGATACCATCTGGGCCGTCATTATCATTCATACCGCCTTCGGCATCCCCATTTGCACCCTGGTCATGCGCAACTTCTTCCAGATCGTGCCCAATGCCCTGCGCGAAGCGGCGCTGATCGACGGCGCCAACGAATACAAGATTTTCTTCCGCATCATGCTGCCATTGACGCTGCCAGCCCTGGCGGTGCTGGCCACCCTGCAATTCACCTGGATCTGGAATGACTTTCTCTGGCCCTTCATCCTGACGCAAAAGGCCGACAGCCGCACCATCATGGTCGGCATCCTCAACTTGACCGGGCAGTACACCGTCGATTGGGGCGGTCAAGCCGCGGCCAGCTTGATCGGCTCGCTGCCGACGCTCTTCATCTTCATCTTCCTCCAGCGCTACTTCATCCGCGGCCTGACACTAGGCGCGGTGAAGGGGTAGTTTTTCACCACAACCGCTCGGCGCCAGCGAGAAGGTCGCCGCGCTCACACATAATAACAAGCTCTCTCCTTGCATGCGCAAGGCTGCCAGCAACCGATCGGAGACAACTCTTCTGGCACTGGCGTGCCATTTGTGGTAGGGTTATGAGCAAGAGCGAATCACAAATGGCAGCGGGCTCCCGATGGTGATCACAGTATCTCCGATTCCAGCCGTGAACGTGGCCACGGTCCCACAGCGCAGCCCACTGCGTTACCCGGGCGGAAAGACATGGCTCATCCCTCATATACGTGTCTGGCTCCATTCCATGAAACGGCCTCGGCTGCTTGTTGAGCCTTTCGCAGGTGGCGGCATAGTCTCACTCACAGCGGTCATGGAGAACCTTGCCGACGAATCCCTCATGGTTGAACTCGACAAAGACGTAGCAGCCTTTTGGAAGGCTGCTCTGAACTACGGCCCCGAATTGGCAAATCGTATCAGTTCGTTTACACTGACGCGGGACTCGGTTGTACAGCTCTCCTGCCAGCGCCCAACGGACGTCGTGGAACACGGGTTCCGGACGTTGGTTCTGAATCGTACGCGGCGTGGGGGCGTCCTCGCACACGGTGCGTCTTTCACGCGCAAGGGGGAGAACGGGGCGGGAATCTCGTCGCGCTGGTATCCTAACACCCTCATTCGTCGATTACGCGCTATTGCCGCGGTCGCGCCCCGCATCACATTCCACGAGACAGACGGTATGCAGATGCTGGCCTCGCTGCTTGGTCAGCCCCATCACGACGTAGTGTTGTTCGTTGATCCGCCATACACGGGAGGCGGTGGAAAACGGGCAGGGAAGCGCCTCTACGCACATAACGATATTGACCATGCTCGCCTCTTTTCGATGCTTGCGGAAAGCAATGCAAACTTCCTAATGACGTATGACCGCTCGCTCGAAATCGAGTCTTTGATTGAGTCGTACAAGTTTCATGCCGTCCAGGTCATGATGAAGAGTGGGCACCACGCCCTGCTACCGGAACTCGTGATTACCCGATATCCTGCCTTCTCGCAGGGGATTTCTCTTGTCTGAACGCTATGGCATCGGGGAGTGGTACGGGCAGCCATTTTTGAGCCTCGCACCATCCCAACGCCGTGATTTGGCGTTGGTCGCTTCGGGGGAGGGGAACGAAATCCCACAGTGTCCGTTCCAGCAGAGCCAACCTAAATGCAATAAAAAGGGAGGGGTCTGCTCCCTGCGGCGTTACGCGCAAAGTGAAGACGGGCGGATTGGTGTGCCCGTCGGCGGACACGTTATAGTCTGTCCCGCAAGATTCGAGGAGGACCGCTTACTTGTTTTATGGCTGGCCGAGATAGTCGGATTCGCACCTGCGGATGCGCTAATTGCCCGCGAAGTTCCATTCATGCAGGGAACAAACACGAACAAACCGGCCGGAAAGATCGATTTGGTCGTTGCCAAGACCTCCAACGGAGGCGTCCTTTGGCATGGACTAGAGATTCAGGCAGTGTATTTCTCTGGGAGTGGAATGGGGTCCGAGTTTGATTCCCTGCGAGACGATACCCATGAAACGCCTCCGTTTCCAACGGCGAACCGTCGCCCAGACTGGCGTTCATCTAGTGCCAAGCGACTGATGCCACAGTTACAGATCAAAGCACCGACGCTTCGGCGGTGGGGTTCCAAGGTTGCCGTTGCAGTAGATCGCCCGTTCTTTGAATCGGTCGGAGGTCCCAGTCCGAACCGCAGTCATGATCTCAATGATGGAGACATCATCTGGCTGGTGCCTGAACTCGTCAGAGATGGAGGACAACACCGCCTGTCTCGTTGGCATTGGGAAGTGCTGACATTAGAGGCCTCGAGCGACAAACTCCTCGCGGCGTCAACCATCCGACGCGAGGTGTTCGAACAAACTCTCTTGTCGAAACTGAAGCCAATCTAGGCAGGTCCTGAGACCCACTACCATCTGCCCTCGCTGTCATTGCCCAACACTTCTAATCACGGACGAAAGGCAACACCAGCGCCCACACCCCAAGAACAGAACTACGTCACACGCTCGGGGGCTAGCTGTTTAGCGCCTACGCGCGGCGCAAACGGACGCTTTCGCCTACGCGACGCCTACTTTCACCCGAGTTTGGCAGATTCGCTATTACACTGCGTAATTGGACGGCCGACGGGCGCATGGCGCTGCCTTGTACTCTGAAGCGACCGTAAAGCGCGATCCATGAGATTACGGATCGTCTGGTTGTTTGGGGGGGATGGGAGAGTGAAGGTCAGGCGCGCCAGATTCGCTTGACCTTCGCTTTTCCGCCAATCTTTGCAGGGGCGAAGAGCATTGGCTAGAATACCCGAGCATGGGATCACTAGGCGTCACGCTACGAAACAATATCTGAGTGACACAGGACACAATATGGTCAGGCGCAGATTGTGCGCCGACCAACTAAGCAATGTTCGATCGCGCGGGACAGCTTGTGATCTGGGGACAATGGCATCCGCATTTGCAGAAATGAGAGATAACGTATGAGCTTTACAATCGACAGCCTTCCCTTTTCACAACCCGGGCGCTTTTACCGCGGCAATTTGCATGGTCACTCGACCAACTCTGACGGCGCCTGGAGCCCGGCTGAGTACGTTCGGCAGTACCGACGGAACGGCTATGACTTCGTGGCGCTGACAGACCATTGTACGGACATTCACGGCTACGATATCAGCGATACGCGCCAGTTCCGCAGCGACGATTTCACCACGCTGTTAGGCGCCGAACTTCACCCGGGGCAGATCGAGTCGGGCTCGCCCTGGCATCTGCTGGCGGTTGGGCTGCCGCTGGACTTCGAAACGCATCTCCCGGGCGACAGCGGCGCCAGCGTCGTGGCGCGGGCGCATGCAGCCGGCGCTTTCGTAGCCGCCACGCATCCCAATTGGTACGCCCAGACTGTGGCGGACTTTGAAACGCTGGGCGCGGCCGACGCGGTCGAGTGTTACAACGGGTCCGGCGATGTGAAGAGCGACCGAGGCACGAGTTGGCATTTCATTGACATGCTTCTGCATCGCGGGCATCGGGTCGGCGCCATCGCCGTTGATGACATGCACACGACGGGAGAAATCGGCGAGTTCATGTGCGGCTGGGTTCATGTCAAAGCCGAAGCCCTCACGCCCGAGGCCTTGCTGCAGGCGCTCAAGGCCGGGCACTACTACGCCAGCACCGGCCCACAGTTGCATCATGTCGAGATTCGAGGGAGCAACAAGCTGGTGGTTGAGTGCTCGCCAGCGAGGCAGGTCCTGGTCACGAGTGAGCAGGCGGGGGCGCGGCAAGTCAGCGGCGGGGCGCTGATGGGCGCCGAGTTCGACTTGAGCGCTGTCGATTCACGCTGGATACGGGTGACGGTGCGCGATGAATGCGGCGGGCGAGCCTGGACGAATCCGGTGTGGCTGGAGTGATTCCCTATCACTCAAAGGCAACGCGATAACAGGGCAACTTGATCGATCGCGGCTAATTCTCCCGCAACTGCCGCGTGAGCAAGCCGATCACCAGCCGAATCAGCCCAAGCGGAACCAGCACCGGCAGCAGCAACTCGATAAACACGGTTGACCCCACCGCCAGCGCCAGCCGCAGATTCGCGACATCAAGCGTCGATTCCGCCGCCCCTTTTGCCGCGTCCAGCGCCGCAGCCAGGAAGTCGATATTCAGTTGCTGCAGCATGATCATGAGCAGGAAATAAAAGGCCACAAATGCCACCGACGAGGTCATAGCAATGCTGCGGAAGGGCACAAATGCCCCAATGCCCACGCCGACCATGCCAAACATCAAGGGTTCCAGCACCAGCCGCAGCATCGACACCAGCGTCATGGCGATGATCAGCAAATACGTGACCGGTCCCGATTCGCGCAAGGGGAACAAGCCGGCGTAATGCATGATGATCAAGGGCGGACCGAATATCGCCGCGCCCTGCACGATCAAGATCAAATCGTCCATCTTGCGCCAGAGCGAAGCCGCCACCTTGCCCAGGAAAATCTGATCCAGCGACATCGGCGTCGACATCAGCAGTTGCATGGTGTTGTTGCGAATTTCGTCGGCCATGGCCGAGGCTGAATTGGCAGCCACGGAAAAGAGCGCGCGCAGATAGAAAATCATGCCCACCGGGATGACCAGCACGGAAACCACGATCACTGTGGTTGCCAGGTCCGTGACGAATGGGAAGAAGATTCCCAGCAACAGCGCGACAAGCCAGAAGCCGCAGGTGTACAAGATAGGCTCGAACTCCGGCGGCAAGGTGCGCCAGTATAGGCCCAAATGACGCCGCACAATGGGATTGGTCGCCCGCGCCCAATAAGGCAAGTTCTCCATGGGCGAGCGATCGTCAGATCTGATTCTGTCGATGGCCCGTTGTCGTGTTGTTGCGTCTGCGGTCATGTTGTTCTTTTTGGACTTAAGGGAAGCTGATGGCGCGATAGATCGCCGCCAGCGCCAAGTCGCAGCCCAGGTCTTGCAAGCGCGCGATGTCTTCCATGCTGTCGAAAGTCTGCCAGAGCCAGCCGTCCTCGCGGCGCGTGTACAATTCGACATGGACGCGATGCTGGTCAATAACGAGATAGGCTTGCAAGGACGCAATCGCGCTATAAAACGCGCGCTTCTCCACGCGGTCATAATCGAAGGACGCCGGCGATGTCACTTCGACCGCCAAAACCGGATTGAGCAAGGTGGTATCGCTGTCTTCCAGTTGCGGCTGGCCGCGGACTACGCTCAAATCGGGGTAGACATAGCGGCCTTCGCCGACCCTGACACTCATGTCGCTGTTGCAGACTGCATAATCTCTATTGCGCAACTGAATCTCGAATTCTACCGTGATGTTGACCTTGATTCTGCTGTGATAAAACGTTCCGCCGGTCATGTCGTAAATGATTCCATCAATGAATTCATGCTTGAACTCGCTCTCCGCTTCAAAGGCGAGATACTCGTCAACGGTGAACAAATGCGGCATTGGGCGCCCCGGCACGAAGTCGGGGTGAACGGGCGACTCCGGATACGGATCACCACAGTCATAGATCACGCCATCTATGAACTCGTGCTTGAACTCGCTTCTTTCTTCAAAAGCGAAATATTCTTCGACCGTAAATAGATGGGGTTGGGGGAAGCTGCTCAAGCGTTCTACTGCCATTTTCGACCCTCGGCCTTAGCGCGTTCCACGCAATTATATCACGAACCCGCGGCTTCCCAAATCAGCGCCCGCCAAACGGGATGGTATCAAGACGATGACCTCTTCACGCTGTTATGGTAAAACTATGGGCAGTTTCACAAGTGAGATTCCGATGCGTGTAGCCATCATAACCGAGACCTTCCTGCCCAAGGTCGATGGCATCGTCAAGGTGACCTGTTTGCTGCTGGATCACTTGTCCAGGCGCGGCGTCGAAGCGCTCATCATTGCGCCGCGCTATGGAGACAGCCAACGATACAAGGACGTGCCGATCTGTAGTTTGCCCAGCCTGTCCCTGCCGCTCTATCCCGAAGCGCGCCTCGGCTTTGCCACGCTTGCGCTCTTCCGCGATTTGGCTGCCTTCAATCCGGATGTCGCTCATCTATTCCACCCGGTGATGACCGGCATCCCGACCATGGGCATGCTCAAGTGGCTGGGCATCCCAACCGTAACTTCATTTCATCTCGACTATGCGCGGCTGGCCAAGCAATTCAGAATCGGCCTCGTCGATCTTGGCTTTACGCGGCCAATCATCGACGAATTGACCAAGAGTATCTTCAATTGGTCGGATTACAGCCTGGCGCCTTCCAAACTGGTGCAAAGCCAAATGCACGAGCTGGGCATTAGCAATGTCGGTTTGTGGCGCCGCGGCGTTGACGCGGGCACATTCCATCCCCGCTTCCGCTCGGCGGCCATGCGTGACGAAATGACGGCTGGCAATCCGGACGAGACGGTATTGATCTACGTCGGACGGCTTTCCGACGAGAAGCAAATCGAGCACATGCGCCCCGCCCTGGAAAGCCTGCCAAATACGCGGCTGGTATTGGTAGGGGATGGACCGGCGCGCCCGGCCCTGGAACGCGCCTTCGCCGGCCTGCCTGTCACATTCATGGGATATTTGCGCGGCCAAAGACTGTCGCAAGCCTACGCCAGCGCCGATATTTTTGTCTTCCCGTCGCGCCTGGAAACCTTTGGCTTGGTCGTGATTGAAGCCATGGCCGCCGGGCTGCCGGTTGTCGCTTCGCGCGTGGGCGGGGTCAGCGATATTGTGACCGAGGGCGAAACCGGTTACACCTTCGAAAGTGGCGATACGCGCGCGCTGACGGAAGGCATCGCCAAGATCGCCGGGGACCGGGACATCATGACTTACATGGGCGCCCAAGCCCGCGCCTATGCCGAGACCCAGTCCTGGGACGCCATCATGGACGACGTGATCGAACTCTACGCCTCATTGATCGCCGAGAAGCCGCCGCAGGCGATGGGGAATATTCTCTAACTTTTGCTAGGTGTGGACAAGCAGGCAATATATGCGCGGGCTCGACTTCCGATGCACAACTGCGCCTCACCCCTCTCCAATGCATTGGCTGAGGAGCGGACATGTTTGAAGTAACACGATACGATAGCGGCGGGTCAGCTAATAGCATAGGGCTGTGTCGGCGGTCAGTGTCTACGCGACCTACGCGCCCTGACCCCTACAACGTTCTTTTATGGTGAGTAGGGGCGACCTATCAGGTCGCCCGAAAATCACCTAAGTTTTTTCAGATTTTGTGGCGATATCGCGTCTGATGAAAAGGTGTCCGCTCCACAGAACGCTTTGGGAGAGGGGCCGGGGCTGGGGTAGATAACGCAATTTAGTCCGCCATCACCCGTCCCACCGCCGCAACCACGCGCTCGTGATGCTGTCCATTGCTGACGATCATGCCAGCATTCGGCAGCGTTTCTCCTTGTGAAAAGTCGAGCGGGCTCCCGTCCAGGTCGGTCACCATCCCACCCGCGCCTTGCACCAAGGCGGCGCCCGCCACATGATCCCAGATCTTGTGGCGGTAGGCACTGCCCTCGCGCGGCAAGCGCATATACAGATCGGCATCGCCACAGGCGACCAGCGCGTATTTTTCCATGCTATCCAACTCCAGGATCCGCGCGTCCCCCAAACCCGCCAATTGCCGCGCTCGCCCCATGCGCGATTTGCTGGCATGTGCCCTCTCGAAACTTTGCACGGCGATGAACTCGTCGGCGTCGCGCCGGGCGGAGACCCGAACGCGCTCGCCATCGCCCGCCGCGATCGGCGCCCGCCAGGTGGCGCCGTTTTCCGTATAGAAGAGCGCGCCCTGGCCATCAGCATAACCCGGCGCGGCGACAATGCCACCCGCTACCTGTCCGTCTACCAGGGTGCCGCAGGCGATCGCATAGTGCCGCAGCGCGATAAAGCCCTTGGTGCCGTCAATGGGATCGATTACCCAGCTGCGTTCTGTCGTCTTTCCCTTGCCATGCTCCAGCCAGTTGACCAGGTCCGCCTCACTGAGGGCGCTACCCAGCACATCTTCCAGCAGCGCGAGCACCTGCGACCGCTGCTCAGCCGAGAGCAATTGCAGAAACTGCTCGCCCGACTCTTCCGAGACGACGCCATCGTCGGGGAAATGCGTCATCAGCGCGCGGCAGATGATCGCTTGCGAGCCGTAATCGGCGATGGTCACCGGTTCTTTATGATCGCCCGCGGACTTGGTATTGGCGATCAGATAGTGTTCTTGTACGCGGCGGCAGAGCTTCACGGCGTCGCGTACGGCAGCGCGTATCGCTTGCATGGTTGATTCCTGCTGGATTACAGAAGCAGTTACGATCATAGACCGATGTGCTGGCAATTGATACCGGCGATCTATCCAGCATTCACAAGCCAAGTCGTCTTCAGGGCAAGAGATCACATAGCTCAAAAGACAGGTGGTGCCAACGGGGGCGCAAGTTCTCGCCAACGCGCCAGTTATGTGACCAGGGAATCCGCTCCGTGCCCCAAGCCGAAGCGCCGATCAAACTCGACCAGGCGTCTTCATCGCTCCAACGCCAGAGCAAGCCGCCGGGTCCCATGCCACTGTGCAAGGCGAATTGCATGCTGAACGGCTGTCCCTGCGGCAGCGGCGGTCCCGCCCAACGGTGTGGACTGCGATTCGCCCGCGGACTGAGCAGCGCGGTAAGGCGATTATCGACGCCGCTGACGCCCAGCCAAAACCAGGGCAAGGCGTCGTCCTTGGCCTCTGCGCGCAAGATCATCCGGGGAGCGCCATCAGGCCTCGCGGGCAGCTCCCCGCTGATCCGCCAAACGACCAATTGAACCCGGTCAAGCCGCCCCAAACAGTCAACGGGCAGCGACCGAGCCGCGGCCGGGCCGAAGGGCCTCCAGCTTTGCGATGGGGGCAAGGTCCAGGGCCAGGCCAGCCACTCTCGGACTTGTCCGGCGCGATCCAGCACTTGATAGCGCAGACCGCTATTATCCAGCGCTGCCTGCACGATGTGCAGATATTCATCGTCAGGCGGCATGCGATGCGCCGTGCCCGCGCCCGCGCTGCAAACCTGCAAGACGCCGTCGTGAACCTGCACATCAAAGGCCAAGATATGGCTGCACACATAAGCAAGCGCCCCATGCCGCGCCAGCGCGTCCCAGAAGCGTCGACCGTTGTCGCGCTCCAGATTGCGTTGGTAGTCGCCGGCATAGCCATTGACAGTCCATACCGGATGATGACCGAAGACCAGTTTGTGCTCCGCATCCGCGTTTTGCGCCAGCGTCGCTTCCAGCCACTCGGTTTCCACCGTGCCTTCGCCACCTGTGCCCGCCCACAAGGTATTGACAAAGATCATCAGCAGGTCGCCACGCCTGACAAAATAAGACAGGCCGCGCTGATTTGGCGGTCCATTTTGTGGGTGACGCGCCATCGCCTCGCGGAAAACGGACTCGCTCATACGGTCATAAACCGTGTGATTGCCGCTGCTGTGATATACGGGCACAGCATCGCGATCGAGCCAAGACAATTCCCTTTCAAAAAAGTACGTCCATTGACGGCGCAGTCTTTCGCGATCCTTTGTCAAACCCATGATCTCGTCGCCGGGGAAACAGATAAACTGCGGCGCCTGATCCAAAGCCGCTATCAGTTCATTGATCTGTCGAAAGTTCTGTGCGTGGAGAGTTCCTGGCAGGCCCGAACAACTATCGCTGTATATGACGAAGTGATGCCCGCTGTCGGCTGGCTTCATTGTTGGGATGGATGAACGCGCTGGCATGGGCAAGCTCCACAAATGACAATGGCTTGTTTCGATTCCGACCAGAGATTATAAGGCATCTTCTCTATTTTTAATAAACCACCATCTGCTCTAGCCGAGCCTGATTATTGTTCTCAATCGGAGCAACTAATCTATGCAACTCCAAAATAAAAATCGGCGGTAGGGGCGGCCCGGCGGGTCGCCCGCAATAATGAACACATCTACTTAGGCTTTCTCTGTGCTGTTTATGAACGCCCCGTCAGTGTTCGGGAGGTTTGTCGTAGTTTTTCGCCTGGTTTGCGTCTAAAAGAGGAGTATTGGGACGATTGCTGAGTGAAAAAGGAATGTGCTATGGCATGTCCGCTAAGAATTGCTTATGTTCAAGGATAGTCTTGCATGGTGTTTCTTTAGAATTTTCCTGTGGCAGGAGCGTGGTTGCCATACTCTGCCACAGGAAAACAAGTGAAATTGAAAGCATGCCCGCTTTCGCTTTTCCAGTATATCCTGTCGAACGCCGTGAAAGCGAGGCAACGGAGAGCGCGTGTCTGCAATTCGATGCGATCAATGATGACCGCTCATAAAGTCCCTATTTTCCGGCGCG
>WTGF01000003.1 GCA_011525385.1 Chloroflexota bacterium | reverse complement strand
TTGGGGAAGGGTGACTCTACATTGGATTTGGGATTTAACTTGCTGAAATTCACGAAAATGAACATATAATACCATCTTCTTGTGGCGCGCTCCCCCTCCCTGATGCTTCGGGGAGGGGGAGCTTTACTGAGCTATTTTGGACTATTATGGTCTTTCTCATTTACGCGACACTGACCGGGATTGGCTGCAATTCATGAATCTCAACAGAGTCCAGTATGCTGGCCCTCTCATTTGGTCCGAGATAAGCATCCCGCAGGAGCAAGTCGATCAGAGCTTGACCTGGAAAGGAGCCATAGATCGCAGGTTAGAATCCGGTATGAAATTCTGTGAAATAAAGAGCATTCGCGCTTTTATGTCCGTTTATCTGTCCGACGCAAAAGTTTTTTCGGACATAAAGGGTGTTTTGTGTCCGACTGGCAGTTTTTTTGACGCATTGGGATGCGGGCGCAGGTAGTATGGACTGAGATTAGCAGGAATTCGGTCTGAAAGGGCGACTATATGGTCGCGTTTTTCAAGACTGGTCTATCATGTCGCGCGCAGCCGCCTCTGCAATTGCAGAGGCGGGCTCGCCATGGGCTCATCCCTATGTCTCGATGTTGATGTCGAAACCGGTAATGCTGGTTGTGTTTTCATGATCAGCCTGGAATTTCTTGTATCCGCAAGCATATCTTATTCAAGGCAGGTATTCCGCGACGGCGTCGAGATCGGCCAAATGACGGGTGGTACCGGGGAATCGGCACATCAGACTGGCGGCAGCGCAGCCCCAGCGCGCCGCTTCGGGCAGCGGCAGGTCCTTCAGCAAGCCATAGAGCAAGCCAGACTTGAAGGTGTCGCCGGCGCCGGTGGTATCAACGGCGGTCACTGCCGGTGGCTGGATCTGGCGCACTTCGCCCGCTCTCATCAAAAGGGTGACCGGCGCCGACGCATCGGTGATGATGACATGGCAATCGCCCGTTTCCTGCAGCTTCCGCGCGAGCGCGAGAGGCTCGCTGCCCGGCGCTTTGCTGCGCACGATCGACGCCGAAATGACCAGCACATCGACATAGGGCAGCAGCGCGTGATCCGCGGCGTAAATGTCATTGATCAGCACGGGAATGTCTCGCGCGACAGCCAGCCGAGCGGCTCGCAAGCGTGGTTCCAGCGGACCCGACATATCGAGGTTGAGCCACTCGATGCCGCGCAGCATGGGCGTTTCCAAGTCGGTGACGCGCAACTCGTCGAGCCAGTGCATGATGAAGCTGCGTTCGCCATCCGGTGTAACCAGGCATTGACAGCGCGGACTGCGATAACCGGCGTGGCAGGCGATATAAGTCGTATCCAGATGGTCCAGCGCGCCTAGCATGCCTCGGACCGTATCCCCGGCGCGGTCGTCGCCGAGATCATGCCCCAGCAGCCGCGTGGCGATGCCCCAATTCGCCAGCCACATGGCGCTGTTGGCCGCGGCCCCGCCCACGTTTTCAAATTCGTCCTGGGTGTTGCCAGCGCGGTTCAGCGTGGGCAGACGGTCAAGCTTGAGGTAGATATCGAGATCAATTTCGCCGTAGCAGAGAATGCGTGGTTGTATCATGGATTTGATACTTCAAGGGCTTGTCTGGTACTAATGAAATTGCGTCAAATTCGGGTCTATTACCGGTGGGCGACTCACAGAGTCGCCCCTACAATCGACTTTCAGGTCTGGAATTGGTTCTATTGGCGCTATTTTTGCGTGAAAGACGTTCCTCTTCCCTCTTGGTGGGGATGAAAATGCTGAATTTGCCACAGTAGCGGACAAGCCTTTCCGCCCCCCGGCGCCGCGCGTAGGGCGCGTGGACACAGCCATTTGACACTGACCGCCGACGCAGCGGGTCGGTCGCCCCTGCCAGAGTTCTTAGTTTCTACAGGATTTCTATGCGCGATCGCGACTAAACCGGCCGCACCTCGACGTCTTCGCAGCCGATGCGGCCCTCTTCCGCGATGAGGGCGATGCCGCCACCGCTAAAGCGCGCCTCCGGATCTTCGGCTTTGACGCGCAACTGGCCATTAACGTAGCCCGCCAGCGTGTTGCCCTGCACCTTGAGCGTGAGCTGGTGTTCGTTTCCAAAGGTCCAGCCCTCGTCGGCTTGCGCAAGAACGGTGTCAATACCTTCGCAGGTAGAAACCAAGCGCGTATTCTCTTCATCGCAGAGCAGCGCGTAGTGACGCTTCATGCCCTGGACGCGCGCGCCCAGCCCGCCGGCTTTGCACATATGGGGCGTCATCCTGGCGCTGACCTGATAGTCGGTCCAATCGCGGCAACCGGTTATCATCAGCCCGCGTCCCTCGTTCTGGATCAGACGGTAGGTTTCCGGATAAAAGTCGAGAGATATCATTTTACCCTTGGCAGCATCGAGACCGTTCACCCAGGCGCGCTTCCACATGATGCCGCCCAGCTTCCGGTCCCAGCGGGCGAAATCCCGCGCGTGGGGACGTTTCAGGCGGACGTTGGGCGCGCCGTCCCAGGTCAGCCAATCGAGATATATCCGACCGCTGGCGCCGCCTTGCCCGCTGATCTGAAGGCCGACCTTGGCGATAGGATAGCCTTCCAGATCCGGAACTTGCCAGACGAGTTCAGCCGACTGTCCCGCGGAAAAACTATCTCCCGAGCCGGTCAGCACAACGAGATTGTCGTCGCGGTCGTAATGCTGGACATGCAGCGAGACCTCAACCTCAGTGTCATTTTCGTCGGCGGCAAGAACGCGCGCGCGGATCGTCTGGCCCGGAGAGAGCCCGGGGCTGGCCATGAGGCTATAGCCGCGACCTTCAAAGTGCTTATTGACTTCCAGGGAGGGCACAAAGGTGGCCGTCTCGACGCGTCCGACGCGTCCGGGCGCCAAACCGGCGTAGTCCAGCGCCAGCAGGCGCTCGCCGTTCAAGCTCAGATCGGGGGCCTGTACGTTGCTGATAGCGCAGACATCGCGCGAGTCGATGGCCTCGTCATTCATGAATCCTTGCACCGCGCCGGGCAGATCAAAATGATAGCGAGCGCCGCCTTTAGGCGCGATCGGCGCCATATCTTGCAGCGCGCGTCCCGTATTCACCAGGCGTACGGTTTGTGTGGCGGCGTCAGTGATAGCATTGCCCCCATCGGCGGTGGGAATATACATGCGATCCGCCACCGGTCCACGGTAATCGGGTCCGGTTTCCAGGCCCGCCAAGCCGTCCTTGATACCCATCAGACAGCCGACATTGCCGGAATTGCAATCGGTATCCCAGCCGCAGGTATTGACGATCATCAGCGTGCGTTGGAAGTCGTCCTCGCCATAGAGCATCGAGAATACGATCAGCCCGTGGTTGGGGACCATGTGGCAGTTGCCGCCGTAGATGTGATAGCCATAGCGTTCCGCCAGCAGTTCGCGACCTTTGCGCCAATCGGGTTCTTTGGCGTGCCATTCGCGGATATCGTTGATCATATAATAAATGATGGAATCGTCGGGAATCACGGAAAGGCCGGTATCGATGAGCTTGTTGATATCGGACTCGACGAAGGCCGCCGCCTCCATGGCCGCCAGGCACTGCGCGCCGTAGATCGCTTCGCCACCATGGCTGACGGAAGCGGCGCGCCCGGCCAGGTCGGCGGCGAATTCGGGATCCCCCGGCGCGACCATGGCCCAGCCGTCGATGAAGATCTGCGCGCCAATCTGTTCGGCGACGACCTTGCCGTTAAGCTCCACCGAGCCGCTGAGCGGCGGTTCGTACCCTTGTTTCAGCCGCAAATAGGCCGTGTGTTCGGTGGAATTGCCCATGCCGCCCCACCAGAGCACCGTCTGTTCTTCGACCAGGTAATTGAGCCAGGTCTGTCCGATCTGCGCGGCGGTGAGATCGCGATTGAAGGCGTAATCTTCCAGCGCGCGGACAAAGGTGAAGGTGCCGGAAATATCATCATCGGTGACGATCAAGGGAACGTTGAGTCGGTCGTGCACGTAATAGTTGATTTCGCCGAGGTGCTCGGTGATAGCTTCGTAGGACCAGCCTTCAAAGGGGCGGCCCAGATAAACGCCGATCAACTTGCCAAGCACACCGGCGTAAACCCGTTCGAGATAATCATTTGGCAAACTCATCAATTATTCTCCTCAATTGAGCAAATCACTGAAATCCGCATTTCTTGACTGCGCCTCGTCCATCTGACGCTTTTGCAGCTTGACCGTCAAGCTGGTCAAGTCCCGCGCGATCGGCCGCAGATCGACGCGATTGGCGCTGTTGATCTGATCCATCCAGTCCTTGCGGATCGCGTCAGCGCCATGCAGCGCGCCGGCGATCGCGCCCGCCATGCCAGCGATGGAATCGTTGTCGCGTCCGTAGTTTGTACCGCCGAAAACGCTGCCCTCAAAGTCTCCGCCGGTGACCACGAGGAAAGCGAGGGCAATCGGGACCTCTTCGATGCTGTGCTCGCGGCTGGGCATCCAGTGGTTGGTGCCGGGCATGCCGCGCGCTCTAAAGTTTTCGGCGGCGGTGTCGTAGGGTCGCATGGCGTCACGCAGAGGATGAATCGCTGCTTTCCAGTCGCTGCGCGCCCGCGCGGCCTCGACCACGGATTCAATCGCTTTGCGGGTGCCTTCTTTAGCCAGGGACAAAACAGCGTCAATGATCGAATCGACAGTGGCGGACGGCTTGAAGGCTTCCGCAACCGCCGTCGCCATGACAGCCGCCGCTTCCAGGCCGAAGCTCTGCTGGTGCGCGCTGAAGACATCCAGCGCTTCGCGATAGGCATTTTCGGGATCGCCGGCATTGACGATGCCGACCGGGGCCGCATACATGGCCGCGCCACAGTTGACCATATTGCCGATGCCGCCTTGACGCGGTTCGGCGTTGGCCAGGCGCAGGCGCATCAGCAGCCATTTTTCCGGGTAAAAGAGGCGGTCGACCAATTTCATGTTGCAGCCGCGCTCGGGGACCCAGCGTTCTTCGTCAGCGATGAGCGGGACGATGCGCCGGGCGAAGGAATAGGCGTCGAGGTGATCGTCTTCTTCGATGTAGCAGCGGGCGAGCAACTGGACCATGTGGGTATCGTCGGTGTAGCGCCCGTCGCCTTTGCCAATGTCGGACGGTCCCTCCCAGCCTTCGACAAAGTCGGTGATATAGCCGTAGCGCTGCTGGATTTCCGCCGGCATGCGTCCTTCGGCGGGAGCGCCGATGGCATCGCCGACAGCGCCGCCGTAGAGACAGCCACACACTTTGTCATACAAACGAGAGTCTTCAATTGGGGTCATTTGTATTCCCATACGGTTATTGATTTGGGCGACTCACAGAGTCGCCCCTACAGTTTTGCGCTATTTTGTATCATCAATTTGCATCTACAGACCAGCTGGCGCATTGACCGAGGCCGCGCAGGTAGTTCGGCTAGGTCTTGATGCCGCCTTCGGCCAAGCCATTGATAAACTGCCGCTGCAAAGCCAGGAAGAGCACCATGACGGGGAAGATGATGATGATGGCGCCGGCGCTGGTCAGCGCCCAATCTCGGTCGAAGCGGTCGACGAATTTGTAGAAGCTGGTCGTGACCGGGTATTGGTTCGGGTCGTGAATGAAGGTCAGCGCCAGCAGGAACTCGTTCCAGACGCCCAAGCCAACAACCAAGCCGACGGTCAGGAAACCGGGCATGGTCAAGGGGATGACGATGCGCGTCAGGACCTGGAATTCATTGGCGCCGTCGACGCGGGCGGCATCCTCCAGTTCTGTGGGCAGGTCGATCATATAAGAGCGCAGCAAGAAGATCGTCAAGGGCGCGTTGCCTGCAACATAGACCATGATCAGCAGGAAGCGGGCATCCACGCCAAGCCGTTTCAAAGCGTTGATTTGCACGAAGAGAGGCACGATGTACATCCATAGGGGGATAGTCGAGGCGACCAGAAAGTAGAGCATGAGCGCATCGGAGCCGGGCGGCTTTTTGCGCGCCAGGGCATAGGCGGCCAACCCGCCAAATACCAGCTCGGCGGCGATAGTGGCCACGACGTAAATGATGCTATTGCCCATCGTGGTGGCGAAATTGCCTTTATCCCAGGCATTGGGGAAATTCTCAGTGACGATATTGATAGGCGGACCCAGCGGATTTTGGCCGATTTCGAGATTGGTTTTGACTGAGTTGAAAGCCAAAACCAAAAGCGGAATGACAGCGAAGGCGGTCAGCAGCAGCAGCACCGTATGGTTGAAGACCAGCAGCCGGCTCCGTTCGCGGTTGCGCCCTCTTTGCAGTAGGGTATCCTGAAGCGAAACTTTGCCAATGGCGGTCATATATCCCATCCTCTCCGCCGCAGCGTCACGAATATCATGATGATGAAGCCGGCGAATATGCTGATGACGACGCCCATCGCCGCGCCGTAACCGGCTTCGAAGCGGAAAAAGGCGTTCTTGTAGAGCAGGGTGGCGATCACCTCGGAGGCGCCGCCGGGGCCGCCTTGGGTCGACAGAAAGATGTAATCAAAAGCCAGGAAGGACCAGATGGCCACCATCATAAACATGAAGAGCACGACCGGACGGATGCCGGGCAAGGTGACATGGCGGAATTCGTCCCAGCGGTTGGCGCCGTCGATCTTGGCGGCGTCGTAGAGCACCGGCGGGATAGCCTGCATGGCCGCCAGGAAGAGGATCATCAAGAAGCCCCAGAAGTGCCAGTTGTCGATGAAGGCGATGGACATCAAGGCGGTCTCCGAGCGGCCCAAATACGCGATGCCGAAGGCGTCCTCTAACCCGAGCATTTTATCCAAAGCGGCGCCGATGCCGCGCTGCGGGTTCAATAAGTTCTTCCAGATGGTGATGGTGACAACGCTGGCCAAGACATAAGGGATGAAGAGAATGCTGCGGTAGAGCATGCCGCCGCGCTTGATCTGGCTGAGCATGGTGGCGGCAAAGAGTGCCAGGATAAAGGGTACAGTCAGGAAGAAGACCATCCAGACGATATTGTTGCCCAGGGCTTTGCCAAAGGATTCGTCTTCGAAAAACAGCTCTCGGTAATTTTCCAGCCCGATGAAGTTGGCGTTTTGGCCCACACCCTTCCAGTCGGTCATGGACATGTAGATGCCTTGCACCGCTGGAACAGTGACAACATAGATGTGCAGCAGCAGCAAGGGCGCAATGAAAATCCAGGGGATGAGTACATTCCGCAAGAATCTCCGGCGCCAGGTTTCATCATTGATCTTTTCGATCATGGTTGTTGGTTTCTGTTGGGTGAGAACCGCCATAGCGCTTGCCTTTCCAGACTGACAGGGGAGCGGGGAAGGCGCCAGCCGCCTTGATGAGGGCAGCCAGCGCCGGAAAACTTAGCTTTAGCGGGTTGGAATCGGTGGAATATCGCCGGCGGCCAGCTCTTCGGCAAAGAGCTCTTGCAAGCCTTCGGAATACTCCATCGCGGTGATTTCGCCGGTCCAGACGCGCTCTACTTCTTCATAGATGTAGACATCGCTCTTGGGGGGCCAGAAAGTCCAGGTGGTGTAACCGTAGCGGTCATTGGCGGAGGCGTCCGACAACTCGGCATAGAGCCGGGCGATGCGCGGGTCGAGCTCTGCCATGACGTCCTCGCCGATGGCTACGGGGGCCGGTCCCTTGAGGCAATTGGTGAGCATCTTGCCTTGCGTCGCCGGCGAGAAGTACCAGGTCAGGAAAGTAGCGGCCGCTTCCGGATGGGGGCTGTTGGCGTTGATGGAGCTGGTGTTGCCCATGCCGATGGTGTAGTAGTCGGTGCCGTCATGGCTGGGCACGGGCACCCAATCCCAGGTCATGCCCGACTCGCCGAAGTATTCTACGGTGCCGCGGATGGCCCAACTGCCTTCGATGTTCATGGCCGCGGAGCCTTCAGCCAGCGAAGTGCGCCGATAGACGCCGTCGTTGGTGAAGTAGAGGTCGACGCCGCCGCCGTACCAACCAGCCTGCATGTGCGCGTCCAGCAGTTCGATGGCTTCCACCAGGCTCTCGTCAGTCCAGGGAATCTCGCCGGAGAGCGCTTGGTAGACCTTGCGCGGTCCGGCGACCTGAGTCCAGTATTCGCCGACAAAATGTTCGTTGGTGGGGCGCCAGCTGGCGTTGCCATGGGAGAAGACGGTGAGACCGGCCGCCTCGACCTCCGCAGCCAGGGCGTTCAATTCGTCCATGGTGTCCGGAGGCGTCCAGCCATTCTCCTCGAAGACCTCGACGTTGTAATACATCACCAGGGTTTCGAGCTCATCGGAGAGGCTGTAGAGCTGGCCGTCGACCAAGCCCAGGTCAAGCGCCCAGTCGAAGAAGAAATCGCCCCAGCCCATTGATTCGGAGAAGGAGTCCATAGGCAGGATCAAGCCAGCCTGCGCCATTTCGTAGACAAAAGAGGGACCAGGCGTGCGAACGATGTCGGGGCCGCCGCCGCCGGCGACAGCGGTGCGCGTGACATTCCAGGTATCAGCCTGCGGCACGATTTCCAATTGGACGGACGGGTCGACGTCATTAAATTCCAGCATGATGGGACCCCAGCAATCGAGCGTGGAGCCTTCGCCGAACCACATAGTAACGGTGGTGACATCTTGCGCGCCAACGGGCGCAAGCGCCATGACTAGAACTGCTATAGCAAAAAGAATCTTTATGCCCTTCATGTTTCCTCCTCTGGAGTAATTAAATATGTGGCAGTCGAATTGACTTGCTCATTAACCTGCAGGCAATGATGTGAAGCGGCGCTGACGGCCGAAATGATGGCAGCCAGCGCCAGAAAATCCAGCTTTAGCGGGTTGGAATCGGTGGAATATCGCCGGCGGCAAGCTCTTCGGCGAAGAGTTCGTTCAAGCCTTCGAGATAATCCATGACGGTGATTTCGCCGGTCCAGACGCGCTCTACCTCTTCATAGATGTAGACATCGCTCTTGGGCGGCCAGAAGGTCCAGGTGGTGTAACCATAGCGGTCATTGGCGGAAGCGTCCGACAGATCGGCATAGACCCGGGCGATGCGCGGGTCAAGCTCGCCCATGACTTCTTCTGAAATGGCTACCGGGGCGGGCCCCTTGCGGCAGTCTGTGAGCATCTTGCCCTGCGTTGCTGGCGAGAAGTACCAGGTCAGGAAAGTAGCGGCTGCTTCAGGATGGGGGCTGCCGGCGTTGATGGAGCTGGTGTTGCCCATGCCGATAGTGAAGTAATCAGTGCCGTCGTGGCTGGGCACGGGCACCCAATCCCAGTCCTGGCCGGACTCGCCGAAGTATTCGCCCAAGCTGCGAATGGCCCAACTGCCTTCGATATTCATGGCCGCGGTGCCATCGGCGAACATCGCCCGGCGCGTCGTGCCTTCGTTGGTGAAGTAGAGATCAATGCCGCCGCCGTACCAACCAGCCTGCATGTGGGCGTCCAGGATTTCCATGGCTTCCACCATGCTCTCGTCAGTCCAGGGGATCTGCCCGGTGAGGGCCTGGTAGACCTTGTGCGGACCAGCGATCTGCGTCATGTATTCGCCGACGAACCATTCGTTCGAGGGACGCCAACTGGCGTTGCCATGGGAGAAGACTGTGTAACCGGCCGCGGCGACCTCTTCGGCCAGGGCGTTCAGTTCGTCCATGGTATCTGGCGGCGTCCAGCCGTTCGCCTCGAAGACGTCCACGTTGTAATAGAGCAGCAGAGTTTCGAGTTCATCGGAAAGGCTGTAGAGTTGACCGTCGACCAGGCCGAGGTCAAGGGCCCAGTCGAAGAAGAAGCCGTCCCAGCCCATTGATTCGGAGAAGGCGTCCATGGGCAGGATCAAGCCGGCTTGCGCCATTTCGTAGACGAATGAGGGGCCGGGCGTGCGGACGATGTCGGGTCCGCCGCCGCCGGCGACAGCAGTGCGGGTGACATTCCAGGTGTCGGCCTGCGGCACGATTTCCAACTGGACCGATGGGTCGATGTCATTGAATTCGAGCATGATGGGACCCCAGCAATCGAGCGTGGCGCCTTCGCCGAACCACATGGTGACGGTAGTGACATCTTGCGCGCCGACGGGCGCAAGCGCCAAAATCAGAACTGCAATCGCAAAAAGAATCTTTATACCTTTCATGTGTCCTCCTCATGAAGCATTCGCAAACGATTTGGTTACAGAATTGTGTACATCTGCTAGCCCTCTCGCATTAGTGCTTGCCAACATGAGTCTGCGATACGCGCGCAGTCGACTTATCCAGCGCAAATACGGGCTCCCAAGCCTGGAGACTTCACACTAGAAAGCACGCTAACGACAGGCTACCGGAAAATAATAACGCATGCGCAACCGATTGCGCAAGTATTGGTGTCGAAGCGGTCCAAACGTGCGTTGCGTCGGTCTCGCAGGTACTTTGATGTCAGGAGGGGATGTCCAAATCTAGCGCAAAGACCGTCGCTTCCTGGCCGGATTCGAGTATCGGCGGCATGTCGCCGCCAGCGGGGAAAGGATACCAGCCGATGTGCAGTCCCGCCGGCGCGGCGCCTTCCGGAAGCTGCAGAATGTAATCATCGCGATAGATCGTGTTGGCCTGCCACCAGCGGGTGGGCAGCGTGCCCCAACCGGGAAAAGTTTCCAGCCTGGTCACAGGACTGCCTTCCGAATCGACCAGGCTGATGAAGAGCGCTCTGGTCACGGTCGATTCCCTCTGCGCCCGCCAGTAGAGCGTGAGAGGAATTTCCAGGCCGGATGCCACCCGCTCGGGGGGGTTCAACTCGTAACCGATCAATGTGATCTCGTCCCAGCGAGCGAAAGTTTGCCGGGCGGAAGCTGGCAGTTCATCAACCTGCGGCGGGTGGTCATAATTCGGGATGATAAACAGGAAGGGCGCAGCTATGCTGAAGGCGAGCATGGGCAAGCTGACCAGAAGCGCTGGAATCCGCAAAGCCGTCAGCCCCATGGCCATCAGCAGGCTGATCGCGGTGACGTATGGAAAAAGCAGACGTCCTGTGCTGGCTGTCGTTTGGGTACTCCACCAGACCAGGGTCAGGCAGGCGACAGCAAGAATGATGACGAGAAAACAGATGGCGGCGAAGGTAAACCCCTCGCGACGGTGTTTTGCGGCGAAGACGAGAAAACCGGCGGCGCTGACCAAGGTCAGCGCATCCATCAGTTGATAGTGGATATCGTGCGTCAGAATACTGAAGGCGCCGAAAAGCCCCCAGAAGCTGATGCGCAAGCCCTGAAACTCCCCCGCCAACAGAAGTGGAATCGTGGTTCGCCGCCGCCCGACATAATCGAGCATCGTCGCGGTGCCAAAAGGCTCCTGATAAAGCGCCAGGTTGCGCAGAAACCACCATCCGGCAATGAGCAGCCAAATGAACAGCACAGCGCCCAGCAAAACGAGAAAGCCGCGTCGATTCTGGGTTCTCATGAGTACCCATATGCCAGCCAGGATGACCAAGGCAGCAAAGGCCAGGCCGCTCAGCTTGGCTAGCGAAGCCAGCGCGATGAGAATCGCCAGCAGCAGGCTGCGTCTCGTGTGAAAGCCATCGCGCAGCATCACCAGCGTTTGCCAGATGATGAGCGCCGAGAGCATGATAACCAGACCGTCGTTGCTGACGGAGGCGCTGATAAAGATGAATTGAGGATTGAAGGCGGTCAAAGCGCAAGCCAGCACAGCAAAATCGGTTCGCCCCGGCATCACAGCCCGGGCGGACTGATAGACCGCCGCGACCGCTACCGTCCCCATGCCCAGCGTCACCAGACGAATGACGTAGAGCGTCAGCGAAGTGCCCTGATGCAGATTGGGCGGATAGGGCTGTCGATAAAATACCCGATTGCGGTTGCCCAGGCGCATCGGGTCGCCAACGATGGCAAAGGGGCTTAGGCGGAAGAACTCGTCGAAATCGCCCGTATCCAGCGCCGTCCAGATCGCGGCCATCATGAAGTAGTAGAGCGGCGGTTGGCTGGCCTGCTGCCGATAGAGCTGAGAGTGATCGGCCGATTGGACTGGAAGCGCGCCATCGTGGTCGGCGATCCACTTGATCATGCCCACATGCGCGATAGAGTCGGAGGCTTCAAAATGCGGGGCGGCATAAATGTAGATCAAACCAAGGCAAAAGAAGCATAAGGGCAGCAGCCACTGATAAGGCAGACCGCGCAGTGCCTCAAAAACCTTCAAGACAACTCCCGATTCCGCCAGCGCGTCTGCGGTCACGATCTTGTCCTGCGTGGCTTATTCAGCGCCCGGAAAACTTGCGCTAAAAAGCCGCGATTTGCCCATCGGCGCGGGGCTCGCTGCCGCCGTGCATGACGCCCGTTTCCGGGTCGTAGCGGATGATCTGCCCGCGCCCGAAATTGCCCCGCCCCAGTCCCGCTTCCGGTTGAATACGATGACCGCGCTCGGCGAGGTCCGCCATCGTCTTGAAAGGCGTGCCTTCTTCGATCAGCAGATTGCCACCCGGATCGCCTCGGTCGACATACCAGCGCGGTCGATTAAGCGCCTCCTGCGGATTGAGATCGTCATCAACCAGGGCGCTGACCACCTGGAAGTGGCCCTGCGGCTGCATAAAGCCGCCCATGACGCCGAAGCTGGCCCAGAGTGCGCCGTTCTTCAGCGCCAGGCCCGGGATGATAGTGTGGTAGGGGCGTTTGCCGGGCGCTAAGGCATTGCGGTGTCCTGGCGCGAGCGAGAAGCCGGCGCCGCGATTCTGCAGCCAGACGCCCGTTCCTTCCGCGACGATGCCGACGCCAAAGCCCATATACAAGCTCTTGATGAAAGAACAGGCGTTGCCCTCGCCATCGACGGCGCTGAGGTAAATCGTGTCCGAGCCGCCGGGCAATTCACCGGGACTCGGCGGGGGATCGATAGCATAATAGGGTTGAATCAGGGCCGCGCGTTCAGCCGCGTAATCCACGCTCAGAAGCATGTCCAGCGGCAGGTCGGCCTGATTCATATCAGCGATGTATTCGTGGGCGTCGGCCCAGGCCAGGCGCATGCACTCGACCATCAAATGAATGCGCTTAGGCGAATCCCAGGGCAGCGCGGCCAAGTCGAAATGCGAAGCGATATTAAGCGCGATCAGCGCCGTCAAGCCTTGTCCGTTTGGCGGGCATTCATAGATCGTGACGCCGCGATAATCGCTGAAGATCGGCTCGTCCCAGGTGGAACGATGATTTTTCAAGTCGTCGAGGGTCATCAAGCCGCCCTGCTCTTGAAGCGAGGCCACGATGGCATCGGCGACGGGACCGCTGTAGAAGGCATCGGGTCCGCCTTCGGCTATCATACGCAGCGTCTTGGCCAGCCCGGGCAATCGAATCACCTGCCCAGCTTTCGGCGGGACGCCATTTGGCAGGTACTCCTCGGCATTGGCGGCGCTGCGCAGGAAGGCGCCCGATCGCTGCCAGCGGTAGCCCACCACCGGCGCGGTGGGATAGCCCTCGTCGGCGTAGTAGATGGCGTCGCCCAGCACATCAGCCAGCGTCATGGTGCCGTGCCGCTGCAGCAGATCATGCCATCCGCGCACGGCGCCCGGCACAGTGACCGAATGGGCATGGCGGGGGTTCATCTTCTCCCAGCCGAGGGCGCGCGCCGCGTCCAGGGTCAAGGCACCCGGCGCGCGTCCGCTGCCGTTCAGGGCGCTAACCTGCTTGGTCCGTGCGTCGTAGTAGAGCGCGAAGCAATCGCCGCCGATGCCGCAGGAGCCCGGATCCATCACGTTCATCATGGCGGATGTGGCGACGGCGGCATCGGCGGCGTTGCCTCCTCCCCGCAGGATGTTGAGCCCGGCTTGCGCGGCGAGGGGATTGCTGGCGCCGACCATGCCGCGGCGAGCGCTGATCATGGAGCGGCGGGATTTGAAGTCGAATGACATGGTTTTCATTTGCTGTGATCCCCAGGATGCGAGTTTCAGCGTATTGTCCCTTAACAGGATTTGTTCGCGCAAGGCATAACCAATGGCATTTCTTGCCGGGCGCTTTGACTTACAGTGGCTGAATCCTGATTTGTCGTCTCGCGAAGCGAATCCTTAATTGTCCCCGCCCAGCGCGAACAGTAGATGTATCGCCACCTCGATCGCGGCCTGTAGATCCTCAATGATGATGAATTCGTTAGGCGCGTGAGAATTGTCGCCCGAGCCGTAACCCAA
Source organism: Chloroflexota bacterium (assembly GCA_011525385.1). GTDB lineage: Bacteria > Chloroflexota > Anaerolineae > Aggregatilineales > Phototrophicaceae > UBA6055. Next base: position 43,278 of record WTGF01000003.1, on the reverse strand, counting down.
CATTGCGACCGGCACATCCAGTTCATGTGCCAGAATGCCGCCAATCGGCAGCGATCCTCCGTGCCGCATGAGCAAGGCTTCCTTGCCGGTAGCTGCCCGTAGCGCCCGCTGAATCGCTTGGACCTCTCGCCCATCGTCCCCCATCGTGAATGGATGAGCGACGCTGAGCAGCTCGGCGTCGATATCTATGCCGGGTTCGACGAATGCCATGACATGCTCGACGAAGCGCCGCCAGATCGCGTCGGAATCTTGTCCGGCGGCGGTGCGGATGGTGACCTTGAAACCGGCTCGCGCCGGGATGATGGCGCGCGTTCCTTCGCCCTGGTATCCGCCGCAGATGCCGTTGACATCCAGCGTCGGCTGCGATGTGGTTCGCTCAGCGAAGACGCCGAGGGTGTCGCCGAAGAAAGCGTCGACCCCGGCCGCGCGTTGCAGGCCCGGCCCGATCGCCTTCCAAAGTTGATTCATATGCCGCACTTGTCGGTCCGACAGTGGGATGACATCGTCGTAGAAGCCTTTGATCTGAACGCGGCCGCTACCGTCGTGGAAGGAAGCGATGATACGCGCCGCGTAATGCAAGGGATTCTTCACCGCCCCGCCATAGCGACCGGAGTGCAGGTCATGGGGCGGTCCCTTGAGCGTCACTTCGCCCATGATCGCGCCGCGAACCGCAGTGCCGATAACCGGTTGCCGCGGCGAAAAAGGACCGTCGCAGATGATCAGCGCATCCGCCGCCAGCAGCGCCTTATGAGTCCGAACGAAGGCGCCCGTGTTGCGCGAGCCGAGTTCCTCTTCGCCTTCGAAAATGAACTTTATGTTGACTGGCAGCTTCCCGGATACGGAGAGTACAGACTCAACAGCCATGAGATTGACCCAGATGCCGCATTTGTCATCCACGACGCCGCGCGCGACCAGGCGATCTTCCACAATTGACGGCTCGAACGGCTGCGTCCGCCAAAGCGCGGCATCGCCGACCGGTTGCACATCATAGTGCGCGTAGATGAGGATGGTGGGCTTGTCATCGCCCGCGCGCAGCCAGTCGCCATAGAGGACCGGATTGCCCGCCGTCGCAATCGCCCGGCAATTTTCTATTCCGACGCGCCTCATCTCGGCAACCAGCCAGTCGACGCAGGCCAGCAATTGCGGCTGATAGGCCGGATCCTGGCTGATCGACGGGAAGCGCAGCAACGCTTTGAATCCCGCGAGATTGGCGTCTCTAGCGCGGCGGGCGTATGAAATTGCGGATGAGACGACGCTTTGATTCATAGTCATGGTTCAAACATCGTTGCGATTAGCCCAATGGCCGTTTAGCAGAAACATTCCTTTTGACAGACTCCCTGCCCTTGTTACAATAGCGCTCACTGACTATAACTTAGTTCGCTTGACCTTGTCATCTTTGTTGGCCACCCGGGACGCTCGGCTACGGCAGGGGCGAGCCGAACTTATGAACGGAGGAATCACCGAATATGCAAGCACTTTACGAATCCAAGCATGCTGATCTGGAAAACACCTTGCTCGATTCGCTGGACTCGCGCGAGCCTTGGTCATTGATCGAACGTTTCACCACCTTGGTGCGCGAATCGTCGTCCGAAGACGAGCGCAGCGCTTTCAACTACATCGCGGAGCGCTTGTCGGCGCTGGGCGTGCCCCACACCATGCACATGCCGGAGCTTTTCTTGAGCGTACCGGTCAGCGCGTCGCTGGTCGCGGGCGGCAAAACCTATCGCTCCAAGACGCCCGGCTTTTCGATCAGCACGCCGGCCGGCGGCATCAGCGGGGAGGCCGTCCGCATTGAAGGTTTCGCCGCGGGGCGCAGCGTCGACTTCTTCGATTTTTCGCCGACGACCGATGTCGATGTTGAGGGCAAGATCGTGGTGGTCGATGGCTTTGGGGGCCCGCCGCCGGTCTGGTATTTCCAGAATAAAGGCGCGAAGGGCGCGATCTTTATCAACCCCGGCGTCGACATCCATTGGGGCATTTGCACGACGATCTGGGGCGCGCCCGACCTGGACAATTATCATCGGCAGCCGACCATCCCGGTACTTTCGATCAATCGCCCCGATGGCGAAGACCTGTTGAAACAGATGGAACAGGGCGCGCTCAATGTCACATTGCACACGGAACTGAAAGAGGGCTGGTTCGAGTGCCCCTGCTTGGTCGCCGAGATCAAGGGCAACGTCGAGCCGGAGCGTTTCGTGCTGGTGCATGGCCACCTTGATTCCTGGGATGTCGGCATCGGCGACAACGCGGTCGGCGACGCCACCCTGTTGGAATTGGCGCGCATCTTCCAGGACAATCGCGAAGGCATGGCGCGCAGCCTGCGCGTCGCCTGGTGGTCCGGGCATTCCACCGGTCGCTACGGCGCCTCGACCTGGTACGCCGACGCCTTCGGGCTCGACTTGGCGCGCAACTGCGTGGCGCAGATGAATATCGATTCGCCCGGTTGTCGCTGGGCGACCGAATACCGCGGCGTCACGGTCATGAGCGAAGTGGAGGAATTCGCGGCAACCTCCGTCAAGGACTCCACCGGCAAGGGCTTCAGCGGCGAGCGGCCGCATCAAGCCGGCGACTATTCTTTCAACAACATCGGCATCTCGAGCTTGTTCATGCTGCTCTCGTCGATGCCGCTGTCCAAAGCGGAAGAAATGGGTTACTACCCGGTCGGCGGTTGCGGCGCCAACATCGCCTGGCATACGGAAAACGATCAACTGGAGATCGCCGACAAGGACAACTTGATGCGCGACCTGCGCGTCTATGCCACCGCGCTGCAGCGCCTGCTCAACAATCCGCTGCATCCCTACGACTTCCGCGATCTGGCCGCCGAGTTCAAAGCGACGCTGGACAAATACGCGGCTGCGGCTGGCGATGATGCCGATTTTGGTCCAGCCTATTGCGCGTTAAACGACTTGAACGATGCTCTGGACGCGCTCTACGCCGAATCAGCCGGATTGGCCGATGCCGCCGTTGATAACCCGCGCGTCCGCGCCTATAACGACGCCCTGCTGGGCATGGCGCGGGAACTGGTGTTGATCAATTACACGCGGAAAGGGCGCTTCCGCAACGAGCCGGCGGTGCGCGTGCCGGAATTGCCCGATCTGGCGCCGGCGCTGGACCTGGCGGAGGCCGATCATCACATGCGGCGGGTGACGCGAACGCATCTGCTGCGCGGCGTCAATCGCGTGGCTTGGGCCTTTGAGACAGCGGCGAATATGGCGCGGGCGGCCCTTGAAAAGATCAACGGATAAGGATAATTCACCGCAGAGGCACGGAGGGCATGTTTTCTACCCCATCCCCGGCCCTTCCCCATTGCAATGGGGAAGGGTGACTCATTGATGAAATGGTGACGAAGCCGGCGAGGTCTCACAAATGCGCAGATGAAATACCTTGGTCTGCGCTGAAGCAACCCTCCCTTATGCTTCGAGGAGCCGGGGGTAGGGTAGACGAGGGGAATATCGTTCGCGGCGCTTTGGGAAAGGATCTCAACTGAAATTGATCGTCAAACCGCCGAAAATGTAGGGGCAACTCTGTGAGTCGCCCGCTGAACTGTAGCAAATTAGGAGAAGACAAGATGAAACTAATCTACCTGGTATCCGGACCGATGGGGCGCAGTCCCGAAGGCCAAGCCGAGCTCGGCAGGCGGCGCGAGTATTTGCAGCGTTTCGCCGCGCCGGACAGCGAAGTCGACATCACCGACATCCCGGCCGGTCCCGGCTCCATCGAAAGCATGTATGAGGAATACTTGTCCATACCCGAAACGGTCAAAAAGGCGCATGAGCTGCAAGCCGACGGTTGGGACGGCATCTTGCTGGGCTGCTATGGGGATCCCGGCTTGGGCGCGCTACGGGAAATGGTCGATATTCCCGTGGTGGGCGCGGGTCAGGCGACCGCGCTCATGGCATCGGCGCTGGGACGTCGTTACTCGGTCATCACGGTGACCGACAGCGTCATTGGCCCGCTGGAAGAAACGATGCGCAACAGCGGCGGCGGCGATAAGCTGGCCAGCGTACGCGCGGTGAACATCCCGGTGCTGGAACTGCACCGCGACCGCGAACAAGCCATCGAGGTCACAATCGAAGAGGGCCGCAAAGCCATCAAGGAAGACCGCGCCGATACCCTGATTGTGGGCTGCATGAGCATGGGCTTTCTGGAGATCCCCGAAGCTTGCCAGGCGGAACTTGGGGTGCCCTTCTTGAATCCGGCGCGGGTGCAGCTGAAATTCCTGGAAGCGATGCTCGGCAGCGGCTTAAGCCATTCCAAGCGCGCCTACATGACACCGCCCAAGATCGAATCGGGCCTGGCCGCGTCGCCGGCGGATTTGTATCACAGCAAGAACTAGCCCGCTTAACAATAGCGACATTGAATATCTTGTTCGGAATAGCAAATGGATGCCAAGCTCTTCCCGCCAGACTCAATATGTTACATTCTACAGTGAAGAGTCACCCCTCCCTGATGCTTCGGGGAGGGGCCGGGGGTGGGGTTGGAAATGGAGGATAAAGGAATGGGATTTGTACTCACAGGAGCTACCCTGATAGACGGAAACGGGGGCGAGCCGCTGGCGGACGCCGCCGTGTATGTGGAGGGCGAGCGCATCGCCTGGGTCGGGCGCGCGGCTGACCTGCCCGCGGACGCGCAAGACTGCGAACAGATCGACGTCAGCGGCAAATGGCTTTTGCCCGGCTTGATCGACGCCCATATTCACATCTGCTACAACGGCGAAGAGAGCACCTTTGCCCTTCTGGAAAAGCCTCGCGACGACCTGGTGCTCGAGGCGGTGGATATCTGCAAGCGGGTACTCTCTCACGGCGTGACCACGATTCGCGATGTCGGCGGCGAACAATACATCGAGATGGCGCTGCGCAAGGCGATTAACGCCGGTTTCATCGAGGGACCGCGCATGAAGCTGTCCGGCCGCGTCATTTCCATGACGGGCGGCCACGCCCACTTCATCGCCCGCGAGGCCGATGGTCCGGACGAGATGCGCAAAGCCGCCCGCGAACAAATCAAAGCCGGCGCCGATATCGTCAAATTGATGGCGACCGGCGGCAGCGCGACCCCGGGGCAGGATATCCATGCCAGCCAGCTCACCGTCGAGGAAATCAGCGCGGTCACCGAAGTGGCGCACATGATGGGGCGCACGGTGGCGGCGCATTGTCACGGTACCGGCGGCATCCGCAATTGCATGTTGGGCGGCGTCGACTCTATCGAACATGGCACCTACCTCGACGAAGAGACGGCCGACATGATGGTGGCGAACGGCGCTGAACTGGTGCTGACCGTCGGTGTGGGCAATCCCGACTTGGATAGCTTCCCGCTGACGCCCGTGCAAAAGGCCGATGCCGAGCGGCGCAAACCGATGATTGAGCAGGGTGTCAAGCAGATCCGTCAGACCATCGCTCTGGCTCGCTCCAAGGGCGTCTTCCTGGGCTGCGGCACCGACGCCGGTGGCAATCCCCTGGCGCCGCATCGCTTCAGCATGGCGCGCGAGCTTGAACTGCTGGTTGAGAATGACTTGACTGCCATGGAAGCGATCTGCATCGGGACGCGCAACAACGCCAAGGTCTTGCGTTGGGACGATGAGATTGGCACGGTAGAAGCGGGGAAATACGCCGATTTGCTGCTGCTCAACGGCGATCCGCTCGTCAATATCAGCAACCTGCGCGATATCGCCGCCGTTTACAAAGGCGGCGAGAGAGTTTAGGGATCGGTGAGGCATGGCTTCAGTAGCGATGGTCGGCGACATATTCTTGCAGCAGCCCCTGCCCGACAGCAGTGAACTGGCGGAAGTTGCGCATGCGCTCAAATCGGCTGACTTCGCTTTTGGCAATCTGGAAACCCCGGTATCCACAGGCGGAGAGCCAATTGAAAAATGGATCAACATGCGTATGCACCCTGATCTGCTTGACGATGTGATGGCTATGGGTTTTCAAGTGTTGACGCTGGCCAACAATCACATGATGGATTTCGGCGAATTCGGTTTCGTGGACACCTTGACGCATTTCTACCAACGCAACCTGACCTATGTCGGCGCAGGACTGGATATCGATTTAGCCTGGGAAGCGAAAATCCTGCGCAAAGGCGATCTCGACGTGGCCTTTCTGGGCGCGGCGTCGACGCTCGGTCCGCTCTCGGCGGCGGGTCCCAACCGCCCGGGCGTGGCGCCAATCCACGTGTCGGAATCCTACGCCATTGATCCGCCAGCCAGTATGGAGCAACCGGGCAGCGCGCCTTATGTCCATACGCGCGCCTGGCAGGAAGATATCGACCGCGCGATTATCGCTATCGAGCGTGTTCTGTACGATGTGGATCTGATCGTGGTGGCGATGCACTGGGGCGTGCCGCCCTTCTGGCGTCCGCGCTTTCAAGACGGATTGGCGGACTATCAGATCGAGGTCGGTCACGCGCTGATCGAAGCCGGCGCCGATGTCATCGTCGGGCACCATCCGCACTCGCTACAAGAAGTCGAGGTCTACAAAGGCAAACCCATCTTTTATAGTTTGGGCAACTTCGTCTTCCATCACAACCAGGGACCGGTCGTGGAGACGCCGGTCAGCCGCAACGCGCCTTATGGTTTGACCATGGCGCGACGGGATCGCAACTGGTCGGAGTCGCTCATCGTCGTCGCGGAACTGGACGACGAAGCCGAAATCGCTTATTGTCTGGTTCCTGTCCTGTTGGACGACCTGGGCAATCCGGCGCTGCTGAAAGGCGAGGAAGCGACATCGCTAATCGAACGCTTGGATGCCATGTCCCCCAATGCGACAATATCACATGTTGACGGAATCGGGCATTTGTCGGTAGTTTAACAGGTACGTCATTCGTCCGTTTTCAGATTTGAGGAATTGAATTGCAATTGAAGGAGGTGCCGCCAATACCGCCAAAATGGATCGACCGCTATTTGTCAAGAAAACGAAGAAATGGAGAAAAACGAGTCATGAGCAGAAAACTGGCAAGAATATCAGTGATTGCCGCCTTGCTCGCTTTGGTGATGGTAGCGGTTGTGCCGGTATCGTCGCAAAGCGCGGGGGAAATGGTGCCGTCGATTATCGTTCATTCTGTCACACAGGCCGAGCGCCCAATCGAATATGAGACTACTCGTCTGGTCGTCGAGAACATGCGCGAGCTGGGACTGGAAGTCGAACACCGCGCCATCCCCTGGGCACAGTTGATCGATGAAATCTGGTACAGCCGCGTCGAAGGCCAAGGCCGCGCCGAGCGTCCCTTCCAGATGACCCATTGGCGCATGGTGGGCCGCCCCGAGCGCTCGGATCCGGATGAGTTCACCTATAACTTGTTCCATTCCAGCGTGCGCGACGGCGGTTACAACTTTGTCGGCTATAACAATCCCGAGTACGACGCCCTGGCTGAAGCGCAACGTGTGGAAGTCGCGGACAAGGAAGCGCGGCTGGATTTGATCTGTGAAGCGCAGCAAGTCATCCGCAACGATATGGTGAACGCCTACTTCATTCACCCGCTCACGCCACAGGTCGTCAATACGGCCGTCTTCAACCCGGATAGCATTGTGTCGCAGGCCGGCATTGGCGTACACAACTTCTGGACCTGGATCGGCATCGAGCCGACTACCGATGACAAGACGCTGATCACTTCGACCACTTCCTTCCTGAATTCCTTCAACCCGCTGGAAATCGCCGGCGATGCGCCCAGCCGCGTTACCGAGATGACCTGGGACCGCCTGATGCGCATCAATCCGATTGGCGTTGCGGAACCCTGGGCGGCAGAGAGCGTGGTCTGGGAAGACCCGCTGAATGTGGTTGTCACCCTGCGCGCGGGCATGACCTGGCACGATGGCGAGGCGGTGCAGTCCGATGATGCCGCCTATTCCTTCGAAGCGGCTCTGGCCGGCACCACGCAGACCGACGAGGATGGCAAGGAAGAGTTCCGTCCGGAAGCGCCCGATTATCATCCCTTCGCCCGCAACGTTGCCAATATCGAGATCATCGACGACCTGTCGCTGCGCTTCACACTGCATACGCCATCGGCAGCCTTCGAGACCAGCTCGCTGGCCAAGCTGAACTTGATCCCCAAGCATGTCTGGGAACCGATAATCAATGACTTGCTGGAGCGTGATGACGCCGATGCTGATTCGATCCAGGAAGAAATCCCGATTGGCTCCGGTCCCTTCAAGTACGTTGCTTTTGATGTGAACGAGTTCGTCTTGCTGGAGGCATTCGACGATCACTGGGCGCGTCCCAAGATTGATACCTGGCTGATGAACGTCCTGCCGAACCAGGAAGCGACGCTGGGCCAGATTCAAGCTGGCGAGATGAACTTCCTCTGGGAGTGGCCGGGCGACCCGGGCGTACTGCAAGATATCGTGGCGGAAAACGAGCACCTCGATCTGTTCTCGGCCATCAGCATCGGCTTTAATTACTTCGCCTTCAACGTGCGCTATGCGCCCTTTGACGATGTGAGTTTCCGTCAAGCCATCGCGCATGCCATCCCGCAGCAGTTCATCATTGACAACATATTCAATGGCTTGGCCGCGCCGGCGGACAGCTTCGTCTCGGCCGCGCTGGAATACTGGCGTCAATGTGATGATCTGCCGACTTACGATTACAGCATTGAAGGCGCTCGCGCTTTGCTGGAAAGCGCCGGCTACAGTTGGGATGACGACGGACGCCTGCTTTACCCGTAGGCCCGAGTCTTCCCCCATCCCCCGACCCCTTCCCCCAAAATGAGGGAAGGGGAGTCCCTCCCTCTTCATGGGGGAGGGATATAGGGTGGGGGCAAAGGAGCGATAGCGCATGAACCGTGGCGTCGTCTATTACATCCTGGGGCGTTTTTTGCAGAGCGTTATGGTGCTCTGGATCATCGTCACCCTGCTGTTCCTGCTATTCCGTCTGGCGCCGAGCAATCCCCTGGCCAGCTACATCGACACGACCTTCACCAAGCAGCAGGAAGCGGCAATACTGGCGCGCTTTGGCCTCGACAAGCCGCTGGGCGAACAATATATCATTTATTTGTTTAATCTGCTCAAACTTGATCTGGGCGAAACCTTCAGCTATTCCGGCAAGAGCGTGATGGACATCCTGCGCGCGGACTTGCCAAACACAATCTATTTGACCTTGAGTTCTTTGTTGCTAGCCTATTTTGTGGGGGTGCTGGGGGGGATCGCGATGGCGGCGCTACGTGGCAGCCTGCTTGAGCGCGTCGGCACCACCTTCACGCTGATGACCCGAGCGGCGCCACAATTCTGGGTGGGCATGTTATTGCTGACGTTCTTCGCCTTCCAATTGAAACTGCTGCCTTCGTCGGGCATAGGACCGGCGATCGTGCGCTATCGCTGGGAGACGGAGTGGGACAAGTTGATGTCGCCGGTGTTCTGGCGCCATATGATCTTGCCCACCTTCACGCTGGCGCTTTATTTGCACGGGCTGCCGCTGCTGCTCATGCGCTCGAACATGCTGGAAGTGCTGGACCAGGATTATGTCACCATGAGCCGGCTGGCCGGGTACAGCGAGTGGCGGGTGATGATCCAGACGGCAGCCCGCAATGCCATGCTGCCGGTTTTGACAGCGCTGACGCTGGGCATCGGCTATAGCATCGGCGGCAACGTCGTGATTGAGCACGTATTCTCTTGGCCCGGGCTGGGGCGGACGCTGGTGCGGGCGGTCCAGCAAGCTGATTATCCGCTGGCGCAGGGGGCGTTTTTCTTCATCGCGCTTATCATCGTTTTTATGAATTTCATCGCCGATATCTTATACAGCCTGCTCGACCCGCGCGTGGGTGCAAGCGCGCAGGCGCAGGTCTCTTGACGGGGAGGAAAAGCCATGCAACAAGACGCAATGGCGCGTGAGGGCCAGTCCGGCAAGGCGACGGCACGATTCCGGCAGGGCTCCGCTATCCGTCAACTCTGGGAGACGAACCTCGAAGTATTTCAGCGCGACAAGATGGCGCTGTTTGGCCTCTTCATCTTCGCGATTTTCGCCATCGTGGCGATATTGGCGCCACAAATTGCCCCGAACGACCCGCTAAATCCGCTCAAGAACAACGATGGCGATTGGATCAAGGACGCGATGCCTTATTGGCTCGCCGAACCGGGAGAAGACGAGGCGGAGGGTTATACCAACACTTTCTTGCTCGGCACAACCAATATCGGACGCGATATCTTTTCGCAATTGATACACGGCTCGCGCTCGGCGCTTTTGGTCGGCTTTTCCGCCGCGGCTGCGGTAGCGGTCATCGGCACGGTTATCGGCTTGCTGGCCGGTTATTACGGCGGTTGGATCGACACCATTCTGATGCGGGCGGCTGATGTGGCATTTGGCATCCCGTTCATCCCTTTCATAATCGTAATCTCGGCCTTCTTTGATCCCAGCATCTGGAATGTCGTCATCGCCATGGCGGTGCTGCTGTGGCGCGATACGGGCCGCGTCATCCGTTCGCAAGTGCTAGTCATCAAAGAGCAAGCCTTCGTCAGCGCGGCGCGCGTATCAGGCGCCAGCGACCTGCGCATCATTTTTGTTTATATCGCGCCCAGCATTCTGCCTCTGTCATTTCTCTATGGCTCCTTCGCCATCGCCTGGGCCATCTTGACCGAAGCCAGCGTAAGCTTCCTGGGCTTCAGCGACCCGGAGACGATCAGTTGGGGATACATGCTGCAGGACGCCTTCAACTCCCTGGCGCTTTCGCGCGAGGCCTTTTACTGGATTGTACCGCCCGGGCTCTGCATCATGCTGACCGTAATGGCGGGATTCTTTATTGGGCGGGGCTATGAGGAAGTTCTGTTTCCGCGATTGCGGCGGATGTAGCCAAACGTTTAGGAACCAGCAATGTCGATACTCTCCATCCGCGATTTGAGCGTCAACTACGCCACACAGGACGGCACCGTGCAGGCGGTTGACGGCGTTTCGCTTGATCTCGAAGAGGGACAGCGCCTCGGCTTAATCGGTGAATCGGGCTGTGGCAAAACCACTCTGCTCAAGGCGATTGTGCAGGTGCTGCCGCGCAACGGTCGGATTGCCGGTGGCAAGATCTTGTTCAAAGGCATGGATCTGCTGCAGTTGCCAGCGGCCGAGATGCGCCAGTTGCGCTGGCGCGAGATCGCAACCATTCCGCAAGCCTCCATGGACTCGCTTAACCCGGTTCAGCGAGTCGGCAGCCAACTGACGAAACTGCTGCGGGTGCGTGGCGGATACAGCAAAAAGGCTGCGCTGAAGCGGGCGGCGGATCTCTTTGACCTGGTCGGCCTGGATACCGAACGGCTTAGTCATTATCCGCATGAGTTCTCCGGCGGCATGAAACAGCGCGCCGTCATCGCTATGGCGCTGGCGCTGGAGCCCAGCCTATTGATCGCCGACGAGCCGGTCACCGCGCTTGACGTCATCGTCCAGCATCAAATCCTGGAGGTGCTGCGCGAACTGGAGCAGGAACTGAACCTGACGGTCATGCTCATCACTCACGATATCTCGGTGGTGGCGCAAGTCTGCGATTCGGTTTCGGTGATGTACGCCGGGCGCATTGTCGAACAAGCCGCTGCCGAACCCTTCTTTTCCTCGCCCGCCCATCCATACAGTCTTGGCTTGCAACAAGCCTTCCCGAATCTGGCGCGCCCGCGCGATGTGCTCGTTTCCATTGAAGGTTATCCGCCGGACTTGCGTGAGCCGCCAAGCGGCTGCCGTTTCGCGGAACGCTGCCCCTTCGTGCAGGACGCCTGCCACGACATAGACCCGAAACTGGAAGCGATCGGCGACGGCCGCGCCGCCGCTTGCCTGCGCTCCAACGAGATGGATGTCCTGCGCGTTCAATCGGAAGACCCGTCCCTGTGGCAGCGCGTGGAGGTGGCGCAAGGCTTAACCCCAACACCTCAACCCGCGCATGCCGGCAGGGGCGACCCGGTGGGTCGCCCGTCAGACGCTAACGCCGGGGAGAGGCCGGACCAGCCACTGGCTGCCCCCAACAGGGTTATAGTGGATGATGATGGGGCTGACGATATCCTGCTCGAAATGCGCGATGTTTCCAAACGCTTCAAGATCGGGGGCGGGTTGGCGGGTTTGCTGCGCGGCGATAAAGAGCAGACGGTTTACGCCGTCAACAACATCTCCTTCTCGCTAAAACGTGGAGAGAGCCTGGGGCTGGCCGGTGAATCCGGCTGCGGCAAATCGACCACGGGCAAACTTTTGGTTAAGCTGATCGACGCCAGCGACGGGGAAATCATCTTTGACGGCGCCGACCTGGCCGGGATGGATGATGATTCCTTGTTGGCTTTCCGCAGCCGTGTCCAGTTGATGTTCCAAAATCCCTTTGAAGCGCTTAATCCGCGTTTCACGCTCTATCGCTCGCTGACCGAGCCACTCATTATTCACGGATGGAAGGACGAGAACAAGCGCCTTGATCGCGTGATCGAAACGCTGGATCGCGTCAATTTGCGCCCGGCGGAAGTCTTCCTCGACAAGTATCCGCATCAACTTTCGGGCGGCCAGTTGCAGCGCGTAGTCTTGGCGAGGGCCCTCGTATTGCATCCCGACTTTTTAGTTGCGGACGAACCGGTGTCGATGCTTGATGTGTCGGTGCGCGCCGGCATCTTGAACACCACCCGCCGCCTGGCGCGAGAGTTGGGTTTGGCAACAGTCTATATTTCGCACGATCTGTCGCTGCTGCAATACACCTGCGACCGCATCGCTATCATGTACCTGGGTGAGATTGTCGAGATCGGCGCGAGCAACCAGGTTATCAACAATCCGCAGCATCCCTATACAAAGGCGCTGATCGCGGCTGTGCCCGTGCCCGACCCCACCATTGAAAACCCGCCACTGCGAATACAGGAAGGCATTCCCCGCCCCACCGAGCAGTTTATCGGCTGTCCCTTCGCCCAGCGCTGCCCCGACGCTATGGAAGCCTGTCTCACGGTCCGTCCACCGCAAATCATTGACGAGAACGAGCACGGCGCCCAGTGCCACCTCTACGGCGAACATCGAGATTCACCCAAGCTCAAGCGCCAATTGCCTTAGCTTGAGTTGCGCAAGGACAACACGTATGCCAAGATTGCTTGAGCGCATGGTCAAACACATCCAATGAGACGCGCTTGACAACTGTAGGCGTATGAGTCCCTATGTTTGAAGTTAGACCCAGAGACTTGATCTGGCTCTACATATTTTTGCTCTATGTCCCGCTGTGTCTGCTTGTATACAGACGGCTGAGCCCATCTCTCTCGCCGACATCCAGGCGATTGACAATTGGCATGTTGGCGGCCCAGGTAGTAGTGATCGTGTTATCCCTGGCGATCCGGCCAACGTCGCTATTTCAAGAATGGCTTTGGAAGTTAGACGGGGAATGGAATATCCCCAGCGCGCTTGCTTCGGCGCAACTGGCGCTGGTCGGCCTCGTCGCGCTGTTCACAGCCTGGCTTACCCGGACAATACCCGCCTGGCAGCGGCTCTACTTGCTAGGGCTTGGCCTGGTTTTTCTGTTTCTTGGTTTGGATGAGTTTTTAGACTTCAGAACATCCATTCAAAATCTGCGCGGGCATTACATGATAGTCGGCGCGGCGATGGCAGCGGCGACAGTAATTGTAGCGGTCCGCTCGCCACGCCGCTCATGGATTTGGCAAATATGCCTGTTGCTTGGTCTGTCAATAGTCGCGCTGGGCGGACTGCTGTTTGATGTGACGCCGGATTTCTGCGGCGCTATCGGAATCTTTCGCCCAGCTGGAGGCTGCCTGGAACCCGATTATTTCGAAGAATCCTTCGAGGTTCTTGGTGTCTGGCTGGCGCTAATCGCCTTGCTTGGTCAGTTCTCCCGGATTGTGCCGACGCCAGAGCCTCGTGTTCGTCTCGCGCTCTATGTAGCGCCGGCGCTTTGGATCCTCCTGCTTGCCCGCGCATCCCCCGTGCCGAATATCCCCTATCAGAAATTTGGTTATGGGATTCAACCCGCATTGGTACGATTCGAGTCGGAAGAATACTTGTACGGCTACCACATTGAGAGAAAGGATGAAGCGATAGGCCTGCAACTTTACAGTTACCCTTGGGGATCGATTGACATTGGGCTGGGCTATTCGATTCACCTGGTCGACCAGACCGGCGGCGGCTCTGTCGTCAGCCGAGATAATTTGCTGAAACGCGACCGCAATTTTCAACTGTTTGGCGATAATTTTGTTCGTGTTTACGCTCAGGAGATTGAAATTGAATTCCCGACGGAGGCTCCGGTCAACCGCGCGCTTTGGGTTGTGCTGACGCTCTGGCGCCGACGAGGCGATGAATATGCGCGCCAGAAAGTGCTCTCGAGCGATCTCCCGCTGCTCGGCGACAGCCAGGTCATCCTGGGCGAGCTGGTCCTGCCCAGCGATTCGCCAGCGCCGCCGCCTCCGCCGTTGGCAGCCTTTGACAGCGGGGTCGCTCTCCATGCTGTCAGTATGCCGGAACGCGCCATCGCGGGTGAGACGCTGGAGATCAGTTTTTCCTGGGGCAGCGACGAAAGCGGCGGCGAGGACCAGGTGCAGTTTCTGCATTTTGGGCGCGAAGAGACGGGTGAATGGTTCGTCTATGACCAGCAGCCGCTAGGGCGGCGCCTGCCAACTCGTCTGTGGTACGCCGGCCTGGCCGACAGCGAAACCTGGGAGGTTATGCTCCCTGGGGACCTTGCGCCGGGGCAATACAGCGTCTTTACCGGGCTGTATCGCGCGCGTGATCAAGAGCGTGTGCCGGCAAGGCAAGCGGATGGAACGCCATGGCTTGACGCGCGCGTGCCGCTAGGCAGCATCACGATAGAATGATACATTTCTGCGGACAGCCGCAGGACTGCTTTAGGAGCATATGGGCAACGCTGAATTCATGTTTTCCAGCGACGAAGTCATCCGGATCTTCATCTTCCTGCTATACGTACCGGTTTGTGTCATAAGTTTCTGGCAACTGATCCCTCGACTATCGCGGAGTTCAGCGCGCTTGGCAAGCCTCATGCTGGTAGCGCAGTTGCTGGTAGTTGTATTGTCACTGGAGACAACCGGAACTTCTTCTTTTGACAAGTGGCTATGGGACTTCCACGAGGAATGGAATATCCCTGCCACCCTGGCGTCGACTCAATTGGGAATGGTCGGCGGCGTCGCGCTGATAACAGCATGGCTGGCCCGGGCCAGCCCGGCGATAGTCCGTTTCTATCTGGCGGCAACTGGCGGCGTCTTTGTCTTCCTGGGCTTGGACGAATACCTCGCCCTTCACGAATTTATCGAGGCTTGGGAGCTCTATTACATTGCGCTCGGCCTGGTGGTGGTCGTCGCTACTCTGGTTGTGGCCCGGCGCTCGACAAGGACTGCCTGGATTTGGCATTTCTGCCTCCTTTTTGGTTTGGCTATGAGCGCGCTGGGCGCAATGGTGTTCAACGCCTTGCCGCCAATTTGCGACAATCTGGGATCGCTCCGCTTGGACGGTTGCCTCCAGTTTTATTTCCAGGAAGAGTCCCTTGAGCTTTTGGGTATTTGGCTGGCGCTCGTCGCCATGCTTGGCCATTTTTCTGAAGGTGTATTGATGCCGCGGGCTCGGGTTCAGGCATTTCCCTATGTCTTGCCAGCCCTTTGGATTCTTCTGCTATTCCTCAATTCCCTTGTCCCCCGCCTGGAATTACGGCTAATCGCCAAGCCAGCCTCGGTTGACTTTAAATCCAGCATCCTTCTGCATGGCTACACCTTGGAGAACCTGAGAGAGTCTACACGTGTTCGGCTCTTTGTGTCCGCCCGGCAACGGGAGTATCTCGGCTTGGGCTATTCCATTCACCTGGTCGATCAAGTCAGCGGCGAATCGGTGGCAGGCCTCGACGAATGGGCAGATCGCCAACATGGCTTCTGGTTTTTCGGTCCCGACTATTCCCCCCTCCATGGCCAATGGATGGAAGTTCGTCTGCCGCCGGAAACGCCGGTCAACCGCGCGCTGTCGGTCGTGCTGACGCTCTGGCGCAAAAAAGGCGGACAATTCAAGCCCCTTGAGGTGCGCGCCAGCGATCATTATCTTGTGAATGACGCGCAAGTGGTGCTGGGCGAACGTGTCGTCGCCGCCGAGACCGCAGTATCCCGGGCAGCGCTGCTGGCTGAATTTGACAACGGATTCGTCCTCGAGGCCGCCGATTTGCCGGAGCGCGCCCAAGCTGGCGAGACCCTGAGCATAAGCTTCGCCTGGCGCAGCAAGGCTGAGAGCCGCGAAGACCATGCGCAATTCCTACACTTGGGTCTCGAAGAGACCGGTCCCTGGTTCGTCTATGATCAGCAACCCTTGGGTCCGCGCTTGCCGACACGCTTGTGGTACAGTGGACTAGCCGACAGCGAAACCTGGCGCGTACCGCTCCCGGCGGATCTTGCGCCCGGGCAATACAGTGTTTTCACCGGCATTTATCGCGCGCGCGACGGGGAGCGCGTGCCGGCCAGCGACGCTGAGGGAGCGCGTTTTGTCGATGCCCGCGTGCCACTGGGAAGGCTGATTGTAGAGCGATGAAGGGAGTTTGGCGCTGATGGAGAGTGGTCCTCTTTACGTAACTGTCGAAACGCTTACTCGCATCATCTTCCCAACCTCTTACGCGCTTGCCGGTTTGATCGTCTACCGCTGGTTCGTGCCTCAGTTGTCAACAGTGGCCCGGCGCCTGGCGGGCGTCATGCTGACGGCGCAGGCGCTGACAATCTTCAATGCGCTATACATTGAATCATCTTCAAGCTTTTACCAATGGCTCTGGGATCTCCATCGAGAATGGAATGTGGCCGCTACGCTCGCTTCGGCGCAATTGGCTCTGGCGAGTGGCGTTGCCTTTCTGGCAGCCTGGCTCGCTGGCAAGCGCCCGGTTTGGTATCGCGTCTATCTGGTTGGTATCGGTCTGATATTCCTTTTTCTGGCTTACGATGAATTCTTCACGTTGCATGAATATCGTATAGGTTGGGATTACTACATCCGTGTTGGAGCCGCTGTTGTCTTGGGAACGCTGGTTGTGGCTGCGCTCTCGCCGCGACGATCCTGGAAATGGCACGCCTGCCTGCTGGGGGGCCTGGCGATAAGCGCCGCTGGCGCAATCCATGTCGAAGTGTATGGGAGCATCTGTGGCGATTTTGGTGTGCTCTACATCGACGAATGTCCGCGTAACACGGTGTGGGATTTGGAAGAAATCCTTGAGTTTTTGGGCATCTGGCTCACTCTGGTCGCGTTACTGGGCCATTTTTCCGATGCGTCGCCACCTTCAAATCGCGTAATCAGGGCGCTGTATACGATCCCAGCGCTTTGGATCGTCTTAGTTGTTCCGACAGCGCCCATTTGGCCCATTGCGCGCCAAGTGGGAGGGGAACCTGCAGCCGTCGCCTTCGAGTCGGGCACGGGTCTGCATTCCTACCACATCGACAAAAGAAAGAGCAATTTCACTGTCCGGCTCTATTTGTCTCCAGAGCGCTGGGATTATAACGGGCTGGGATACTCCATTCATCTCGTGGACCAGATCACCGGGGAATCTCTCGTCAGCCGCAATACACATGCCTATCGTCGACTCGAATTCTATCTGGCGCCGGGACATATTCCGGTGTATCGACAGTGGAAGCGCATTCGGTTCCCGCCAGGGACGCCGACTAACCACGCGCTGCGGGTTGTGCTGACGCTTTGGCACAAAAATGATGAGCAAATCGTTTACGACCGCGTGCTCTCCAGCGATCTCAAACTCCTGGGCGAAGCGCAAGTACTGCTGGACGAACTGGTCTTGCCAGCTGGTTCGCCGACGCCGACGACCCCGCCTCTCGCCCAGTTCGAAAACGGATTCGCGCTCGGCGCGGTGGAGCTGCCCGAAGGCGCGCGACCCGGCGAAAACCTGGTTATTCCATTTGCCTGGCGCAGCGGCGAAAATGGCCGCGAAGACCACGTGCAATATCTGCATTTGGGACACGCGGAGAGTGGCGCCTGGTTCGTTTACGATCAAGAACCACTTGGCGCGCGTTTGCCGACCCGCCTCTGGTACCGGGGACTCGCCGACAGCGAAACCTGGCAGGTGCCGCTCCCGGCCGATCTCGCGCCCGGTATATATCAAGTCTTCACCGGGCTCTATCGTACCCGGGATCAGGAACGCGTGCCGGCCAGGGACTCGGATGGAAGGCCGTTTATCGATGC
Source organism: Chloroflexota bacterium (assembly GCA_011525385.1). Lineage (GTDB taxonomy): Bacteria > Chloroflexota > Anaerolineae > Aggregatilineales > Phototrophicaceae > UBA6055. The sequence goes on along the minus strand of WTGF01000003.1, from coordinate 25,201 downwards.
CCGCGTGCCATTGGGCAATCTGATCATCGGGGCAAGCTAATCTGAGCCCGGCTGGCGATGACCCGTTGAGTTCGCCAGATACTAGGCCTACCGGCGGGATTTAGTCGCGCGATGGAGGAAAGCGGCGATGAATAGCGGCGAGTTGCTAGTTTCAAACGAGTTATTCATACGCATCTTTATTGTTATTGCCTATGTTCCGCTCTGTTTGATCAGCGCCAGGCTGCTGTTCCCAGGGATGTCGCCATCAGCCAAAGGCTTGGGGATTGGCATGCTGGCTCTGCAGATACTGGTGGTGGCGCTCTCAGAAATAATCCAGCCGACTTCCGTCTTCGAGGAGAGGCTTTGGGCTTTGGATCGGGAATTCAATATTCCGTCGACATTCTCGTCTACACAATTAGCGCTGGCCGGTGGTCTGGCGCTGTTGACAGCCTCGCTTGCCCGGGCGCGACCAGCTATGTTTCGCCTCTATCTGGCAGGGCTCGGTTTGTCATTCCTGTACCTGGCGCTCGACGAGTTTTTCGCCTGGAAAGACCTCGGATCTTCCAGAACCTGGAAGATAAACGTTTCGATACTTGGCGCGGCGACTGTACTAGCAACGATTGGCTTGGCGCTGCGCGCGTCCCGACGCGCGAGGATATGGCACTTGTGCCTTCTGACTGGTCTTGCGCTGGTTGCAATTGCCGCTGTAGTCATTGATGATTTGCCGCCATTCTGCGGCAACCTGGGTTTTATAGTCCTGGAAGATTGCCTTGACTACAGGATCCCTGAAGAGATCATCGAATTCCTGGGCATCTGGCTCGCGCTGGTCGCCATGCTCGGACATTTTTCCGACGCGACGCGGACGTCATCAGCGCGCGTCCAGCGCATGCCTTATGCATTACCGGTAATCTGGATAGTATTGATCTTTCTTGTCCCCCTCATCCCCCGATTTGAAATGCAACTCCTGGCCCAGTCGGCAGCGGTAAAGTTTGACAAGAGAATTGAATTGAAGGGCTATCGCATCGACGGCGAGGGGCGAGGAACTTTCATTCTCCGACTTTATGCGACTGCTACCGCCTGGGACTGGAATCATATCGGCCGCAGAGAAGTGGGTTATTCCATTCATCTTGTCGACCAGGCGAGTGGAGAATCCTTCGTCAGCCGCAACCAGTTAGTGCGCCCGCAGTTTGAAATCCTGATATTCGGCAGTCAATATGAGCCCATTTATCGTGAGTATGCAGCGTTGGAAATTCCACCAACAAGTCCAGCCAACCGCGCGCTTTGGGTCGTGCTAACGCTCTGGCGGGAGAATGACGGCGCGTATGAACGAATGACGGTCCTTTCCAGCGATCTCAAACTCCTGAGCGAAACACAAGTCGTCCTGGGTGAACTGGTCTTGCCGGCCAATTCACCGGCGCCGTCGACTGCCCCGCTTGCTCAATTTGCCAACGGATTCTCGCTCCGCGCAGTTGACCTGCCCCAAGGCGCGCGCCCCGGCGAAGACCTGGTTATTCCATTTACCTGGCGAAGCAGCGAAAATGGCCAGGAAGACCTCGCGCAATTTTTACATTTGGGCTATGTATCCCCACCTGGCGAGGGGGGCAGCGCGGATGACGGGGCGGAGTCGGTTGAGAGTGGCGCCTGGTTTGTCTACGATCAAGAACCACTGGGTCCGCGCTTGCCCACCCGGCTCTGGTACAGCGGGCTCACCGACAGCGAAACCTGGCGGGTGCCGCTCCCGGCCGATCTGGCGCCCGGGCGCTACCGAGCCTTTACCGGGCTCTATCGCATGAGCGATCAAGAGCGGGTGTCGGTTACCGACGCCGGGGGAACGCCATTTGTCGATGCGCGCGTGCCCTTGGGATATGTGATCATTCGAAGCCTACCGCCATAATCGAAATTGGAAGCTATGGATGGTCCTGATTTGTTAGCTTCAGGCGAGTCATTGAATCGCATCTTCATCCTCTTGCTCTATGTCCCGGTTTGCCTGATAGCTTATCGCTGGCTGATACCTCGTTTGTCGCCCGTCTCCAAGCGGATAGCGAGTGGCTTTCTCGTAGCGCAGATATTCGTGATCGTGCTGTCGCTTGAAATCCAATCTGCATCGGTTTTTGAGGAGTGGTTGTGGAAGCTGGATCATGCCAGGAATATCCCGTCGACGCTTGCGTCGGCGCAACTGGCGCTGATCGGAGTCGTCGCGCTGGCGACGGCCTGGTTTACTGTGGGGCGCTCCCCATGGCAACGTCTTTATCTGCTCGGGATCGGGCTGGTTTTCCCCTATATCGGGCTGGACGATTTTTTCGACTGGCAATTGTTAGATAAAAGCGAGATAAAAGAACCATATGTTCTATTCGGCGCGGCAGTTGTGCTGGGGACAATCGCGGTCGCCATGCGCTCGCCCAGGCGCGCGCGAATCTGGCATTTATGCCTGCTCGCTGGTCTTTCTCTTACTGCCATTGGCGGCATCGTGTTGGATAGTATTCCGGAATTCTGCGGTCCAGCCGGGGTCGCGCGCGACTACGAATGTCTGCATTTCCGATTCCAGGAAGAAGCGCTTGAGTTCGTGGGCGCCTGGCTGGCGCTGGTTGCCGTGCTTGGTCACTTTTCCAACGCCGCGCCGTTACCGGGTCGCCGCACCCGAATAATCCTTTATGCTTTGCCAATTCTTACGGCACTGCTGTTCTCCTGGCATTCTTTGATCCCGCATTTTGCGAAGCGTCTAACGGGCGAACCCGCCCCGGCACACAGCGCGTCAAGCGAGCGCCAGGCGGCTGCTGACAACGACCGGCAGCAACCGGATGAAACGCACGTCGACTTGGGCGAACTGGCCGAGCCGGCCATATCGTCCGCGCGATGGGGTACGGAGCCAATCGACAGCAGCGCGTTCGCAGTTTCAAACGAGAAATTGATCTTCGCCTTTCTCTTCGCGCTTTATGTCCCGGTTGGACTGATCAGTTACTGGAGACTGATTCCACATCTGGTGGCGCCTTACGCTCGACTGGCAAGCGTCATGCTGGCGGCGCAGATAATAGTGATCGTGCTGTCGATCGGCCTCCGCCCGGCATCGAAATTCGAGATCTGGCTCTGGAGTTTGGATCGAGAATGGAACATTCCCAGTACCCTTGCGTCCACGCAATTGGCCTTAGTCGCGGGCGTTGCGCTGTTGACAGGCTGGCTTGCCAAGGCGCGATCCGCCCCGCAGGGTCTCTACCTGGGCGGGATCGGCCTGCTTTTCTTGTTTCTGGCCTGGGATGAATACGTGAGCTTTCACGAAGGTATCGCAAATTGGGAGGGATACTACGCTGTGCTCGGCGCGGTGGTGGCAATGGCAACGGCGATTGTGGCGCGTCGCTCGCCGCGGCGCGCGCGGATATGGCACTTGTGCCTGCTGACCGGTTTAGCAATGAGCGCGACAGGCGGCATATTACTAAATGGGCAGGGGCCGATATGTGACCGTTTGGGCTTTTTGCCGCTCTACGGATGCCTTTGGCCTCATAATTACGAAGAATCGCTTGAGTTTCTGGGCGTCTGGCTGGTGTTGCTGGCAGTGCTTGGCCATCTTTCCCTGGCAGTTCCGGCGCCAAAGCTACGCCTCCGGCGTACCCTGTATGCCCTGCCAGTGCTTTGGATTCTCTTGCTTGTCCACAATGCTTTTATCCCTCGCCTGGAGCTCTGGCTCTTGGCAGAGCCCGCCTCCGTACAGTTCGAGTCCGGACTGCGCCTAAATGGCTACCGGATTGACAACAAAGAAGGAGCTTTCGTCCTCCGGCTTTATCCGTCTGCCAAGCGACGCGATTATGTCGGGAAGGGCTTTTCGGTGCATCTGGTCGACCAAGTTAGCGGCGACTCCGTCGCCAGCCGTGACAGGCATGTGAGTCGTCAAGCTAGCTTGCTCTCCGCCCCTGGCTATAGCCATGTTTATCGCCAGTGGATGGAGCTTGAAATCCCGCCGGGGACAGCGACCAATCGCGCGCTTTCGCTGGTGCTGACGCTCTGGCGTGATATCAACGGTGAGTTTCTGCGTCAAAGGGTCCTCTCCAGCGATCTCAAACTACTGGGCGACGCACAAGTACTGCTGGGCGAACTGGTCTTACCGGCCAATTCGTCGGCGCCGGCGACCCCGCCTCTCGCCCAGTTCAAAAACGGATTCTCGCTCGGCGCAGTTGACCTGCCCCCAAGCGCGCGACCCGGAGAAAACCTGGTTATTCCATTTACCTGGCAAAGCAGCGAAAATGGCCGCGAAGACCAGGTGCAATATCTGCATTTGGGGCGCATAGAGAGCGACGCCTGGTTTGTCTACGATCAAGAACCGCTGGGACCGCGTTTGCCGACCCGTCTCTGGTACAGCGGGCTCGCCGACAGCGAAACCTGGCAGGTCCCGCTCCCGTCCGATCTCGCGCCCGGTCACTATCAAGTCTTCACCGGGCTCTATCGTACACGGGATCATGAACGAGTGCCGGCGACTGATGCGGATGGAAGGCCTTTTATTGACGCGCGCGTACCACTGGGTACACTTGTCATTGAGCAATAAGCAGTCGCACGCAGTTGCGCGGCAAGCAAAATGGAGTTGGGAAGGAACGGCACGATGAGGGAGATGCTTGCGGCAGTCATACACGAGCACGGTGACAGAGATGTCGTCCGGTTGGAGCGCGTGCCCATTCCGCAACCGGCGGCGGACGAAGCCCGTCTAAAGGTGCATGCCTGCGCGCTCAATTGGCTGGATGTGGGCATACGCAGGGGACCCCAGTTCGGCGCGATCCCGCTGCCGATGACGACGGGCGTCGATATCAGCGGCGAACTGGACGCGGTCGGCGCGGACGTGTCCGGCTGGCAAGCCGGCGACGAAGCAACCGTGTACTCATTAGTCACCTGCGGCGACTGCGAATTTTGCCGGAGAGGAGATGTGACGGTTTGTCCGCAGCATCGGATCATCGGCGAGCACATCAACGGCGGTCTGGCGGAGTACGTTGTCGTGCCGGCGCGCAATCTGATCCCAAAACCGAAGAATCTCAATCATATAGAGGTGGCGGCGCTGCCGGTCGTCGCGGGTACCGCCTGGCACATGTTGATTACCGTGGCGGGCTTGCGCGCCGGGGAGACCGTCTTCATCCCGGGCGCGGGCGGCGGCGTTGCCAGCCTGGGCATTCAAATCGCCAAGTATGCCGGCGCCAGGGTGATCGCCAGCACCTCAACAGCCGACAAGTCCCGCAAAGCGCTGGAACTGGGCGCGGACCACGTCGTCAACTATCACGACGAAGATTGGGTTGAACAGGTCATCGACGCCACAAATGGGCGCGGCGTCGACGTCGTGCAGGACAACGTCGGCGGCAAAACCTGGGCCGATTCATTGCGGACACTGGCGCGCAACGGACGCATGGTGGTCTGCGGGTCGCATTCCGGACGGCAATTCGAACTGGCGATACCGCAAATCTATCACCGACAACTGAGCATCCTGGGCGCCAATGGCGCTACCTACAACGAATTGGTCACCGTGCTCGATTTGGCTGACCAAGGCATACTGCGACCGGTGATCGACACCGTTCTTCCCCTGTCGCAAATCCACGAGGGACATCGCATTCTGGAAGAGCACGATCACTTCGGCAAAGTGGTAATGCAGATCAGGGCGGACTAGAGCGCCCCTGGCTCGACCGCCATCGACAACTTGTCTATCCCTTACTCTTGCGCTCTTCGATCTGCGAGCGCAGCCGCTCCATCAAATCGACGCCCATCTGTCGGCACAGGTCAATCATATCGATAGGCACCCAGTTTTCAATCAAGTAGTCGCCTTCGCGTTTCCACCAGTCGAAGTCGCGCATGGTCATGAGCTTGCCCGTGGCCGGGATTCCGGCGTAATCGCCATTGTTATACGAGAAGTAGGTGTCCCAGACGCCGCCGCAGGCGTATTTGCCTTCGCCGATGAAACCCATGCTGCGCCCGCCGCGATCCATGTCCAGGTGGCGGTCGCCAAAGCCGTGCAGCCAATTGCGCTGATGGAAGTCTTCAAATTCTTCCAGCGTGAAGCAGCCGCCAATGCCGCTCGGGCCGTACCATTTCATGTCTTGGTGCCAGTACTTGTCCTGCTCCATGCGACTCATATCGCCACCGTCGCGGCTACGCAGGTAACGCATCAAGCCCTTGCCCATCGCTTCTACCAGTTGCAGGCTCTTGCGTGATTCCAACGGGTCTTGCTCCATCAAAAGAATGCCGTCTTTGGCAACGGGTCCGGGAACCTTGCCGCCCTCCGCGCCGGGCGCCGGCGGCAGGACTTGATAACCCGCCTGGCGCATGACGGCCAAAACATCGTATTGAACATAACTTTCGGCGATTTTGCCCTCGCGCATCAAATAGAACTGTCCGAACCAGATATTGGTCTTCTTGCCAGTCGCGGGGATGCCCAGCCAATCATTTACGAAGCTGCCGGTGAGATAGCCGCAGCCCGTGACCCACTCGCTGCCCGCTTCGCCAGCCCAGTCGGACAGACCGCTTTCGATACCCCCCATGAAGACATAGGGCGCGCGTTTGAGATCCGGGAAAGAATGCAGCAATGGCAACCAGAAATCCGAGATCAGACCCTCGGCGCCGACAATCCGGTCAATGGGCGCCGAGCCGTTCCAGTCGACATCGTCATGCACAGCGTCATGTATCACGGTCGGCACGTTGTCTACGCCGACGTGATTGAGCTTCTGCCAGAAGTCCCACACTATCTCCTTGTTCTGCTGGTTCAGCGAATTGGACATGATCTCTTCCCTTTTCTACTTCCTCTGATGTGCTTTGTCTTCAATGATTGCGCTTCTGTTTCGGCAAGAAGACGCCTGTAAATATCAGGGCGCAACCGAATACGGCCCAGATCGAAAACCCGGGAACAAATGTACCAAACAAATCGCGCGAGGCGCCCACAACGACCGGGGAGATGAACATGCCGAATCCGGCGATGGTCAGTGAAGCGCCCCATACCACGGTAATCTTGCGCGGCGTCATCCAAGGCAACTGCATCGGCAATGTCAATAGCGCCGGCTGATATACCCAGGTGCCGAAACCCAGCGCAAGTATCGACAAATTGATCGCCAGTGGATCGCTAAACAGGAAGGCGCCGAATCCCCCAATGGCAACCATGACGCCCGGCGCCAGAAAGAGCAGACGTCGATTCTTCACCCGCACCGCCAGGAAACCGCCCAAGAGCACGGCGAAAATGCCCACAGCCGGCAGCAATCCAGTGACATAGCCAGCTTGACCAAGGCTCATGTCTCTGAATTCGTGCAAGAAAGTCGGCAGCCAGCTTGTCACCGCAGCATAATTGACGAATACCAGCGCATCACCGACTACCAGCAGGAAGATTGTTCGATCGCGAAAGACCTCCCAAACCTCACGCAGCGTGAAGATCGGCGAAGCTTCTTGTATGTGTGTCGATCGCGTGCGCCCGTAAAGCTTCCAGGCGAAGGCGCCGCATAAGCCGATGCCGCCAAAAATGCCCAGTACCCCTTCCCAGGAAACGTAATCCGCCAGCGGCGCCGCTAGCGGGATCGAAATGGCGATACCCAAACTGATCACGATCAACAAGAGGGTGTTTATGATCGGCACTTCACTCGGTCGGAACCATTGCATGATTAACGATGCCGTAGCAGTCATCATCAGACCGGTGCCGATGCCATAAACGAGTCGCAGCAAGAGCATCAGGTAGAAATCCTGTATCCAGGGTGAAAGCGCCAGCATGCCCAGCATGAACCAACTGACGGTGAAGACGCGATTCAATCCAAAACGGTTGATTATCAAGCTGCCCGGCAAGCCTATACAGGCTTTCACCAAGGTTGGCAGCGCTACCAGCAAGCTGGCGCTGGCGCGCGTGATGCCATAATCGTCGATCGCGAGCGGCAAGAGTGGCGTGACTGCGAAGAAGTTCAGCCCTATCGAAATGTGAGCCCAAAGGATCAAAACAGCGATGACAAATCGATAGCGAGAATAGTCCCGCGCAGTGCTCCCGGGCAGGTCGCTCGCGGCGGTGATCATCGGATGAGACGTGCTCGTGCCATTTTGTCCGCTAACCCTTCACAGCGCCCGAGGTCAGACCCTTCACCAGTTGACTCTGGAAAATGAAAACCACGATGATGATCGGCACAGCTGCGGAAACGGCAGCCGCCGCGGCCAGGGTGATATGCCCAGGATCTTCGCCCGCGGCGTATTTGGAAATGGCGACGGTAAGCGTCCAATTCGATTGGGTCAGGATGCGCACCAGCAGGAAGTCGCTATACGCCAGCAAAAGCGTGAACAAGGCAGTCGAGATAATGCCGGGCCACATGATGGGAATGATCACGCTTAAGAAGGCGGTCAAGCGATTCGCGCCATCGACCATGGCCGATTCTTCGATCTCTTTGGGGATGTTCATGAAGAAGCTGCGCAGCATCCAGATGGTGAAGGGCTGATTGATCGCCACAAGCGTGATGATCAGCAGGATATGCGTATCATACAACCCCGACCGCTGCCCGAACCACCAGTAGGGCAGAATGTAGGACATGCCGGGCAAGGATCGGAATCCCAAAGCGGCAACCAGAATGACGACGCCGGCAATGCCGCTGTAGCGCGCCAAGGCGTAACCCGCCAAACAGCCGATAGAAATGGAGATACAGATCGTACCAAAAGTTACGATGATGGTGTTGAGGAAATAATCATAAAAGGTCTGTGTACGGACATAACCGGGTATCGACCACAAGACGGCGAACCCGACCGCAAGGATGCCCAAATAGACGTAACCGCGCGGGAAAGGGAAGCGCCTGGCCTGCATCCCCGCGAAGGCCAGCAGGCCGAATATCGCGACCAGTACAGCGGCGACCAAAAGCGGATCATCCGGAATCGTCTTCAGCCAGAGATCGGTGTAATTGTCCGCCGTCGGCTCGAAGATGAAAAGCGGCACGCGAGAGTTGGCTTGTCGCGGCGTTTTGAAGGACTGTATGGTCGTCCAGAAGAAGGGAATAACGCTGAAAAGCGCGTAAATCGTCAGCAAAGCATAAATGACCGTTAGCGCGTAGCGGTTATCGATTCTTCTCATGCTAGCGCTCTTCGGTCTGCTCTTTATAAGTGCGTAACAGGAAAGGCACCAGAACGACCAGAATCATGACGACGGTGATGACTGACATGGCGTTGGCTTTGCCGAGCCGCTGCACGCTCATGGCCGTGCGGAAGGTATATAGCATCATCACTTCCGCCTTGTAAATCGGATTCTGTTCGGTGAGCACAAATACGCTGTCGAAGACGCGATAAGCGTCCATGATCGAGATCAAGCCGACGAATACAAAGAGCGAGCGCAAATGCGGGATCATGATATGCCGAACTTGGCGCAGGCGCGTGGCGCCATCAATCATCGAGGCTTCAATCAATTCATCGGGCAAGGTCTGCAAACCAGCGAAAAACACAATGAGCGGGAAGGGCGTCGCTGCCCATAGGCTGTGCACGATGATCAGCGATTTGACCGACTGCTCGGTAAAGATGAAGCGCGTCCCGAGCAGCGCGCGATACGCCCAGGCCACGATGCCGCCGGACTCGAACAATTGCTTGACCATCAGCGTACCGACCACCGGCACCACGATGAAGGGCATCAAGAAGGCTGCGATGTAAATGCCGCGGATGCGGCTGGAGACCTGGTCCAGCAGAACCGCAATCAAGAACCCGACTGAGATCTGCGCCGGCACGGCAATGGCGATGAAAGTCATCGTGAATGTGAAGGCTTGCCAGAATTTGCGGTCTCCAAATACCTCAAGATAGTTCGCAAGACCGACGAATTCCGGCGTATTGATGTTGCGGAAGGTCATGAATTGCATGCTGAGCCAAACCGAGGTGACCAAGGGGAAAACCATCAGCATCAGCATGACAAGCAAGCTCGGGGACATGAACATATAGAAGGTTCGTCTGTTCATGAATGGGACCTTAACATGTCATCGCGCGCGACCGGTGGGTATGCTGCGGGTAGCCTATTCGAGTGAATAGTTTCGGAGTGATCTGCGTTATAAGGACAGATCAGTGAGGGCCGAACCAAGTCTCAATTGGCCGACCCCCACTGTTAGTCAAGACAAAATACGCGACGCGGGCGCCTAGCCTTCAATGTATCCCTGAGCCGTCGCTTCAGCCGTATACTCTTCGGCTGCGCTATCCAGCGCCTCTTCCGGCGAAAGGTCGCCGGTACCGACTAGCGGCAGCCAGTTGCCAAGCGCTATACGCGCCAGGGCTGCGGCCGGATTCAGCGAATTGCCACCGACGCCCTGGCCCAGAGAGACGGCAAAGGCCGGCATATTGCGCCCGCCATGACCGGCTTCACTGACGGAGGAGCGAACGATCGCGCCGTGCGCCGAGCCACCGACCTGGCCTTCAAAGTCGAAAGTTTCCATGATGGCGCGGAATGCCAGATCATAATCGACTCCGCCTCGCTTGGTGATCGAATAGGCATCGATCCAGGCGGAACCGCCCAGGATGCCGCTATCGGGATTGGGCGCAGGCGAAGGCGCGAAGCCGATAATACCGACGTAGTCCGACTTTTCCGGATCGTCCATGTTGGCGGCGCGGCTGGCCCAGATATGGACGAAGGCCAGCGTACCCGTCTCCATACCGATTTCGCTGTCGTCGATGCTGTAAGTCAAACCTTCAGGACCCATGCAGCCGTCGACAACTTCCTTCATCTTCGTCAAAGCGGCTACGCCTTCATCGCTATTGAATATCGGCGTATTGTCTTCATCGTTCAAGTACTTGCCGCCAAAGGACCGGATGAAGTGCATGAACTCGATCTCCCAAGCCCAGCCCGCATGCAGGTTCATGGTGAAGGGCAGATCAACGCTGGGCTCGTCCGCTAGCACAGCGCAGGCGTCAATGACTTCATCGTAAGTCGTCGGGACTTCCAACCCGTGCTTCTCAAAGAGATCGGTCCGGTAGAAGAGGTGCATGGTGTTCGACATAAACGGCACGCCGTAGATATTGCCGTCGATGGTCGCCGCATCCCAGACCGGTTGCGGAATATCGTCCAGGTTGTATTCCTCGCGATACTCTTCGACCAGGTCGTTGAGCGGCAAGAGCGCGTCAAAGCCCGACAGCGTTACCATGCGCGACGGCACCGTGTGCAGGATCGCCCAAGGCGAGTCCCCGCCGCCGGCCAGCGCCAGGTTGGCTTGCTCCTCCGAACTGGCGGAGTCCAAGAGTTGGACATTCACGGTCAAGTTGTCAACTTCGTTGCATTTCTCCAGTTCGGCGGCGAAGAACTCGGTAATCGGAAATGCCCAGCCCATGAAGTTGATTTCTGTCGCGTCCATAGGCGCATCCAATTCACAGGGATCCATATCATCCGCGTAAACGGGTATCACCAAAAGCAAAATGGTGATCAATACAAGTAATTTCTTCATTGCAATCTCCTCACTGAACTAAGTGTGAAAGCATTTGTCGAGGCGCAAGATTTGTGCCAGGCGAGATCGTCACAGCCACCCGCCTGTTTTCTTGCGAACCGCCCTCGTGCCTCTAGAAACAAGCGCTTGCGAAAAGGATTTCGAGGTCGCGCTTCCCACATCCTAACGCACTACGAGCGCGTATGCAACAAATTGCTTCTCCCGCACGCGTTGCTTGTCTCGGATCGCATGCGCTAGAATCCGCGACAATAGTTGCGTTATGATCGCCACCCGCGAAACAGCCGGAAAAACTGGCGCATTTTACAACAATAAGCGACGAGCGAAACCATGAGCGGACAACCCAATATCCTCTTTGTCATGACCGACCAGCAGCGCAGCGATACCATCCGCGCCTTGGGCAACCGAGCGATACGCACGCCGGTTCTGGATTCGCTGGTTCAAGATGGCGTCGCCTTTGGCAACTGCTACACGCCATCGCCGGTTTGCGTCGCCGCGCGCAGCGCGACTATCACCGGCCTCCCACCGCACCTGAACGGCTGTACATCCAACAATGAATCACCACTGCGCCTGCAGAGCGTCATGCAGGTCTTGGGGGAATGTGGCTATCGTACGCACGGCATCGGCAAAATGCACTTCAATCCGCAGGTTGACGCCACGTGGGGTTTTGACAGTCGCGACATATCCGAAGAAGGCGCCAGACAAGCGCATGGCCGCAATGATTTTCATGATTATCTGGCAGCCAATGGCTACGGACACGTGCTGGAACCACAGGGATTGCGGGGCGAAATGTATTATATCCCCCAACCATCGCAGTTGCCGGCCGAACATCATCACAGCAGTTGGGTGGCGGACCGCGCCATCAAATTCCTGGCCAAACGCGACCGCAATCAACCATTCTTCCTCTGGACAAGTTTCATCAAGCCGCATCCGCCCTTCGAGTCGCCGGTCCCCTGGAACAAACTCTACCGCGCGGCTGACATGCTGCCGCCACATCGCCCCGAAGGATTCGAAGGCTTGCTGAGCTACTGGAATCTCCACCAGAATCGCTACAAATACCGTGACAGAGGCTATGACGAGATGCTCTTTCGCAGCATCAAAGCCATGTATTACGCCTGCATTTCTTTCATCGACTTCAATCTGGGGCGGATTCTGAATGCCTTGGGCGACGATATCAACAATACAGTCATCGTCTATACCGCTGACCATGGAGAACTGCTGGGCGACTACGGCAGCGTCGGCAAGCGCAGCATGTTGAACCCGTCGGCGAAAGTCCCCTTGATTCTGCATGCGCCCGGCATCGAGGGTCCCGGTCGGCAAATCGATCAGCCAGTCAGCCTGCTCGACATCTTCCCGACCTTCGCCGCCGCCGCTGGCGCTGATATTCCGTGCCCATCTCCGGAAGGAACGGACCTCTTCACAGTCGCAGCGGGCGGGTCCCAGCGCGAATATGTTTACAGCCAATTCAGCGAAGGTTCCACCGGTCTGTACATGATCGCGGGCCATGATCTGAAATACATCTACTCGGCGGCCGACCGCAAGCAATGGCTCTTTGATCTGCGCCTTGATCCAAACGAGACCAAGAATTGGGCGGGCAATCCGCGCTATGATAACATACTACAAGATTTGAGGCAGAAGCTTATCCGGCGCTTCGCGGGCGACGGTTACGAACGGGCAATAGAAAACGGCGCCTGGCGCGAATATGATCCTCCCGCCTTTCCGGATCCAGCCGGGGACGATGGACTCTTGTTCCAGGATGCGCCCCACCTGCCAGATCTGCTGCGCGCGCTGGGACCCTACTACGAACCATAAAGCTGGACGACGATTTTGCCCCGTCTTACAGCGCCGGCAATCTACAGTGTTGACCATCCGCCTTTTGATAAACCGCGTTACTCGGTAGAGCTGAAAGTCTAATATCGCCTGCGCCGACGGTACGATAGACCTTTTCGCTGCCGCCGAGCGACTGTTACAATTGCGCATATAAATCAAAAACTTCCGAAAGTGACGACTAGATTATGATGAAAATCAGCGCATTTGGCGACGAAATCGCTGTCGATTTTGCAGAACAACTGCGAGTGATGGGGCGCTTAAAAATCCCCTTGATTGATATTCGCGCGGCCTGGGGCGTGAATTGCTCGCAATTCACCGACGAGCATGTCTCGCGCATCAAAGACCTCTGCGCCCGCTACCAGATTGAGGTCAGTTGCATGGGCAGCCCCATCGGCAAGTCGCCCATCGAAGACCCGATCGAGATCGAATGCGAGCGCCTGCGGCGTATTGGCGCGGTCGCAGATCAGCTCGGTACCCGCAACATCCGCATCTTTTCATTCTATCCGGTAGCCGGCGTCGACGAAGCGGCCAGGCAATGCGCCATTGATCGGCTCGGCAAGCTGACAGATATCGCGACGGCATCGGACCTGCAACTGCTCTTGGAAAACGAAAAAGGCGTCGTCGGCGATCTGCCGGAAAACTGCTTGCAACTCATGAAAGCGATTGATTCGCCAAACTTCCGCTTTATCTGGGACCCCGCCAACTTCGTGCAGTGCGGCGCCGCCGAGCATGTCGACGCCTGGTGGGACGCGCTGCATCCCTACATCGGTTATATCCATATCAAAGACGCGCTTTTGCCAGAGGATGCCCCAAACGGTCATGGTGAGCGCTCCACTGTGAAAGTCGCCGGTCAGGGTGACGGTCAAGTGAAGGAGTTGCTGGCGCGTTTGCATAGCAGTGGTTACGACGGCGTGCTTTCCCTGGAGCCGCATCTGCTGGAAGCGCGGCATTCCAGCGGGTTCAGCGGGGCGGACGGCATGGAAATGGCGGTCACGGCCCTGCGCGGTCTTATGGCTGAAGTGGGGATTGAGGAGAAGCGCTAGCGTACTGGCGGCCGCTTATGCCGCGAACAGATTGCAAAAGTGGCTCTGCTATTGCGGCAGCAACTCGAGGAAATCACAATGTCGAGGACGGAAGATACTAAAGTCGCGTCGGTCAAAGGTCGCTATCCCTGTGATCTGTAAACGTTCCGCCAGCGCCATGATGCAGCAATCGACGATGTCGAATTCCGCGCTGGCATACATTTCTGTGATTTCGGATATCCTGTTAAGATCGCTCATCTCGAGTGGAACAAATTTCACTTCGCTCATTCTGAAGTTTTCCAGGAGCGACTGCAAACCTGCGTAGCCCATATCGCGAACAAAGATATAGGCCAACTCCGGAAGAACAACATCAGGTACGAGCATTACGTCTGTTGTCCTCTGAAACGCGAAATCAGCCGCAACTTGATGATTGGTATCCTTGGTATTGAAGATAGCAAAGAGGTAACTCGTGTCGGCGATGATTGTCATCCACGGATCCGTCGGTCGACGTAGTCGGCGAATTCGGCATTAAGTATCTCCCGGCTCCGAGCCGATGTATCAACTTGCTCTTTTGAAGCCAGACCTGCCTTTAACGCCACTTCCGCACACCTTGCTAGCGTTCCCGGAGGGTATTTGAATTCGCCGTATCCGTCTTGCGCCTCGCTTGGCGGTTCCTCGCCCTCGGTTTCCGACATCGCCGAGCTGTGCTCGCACACTTCAATCTCGGCAGTCGGCGGGAGTTCGCTGAGCAACTCGCCAAGCAATTTTTCGACGGACGTGCCACGCCGCTTGGCGACATCTTGCAGCCGTTCCGCGAGCTTTTGCGAAATATCAATCATCATGGCGTCGCTTCATTTTCTCGGCTTTGAGCCCGCTTTAAGAGGCAGTAAGGCCGATCCCAACGACAGTATACCAAAACTATCGCAGAATCATCACATGCACTTCACGCGGACCATGCGCCCCTTTCACCAACTGATGCGCGATATCGGCCGTCTTGCTGGGACCGGAAATCACCGTGGTATTGCTGGCCTGCGTGAACGCCGGGTAACCGTCACGCCGCTGCGCCTCTTCCCAGCTTTCCAAGTCGGGCAGGATTTGCTCAGCGCGCATCAGCGCGATATGCACGTCCGGCAAGAGCGATGTGCTGCGATAGCGCCCGGCGCCGCTCTCGACGATCAAGCTGCCGGTAGCCGCCAGCGCCGCCGTGATACCGGTGATGCCCACCCGCGCATCGCCGTCGTCGTGTCGGGCCACCGCCACGCCCAGCGACTCCAACATGCCCTGCAAACCGTCCATGGGCAACTCCGCCTCGTCCCAAGACAAGACTGTCTTTTCGCCGCCGAGCAACTCCATGATCTGTTCAATCGCTTCGTTGGGCGTCACCTGATACACAAAGCAGCCCAGCGCTTCCGCCTCGGATATGAATCTTCGCAAGCGTTCAGCCGGCGACAGATCTTCCATCGGGATCATTGGCCGGCGGTCTTCAATCGGCGGCACATCGGCAAAGGGCTGCTGCGTCCCCCGCAGCTTGCCCAGTATCTGTTCACGCGCGTCCACGTTTGCGTTCCTTCCATAGTTGGCGAAAGGGCTTGCTGGCAAACTCGGGAAAATCACGGTGCTTCGTCCAGTTACCCAAGACGCCGGGCATGTACTCACCCATGATATGCTGGCCGACCCGCGCCGCCAGGCCGCCCAAATTGAAGCGCGTCGGCGATGTCATGCCGATAGCCCACATCTTCATCGCCATATCCCAGCGGCCGTCGCTCTCGCCCTCACGCACCAGGTCCCAGCGCAGATCAAGCAGCATGCGCGGCAGGTCGATATCGACCGGGCACACTTGCTTGCAACTGCCGCAAAGGCTGCTGGCGTGCGGCAAGGGCGTCGCATTCTCCAAACCGACGAATAGCGGCGTCAAAACCGCGCCGATGGGACCGCCATAGACCCAGCCATAAGCGTGACCGCCCATGGTACGGTAGACCGGGCAGGCGTTTTGACAGGCGCCGCAGCGAATACAGGATAGTACTTCGGCATACTTCGTGGCATAGATATCACTGCGGCCATTGTCCACCAGGATGACATAAGCGTACTCCGGGCCATCATCTTCATCATCCCGCCGCGGCCCGTTGATGATATTGGTATAAACCGTCAGCTTCTGCCCGGTGGAACTGCTTGGCAGCACTTGCGTCAGAGTCGCGTAATCTTCGACCGTGTCCACCAGCTTTTCGATACCCACCAGCGCGACATGCACGCGCGGCAGCGAGGTGCACATGCGGCCGTTGCCCTCGTTCATCACCAAGCCGATGGATCCCGTTTCCGCGATCAGGAAGTTGCCGCCGGAAATGCCCATATCGGCGCCCAGGAAATCCTCGCGCAGCATCCCCCGCGCGAAGGCTACCATTTCCTCGGCATCGTCAGTCGGCTCCATGCCGAGTTCATCCACGAAGACATCGCGGATTTCCGCCTTGGTTTTGTGCATGACCGGGCCGACGATATGGCTGGGCGTTTCGTTCGCGAGCTGGATGATGTATTCGCCCAGGTCGGTTTCAACCACGCGTAGTCCGGCCGCTTCCATAGCATGGTTGGTACCCAATTCTTCGCTGAGCATGCTCTTGGCCTTGGTCACTGTCTGTACGCCGTGGCGACGCGCGATGTCCAGCACCAACTGATTGGCACCCGCGGCATCAACCGCCCACTCTACCTGGAAACCATTTTTCTTGAGATTGCGCTCGGCTTTTTCTAACAAGTCGGGCAAATGTCGCAGCGCCCGCCGTTTGGCTTCGGCGGCCTGCTGCCGCATAAATTCGCCGTGTTCGTCGCCGTGCGCGAACATGGTGTCCAAGCGCTTGTAATAGGCGGTACGTGTGCCCTCGCCGATCGCATGCTGCAAGTCGTCATTATGCAAGGCGACATCGGCCAGGGCGATGAAGTTGTTGGATTCGACCCCCATCGTCATGCGCGTCCTCCGCCAAGCCCCTTGGCCAAAACGTCCACCAGATGAAGCACCCGCTTGCGGGACTTGTCCCGCGACAAGCCGCCGTTCATCTGGGTCAAGCAACTGACATCGCCGGTGACGATGGTCTGCGCGGACGAGTCATTGATATTATCGACTTTGTTCTTCAACATCGCGTTGCTGATATCCGCCATCTTGACGCTGAACAAGCCGCCGAATCCACAGCAAACTTCACATTCGTTGAGCTCGACCAGTTCGGCATTGCCCAGATTCGCGATCAATTCCCGCGAGGCCCCTCCCAAGCCCAAGCCGCGCAAGCCGTGGCAAGCATCGTGCATGGCGAAAGTCTCTTTCTCGGGTAGTTGCAACTGCAGATCGACGATGCCCAGGCCATCAACCAAGAACTCGCTGAATTCCCAGGTGATCGATGCCATACGCCGCGCCTGTTCATAGAGTTCGCCATCGTCCGGCGTGAACAAGTGCGGATACTCATGCCGCACCATAGTAGCGCAGGAGCCGGAGGGCGTGACAATGACCTCGGCATCCTTGAAAGCCTTGAAAAAATGCACCGCGACTGTGCGAGCTTCGTCGCGATAGCCGGAGTTGAAGGCAGGTTGCCCGCAGCAGGTCTGTGCCATGGGAAAGTCCACGTCCACACCGATATGCTCCAGGATGTCGACGGCAGACATGCCGGTCCCCGGATAGATCATGTCGACGATGCAGGTGACAAAGAGCGATACGCGCTTGCCTTTGGGTGATTCGCGTTCGAGTAATGCCATTGTTTCCGCTTTTGCTGTTGCTGTGAATCAACGCCGCCTAGTGTAGCGGAAAGCAGTGGGACAAGCTATTGCCTATGTCGCAACTCTGGAGCGCGGTTACGAGAAGTCGATACTTGAAGTGATTAAGGATCGCTGAGTGGGCTAATATCGCTTCAGGCGGAGGTGTGCAACAGAGCGATAATACGGGGCATCGCGCAGACAGAAGTAAGTAATAAGGGCGAGTGGACAAGATCTTCCTTGTCTATCCACTCACCCTCGTCATGGGCAGTCCGCCCCGCTTCTATGATGATCTCTCATCAAGGACAGCCTGCCCCAACCTTGGGATTCTTTTCCCGCCTATACGCGTTGCCAATCGCGATGCAGCGGGACGAGACTGCAGGTGATTCGCATCAACGGTGTTGCCGTCAAACCAGCGCAGGTCCTGGGACATCTGTGCAGGTAGCTCTCGGTGAGGTAGTTCGTGTCGGGCATCATCCGTATCCTGGCTAGTAACTAGACTCAACGGGGGCACGATGGCGAGCCTTCAAAGTACCACTCGCCACAAGACGGCGAACCTATCCGCTGGTTATAGCGCCTTCCGTCTGTACATTCATACTGCTGCAATGTCACCGAACAGCGCCTGGCGTGCTGGCAACGCTCCGGGCCTTTCCTCTCTGTCCAACTCTGCACCCAAGGGCCGCCGCGCGGTGAGCACGTCACCGGTGGCTCGGTCGGCTGGGGTGGGGGTTGAGGACGACTCGTAGGACGCGCAGTTGGCCTCGCGGTTGGATCGGGATCAGGGTCAGGATCGGGCTGGTCGGTTGGCGGCTGCGTAGGGCTTAGAGTCGTCACCGCAATAGACGCAGTGTCGCCGGATTCCCCTTCCGCGTTTGTTGCTCGTACTCGAACCTGGTACTGCGTGTTTGCCGCCAATCCGTCTACTGTTCCAGTATGGGTGCTGGAAGCGACTTCGGTGTATGGGACTGTGCTATCAGACGCGGCAGTGCTGCCAGCCACGCGATACCCTACCACATAGCCGGTCGCTTCCGATACAGGGTCAACTTGCCAGGTAAAGCTATTCACCCCAGCCGTAACCTGCAAACCGGTAGGCACGGCAAGGGGAGGTGCTTCAATGTTGCAGAATACTAGCGAGTGACTCCAGGGGCCAAGATGCCCATCGTCATAGATTGATCGTACTTGTCCCACGCGATAAACATTCTGCACCGGATCGCCCAGATGATAGTGCCTCCCTAGCACGTTTGTCGTATTCGAGCCAACATCACAACGGAAGACGCTCACGGTATAGCCAATAGCATTGTCAACAGCCTGCCATGACACTCGCTTGCTTGCTGCGTCGTGCTCAAAGCCTGACGGAACAGCAAGATCAAGCAGCGGCAACGTAGCTGTGATTTCCGGACTCAACAAACTGTCGCTCTGAGTGCTATCCGTCAAGGCAACTGCCTGTATTGCGAACTTATAGGCTCGATTCCGGTCAAACCGATCGTCATCACCCAGACGGTATATCGTCTGGGTCGCTGGAACGTCAATCGTAGTCCAACGGTTATCACCTACGCGCCAATTCAAGCGATAGCCGGACACGCCAGGAACGGCATCCCATAACGCGACATCATTGACCACTTTGAAGTTTGCCGGCGGCTGCAAACTGCAATCGACGCGCCGGTCGAAAAATGAACGCGGTTGAACTTCCACAATGCGCGGAAGCCCTCCAGGAGTTGCATTGCATTGCTCTTCCCGCGTTATGCGGCTGCTGATTCTCTCGTAGCAAGTCCCGTCACGATGCCTATCGACACGCTGATAACCATCTGTTACGAAATCACCGACCCAAAAGCAACCGGGGCGACTTTCTTCTCGATAAGGCGGCTCGATTGGAATGTCGGTGGGCGGCGGTGCTGGCGGCAAGGGCGTCTCTGTTTCATATCCCGCCGGGAATGCTGTCGGCGTTGGCGGCGGAATCAGATCATCGGCGCACAAAATAAATGGCGCGCTCCAGTCGCTTTCGGGCTTGTACGTGCTACCGTCGCCACGGGCGCGGACTTGCAAGACATGGGCAATGTTGTACGAAGGCAACTGGCGTGTTGGCCGATATGTCGTGCCGACTGTGAGAGAGCCGTCAATCTTCCCGTCACAACCAAGCAGTTGTAGGTGATATTGCGTAATACCCTCTATCGCGTCCCATTTCATGTTCTCATCAAACCTGAGCACAGGGCGCGGGATTTCAGGCGGGGGGACGGGTATCGCAGATACGTACCGAACCCAATCGCTGTAAACATCAGGAGCCAGAAATGCTCTGACTTCAAATGTATGTTCGTGGTTGAGTGGAACGCCATCAAGCCGGTATTTGGTCTCGCCATCCCGAACAGATGTCTGTATCCAGGGTGAGATGTGAGTGGGGCGCCAGCGCAGATCATATTGAGTTGCAATCGGCGCTGAATCCCAAATCGCATAGCGTCCGACAATCTCGAAGTCGGTTGGCGCGGGAATTTTTAAGCGCGGGCGCTGGGCCAATGCCAGCGGTACGACTAGGGCAATTGTACATAGAAGCAGAATAAAGCGTTTCACGTTTTCCTCCTGATTTTCGAGTTAGGTATTTCTCATGCTGGTCTCTGCCCACTCATTCGCTCCGACAGCTTTCACCGCCCGAACGCGGAAACTGTACTTCCATGGGCAAAGCGCTTCAGATACTCAATTGGCTTGTCCAGGTACGCTGTATCAACGCGGGCGGCGGACGACTCGTCGCCGGCGGGCGCTTGGCGGGGGTTCGCGGCGCAGGGTTTGGTCTGGTCGGCCTGCCGCCGCTGGGAACGCCATCAACGGGTTTTGTTTCTGGATGCAACATCGCGCACCTCGCTAAACATCAATCTGATCCGTGAATGCGCCGGAGGCCTTTGCCCTGTCACAAGCCATTCCACACGGCGCAACGCTCAATCTAATAAGACTACATGCTTATATTATAGAACATATATTCTATTTTCAACAACCTTTTTCCCCAGATTTCAAAACCCGAACCCCGTTTCAACTGCGAACAATCATCCGAATGTCGATTCTTCTGCCGGCACTCCATCACTATGTCGCCCGCAACGGGCCTTTTTGTTACAATCACCCCTATATCGGCTCTAGCAAAGGACAGCGAAAATGGCGGATTACACTCCCCGACCGGAACACAAATTCAGCTTCGGCTTGTGGACAGTCGGCAATGTCGGCCGCGATCCCTTCGGCGCGCCCACCCGCGAGACCATCTCGCCCGTGGATATCGTGCGCATGCTGGCGGAGGTCGGCGCTTGGGGCGTCAACCTGCACGACAACGACCTGGTGCCCATCGACGCCACCGCCGCCGAGCGCGAGCAAATCGTCGCCGATTTCAAGCGCGCCCTGGACGAGACCGGCATCGTCTGCCCTATGGCCACCACCAACCTCTTCTTTGATCCCGCTTTCAAGGACGGCGCTTTCACCAGCAACGATCCGGCCGTGCGCGCCTACGCCCTGCAGAAAACGATGTGCTCAATGGACCTGGGCGCGGAGCTCGGCGCAGAGATCTATGTCTTCTGGGGCGGCCGCGAAGGCGCCGAATGCGACAGCGCCAAGAACCCCGCCGACGGCGTCAAGCGCATGCGCGACGCCGTCAACTTCCTCTGCGAATACTCCAAAGACAATGGTTATGGTTACCGCTTCGCCCTGGAACCGAAACCCAACGAACCGCGCAGCGACATCTACTTCCCCACCGTCGGCAGCATGCTCGGTTTCATCGCCACCCTTGATGATCCCGACATGGTCGGCGTCAATCCCGAGGTCGCCCACGAGCACATGGCTGGCTTGAACTTCACCCACGCCGTCGCCCAAGCCTGGGATGCCGGCAAGCTCTTCCATATCGATCTCAACGACCAGATGTTCGGCCGCTACGATCAAGACTTCCGCTTCGGCAGCATGATGCTCAAGCAGAATTTCCATCTGGTGCGCTTCCTGGAAGATGTCGGCTATGACGGCAGCCGTCATTTCGACGCCCATGCCTATCGCAGTTCCCAATACGAAGACGTCAAGGAATTCGCCCGCGGCTGCATGCGCTCCTACCTGGTCTTCAAGGAAAAAGCCGCGCAGTTCAACGCCGATGCCGAAATAAACGCCCTTCTGGCGGAGATCAACGCCGACGATGGCAGCTACAGTTGGCTGGGAGATGGCTATAGTAAAGCCGCCGCCGACAAGCTGAAAGCGATCGCCTTTGATCGCGTCGGCATGGGCGCGCGGGACTTGCCCTATGAGCGGCTGGATCAATTGACCTTTGATATTCTGATGGGTGTGCGTTAGCGCCATTGCAGCCCGGCCTTCGAGACTGTAAAGCGGCGCCTCTTGCATCTTCCGCGCTGATTTAAATGCGCCTTCGGGTGACCCGGGCGGTCGCTCCTGCGATGCAAGACTCAACTCGCCGCCAGAATCTTTGGGAGAGGAAACACTATGCCATATCTGATGGGAATCGATATCAGCACCACCGGCGCCAAAGCGCTGATCATCAATGAAAGCGGCGGCGTGATCGCCGTCGCCAATACACCACAGCCGATCAGCCAGCCCCAGCCGCTATGGAGCGAGCAGAACCCGGCCGACTGGTGGGACGGCATCGTCAAGAGCATTCGCGCCGCACTGGCGGAATCTGGCTTGAGCGGCGACGACATCAGCGCCATCGGGCTGACGGGACAGATGCACGGTCTGGTCCTGCTTGATAATCAGGGCCAGGTGCTGCGGCCATCGATCCTGTGGAACGACCAGCGCACCGGGTCACAATGCGACTATATGACCGAGGCCATCGGAGCAAATCGGCTGCTGGAATTGACTGGCAATCCAGCACTGACTGGCTTCACCGCGCCCAAAATCCTCTGGGTACGCGACAACGAGCCGGAGGTCTATGCGGAAGCGGCACAGGTATTGCTGCCCAAAGACTACATACGCTACAAGCTGACCGACGCCTACGCGACGGATTTAGCCGGCGCGGCCGGGACTTCCCTGCTCAACGTCGCCGAGCGCGCCTGGTCGCAGGACGTGTTGGACGCGCTGGAGATCCCGGCAGCATGGATGCCGCCCGTCCATGAAGGCACACAGGTGACATCGCGGATCAGCGCTGCCGCCGCGGGCGCCACCGGGCTCAGGGCCGGCACGCCGGTTGTCGGCGGTGGCGGCGATCAAGCCGCGGGCGCGATCGGCATGGGCTGTGTCACGCCGGACAAAGTCGGCGTCACAGTGGGCACATCCGGCGTGGTCTTCGCCCCCCTGAGCAGCTACGCCTACGAGCCGGAGGGTCGCTTGCACGCCTTTTGTCACGCTGTACCGGGCACCTGGCACTTCATGGGTGTCATGCTCAGCGCCGCCGGCAGCTTGCAATGGTACAAGGATACCTTTGCCGCCGATATGGACTACGACAGCTTGCTGGCGGAAGCGGCGGAAGTCGCGGCAGGCAGCGAGGGACTCTTCTTCTTGCCCTACCTCACCGGCGAGCGCAGTCCGCATCCCGACCCCTTGGCGCGGGGCGCCTTTATCGGCATCACCAGCCGCCACACCCGCGGCCACATGACCCGCGCCGTGCTGGAAGGCGTCGCCTACGGCTTGAAAGACTCCTTCACGCTCATCGACCAGGTTGGATTGCCGCAGGAGTTTGAAGTGCGCATCAGCGGCGGCGGCGCCAAGAGCCCGATCTGGCAACAGATCATCGCCGATGTGCTGGGCGCGCCCCTCGTCAACGTCAATACCACCGAAGGCGGGGCATTCGGCGCGGCGATCCTGGCCTCTGTTGCCGCGGACGTCTTCGATGATGTCGCCTCCGCCTGCGCAGCGATGATCCAAACCGGCGAGGGTGTGGCCGTCGGCGAGAATGCGCCTATCTACGCCCAGCGCTATAAAATCTACCAGTCCCTCTATCCGACACTGAAAGGTACCTTCGCCGAACTCTAGCAAGGCGTCTCCACCGACAAATTCGCTCGTACCGTATTTGGGCCATGACAACATCGACCATGCTCAAATAGCGGTTAGTTTCCCCATAGCCTCTAGAGTGAACGCCTCGGCAGATTCAAACCCGATTATAATCAAATTCATCCTTGAATATAGAACAAATGTTCGGTATTCTGCCTGCAACTGCTTAATCCGACCACAATCGGCGGGCAGGATTTAGCCACATTTTCTGAACCACTTTTAGGAGGCAACACCATTATGTCAGCACCAGCGATTAAGACCTGGGTCACCGGCGAGCTTGTCTCGGCAGCGGACTTTAACGGTCAAATCAAAGATCAGCTTGCAAATTCATTTTTGCACAAGGCGACGGAGGTGGGTAGTATTCCGGTGTCCACCGGGGTTCGCGAGTTGGAACCCTTGCCACCACCGTCGGCTGATAAGCCGCACTTCCTGATAAGTGAGGGGAATAGCGCAGCACCACAATGGTCGCCGAACGGTCTGCGTTACAAAGAGCTAGGGACCTATACCGCAAATGGCGATACGGATCTCACAACCTGGTCGGACTATTTGTGGCTATACGTTTATGACAACCTAACGCGATCCGGTCACTGGATATTGGTAAGCAAGATCACAAGTGATGTCAACACAAGTACGCGGGTGGTGCACACAGATTTATCAGGACTTTACCGTTACATCACGATCTATCAAAACCAGAGTGTTCTAGCCATTGATGCCAAGAGACACACAGTTATATTGCGCGTTACAAATAACGGCTACGACAACGTTGCTGTCACTCGAAGCAGGGATAATCGTAGAACAGCAATAGACACATCGGTCAACATTACCATCTACGGCGTGCAGTAAGGGACGACAGCGCGCGTCAGTCTAGCTCCTGGACAAGTTCCAAGGCGAGGTATCTCCAGCATTTTACGTTCCGTGGCTTGTCGCGCCCAACAAGCGCGACGCCAAAAACCCGACAATGCTGGAGACCTCGCCTCTGCCCTCAACAAAACTCCCCGCCTTGCGACATACTCCAAAGGAGTCGCTATTCTCCCAAAAGCATATTGCTGTACGCGCAAATGGACACAAACTTCAAACCAAAGCCTGAGCGCCTCTTAATGACGAAAAGTGTTGGGGCGACCGGCGGTCAGTGGCCACGCGAACCGTCAGGTCGCGCAAAAAGACACCAGCTACAATCACATCGAAAGTGTAAGGGCCAGCCGGTGGCTCGCTCACCCTTGGCTCGCCCGCAATCGCCACAGAATTTCCCGCAGTCCCGCCGCTGTCAACCTGGCCTGTACTCAACTGCCGATCTGGGGAGGGGGTACCCCCCCCCCCCCC
>WTGF01000004.1 GCA_011525385.1 Chloroflexota bacterium | reverse complement strand
ATCCTCAATCTATATCGGCTCATTTGAATTTCAACCGAAATCGATACACTACCGACGTAAAGTAGGATCAAGCGCATCGCGCAAGGCGTCACCAATGAAATTGATCGCGAGAACCGTGATCATAATTGCGACGCCCGGGGCGATGGACATTACCGGCAAGATGCGCATTAGTTCTTTGGCATTGCTCAACATTGATCCCCATTCGGCTGTAGGCGGTTGAGCGCCCAGTCCAAGATAGCTCAGCGTGGCGGCAATGAGGATCGCTTCGGCGACGCTGAACGAACCTTGCACGACCACCACCGGGAAAACGTTGGGCAGAATGTGGCGGAAGATAATAGAAACATCGGAGGCGCCAGCCGCTTTGGCGCCGACGATGAATTCGGTCTCGCGCAGGGTTAGCACCATGCCGCGCACGACCCGCGCGAACCATATCCAGTACACCACGATCAGCGCAAACATCATGTTGAAAAGGCTGGGACCAAAGACGGCCACTAAGGCGATAGCGAGGACTAGAAATGGAAAAGCCATCATCAGGTCGACAATGCGCATGATTATCATGTCCGCGATGCCGCCAAAGTAGCCGGCGATGGCACCCAAAGCGACCCCGATTGTCACTGATATGCTGGAGACGATAAAGCCGACCATCAATGAGATGCGCGCGCCGTAAATCAGGCGGCTAAAGCCGTCGCGGCCCAATTCGTCCGTGCCGATAAAATGTTCGGCGCTGGGCGGCTGTTTGACGTTGGAATAGTTGGTCTTGTAGGGATCGTAGGGCGCGATCTGCTCGGCGAAGACCGCGGCGAGCACGAGTACGAGCAGCACGGCAAAACCCAGAATTGCCCGATTGTTACGAATAATTTGGCGAAATGCCGAGTTCCAAAACGACCTGGGTCTGGTCACCTCATCGTATATCCCGTCAGCTGCCAATTCGACGTCATGTTCAGCCATGTGTCACCTCATTGCAGGCGAATACGGGGATCAATGTAGGAATAAAGGATGTCATTGGCGAGATTGACGAGTATAACCATGATCGAGAACACCAACACCGTGTTGGTTACGACCAGATAATCGCGGGCGAAGATGGCGTCTACCGCCAGTCTGCCAATACCGGGCCAGCCGAAGACCTTCTCGATGACGACTGCGCCGCCCAGCAAACTGGCGAATTGACCGGAGATCACGGTCAAGATCGGGATGAGCGCATTGGGCAAGGCATGGCGGAAGTTGACACGGCGCACACCCATGCCTTTGGCATGCGCTGTGCGTACGTAGTCCAGGCCCAGCACTTCCAACATGCTTGAACGCGCCATCCGCGTAACCAGGCCCAAAAGTATCAGACTCAGCGTAACCGATGGTAGGACAAGAGAGCGGGCGAATTCTATCGGTGTCTTGCCTTGCCCCACAGTGGGAAGCCAATCGAGGTGTAGCCCAAAAATCAGCATCAGCATGATGCCGAACCAGAAAGCGGGAATGGATACGCCGAACAAGGCGAAAGTCATCGCGGCCGTATCGATCCATGTGCCTCGCTTCAAGGCGGACAAGATGCCCAAGGGCAAGGCGAATACGAGCACAAGGACGATTGATGTCACCGTGAGGACGATGGTATCCGGCATTCTCTGCAGAATTTCATAGCTGACATCAGAGCGCGACCTGACCGAAATGCCCATATCGCCCTTGAGCAGGTTTGTCACGTAGCGAACATATTGTACCGGCAACGGATCGTTCAGTCCGAGCTTGTCACGGATACGCTCAATCTCTTCCTGAGTCATTTGACGCGTATTGCTCATCATCAGTTCGACCGGGTCGCCGGGGATCAAATGAATGAGCGCGAAAGTGACCGTCGTAATGCCAATCACGAGCGGAATCATCAAGATCACTCGTCGCAAAATGTATTTCTTCATTATCACTATCTGCGAAAACTAGATTGAAACAAGGCTTGCGCTTAGGATGCTTGATTCGCTTGCGCCATTTCGCGTGACGAAGCCTGCCGACACGTAGTCGTAGCCTCCGCTGACAATGGGATTCTAGTAACGATGTGTTGGCGTGTCAAATCGAGGACGGTTTCCAACAGAAATGAATACTCCATGCGAATTGCGCTCACCAAGCGCTGAACAATAGCTTTGCGACGGACCGGCATGTTCATCGCTCGCCCTTTTCTAGAGCTTTGCGACTGCGTATGGCCCTGGTCCGGCCGTTTAGCCGCATTAGTGACTCTCGTGGCAACACAGTTTTATGATTTCGTGGGGCGATCTTTTGAGGCATAGGCATTATCAAAACCTTAAGTGGTTAACCTCTCAGCGAGCGCTTACGTCTGTTAATGCCACGTTTCTTCGCAACCGATTATAGCAATATAGTTGCCTATGTCATACCACCACCAGACCAGCCGGATCACTGTAAAGAAAGTGCCTTCTATTTGCTATTTTGTGTAGCCTGCCTGACAACCATCCATAAGATCCACGAATCTCCAGCCCAGAACCATGCCGCTAAACTCGCCTTGTCTAATATAAGGTGTCGGAAACGTGAGGCAATAAAGTGTCGGATTTCCCTAATTATACGACACTTTATGCTATACTATTTTCATGCCAAATTCACGTCTCCCGGACCCATTTCCGCGGCCGCAACTGCCGCCACATTCGGACAACAAGAACGTCGTCTCGCAGATAAGACGCTACAACCGCTGGCTGGCTGAGTCGGGACGCCTGCTGCACCAGCCCGACCTGGTCAGCTACCGCGATCTGCTCCTGGAGACGCTGGCCCCGGCCAGCGCTCGCGTTCATCTCTCCAGCATCCGCCGCAGTTACAAAGCGCTGGTTGAGAATCCGCAGCACCGCGCCGCCCTGGTGGATCAATTGCAGCAGGAATACGCCACGGCGGACTTTGGCACCATCAAGGCCATGGCCGACGAACTCGAACTGCGCCTGATGCGCGCCATTGATCCGCAACGCTCCAAAGTGACAGCGGTAAGCGTCCAGGACGAAGCCGACAGCCAGCATATCCGCTTGACGCCGGCGCAAGGCGCCGCTCTGATGATGCGTCCCGATCTGTCTCGGCTCCGCGGGCGGCGCGATGTGGCGATCATCGCCCTGCTGCTGGCGACCGGCCTGCGCGAGGGCGAGGTCGTGCAGTTGGAGATTGACGATCTCTATCAGACTTATGGCGGCGTGCCGGCCCTGCGCGTGAAAGCGGGCAAGGGCGCCAAGGCGCGCATGGTGCCCTTCGGCGATATGTTGTGGGCGCGCCGGATTGTCGAGTTCTGGTTGAACGAACGAGAGTCGGGACCGGTCTTCACCCGCATGCGGCAAGGCCGCGGCGATATGCGCAGCCAGGAGGCGACGGCCATGTCCATGACTACACGCAGCGTCCAGCGGATGCTGGGGCGTTATCCCATTTCGATCGACGGACAGCAGCGGGCGGTGAGGCCGCATGATTTGCGCCGGAGTTATGCCCGCAATCTCTTCAAGGCGGGCATTTCCACCGAGGTCATCCGGCAGAACCTGGGGCATGTCGATGTCAAGACAACACAGGATTACATCGGCGTGCTGGATGGCTCGGACCGGGCGCCGGTCAGCGTCTACGAGCCCACCGAAATTCTGGCCAGGATGCGGGCGGCCATGTCTTAGAAGCGCGCATCAGTCGCCGCTTTTGGCGCTACTTGCCACGCGTCCACTAGAGCATCGACAAGATGGCATTTAGACGGGGAGCGCATCCCCACGGTAGGCGAGAACGATCTGATCCTCCGGCACGCCGCGCGCCTGCAGCGCATCCACCAGCAGCTTGTCATGCCGATCGAGCTCTATGACTATCTGATCTCCCGTCAGGCGCGCCACCAGCACCGTGCCGACCAGGCGCTTGTCTCGAACCTGCGCGATATCCACGATGGTGTAGATCTGCTCGGCCTCATTGGTTGTCAGGTAGGCAAAGTCGTTCAAACCCTCGCCGGTATAGCCTTGCAGCTCTTCCAAGACGATCTCTTTTAGAGTGACGGTATCCATTTCACAATCTCCTCCGCTATTGGGTCAAAGACGAGGAAGGGAATCGGCTCTGTGAGCCGCTCGCGAATGACCGCTTGACCTAGCGCTTGCTCAATCACGAACTCATAATCCGCTTCGCTTATCGCCACGTACAACGGCGTCGTGTCACCAATATAGTCAAGTGCCGCCCGATAGACCACATATTGCCCCAATAGCAGCATAAACTGGCGCACCGGTGACGGATCCAGTGCCTTGACCTCGATCAAAGCGATCCGCCCAGTCTGTCACTGCGCGGCGATATCGATGAACAACCTGCGAAAATTATCTTCGTCCTCGGTCACGACCACAGCATACTGCTCTCTGATGATCGACCAGCCCGCCTGAATTAGACAGCGGATGACGATGTCGTGGTTGCGATCGCGGGCGGGCATCTCGCTCCTAACTGACAGGTTGAGTCTCGCCTTCATTATAAATTAAGACGCGACTTGATTTCATATTGATGTGCTGCCGATTGCGCGAGTAATTCACGTCGGTCAGGATCGCGAGAAGGTAACGCCTGAGATTGTCCTTGCCGCCATAGCTGAAAATCTCAATGTCGTCACCGATGCCCATATGCTCGACCAGCTTGACAAAGAACACTTCATCGTCACCGCCCTCGACCAGCAGCAGGCGATCAGCATCCTCATCTATCTTGATATTCTTCACCCGCGGACCTCATAGCTGACGCTGGTCACCGCATCCACGCCAAACTCATTGTATGTCACTGCTTTGATGTTGCCAGTTTGCAAGTTTCGCTCCAAGCGGTGGAAACGGAATTCATAAGTGTCATCGTCCTTGAAGGCTTCGTGGGCGGCCTCGATCATTTCCCAGCTGTGTGTCGTGGCGAAGACTTGCACATCGTGCTCGCGCGCGGCTTCGCCGATATCGTTCCATACATCCTGTTGAACAGAGTAGTGGATGCCATTCTCGATTTCATCAATGAAGAGGTACGCCGGTTTATCACCGCGCATCACCATCAAGATGCTGGCGAAGCGAATTGAACCTTCGCCAAGCAGATGCAAGGGCATCAGGACGCCGTCAACCTCCACCCAGATCCTTCGCCGACCGTCAGGTGACAAGACTTCTATACCGGTCAGACTCGGTTCAAGCCGCTTCAACGCATTGTCTATGGCGATGTGTTGGCCTTCAACTTTGAGCATGCTGTACTTGTCAGTCAGATCCTCACTGGATGGTATGCCGCGTACCGAAAAAACTGAGATTGCTCTTTTCTGTCTTTGAATGCAATGACCGGAAGCTTCGGGTTAGACGGCAAGAACGCAGAGCCGTGCGATGTCGATTCGTCTCGCTCCACAAAATGAAGGAGTTCCTCTAATTCATTTACCGTCCTGGCCGCATCAATTTGAGACATGCCTAATGTTTGCAGATTCTTTGTGTAGAGCTGGAATGCCGCCTGATTATCTTTCCTATTCGCTAACTCCTCTATGCAAAGGGTCGGGCGCGGTTTCGGTAGCAAGCGGTGTCCCTCGATTTCTATTATCTTGTCAGAATCCATTCTGTAAAAGAACTGTCTCCAGCTGCGCATTCTGTCGTCATCGCTGAAATCGATACCGCGCACCTGCTGTAGATTCGACAGCTCTCCAGGTGAGAAGGGTCTCGTATGCAAATACATCGCCTCCATTAGAGCCGTCTTACCCGTGTTGTTCAGCCCCGCAATCAAATTCACGCGGCCGAGATCGTTGATCTGCAGGTCCTTGAAGCAGCGGAAGTTCTTGACCCGAAACGTCTTATACATAGCGCACCTTCACACCCTCGGCGATGCAACCGCCCCCATTATACATCGGCGCAGCAAACATTCAGCAGAAGCCGGGTCTTACTGATGTCTAAACTACACAAGCCTGCATCGGTCTGCTGTATGGCACATACCGAGCGCGCCGCTAGCGGACTCATCCCGAGATTCCATGCGTTTTCCGGTCATCGCCGAGTCTTTTCTACAGGAGTTAATAGAACGGATCGGCATAGACGACTTTGCGACCGGTTTTGCCACCCACCCACTCCAATTTGCCCAGACGAGCACGTCGTACTGCTGACAAAGCTCGTGAGCTAGCTTCCAATGAAAACCAGACCAGCGGCAGGCACATGAAATAGCAAACCTATTCTGTGACCAGCCTGCTGAGAGGACCGTCAGATTCGCCTCAGACAGATCTACACAGAAGTCGAATTTGACAAGAGCCACGGAATTGATTCAGGGAACCGAAGGGCGCGTCGTCTGGGCGCCACTCTGACTATATGCATGGAGCAGGTGCGGGAGCATGTGGACTGGTGAATCCCAATCCCTATAAGTGTCCAAACCTTCCAAAGTTAACTGTCACCGAAATTGCCCTGAAGCCCTTGCCAGCACTGACGTACAGAGCCCATCCTCGCGCGGGCGCGCGAGACGGCACCGTCTCGCTCCCGCAAGCCGACTTTGCAGCTGTTTCAAGCTGGCTTGCGGGAGCGAAGATTGTTCAGACAGTGACATGCGGACAGCACATCGGGTATAACGAATGCCGTCACCCAAGCGGGCACTTGATCGCATCGTAGACGCTCTCTGTCCAAACACGCAAATCAGCATGGCAGCCGTTGGTCAGCCGAGCCAGAATGGCTATGCAGAATGGGTGATTCTCACCATCAAAGAAATTGAATGTCTCGGTGGATGCAATGGGGGAGGATCTCAGTCCAGCTGAGCTTGACGGTATGACTAGAGCGATGACCGCGAAATAAATCGAACCCTCAACGATATGCGATGAATTCGAACGTCGAAAAGCGTCAAGCATTTCGCAGATTGGTCAACTCCGAAACCCAAAAATCCCTTTAAGAGTCCCGATAATCCCATTACTTGCCGTAAGTGAAAGTGCTGAAACCCGCGCCCTCATTGGGATAGCATCCGTTTATAGTCCCGCGCGCGTGCGCGCGAGCTTAGCCGCAATTGGACTGCACGAATTCTGGGAATGAGGGCGCCTATAAAGGAGCCAGATTCAGACCGCCCTCAGAAATCAGGGGGCAATTGGACTAACACCCCCACGTCAGTAACTTGCCTGGTCGCAACGCCTTGGACAAATAGCCTGACACGATGCAACGTGTAAATTCGCCCACATTGATCGGGACACCTACAGTTTATATTTATACAATAAGCTGAAGCAATTGACGACAGTGTGAAATTCATCATG
The DNA here is from genome assembly GCA_011525385.1 of Chloroflexota bacterium. Taxonomy (GTDB): domain Bacteria; phylum Chloroflexota; class Anaerolineae; order Aggregatilineales; family Phototrophicaceae; genus UBA6055. Next base: position 52,261 of record WTGF01000004.1, on the reverse strand, counting down.
ACCGATAAAACAACGTCAAGCTCGAATCCAAAGAAGCGCCGTACGTACGAGCAAAAGTTGATAGATAAAGCAAGAAACATGCAGGAAGCACTTGATTTAGAGATCTACTCGCTGCAAAACATCCTGAACGACGCTTTGTCTCAGGATGCCTATCTCGATTGGGACAGCATGAAAAGGTCCCCGCTCCATATCCCGTTCAAAGACGAGCCCAAGTTGAAGGACTATGTGCCCGAGCCCCTGGCAACCTGGACAATATGCCCCTCATTTGGAAAGTGTACTTTGAGCAACAATACGGCCAAGGGAAGAGTAGATATTTGGCAGACAAAGCGGCTTATGATACACGTGTCAAGAGTCGGCGCGAGAACGTGGATCGTCGTAACCGGAAAAGCGAGCGACAGAAGCTGTCATTCTTTAAGGGCCGACCGAGAGCTGTCAAGAGCTATTTCAATAAGGTGCTGCATGCCAGTAAGTACCCTCCGTCATTTCCGAAACAGTATAGGCTGGACTATATGGCGGATTCGCGGCATCTGATTGTGGAGTACGAACTACCTAGCATGGACATCGTGCTCGCAGTCAAAGAACACCGTTACACGAGAAAGCTCAGCATAATAACCCAGACACCGATGGCAAGACAACTCCGCATACAGTTAACCGAATCGGTCATTGCCCAGATTGCGTTGCGAACAATTTACGAAATCTTCCAGGCCGATAGGACTGAAAAAGTAGATCTTATCTGGTTCAAAGGGTATGCAAAGGTGACTGATCAAATCACTAACAAAGATATACAGTTGCCTGTTGTGCGCATTAACATCACCCGGCGTCAATTCCTTGACATCGATCTCAGTTCGGTCGATCCAGTAAAATACCTCAAAGGCTTGGACAGAAAGTTTTCGCCCAACCTAGCCCGCCTGGTGTCCCAAGCCTGATGGTATCCATGCGTGCGACGCGACATCGCATTGGCATAACTTTAGTGACTGAAAACTGACGCTAACGCCTGATGCAGTTCCCCATCTCAGCAGTGGCCAAGATACAAATCACTCGATCCATTCGGACCCATTCCAAGCTTCGGTGCATATCGCCGCTGTCATATCGTCTAGCTGACTTTAACTCAAGCCACTCCCCATCGCATCCAGCGCAACATTCATTCACTGATTCCTTTCCTTCGGGGTCAACTGAGATGCCTTTTCAGCCGGCCGGTCAATTGGATTTGGATGCTGTTAGATAAATATGACCATCCACGAAGATGGTGAAAGTCCACAGTTCACTCGGCGTTAGATTGCGAATTCACACCGTTCCAAGTTCCAGCGCGGATATCAGTTAATATCTCCTTCGAGGGGGCGGGCTGCCTCTACCCTAAAATCCGCAAAAGGTCGCGCAATTCCGACTCCTTGTACAAATCCTGGCGCTGAACGCGCTGATCGGTGGCGGCCCGGGTGCGCAGGATCTTCGGCTTGCGCCAGTTGTCGGGGTCGCGGCGCTCAAGGAACTTCAGCGCGGCGCGCCAGTGCCCAGCCAAGGCTGCCGAGCGGATGAAAAACATCATTTCCATGAGGGAACTGGCATCCGCTCTTTTCATTGTCTCGTAGAGCGTGGCGTAGAGCCTCAACTCTTCCTCATAACGGTGAAGGCGGCTGTTGTACTTGCCCTTGGACTCGCCCGCTTTATGCGTCGGCCGCTTAGGGATATCGGGGTGTTCAAGGTCGTCCTCGTGTACCGCCTGGCCGATGCTCATCCAGCGGTAGTACGTTGAGCTCGGAACCTCGGATGCGGCAAATATGTCTTCCATGGGCGCGCCGAATTTCACGTATTTCTCAAGTTGCTTGATCTTGCCCAACGTGAGCTTCAACCTCGCCATACTTGTCTCCTGAATCATTTATCATCGGCCACAAACCATGTCTGATTGAATAGACAAAGATGATATTGGCGTGTCCCAGCATGCTTGCATTTTATCATACGGAGCGAGCAACGGGACTCAGAGCGGTAGATGTGTGCAAGTTTTCAGCGAATAACGCGCGGACGGCTGCCGAAGCAGGCTGCCGAGTTGAGATCAGCCGAATTCATCATCAGCAGCTGCACCGATTTGGATCCTGAAGGCGGTTGCATCCAGGAACTCCGGCTGACTCAGCCATCGACGCGGCCGCAGTAAAACGCGATCTTGGTGCGTCTATATGATGCGAAATTTGCTTTTGCCGAGTCGCTTGCCGCACCGCTTATCCGCTACGCGCCCGCACCTGTGTGGAAACCGTCATCGGTCTCGCTGATTTAGAGCGGAGCATCCATTTGCCACAAAAGAAGCTGGACAGGTACGCCGACTGGCAAGTAATCCAGACGCAAGCCTTCTATCGCCATTCTGATTGCGTATTCATGCGGCGTTCCTGTCGCTTTGCGCGAGTTGCAACTCTGACAGGCAATCACGATATTGTCGATTGTGTTCGCACCCCCACGCGAAAACGGCACGGCATGGTCGACTGTCCATTCACGCCACGCAAGCCCAATCCCACAGTAGCGACACTTGCTATCTTCTTGCCACAAGGCCTGCAATTCACTGCCAGTTACGACACCAACTGTTTTATATTTTCTGGCAGTTCTGTTTGCGCCTCTCGCAGCCTCATTAAACCTGTAATGCGGCGCACGTCTTCGATACCACCATTGTCTGTTAGCGTCCATTACACAATTGTACCAAGACTTTCTGTGAAGGCGCCGGTGCATGATCTTATCGGCCTACGATACATCCCCACGCCTGTGGGGAAAACATCCGCGCCTCGCCAAAAGTGCCAGACGTAATCGGTCCACCCCCACGCCTGTGGGGAAAACGTCATGCCCCAGCGCGTGGCTATATCGCCATACGGTCCACCCCCACGCCTGTGGGGAAAACCAACCGTAGAAACTAATATCGACTTGCGTGAGCGGTCCACCCCCACGCCTGTGGGGAAAACGGCACTCAACAATTCGCTGTCTTGGTTGAATCACGGTCCACCCCCACGCCTGTGGGGAAAACTTCCGTTTCCGCAATAGCGGCGTCAATATCCTCGGTCCACCCCCACGCCTGTGGGGAAAACCTGTTATCTTGATTTCTCCCAGATACGATGCCCGGTCCACCCCCACGCCTGTGGGGAAAACACGGATCGCAGGGGCAAGCCCGTATGCGTCTACGGTCCACCCCCACGCCTGTGGGGAAAACGCCTTTTGACAACCACACTTCCCAAATCTACTCCGGTCCACCCCCACGCCTGTGGGGAAAACGACGGTCACTATCCCTTCATCGTCACCAGTCTCGGTCCACCCCCACGCCTGTGGGGAAAACTCCGGTCCCAGGCGTAGCGCACATGCAGGACGCCGGTCCACCCCCACGCCTGTGGGGAAAACCTCGCTAACTAGAGATCGCTGGATTTCGTTTTCGGTCCACCCCCACGCCTGTGGGGAAAACTTGATAAACGCCGGTCTTCACGCGCTGGCGATCGGTCCACCCCCACGCCTGTGGGGAAAACTAAGTAATGTTTTAACCAGTGTTAAATTATAACGGTCCACCCCCACGCCTGTGGGGAAAACTCCGCCGCGATAAATATGTCGTGCTTTTCAATCCGGTCCACCCCCACGCCTGTGGGGAAAACCACCACGCCGGACAGCCCCGAAATTGTGTACAACGGTCCACCCCCACGCCTGTGGGGAAAACCGTCGAGTGTGCGCGGGCAAATACAGATTGCGCCGGTCCACCCCCACGCCTGTGGGGAAAACGCTAACCATACTGGCAAGGGTTCTGTCCAGAACGGTCCACCCCCACGCCTGTGGGGAAAACGCGCCACTGTTCCAAATTCCAGCGACCCAACTCGGTCCACCCCCACGCCTGTGGGGAAAACCCATTGGGCGCTTGTCGAGTATGAAGGTGAAGCGGTCCACCCCCACGCCTGTGGGGAAAACGCCCAACCACGCCAACCAAAGCATCTATCAGCCCGGTCCACCCCCACGCCTGTGGGGAAAACGCCTGCGTGATGGTGTGGCCAACCGGTTTATCCGGTCCACCCCCACGCCTGTGGGGAAAACCTCACGACTGCGCTCTTCCATTTGCGAGTAATCGGTCCACCCCCACGCCTGTGGGGAAAACGAAGAGGCCGCGCCGAAGGATTTGTTTGCTGGCGGTCCACCCCCACGCCTGTGGGGAAAACCCTTCTAATGTATTGTCGCTGTCGACGTCTACACGGTCCACCCCCACGCCTGTGGGGAAAACTGGTCAATATCCTTTACAAGTTCATCTCTGAACGGTCCACCCCCACGCCTGTGGGGAAAACGCAGTGGGGCAGGGCTGGCGCGTGTTATGCCGCGGTCCACCCCCACGCCTGTGGGGAAAACATTCACGCTTGGTTCGCTACAATCGATTCTATGCGGTCCACCCCCACGCCTGTGGGGAAAACATGTCTAGCACTATGGAATTTGTTCTATCCTACGGTCCACCCCCACGCCTGTGGGGAAAACCGTCTCCTCTACATTGTAGGCGTCTATGTAAGCGGTCCACCCCCACGCCTGTGGGGAAAACGTCGGCGCAACTGCAATCGCTCGTGAAGTTGCGGTCCACCCCCACGCCTGTGGGGAAAACGGTGTAGGGCCGGTTCGACTCCGGCCCGTCGGTCGGTCCACCCCCACGCCTGTGGGGAAAACTGTCCAGGTAAATATGATAGACAATATTCACGACGGTCCACCCCCACGCCTGTGGGGAAAACGTCTGTTGTAATCGCTTACCTCGAATTTAGCCCCGGTCCACCCCCACGCCTGTGGGGAAAACGTGTTAATCTTATCAATATTAAACACATGACCCGGTCCACCCCCACGCCTGTGGGGAAAACGACGTGGCAGGCGGCCGAGGCAATCAAATCGAACGGTCCACCCCCACGCCTGTGGGGAAAACGTCGGCGGCAGAGCAGATGGCGGCGTCGTTGCGGTCCACCCCCACGCCTGTGGGGAAAACCCTTCCGCAATACTTGTAATCTTGGGCCTGACGCTGCTCGCCTTTGGGCTAACGACTGCCCGACCTAGGGCGCCTCGCTGTCCTCTTCGCCGGCCAACGGTCGTCTTACCAACTGCAGTCCGTCAATATCGACAATCTCTCGTCGTGTATTGCCAAACACGCGCACGGCAAAACGCTGTTCGTTGTTGGTCGTCCACATCTGGATTAACCCGCCATCCCGACAAGCGGCACAGGCCCGCTCCCACAAGCGATCCCGTACTGTCGCTGTCAGATGCCCCAGAAACACGCCTGGATGCGGTTCAATCAGCCAGCGCGACAATTCCCCTCGCAAGCCAACGGGCACACTCTCCATGATCATCACGACCATACTTCGTCCTCCTCAAAGAGCGCCTCCCAATCGAAATCATCGATCAATGGGCCCGGTAAGGCACCGTCAGCATCATAATCCGGCTGTGGCTCTTCCTGCGTGTTCAGCAACGCGTCAATATCTGGCAAGAGACGCTGCAGCAGCTTGGCTTCTTTGAAGGCTTCTCGGCTACGGCGGCGCACACGGGACTCAATGTCTTCGCTGCTGAGAGCGGCGGTCTCGAAAGCTATAGGAATTGAGAGCTCGGTTTTGTAAAGATCGGCGATATCGTAGACGAAGGACAACTGCTTGCCCGTATGGATAAAGCCCAGGCCGGGTGAGTATCCTCCACTCACAATAGCAGCGTGACAGAGACCGTTCAGCAGCGCGTTCGCCATCGACAGCGCGCGATTCACCGGATCCGAGGCATCCCAATCGTTGCGCCGGTAGCGACGGCCCTTCCATTTCACGCCATAGCGACGGCTCATCGTCTGATAGGTGTTGCGGACGCGGACGCCTTCGTGGCCTCGAATCTGTTCCAGGCTCAGGTCGGGGTCCAATGCTTCATCAAAGCGTTTGGCATACATCGCCAGCGCCACCTCGCGCCGCGCCTGCGGATCGGATACCAGGCTAGCCTGCTTCAACAGGCGCTGCGCTTTGCGGGTTTCGCCCGTTCCCTGGGCATAGAAACGGGTCACATCTTCGCCGACCCAGAGGATCGAGCAACCGTTTTGCGCCAACAACTTGACTGCTTCATGGGTGATGCTGGTGCCGGGACCCAACAGCAGCAGCGATAACGAGGCGATGGGCACAGCAACCTTGCCGTTTTCGTCTACCAGCTCTACCGCATTGCGATAGCGCTGCACGATCGCGCGTTCGGCATACACATAGCTCAGGCTGTCGCGCAGTTTGGGTAAGATATGTAGATCTTGCATGATGTTGCCTCCGGGTAGTTCAAGCCAGATAGGGTACAGACAGCAAACCGCAGCCGAAGGCTTTGGCGCTGCCGATACCGTTGCGCAATCCGGCGGCGAAAGACACCGGCTCTGTCACTTCCAACGCGCCATCGAACTGGACCAGATGCCAGGTCTGCGCCCGCTTTTTCCCATGCTGTTTGCCAAGATTCGCGCTGCGTATATTGAGCGGGTCAATCGCGAAGCCGTGCGCCTCGCCTTTGCGCTGCAGCCAGCGCGCCAGTTCGTCGTCCGCATAGATGGCGTGACGCTTGCCGCCGCGCTTGACCGTCGGATTGGCTTGCAGGCGAAATGGCAAACGCAGGCCTTTGCTGACACGCGGCTCCACATCCCGCACCTCAGGGGGTTTGCACAGATAGCGCGGGGCGCCGAGTCGTTCCGCTTGGTCCCAATCCGGCAAAGTCTGTGATTGCACCAGAACGGTGACGTATGGCTGACGCCTTGTCTGCTCTACGCGATACAGGACGCGTTCGCCGGCTGGCATATCTTCGGGAAAGGCGCATAGCAGGGTACGATGGAGCTCGTAGCGGTCGCTGAGGTCGCGTCGCGCTTGTCGATGCCGCAGGTTGATGAGCAGTTGCGAGAGAAACATGTCTACACCTCCTCGCTAGGGCTGGGGCGTGGGATGAACCGCGAACACAGACGCCGCGGAATGAAGCGCCGCGGCTGGAAGGAAATTGGCTGGTCATTGCGCACGATCGAGCCTTTCTTGTCATCTTCTATCAACAACTGCAAGGGTTCGTCCAACTGCGCAGCGCGGCCCAGGTAGCGATAGGCGCTCAAGGCGGTCTCCAGATTCTCATCTCGCAAGCCATCCGGCAGCCAAACGCGCTCGGCCGGCAGAAAAGCCTTGCGCCCAAAGAAGAGAAACCAGCGTGGCTGCTGCAGGGCCACTTGCAGCTGATCCAGCAGTCCGACTTCGCCCTCCACACCAACCAGGAATATGGCGTCTGACAGATAGTAGCGCTGCGACACGATGGCATTCTTGCGTTCAATGCTGCCGCTTACCTTGTAGTAACCGTCGATGCCGGCAGTGTGATAGTCGCGCCGTATGTCACCGGGCCGGTCGATTCGCACACCCATCTTCAGCGCGCTCAAATCGTCGATGGGCTGGTGACGCGGGCGGCCCAAGGCGGCGCAAAGCAAGCCGACGATGCCGCTTTTCGAGGGCTCGCGGCCGGTATCGCGGTGGCTGAAGTGGCTCTGCGTCCCCCAGGATTGCATCGGCGCGCTGATGCGCATGAGCAAGGTCGCCATACTCTAACCCTCGCCCAGTGCAGCGGTCATAACGCCGATCCATTCGCCCAGATTAGCCACCGACGCGCCACTCAACTCATCCGAGTGCAGCGCATAGCCGCGCGGGTTGAGCACAGCGAGCGTCGGCTGCGCCAGGCGGAACGCCCCTTCGACCTGATCCCAATACTTGCCCAAAGCTCGGATGGATGGCTCAGCATAGCCGCTGTCTCTGCCGTTCTTCACTGGCGTTTCGAAGGCGTTGGCCAGCGACTGCCCGTCGTTGTTGGGGCGGGCGGCGGCCAGCAGGAAGTCCGGTTGATGTTTGTTGATGAAGCTGTTCTGCATCCCGGTTGGCACAACGAGCGCAAAGGCTTGCATGAAGGCGTTGACGGTCTGTCGCGCGAGCCCGGCATCGCCGCCGAGATTTTGCACCAGTTGCTCCCAATCAATGCGGGCGCAGCGATAGTAGGTAGCGGAGTTGAAGGGCACCAGACCAAGCATGCCGGCGCCGCTATCTTCCTCAGGCGTGAGATCGTCTACAGCCGTGAAGTAATCGAACTCGGCCGTGTTAACCTCATGCGTAGAAATGGCATGGGCGACTTGGCAGGCAGCATCGATATTGAGCGCCGGCTTCTCCGCCAGCATGCGCCCGAATAAAGCGATGTCTGGCGCCGAGGTGCGGTTTGTGAGCTGCTTGACCATGTCTTTGACAAAGCTTGTGGCATTTGGTTCTGTGTCGCTGTCCCTTGCACCTTGAAGGAAGTTGGCAATCGCGTCCTTCTCTTCTTCACTGATGAAGAGCAGGACACTCGTCTCTTGCACGCGCCTGCTGTCCATCTTGGCGTAGAGACTCTTTGCAATCTCAAGCAACTGCTCCTCCGCCCAGGCTCGTTCAATTCCCACCGGCTCGAGCCTGTCGGCTATCTCCTTCACCAGTTTTTTGGTGCGCGTGCCCGTCGGCACGGCGGCCGCATCCTTGAAGACATCCGACACGCGCATGGCCCGCTTGGCGGATTGCGAGGATATCCGCGCCCGCCGCACTCCGCCGAAGAGGGCTTCTTTGGGGTTGCCGGTGTCATCGCGATTGAGATTCGACGGCGCGAAAGTCTGAATGGCGTGCAATTCGATAATCATCTGTCAGTCATCCTTTCTTAGGTGGATTTGGATTGATTGCTTCGCCAGAATGAGCGCGCCCATTCTCGCTGCACAAAGCGCTTGGGATGGTCCCAATTGCGAACATCACGCATCAGCTGATGCCAGTTGACATGGACATCCTTGGATTTCAAGATGCTGATCTGCTGCCGCAGGCGTGGCTCCAGCGTGTCGCGGCGCATGCGCAAAAGCTGCACGAAGCGGCGCTCGGTCGCGTTGTCATCGCCGAGTTGACCGGCCAGAGCCCGCAGGTGGTTTCCCATATTGCCGCTCTTTGCCGGGTCCGGGTGCAAGGCGAAGAACGAGGCGATCATATAGATGTCGGCTTCCTCGTACCATTCGTTAATCCAGGGTACGACGTAAGGGAACATGCCCGCGGTCTCGGGGTCGCCCGGTTCCGCGCCCAGACCCCGCCGCAGCGCGGCCAGCAGCGCGCGGTCATCAGCGCGCGCTATGAGATAGCTAACAAAGGGGTGTTTTTGCGTGTCATACGCGCTCATAGTGCCTCCTATGCTTCTCCATTGAGCAGTTCATTCAATTGAAATCGCAGATAGCTATCTGCGTCGATCTCGCCTCTAAGCGCCCAGGGGCCCTCGCCGGCCAGGGTCGCCGCGTGCTGCAAGGCGCCTAGCGCCTGCTCGCGCAGGTCAGCCGCCCAGTCATGCGTCGCCGCGTCGCTGTCGATGACCAGCGACTCAATGAAGCACCAGAATTGCGGCTCGAGAGCGGACCAGTAACGTTCGCGCGCGTTCCATTGCTTGACCAGACTGTTGCGGTCCTTGTTGTCGGGTTTGCCTGCGGCGCCGCGCTGCAGCACCTGCTCCGCCAGCATGTTCAGGGCGATGCGCAGCTTGACCGCAACCTCTTCGGCGAGCGCCAGCGAGCCTCGGACGGCATGCTCGAAGTCTTCGTTTCGCAGCAGCGTCAGCGGCAAGGGCATGATCTCCTGGCGGTAGAAGACAGGCTTGGCTTGATCGGCCAGCATGCCGGTCGCCATGAGTTGAACGGGATGCTTTTCTTCCAGATACCCGCCCTTGAGGTCTGCGAGCCATTCGACGACGGCCGGCGGGAATGTCACCCTAGTTTCGCTTTTTAACAGGCTGTCATAGTCGCGCCACAGGGCTTTGTCAGTGTTGAAATAGAGGAAAGGGGAGGAGATTTCGCCTTTCTTTTCTCGTTGTACGTGGCGTCTCTGCGGACTTCTTACATCTGAACTCATGTTGATCGCAGGCACGAGCACGGCCTTACGCACGACCACGCCATCCGCCGATTCTTCCGGGATCAGGTGTACGCGGTTGTTTGACCAGGTCAGATAATCCAGGTAGCCGAAGGGCGTTTCCCGCCGCTCAAAGGGATCATTCATCTCCCAGGCCGGCGCGTCGCGCCCAGTATGTCGCATTGTTTGATCATCAGGGTATTGCAGCAGATTCAAGAGCAGCGTTTGAAAGAGCGTGTCCCCGTGCGCCCAGAAGATCACACCACGCGCGAAGGCGCTGTCTTTGAAATTGACGCGGCGTTTGTCAATCGATGGCCCCAAGCCAGCCGTGCGAAAATAGCAGGCCGCCAGCAGCAGGCGGGCTGCTTCCGCCGGCGATAGCGCGACGCCAGCGCCATCGGTCACATGCGAAAACAGGGTGCCGGTATTGCCCATCGGGTGGACGAGGTGAATCAGCGACTTTGGGTCAACCCGGGCGTCGGGCATTTGCATGAAGGGTCTGTCTTCATGAAACAGATCGAATCGTTCACGCCAGCGATCCAAGTATTCGTCGATTTTCGCCATATCGAAGGCGCGAGCTTGCCAAAGTGATCGCCAGGTCCCCAGGTCGGGCGGTCCGAATACACGGTGCAAGATCGCCAGCGCCACCGGCAGAATCGCCGCCGATTGTATCGCCGTGTCGCAGGCAATCTCGCGCAGTCTGGGCGCCTCGGCCAGCATATCCCGCAAGCTCAACTCACAAAACTCGTCTTCAGTTGTGATTACGGGTATCCAACACTGGTTGAGCAGACTAAAGGAATGCTTCATATTTCCTCCTAGGCTCTGGTGATGTGTCATCATTTTATTTACCTATAACAACTTCTATAAAGTTTACATCACTTTTTTCTTCTGTCAAGCGCGAATCCTGCAACCCGCCGCCCACCCCCACTACTGTGGGGAATACTGTCGCGACTGACTGCAATTGACCTAAAACAACGGTCCACCCCCACGTTCCTGGGGAATCGCACATATGCAACTATACCACGATACGTGCGGGAACCATCTTGACGCAGGTGTGAAATGCTAGGCATCTTCAATTTCCAATCCGTTTTCACGCGTCAGCCGCAAACGATAGGGACTATCCGGCACGTCAAAGCAATCGCCAAAGATCAGCGGACGCGCATAGCGCAATGCCGGCTTCTTCGCCCATCTTCCATGCTCGGGCAAAGCTTCGAGCGCCGGCTTGACTGACGCCTTGCGGATGGTGACTTTGTAGCTTAGCAAGGTTGCGATGTCGTCTTTACTCGGAACGCGCTCCGCCATCTCCCGCAACGACGTGTCGACTAGACAGATTACATCAACGCCGGGGCGAATATCGCGCGTGGCGACATGACGTTCTTCATCGTCCGGCAGCGATGCTTGCCTGCGACCGATCAGCCGCTCGTCTCCCGGCGCGCCGATACGATATTGCCCGCCCCGAAAGGCGCTATTCGCATCATTCAGCCCCAGCTCATCGCGCGCCGCCCGCAGCGCATCCGCATACTGCTCGCCAATTCCATCAACCTCAACGTCCCCGCTATACACAAAATCCATCAGCGCGTCGACATCATCCGGCGTCCGCAGCGCCGGCATATCCCGCAGTTTCAGCCAAGTCTTCAATAGGAAGAAGCGCTGGTAAATCACCTCATCCACGCTAAAGCTCGGCAGGCCATCCTCACCGATATCCGGTTGTCTCCACAGCAGTGTCGGTTGCCCCAATAGTGGCGGGCGATATCTGCCCTCATGTCGATGCAAACGACCCACACGCTGTATCAGCAAATCGATCGGCGCCGTGCGGCTGACCATCAAGTCGAAGTCGAGGTCAAGGCTCTGCTCGATGATCTGTGTGGAGACCAGGATGGCCCGTTCCGGGCGCGCCTCGGCATCCTTCCCAAAAGCGCCGAGCACTCTGTCTTCAATGTCACTCCGCCAAGCCGGTGGGAAGCGCGCATGGAAGAGCCAGACGTCGTCGGCCTCGATGCCATTGGCCCCGCGCAAAAACCGCGCCAGCGCGATGGACTCATCCACCGTATTGCAGACGGTGGCGATGCAGCCGCCCTGTTCGTATAAAGGCAGAATCGCGTCCAAAAGGCTGTCATCGTCCCCGGCAATAGCTTCAATCGCTATTGAGCGTGCCTCCGGCTGGGGCAGTGGATACGCTTCCACGCTGCCGTCCTGTGCGACCACCGTCAGTCGCGGATATGGCGTTTCCAGCGCGCTGTTGAAGTGCGTGGCGCCGACAGCCTGCAGGAGCGCCCGACGGCTCTCTCGCGCCAAGGTGGCGGAAAGAAGGATCATCGGCGTCTCCAATGCCTGCAGCCAGCCCAGCAGCCGTTCGATGATGACATTCATATAGCTGTCATAACTGTGAATTTCGTCGAAGATCACGACTTTCTGACTCAGCCCGTATTGGCGGATGAAATGATGCCGCGCTTGCAAGACGCTCAACATCGCCTGGTCTATCGTGCCCACGCCGTGGGACGCCAGCAGCGCGCGCTTGCGAGTCTGGAACCAGTCCTCCGCGGTCACGCCGCTTTCGTCGCCTTCGCGCTGCGGTCTGGTCTTCATCTGCTGATAGAGCAGCTGCTGTTCCGCACCGCCATGAACCAGATGCAGATTAACATTGTCGTTTGGATAGCGCGTTTCCAGATACTTGACGAAGCGGTCAAACATCTGATTGCTCGTCGCCTGCGTCGGCATGGCGATGTAGCTGCCGCTCAGGTTGTGACGGTTGATCAGCAAGTCCGCGACATGCAACGCCAGCTCGGTCTTGCCGCCACCAGTCGGGTACTCGACAAGTACCAGGCGCGGCGTTTGCTGCAGCGGGCCTAGTGCTGCTATGCCCGCGCTCTGCAGATCATTGGGCGCGAAGGCAAAGACAGATTTAAAGTCCGGCTCGCGTTGGTCGGGCTGCCAGCCGACAAAACCCAATTCGCTTATGGCTTCCTGCGCACGCTCCCGGCTATGTTCAAGATACTCGCCCAGGTCGACCGGGCGCTCTTCGAAAGGGAAAAACGTGCTGTCCGAGCCGATCCAGTCGCAGACCGACACGAAGCCCGAAACAACAGCGGCAAAAGCATTGAAGTCCTGCGCGGCCTCCGGCAGAGCGATTTCCGGCGCGCCCAGGACCGCTTCAAGCTCGCGGCAAATCTCGTCTTGCAGCTCTTGCCACGGCGCTTTTCCGGCTGACACCGTGGCTTTGTTAATCTCGTCGGTCGTGATCCAATCGCCGTGATGGCCGCCGATCACCGCCGCCAGCTGTCCGGCGGACATGGCGTCGATACCTTTGCTACGCAGCCAGCGCTTGAGTATGACTGCCGACAAGATGCCGTGATCGTCGTCCAGTTTTCGCTTGTCACGCAGGCGCACATCGGCCTGACACAGCGCATCGTACTGATCGCGGGCTTTCTTCTGAAACCCCGGCGCAGCTTTGCCGATATCGTGCAGCCCTGCTAACAGCGCCATTTGCTGCCGCGCTGAACTCGCGTCCAATCCGAGCAACTTTTGCAGCCAGTCTTTCTGTCCTTGACCCAGCGCCAAATCACACATGCATTCGGCGACGGCCGCTACATCCAGCAAGTGATAGAGCAGCAGGTGGATCTGCGTGGTTTCAGCCTTTGGCTTGCCCCTCGGTTGGCGCTTCGCCCACAGGCGATAAACGAGTGAGTGCTGATTTGCGCCCGCCTCCAGCCCGAGACCGTACTGCCGCGCTTGACGCAACACGCCGCGCATCAAGCGCTGACGCAGCTCCGGCGGTTCTTCCACCACCACGCCCGAGCCCCAGCTGCGTATCCAGGGAACCATCTCTTGCGGCGCTGCTACTTTGACGCTGAAGACGACATAATCATTGGCATCAATGTGAATCCGCTGCGTAGGATGCCAGATGCTCTCCAGCAGGCGATCATAATGACGCGGTTCAAAGCGCAACACAACCTGCACAGGTTCGCCCTCGCTGCTCCAAACGCCCCAGGCCTGCCCAAAATGCGATTGAAATCGTGCCTGATCGATGATCTCGAATCCCTCGTCGCACAAGTAAACATCTTGTATGCGGTCAAGTTTGAGGCTGAGGCTGATGTATGCTTCACCGTTGTGGCTGCCTTCACACAGCACATAAAAGCCGTCTGACAAGGGATTGCTAACGAAGCGATAGGGGCGAATGCGCCAGCGGGATGGTTCCGAGCGATTGGGAGGATGATAATCGACCAGAACTTCTCTCCGTTGTCTCTTGGCTTGCGCGAGCGTAGTAAACGCGCGCGCCGTATCTACATGACTCTGCTTGTAGCGAAAACGCTCCTGCAATTCACCTGCCTGGTGAGGGTGCAGTCTGTAACTCAGTTTGTTGATTAACGAACGCACGATCGGAGATTGCGCCGTGTGAGTGGTCAGCGCTCGTTCCAATGCCAAAAAAAGGAACTCGCCTTCTTCACTCGTCAGCTTTAGATTGACGAAATAATCCTCATGGACATGATACTTCTGTCCCTCTCTATAAATCGGGATTCCCATGTCTTCTACGATCCCGATGTATTTGTGAGCGGCGCTGGCGCTAATCTGATATTTCTCTACGATCTCGCCCCGGCTGATTCCACCCGGCGCATTGGCCAGATCGTGAATCACGTCAAAAACCACCTTGATGGTTTCGCGTAATGCCATTCGACACCTCCCTCCTTTTAGCATAAACGTGGCGACGTGCGGAGCGCGCACAATTCGCTAGAGAAATAATTGTTAGAGCATGGATAAGATTTGCAGCGGCAACAAATGTCCCGAGGGCATGGCCTCTGCATGAGTGACAAATTAGTATAGTGAACTGACGCTTTGGCTGGTACGTCAAAGCGCAAATCCAAGTTTAGGATGAGTGCCTCGAATAACTGCTTTTAGCTTGTAGTAGGCGCTATCCGTGCCCAGTTCTCCGCGCACCAGCGACCCGAACACGGCTATCTCGCGGGCGTGATGTTTCCGCGCGAGGGCGATGATCTGATGACGGTAATGCTTTATATCTTCCAGGGTGCGTACCGTCTGGATGGCCATTGCTCTCTGGGCCGGATTGGTCTTGCCGGGTGGTATGGGTTGCTCACATTGTAATGCAAACTTGGGTGATCTACAGCGTTGCGCGAGGAATGGGTGCCGCCAAGGCTGCGTGCTTGGATTAAGCAACTGGTAGTGATTCCTACACAACGAACACAGGTTCTATTCTATTGTGATATCGGGCATAATGGTCAAGTGTCGGAGGATGACGGCAGAGAATCGCACATGCAACCGAAGGTAACGTACGAGCAAGATTGGGAGTTGGCTCGGCAGAGAGCAGAAGCCGCCAACGTTTCAGTTGGAGAATGGCTGAACGGAGTAGCGACTTACGATGAGAAGCGCAAACGCAACCTAGCGGAATTTCGGGCCAGTTGCCACCGGTCGCTAGAACGTGCAAAAACGGTGAAGGAACTCCCTTCAATCCAGACACATTTCTCCAAGATGCGAAGCACTGGGCCCAAGAGCGAGACGACGCCAACATTCCGATAAGCGATGACCAGCAACCTGCAGATACCCTCGGTTGAGTTTTCGCCGGAAGCCAGGAATGACCTTGCAGATATTCGCCGCTACACCGGGACTTATATAGCAAAGCGCCACGCACCGCACTATTTTTATTGGGGTTGGGCTGAAGTGTTCTGCTTTTCTGAGGGGATGCTGTAGAGCGCTCTAGCTACGTTTTCCGGTGTGTCGTGGATTTGGAGGTGGATGTTGGGAGTGGGCTGTGGTGATTTGTCGGCCGGTCTACTTTCGACTTCTGCTGTCTTTTCTTTCGGCCCACTCTTGGTAGACATGCCCTCGCCTTCCTCGTTCGCGTCACAGAGATATTACGCCTTTACGATTTTCATTGTCAATCAAGCGTCCAGAAAATAGATATTCTCGGCTTGAAGTATCAACTCGGATATTCGTATCTCTAAGGCTTCTGCCAGAATATTGAGGGTCCGAACTGTGGGAGATTTGACACCGCGCTCAACCTGGCTGATATATGTAAAGTGATAGCCGGCTTTGAAACCGAGCGCTTCTTGAGACAACTCCAGTTCTTTACGGCGGTTCCTGATCGCTTCGCCAAGGGCCTCTCCGAAGTCATCCATGCATTTAGTCTATGAGTCAAGAATTTGTATCCCATAGACTATTGGTCTATATTTATTGGACGCTGATTAGTCTTTTGGAGGTAGCCTCATGCGCCGACTCACCCTTATCGTTCTGTGCCTTATGCTGGTTGTCACGATTTCGGCGCAGGATAGTAGCCAAGCGCTGGATTGTACGACCTACGAGATACTCACGGGTCAGTTCGGCGACCTGGCATTCCTGATACACCAAATTGACGGGGAGCCGATGGCGGTGTCGGTCGACAACTATCTTGAGTATTTCGATTCCATTCTCGGTGGCGAATGCAGCGGTCACGCCGAACCGATAACTCGTGAGGTGCTATTAGAGACGGCTAGTCCTCATGATGCTTCTTCCAACCGCGATCATCTGATATTCGCAAGCGATGACTACGGGTTTGAAGGCAATCTGCCATTGATCACGATACCAGCGGGCCGCTACCAATACACGCTGGAAGGAATCAGGCGTTGGGGCGACCAAGCTGAGGTAGCTGAGTGGTGGGTATACAAGCGGACAGAGGGAGACACATGCTGGACTCTCTTTCCCTCGAACAACAAAGCGTTCGGCCGGATGTCTCTCGCCAAAGACTGCTCGACCTATTGGACCATATACAATCGCAATCGGATACCATGGCGCATCGAGTTTATAAGGGAGGCGGAATAATGTCGGGCTGCCTGCGGTGGATTGGAATTCTTCTCATTGTTGGGGCCATTTGCCTGCTATGCATAGGCGGCATTGAGGCTGCGGACTGGCTTACTCGGATTGCGCCCGCAGCGGGTTTTATCGGCATGACCGACGAGGCAATTGTGAAAGCACTTTCGCACTTCGCGGTATACGTGTTCATCACAATTCCGATGTTCGCGCTCGGGCTTCTGTCAATTCGTGCTGGTCGCCGAAAGGCACATCCCAGCGACGACGGTTGATTGGCGCCTCCTGCTACTTCCCGTATGCTCATATCATCGAAATACCAACAGACACCGCCCTGCTAAGCGGTGTCTGCAACTTGCCGTCCGCAGTGCACACAACAGATTCCCCGGGGGCCGGCCCGTGTGCATACTGGACCGGGTGGCTGTCCCTCTTACCGCTTGGCACCCGGCGCCGCAGCCAAGCTCTGTGGCCATTCTGATTTGTCGGAAGACCCGGAATCGGGAATCAGGCGAATAGTCTCGTGGGTGACGAATATGTCCTTTAATGAACTCGTGCGAGCAGTCTATCACCTGTTCCCTGACCAGAGACAGAACAACGTCTTTCAGGACTACTCAGATGAGAAAGCACAAGAAGCTGCGCAAGGATCGCCACGAGCTGGCATCAGACTATAATGACTTCCTTGTGAACCTGGAGGCGTCTCGCGAAAACTAGACGCGCGTCTCTGGTGTTGACGGGGCGCTGCTCTGGACTGCCCGCATGAAAGACAGCTCCTCAAGCCGTAGAAAGAGCGGAGGGTTTCGCATTTATTTCTTTGTCACCGATACGTCCATTTACCTGACACATATTCAGCTTCGCAAGGATGCCAACACTGTGCCCGGCCGGACGCTCTTGCGCGCGCTAAAGTTCGCTGGGCTATGGCCGTCGCCAAAAGTTGCCCCGCGACCCGATCCGCATACCTGAGCCGTTTTCCGTCCGCTGCCCGACTCGCGCGCTCACAGATTGACCGTAAGCCGCCGCTCCTGAACATGGCGCTAATTCCGGTCTGGGTGGCCTGACGCCGATCTTCGCGGTGGGAGCGATGCGCTCACCAGCGTATTCCCCACACACGTCTGAGGAGGCGACAGGTTTTGGGTAGCAAATTGATTTGCGCTTAATTGGGAGCAATGTAAAGATTCACCAGTAACACTCTTAACCCCGGTAAAGGAAGAAGGGCGAAACTGGTGAATCAGCGCATATTGTATCAAGTGAAGAAAGAGATTTGTATCCTTTTCACGAGCTTTACCGTTTGGCAGAGATTGCGTCTGGCAAAGTTTGTTTTGGGGGTGATGCTGGCTGAACACTGTCATCAGTCGAAGGTAGCGCGAGCATTGAAAGGCAAAGTGAAAGTCAGGAGTCTCATGCGTCAATTGCAGCGTTGCATTGCAGACGATAAGTGGTCAATGAACCAGTTTACGCGGGATTGGGCTAGATGGGTCCTGAGTCGACTGCCCAATCAGCGGATTGAGTTGATGGTGGACGAGACCAAAATCCGCGATAAATTCGGGATAATGATGGTGAGCGTTGCCTTTGAGAAGCGCTGTGTACATCTGGCTTGTCGCTGTTACAGGGCCAACAGCAAGAAGCATTATCCGCCCGAGGGTCAGGTCAAGATGATTGTGGGCTTGCTCACCGAGATCAAGGCTGCCGTGCCCGATGAGAGGGAGGTACTGGTACTGGCTGATCGCGGCATCGGCACATCGCCAGCATTGTGCCGGGCGGTCGAGATATTAGGCTGGCACTATCTGTTTCGTGTTGTGAGAACAGTCAAGATCAAGACTGAAAGAGGCAAGCTCTGGCCTTTTGCCGAAATACAGAAAGGCGGACGTTGGGCGGCTAGTGGCATCGTATTCATCACACAAGGCAAGATTTCAGCGCATATACGCGCGATTTGGGACAAGGACTGCGCCGAGCCTTGGATTCTTGTGACCAACGCCCCAGAGTTGACCGGACGAGAGTATGCCAAACGTAACTGGCAAGAGCAGGGCTTTCGCGACTTGAAAAGCGCCGGCTGGAATCTGGCTGCCTGTCGATTACGCTCGGCCGAACGCCTCGAACGTTATATGGCCATTCTGATGCTGGCGCATGGACTCGCTCTGGCCCTGGGCAGCTGGGCAGCAAAAAAGGGCAGAACAAGTCCGTTAATCATGGACAAAGCAAAAGGCAAGTTGCGCCCTGCGCTAAGCCTATTCCAAGAAGGACTACGCTACTTTACGAACAATGAATTTGGCCACAGGGAGAAGCTCACCCTAAGATATTATTCCGATCCGAGGATTCTGTGAAACCTGTCGCCTCCTCAGCCACACACGTGGGGGTGAACCGATCGGTATTCCCTGATTCAGCAAGAAGTCAATGTATTCCCCACACACGTGGGGGTGAACCCCCGGACGCCCGTATGAACTTTGCTGAATGATTGTATTCCCCACACACGTGGGGGTGAACCGGGTGTATTCGTCACCGTTATAATGTGCCATACGCATTCCCCACTGATGTGGGGGTGATCCGGGCCAAGGCTCGCCTTCGTTGATATTAGCGAAGTATTCCCCACAGGCGTGGGGGTGGCCAGAACAAGACCGATATATCTAGTGTTCTAGCGGGTTATCTGACAGCACTAGCGCCGGGAAAAACAGTCAAAACCGCAGTATTCGAGGGTACTGAGATGTCCTGCAGCGCCTCAAAATCGCTTAGAACGGCTCCCTGGGACGCCACTCTATCCGGGAATGCGCCGGAAAGGCCGAATTATGCTAGTTAAGAGAATTTGTGCCGGCCAACGCCTTCTGTTTGCCCACCAGCACAGTTTCCGCATGACTCATTTTTCACAACTAGAATTTTGATATATCGCTCTCGCGGACCGCGCGGCCTTTCATCCCTTGCGTCTTTAAGAGTGGAATTGCCGGAACCGATGTCGTAAACTCGGACCCCTACGAGCTAGCGTCTCCCAGCAACGACCTACCCACCACATCCCCGCCAGCACACGATTTACCCAACACCTGTACAGGAGCTGGCCTAAGTATGGATGACTTGTCATCAAGTATTCTGAACGCAGACCAGATGAGTAATGTAGAAGCGATTTTAGAAGATGCGCTTGAAGATGTGGAATTTATCGGTGAGCTCGACATTACCAAACAGGCATTCGCCCAGATTGCGGAGCTGCTACACAGCGAATGCCAATATGCAGGGAGAATCTGGAGGCGGCACTTGCGTCCAGCGATATTTGTTACGTCGTTAGTGTTCAGCGCACGTTATTCGAATACGGAATCTCGAAATTTTTGGCAGCCCTATGCTCGCGACGTGTGGAGGATGGACGCCACACAGTCTTTCCAGAATTTCTGTCGCGACTACTTCGGTAGCGCCCGTTGGGAACTAACTGAGCGGTTTGGACTCGAATTTCCCGTTGTCAGTTGGGGCGATGTGGTGCGTCCCGTTTACTGGCACGCGATTATCCCGGCTTATGTGCGAGATGATTTTGCACATTGGTTCGCGAGCAACCTGTGGAGAATTAGCAGGTTATCGCGATGGGAACTTAGCAGCTTCCTCAAGAGACGCAATACGGGTGCCCTCGCTGTACGCCCTCTGCAGAATTTCCTGGACAATAGAAACACGCACGAGATTGCACTAACAATTGTAAGCTCATTGGTAACGGCAACAGAGTTGCTAGCCGACCAATAAGACCCAGGTGACATTAGAGCGCTGTTTTCCAGCCAGATACGCCGGGACTTATGGGATGAATATATCAGACACTTGCACGAGAGACCGATCGTCTCCACATCGTCAAACCGTCATGTGCGGCTAGAATGGGTTTGGTCCTGCGAGGAGGAAGACTGGGTTCTTCGCTTGCTCAATCTGATCACTGAATCATACAGAAAGCCGCAACTATGTATTTGGGCTCAAACTTCGGAAGAGCAAGCTTTACAGGAATGGAACAATAAGCGTTTCGATATCTGGCCCGAACAGCAGCCAAGTGGCCAATGGCGCGTGCGAGAACTAGCCATGGATGTACCGGATCAGGCAGATATGCTTGCGGGGAATATCTACGTTTATGACGACAACAGCTATTGCATTTTTCGGAGGCCTGTACCTCCTTTGCCTGATGGAGATTTCCAATTCTACCGCATTACCCAGCAAGAATCGTACGCTGTGCCAGTAAAGCCGGATCAATTGACATCGGGGGAAATTCTCGTCAGCTACGCAAATGACCTGCAGCTCTTGGACGCTGAAGATCAACACCTTGCGCCATTGCTGACCGACTATTACTTGTCAGATACCATGGAAAACTTGGTCAGCCATCAACACATTGCGCGATACGCTATTGATCTGCCGATAACTATCAAGACTGAAGCAGGTGAAATTCGTGTCGAACAGACCAGAAGACGTATTGCGCCACCCAGGCTTTCCGAGAATCACCGCATACCAAATACGTCAAAGAGAGTGCCGCCTGTCTACACCAGCAATTGCATCCTTGCGTATTTTCCCGAAGTCCCAGCTGCCATAAGGGCGCTTAAGATTCATGTCGTTACACCTGCACGTCAGTATTACGTACCGTTTGATATGTACGCAGATCCTAGAGAAGATGGTTATCAGCTGGACTTGAGCAAAATGATTCCCGCTGACCGAATCGGCACATATGCCATTGATATCACATATGATTTTCGCTCTCGTCTCGCGTCACCGATAGAAGTTAGCGTCGTGCCGCACCTGCGCTTCAGCAATCCTGGTGACGATACCTTCCATCCGTTTAATCTTCCACGAATACGAGTAGACAATATAAGTACGGAGACCGTTGAATCACCCGACGAAGCGACACAGGTGGAAGCGTTGAGCAATAGTGAGCAGTTGGTAACCTGGAACGACTTGCGGTCGTCGTACTGTCGTTTGCATATTTGCCAGGATGACCGTGTTGTGCCAATCGAATGGCCGATACAGCGCATATATGCCTGGTTTGAAGGCACGGCTCTACCAGGTGTCTTGCTGGCGAGTGAGTTGGATAAGGCAAAGATACATTTTCGTGGACGGCGAAAAGCACGGCTTAATCTGTACATCGGCGATCACCGACAACGGGTTCTTCTCGACGCTCGTGGCGAAAGGACGATTGATCTACGTACCGACCAAGTCGGTGTCATTCTTTTCGACCAGAATTCCAGTAAAGTGCCTCTGCGACTTGGGCTCAACGGTCGAGAGTGGATCATCGGCACTTTTGTGCGTAGGCCACAGATTATCTCGTTCGAAGCCGAATATGTACTAGATCGCGACGCGGAGGCTGTGCTCATTAGCATGGTGTTCTCCGAATCTTTGGGGAGTGAGTTGGTAATCAAGGTCATCAATCTCCCGGATTGCGACGAAGTAGCTCATACAACATCAACTGACCCGGAGAATCTCTTCCTGCTTGATTGTCAGTTGCCCGATGGCAAATATCGGATCTGTGTCCTTGCCGATGGCAAGGAGCTTCCATTGCCCAGCCCCGGCGAATTCTTAGTGAAACCACCATCTATCGTTATCGAAGCGAACCACCAAGGTAATAGACTTAATGTTGCATATGAGCTTGATAATTTGCGTCTTGGAAATTATTCGCTGGCCGTATTTGATGTTCATGGGAACACTGTATTCACAGAGGTTCTCGACCCTACAGACAACCAGCTTGAGGCTAATTTTGATCTGCTACCACGGTCGCAGTATACGCTGAACATCTTCTGGAATGGACAAGCTCTAAGGGCCAGTCCGCTGCCATTTGTCACGAGAACGAGGTCAGGCATCGCTCATTACGATTCGGTCCTATCGCCTTCACATTCCGCCTCAAAAGAGCATTCACAGAGCGACTTAATCTCTTATCTACTCAAGCAGCCGCCGGAAGCTTTTGCTGGGGAAACATTGTTTCGACTAGCCACATTCCAGCCAGAGATGTTGCAGCAATACTCCGTCGAACAGCTTGAGAGATGCTGGCGACCGCTTGCGCAGATCGCCAATGCACATCGTAATTCATTTGAGCCGTTGCCGACATGGGCTCTGACAAAAAACGCCCTATTGGTTGAAACCAAAAGAAGCAAAATCTACCGGGTGTACCCCGAGAGAATCGCGTGGCGAGGACTAGCAGGTATAGGGAAGATCAAGCTGAAGACGCCGCAGGAAGGTGAAATCTTCGCTTATGCGCGGTGGTCTAGGAAGGGAACTTATACTTCCCGTCTCCGCGTATGGATACCAGCTCATATTCCCGCTAATGAGGAATTCTCTGAATTAGATGAACTTGATATGTGGCCCGCATATTATGACCGCCTGTCGGGGATGTTTCACGGCATGCGGACAAAGCCGATGACTCCCGGGCTAAACAAGGCAAATGGCACATATTTAGTAGATTGTGCCCACGATTACACTCTCGTGGTTCAACATAGACGTATGGACCAGCCACTCGAACATCTATACTCGCCGGTCGTTTCAATCGATCGCTTGTATGCTCAAGCGCTCTTGCGGCAAAAGACAAAAGAACAATTCGATTCAGGGCATGTGCCAGAAATCACTTCGGCAGCGGGCTATCGTTGGGCGACCGCCGCGTGGTACCGGGGTTTCGTTGCCGATGACCGTCACCGCACACAACTCCGCGCCCTGGCGGATACCCTAGATTCCGCCGGCAAGCTCTCTAATTTCGATAGTGTCATGCAATGGATTCTCAGGAAGTATGACGAGCCGCTCTTTAGCGGTGGGTTACGCTTCTTGAACGCGATGGAGGCCCAAATCCCAACAGAGAGCGCGGGCCACATGATGCGGCTGGATCGTCATATGGTGGCATTGGGGATAATCCTCCGCTCCTATTCACTGAGGCGGCAATCGGCTCGGAGGGCAATCCTCAATCGTATCAACATGACAGAAGATCAACTGAAGGCGCTCTTGGAAAGCGCGAATCGCGTTTGCCCCGACTTGCTGGAATGGGCACTGACTTGGTCAGAGATCTTTAGTGTGCACAGTTCTGCTTAACCACCAAACAGGCTACTACGCAGTCCTATTTGACTACGATCTTCAACGTCAATCGCGATGGTGCTCAACCTGAGCTAGCAGCAAAGATTAACAAGAGCTTCGAGATAGACGGCGCATTAGCCATGGGTCCCTATCTCGAAATCACGTCGCCCTATAAGACCGGGCAGTCAATCAAGCAACTGGTGGATGGCGGCGTCCTTTCGCCTCAGCTGCGAGAATTGCCCGAAAGCAACCTGCCGCTTCCTAGTGATATTCCGTTGTATCAACATCAGGTCGACACTATTCACAAGCTGGTTGACCAGAATCGAAATATTGTTGTTTCATCTGGTACCGGGAGCGGCAAGACCGAGTGCTTTCTCATTCCTATATTAAATGACCTGCTTATCGATGAAACACGTGGTGTGCGTGCCTTGCTCATTTATCCTCTCAACGCCCTTGTTAATGACCAACTGGAGCGTCTCCGCAAATTGCTTGCCGGGACTTCGATTACATTCGGGCGCTACACTAGCGAACTTGAATACACGATCAAAGAGGGCAGAAAGAAGAATCCCACATCTCCATATAACGAAATCATTTCACGCGAGGAGATTCAAGACCAAGGCCGGATACCACAAATCCTGATCACCAACTACGCCATGCTTGAGTATTTGTTGCTGCGTCCGGAAGACTCGTCGCTGTTCGAGAGTGGCTCGTGGCGGTATATCGTGCTCGATGAGGCGCACACTTATTCGGGTGCCCAAGGTATTGAAGTGAGCATGCTACTGCGGCGGCTGAAACATCGTTTGGAGAAGAGGCGCGGGGATGTTCAATGTATCGCAACGAGCGCAACATTAACAGAGGATAATGCCAGCGTAGCGGCTGCCTTTGCACGCGACTTATTCGACGAAACATTTGATGAATCCGACATCATTTTTGGCCAGTCGGACCGCGATCATGCCCAACCTGATGCACCGTATGAAGTGGATGCGAACGTTTATTTGGACTCAAGATTTGATGCCTTGATGCAAAGCACTCGTCGGGATCACCTGGCGTCCACCGTCGAAATCGCGGAGGAGATGGCGGCGCTAGATTTGATTCCGCCTTCTGCTGATCTGCAGGACAATGTCGCGAGATACGTAGGCAATCCAAGAGGTTTTGTCTATGAGATCATGCGAAACAATGATGATCTCATCAGTCTACGCGAACAACTACTTGAAGACACACCACGTACGCTAGCCGACATCGCTGATGACTTCTTTGCCAGCCGATTACTGGATAAAGCCGACCGCAGAAAAGCGCTATATCGCCTTGTCGAGTTGGGCGCACTGGCTCGTCCTGCCGAAGACAAAGCACCCTTATTACCCGCGCGCTACCACATGTTCATGCGGTCCCCGCAGGGCATTTGGCTGTGCTTGAATCCGGACTGTAGCGGACGCCAGCCGCCGCATGGCGAGCCTTGGTCAAAAGTGTTTTCTATACGCCGCGAAACCTGTGATTCTTGCGGTTGCAGGGTTTTTCCGATTTCCGTGTGCCGAGAGTGTGGGCAGGTGTTTTTGAAGACCGTCCATATGGACGGGAGATATCACGGTGAGCTCCCCGTCAAAGAGAACGAGCTGATACCTGAGCATGACACACGTTACTTTGTCTGGCCGGCTCTTAAAGAAAATCGCGCATTGGGCGCAGATCAAGAGGAGGAGTTGGATGAGGACACCGGCGATCAGTCAACAGACGATTTTTCCTTTGAGGACTTTGAATTATGCGTCCGCTGCGGCGTACGGATCTCTGCCAATCACTGCCCCTGCGCAGATGCAGCTGGAAAGCCGCCGGCGCAAATCACTTTGCACCTGCTTCTCAAAGACAATGGCAAAAGAGGCAGAACCAAGTATGAGCCGTATCTGTCAATTGAAGAGTGCCCTCGCTGCCGGTCTCAGGCACGCGGCGATACTGAAACTGCCACCGCGGTAACAGTCGGTGGTAGCGTTCCACTCTCCATTCTGACTTATGAACTCTACCGACATGCGCCGGAGAGCCACGAAGAAGAGATATGCGACAAGCCTGGAAATGGACGCAAGGTGCTGTCCTTTACCGACAGCCGGCAAGGGGCAGCCCGCTTTGCCTCCTACCTGGAATCTACCGTTACGATGCAGAACTATCAGCATATCGTGCCAGATGTCGTTCGCGATTTCATAAGACTGAGAAGTGTCGCGCCGAGCTTCAGCTTGCTAGCCAGGGCGGTACGCAATAAGGCGTGGCAGCTGGGCATATTCCATAACGATGCCGACTTCACCAGCTTCTGGCGTAAATACACTCGACGACAGGAACCTGACGAACAGCAGCAAATCGAACTAGACGACAAGATCCAAACACAATTGCTGGCTGGATTCACAACGGGCCGCTCAAGCCGGACTTCGCTTGAATCACTCGGATTGGTGGCAGTCCGCTACAAAGGTCTCGAAGACATTGACGATCTTGCCCAAGAATTGCAGCTTGATACCGCCACTACAAAAACACTGCTGGCATACTTGCTGGACCGTTTGCGCCGGCAGAAGATAGTGTCATATCCTCCTGGCGTTGATTCCGCCGACCCGAGCTTTGGCCGTCTGGATGGGGAACCGAGCCTCATCAAGGGCGGGGAAACACAAGGGTATCAACAAGCGTGGATTGGCAAGACAGCGCGCCACAACCGCCGGCGTTACCTCAAGCTAGTATTGCAGAACCACGGCCTGCTTCACAGTGAAGAAGCAGTTGTTGACGCACTTATCCGTATCTTTGACTGGCTCATTGTTCCTGAAAACAGGACCATGACAGGTTCACCGACTGAAGGCTATCGAATCGACTACAACAATCTTGTATTTCAGACCACAGATCAATGGTACCGCTGCAGAAGCTGCCAACGACTGTATGCGCATGGCCCACAGCTGCCCTGCCCCCATATACGCTGCGACGGCAGACTCGAGCCGGTGGATATCGAACAATGCCAAGGTGCCAACTACTTCTACCGCAGTTTTGATCGAGAAGTAGTTCCACTCCGTGTGGAGGAACATACTGCCCAGTTGAAACCTGACAAGGGGCGCGATTATCAGGATATGTTCAAGGGCGGCGATATCAATGTCCTAAGTTGTTCAACCACATTCGAAATGGGTATAGACCTGGGTGATCTACAAGCTGTCGTCATGAGCAATGTCCCGCCAACTGTCGCCAATTATCGCCAGCGATCTGGTCGGGCTGGGCGCCGGGCTGGTGGTGCTGCCTTTATCTTGACCTGGACATCCGATCGCCCGCACGATCAAAGTTATTTTCGTAACCCAGAGAAAATGATCAGCGGCCGCGTACGGATACCTTATGTCGCGGTCGATAATCCACATATCCAGAGACGGCATATCAATGCTATTTTGCTCAGTGCCTTCCTGCGTCATCGCAAAGCTGTGCTTGCAGATGTCTGGACTTGGAAGCAAGAGGCCGGCATGTTCTTCGACAGACGCTATGATGACGACCCGCATTTCGATCATATTGCAGTCTGGCTGGCGGTTAATCAGCAACACCTGTCGAAGCTGCTCTCACGCTTCGCGGACTCGGTGCAAAACCCGGACATCGCCCAGTGGATCACTCATTTCCGGTCGAAAATTCAGGATACATGCGAAAAATACCGCCAGATGGCTGATTACTACTACAAGCAGTTTATCACCTTTCATGAAAAATCACGGGACAACTACAAGCTTTATGGGAAAGATGTAGAACAATATGACGGCTTGCTCAGACGTCTCCGTGAGGAACCACTGATTGATTACTTGTGCAGCAGGGGTGTATTGCCAAGCTATTCATTCCCTATATATGCGGTTGAGTTGCACTTACCGTCCACGGTATCCGGCACTGAAGAATTGCGTTTGCAACGCGATCTGAAATTGGCAATTCGTGAGTATGCGCCGGGTGCAGAAGTGGTCGCCGATAAACGTATTTGGCGCAGCGACGGTGTCCAGTTTCATAAGGACATCGTCCGTTATCAAGAATACCGAATCTGTGAAACTTGCAACCTCTTGCAGCACAGTGAGGGCCCTGCTATGCCGCTGCCTGACACATGTCAACGTTGCGGTACGCCGCCAAGCCCTCGGCAACGCAAAGCGCCGCGGTTCATCATTCCGGACGGCTTTTATGCCAACAGAAAAAACAACGGCAAGGCTGCCGGTCTTTATGTACAGAGAGCAGCCAATCTGATGAAATCGGCATTGTGGCCTTCCAACGTTACCAAGTCTTCCCAGATCACATCTAAGGTTTGCTGTGCCTACGATCGCGCGGGAAACCTATTCTATGTCAATGAAGGTGATAAGCGCTCCCGAACACCGGGATTCTACATTCAGCTCGAAGGTGAAGGGCGAGGTGAACTGGTCAAGGCACAAAGAGAGCGGAAAAAGATGACGCCCGTATCATTGGGCCATCGCCAGACAACTGATGCTTTGCATCTGACCTTTGAAGATGCCCCGGCATCGCCAAAAAGGCTGCCCTTCTGGCTCTCGTTGATGTATGCGCTTATACATGGCGCAAGTCATGCGCTTCAGATCGAACGGACTGATATTGACGGTGTGCTATTTCCAAGGCAAGCGCCCGTGCACGCTGGCTGGCAGCAAACCATCGTTCTCTATGATGATGTGCCGGGTGGCGCCGGACATGTCCAGCAGATTAGAAACGAATTCAGTGAGGTCGTGCGGGAAGCCCTTAGGATCGCTGATTGCACCGACTGCGCTACGGAGACCAGCTGTTACAGTTGTCTCCGCGATTACAACAATCAGGTGTTTCACCATATGCTACGACGCGGAGAAATCGTCGACTATTTGAATCAACTACAAACTGAAATTGACTCCGTGCAATCTTGATTAGCAGGGGCTACGACTCTGGATGATATAATTTGAATATGTTCAAGCTACTTGCCGATGAAAACATCGCTACTGCGGTGGTTGACCAGTTAGCCGGAGGTGGTGTCGACATAAGGCGGGTGACCGACGTTTTACCTGAAGGTACGCCAGATCCAGATGTCCTCGCGTACGCTCACGAAAACGGGTATGCTTTGCTAACGCACGATGAACAGATTACCGGCCATATCACCAACCGACACAAGGAAGACATCGGACACGCTGGACTGTTTATCGCTGGTCATCATCTGCAAGGGGAGCATGGAATCGGTACAATCGTGACATTTATCCTGGATTATTATGAACTCATCGCTGGAGACGCTGGGAGCGTGCAAGATGATGTTTACAACCACACTATTTATATTTGAGGCAACAAGATGATTCTAGAAACTCGAAAGCACATTGAGCTGCGGGGGAATAATCCGCTGGACGCGACGATCGCCGGGACCCACTACAAAGCCTATCTGGTCGCGAACCTGGCTTTAAACGACGGTCCCCAAGCGGCCGCGGATCACTATCGAGTGGATCTGGCAACGGTCCACGGCGCGATGGCTTTCCATTACGACAACGAAGCTGCGATCCATGAGGCAATTCAAGAAGCGCGTAAGCTAGGCGAGCAATTAGGCGCCCGGTCCGCGCAGTCTGTCTTAGCGGAGATGAGAGCGCGGAAGAAAGCTCCTTGACCGTGTAATTACGCCCATATGCGCCGTAGCATCGACCTCAGCGCTGACGCGATACTCCACTGTCCGCTTTCACCGCGCACGAAGACCGGCCCGATCTTCCCAAAAGCGTCCGTGAAGGCGTTGGTCCGCTCGCCCTGATACCACACCATCCACTCTTGCCACAAGCACATGGCCGCGGCAGATGTCAGCAATTCACGCTCCAGCTCGTTGGACAGGAAGCCGTCTGTGACCGTCATCCATTCACTCGGGGACGCCTCGAGCCGGGCGACATAATCATCTGGTCGTGTCTCGCTGAAGGCACCCATGACAGCGCGGGCGGTATTCAGAATATCATCTGGAATCGGCTCTGGAGACGGTTCTTCTTCTGCAGTTGGTGTATCGTCCGTCTTTGCCTGAGGGTCAATTTCCGAGGTCTCTTCGATTTGCGCTTCATCCGTCTCTGGAATTTCCTCTTGATCCGCTTCCGGCACCTCTCCAGTACCCGCCTCGTCAGCCTGTATCTCAAGCTCCGACTCGCTTTCAGCCTCTTTCTCGGTCTCCTTAGCAGTTTTTCTCATATGAGAATTTTCACTAAGAACTTCCGAAATCGTGCGCTGCGCGACCTGCAGTTCGTCAGCAATTTCTTGTTGGCTGTATCCTTCATCGCGCAAATGATGAATTCTTATGTCGCGTTCCTCTTTGTCTTGGTCACGCAGTTCCGTCGTCCACCGGTAAACCGTACTCACGCCAACACCAGACAGCCTGGCAATTTCCTTCGCGGATAGTTTCCGCTCGTGCAACTTGATCCCGTATGCCTTCTTTTGCCCCCTCGTGTACTGAACGCCGTGACGAAGATTTGCCGCATACATTCTGTCACGCAAATCTTCGTCGCTCTCGGTCTCGATCACGACATAAGCGATTTCACTTCGCTCTGCCCGTTCCGCCGCGCGAACACGATGCCAACCATCGATGAGTTCATTCTTCTGATTGATCTCAATCGGCGGCAGCGCATCGAAAATATCCGCGTATTGCGCGATCAGGTCGTCGTCGCGCTCGCCCAGCCGGGGGTCCAGATCCTTCCGGAGTACGACATCGTCAAGGGAGATCATCTGTGGGCTGTTCATACCAGAATTGTCGCATGATCGTAAAATCGCAGCAAACAGCCCGGAAGTGATACGACGTCGTTACCAGAGAGCACAAATCTAATGAGAGTTGCTGAACTCAGCTTGAGAATAGGTCGCGTCGCATGAAGACGCGTTGGCCTATCCAGGTGAACTTAAGGTGTAGACGAGAATTTGCAAAACTTGACTCTTGATATCAATCTCTCTGTGTCAAGAAATACAAAAACGTCAAGAAAAGCTACAGCGGGTCACCCGGTATCGGGTTCGGCGGCGTCAGACTCCTCTATGATGAGTTGCACCACCTCGTCCAAGGTGGGATTGGTCCAGACCTCGCCCGTCCGGGGATCGTATATGCCGACGTCGTCTCTGACTTCATAGCCATGCAGCAGGCAACAGGCTTTGAGCAGCTCCCAGTAGATGAACTGGGGATCCCAGCGCGGCTCATGCCAGTTGCCGGGCTTTCGCATATTGCCCGCGCGCTCGGTTTTGCTATTGGCAGCTGTGTCCGGGCCGGGTTTTGCTGGCGCTTTGATGATTTGCTTCTCATCCGAGACGATTTCGTGTTTGGCCGGCGGCTGGAGGATCAGTACAGTGCCTGGGGAGATATCCATGGCGGCATCGTAGGGCAGATACCCTCCGTCCACCTTGACGCCGACGATCTTGGCGCCGTGTTCGCGTGCCCGATCTTTGGCTTCGCGTTGAGAATCCACTTCTTCCTCGATGGTGTATGCCGTGCGCTTTATGCCGGCGCGTTGTAATGTGGTGTCCACACTTGATATGCTAATGCCGAGCTCCGGCGCCCACTTCGCTTTGCCGCGATCTTCCGGCTCTTTATCATAGATGCCGCGGGCCAGCAAGGCCGGCAATTCGGACGGTTTGTCGATCGTCCAGTCCGGCAGCGGCGTGGCAGATAAATCATCGAGGCCCGTGACATAGCCGGCGATGAGTCCTTCGCAAGCATTGATCAGGCTGTCGAAGCGCTGTTTCTGCTCGCGATAGAGTGGTTCCAGGGCAGTTTTGAGGGTTTTTGTAAATTCTGACCCTGGCAGCGCCTCGTCAAATACTTCGAATCCGATCAGGATGTCGGTATGTTCAGCGAACTTGTCTTCGTAGACGCGCAAGCGGATATCGTGCGCCAACCGACGTTTGCATTCTGCCGGTGAGCGCAGGCTGAATTTGCAGTATCGGGATCCGGACCCCAGACTAGGGTCAGCTTTTACAAAAAGTGGGTGATTGTCGTGCTCGCTTAGCTCTTGAAAGACCTTATAGATAGCTCCTTTGTCAACGTTGCAGCCGAGCAGGGGCAAAGCTTTGAGGAGTTCTTGTCTGGTAAATTGCTCTGCCAAGACATCGGATTTGTGCGCACGTGAGACATAAAGGAATAGCACCGCCTCAATCGGTTTGTAGAACTTCCTGAGTAGCCTGAGCCAAGAATCGGGCGCTTGATCAAAGGCTAGCGGCGCGGTCTCTACATTGGGCGCCGGGGCGGCATTCAGGTCGATGTCCGCCGTCGAGACGAGTTTTGGCTGCGGTCTGAGCAAGGATCGCCAATCGATGCCCAGGAACTCGGCCAGCTGTTTAGCGTTGAAGGTGCCGCAAACCTGGCAGGTGCAGAATCCGTCCTTATGCAAGGTGGCGCTCGGATTGCTGTCCTCGTGATGCGGGTTGGGGCAGCCAATATTCTTGCTGAAGCCGTTGGCTTTGAAGTGCGTCACGCCCAGGGCAATGCGCACCGCTTCCTTGACAGGGGCCCAGCGATCGTCGTGATAGTCGACCTCGGTGAACGGTTTTGGCGCCCGTTTGGGCTCTATGCCGGGCACAAAGCGGGGTAGCGCATCCAGGGCGGCGCGGGTAGCCGCAAGATCCGGATAGTGGTGGCATAACAGGTCGTTGGCGTCGCCCTTTTCGGGGATGCCCGGTCCCTTGAACTGGCGGTACTCAACCTCGCCTGTCCAGCCTGATTCGTGAAGGAATGCTCGCAACTTTGCGGCGCCTCCTCTGCCTGCCCGATCGTTGTCCGCAAAGAGGATGACCTTCTTGGCGCCGAGTTCATCCAGAATAGAGGCGATGTCCGGCGGGATGATTCTGGCGCCGTAAAGACCGATCGTGTTGGGGAGGCCGATGGAGTGCATCGACCAAACATCGACTTCGCCTTCGACGATGTTGAGTTCAGCGCCGGCAGCGGAGATGGCGCGCTTCAAGTCATCCCATGTGCCGATGTAGTGGAAGGGCTCATCTGTTTTCTCGTTCTTAAACCAGATGGATTTGCCTATCTTTTCGCCTTCGATGACAGGCGGATCGATGAAACGGCGGCGGCGCGCGCCGCGGCTGCCGTCTCGACGCTTTTCGTGCCAGACCAGGCAATTGCGCCTGTAGTGATCGTTGTACTCGACCCAGGCGCCGGCGGCTACGGCTGCTTCGAGGATGTAGCGGCTATCGAGATACGCTGACCACTCAGCGTGGTCCTGGAGCCTGTATTTTCTTGATCCGAAGCCTTGCAGAATCTTATCTAGCGCGTCAGTGTTTTTAATCTGGCATGGCTGAGCGGAACTGGCTTCACGGTCGAGTTCCGTCAGGAGGTCAGCGTCTTCACGACTTGCAGCCAGGCCTGCCTCAGCGAGGTCTAGCGGCGTGAGGTCCAAGATGAAGACAGGTTTTCTTGGTTGAGAATCTGCTTGCGCTTGTGGTGCTGTCATGTAAGATTACCTTATACCTAACTCACATAAATGGTGTTGTGGTTGGGTGTGTCTGAGAACAACCGTCCGGGTCTGGGGGCGGTTGTTTGCCTTTAAGATGCGGCAGCGGATGCAAGTTAGGGAAAATGGGCTTATGCGAGGCTCCTGACTCCGTGGGTCAGGGTGCGATGATCCATGATTTCGGGCATGGCCTCGATCCGGATTAACAATTCCGGCTGCGACATAGGTAGTTAAGGTTACGTTATGTACGAGTATATTGTATCTGCTTTTGTGGCTGGCGCAACTCGCCCCCTGCCTGGTGGCCAGGTATAGCTCTTGCAGTGGGGCTTGGCGATTGATCTGGCGTGGAGCCTGCAGCCGCCCTGCTCGCTCCCTGGCGGGCAGCTCTCCAGGATGGCACAGGTGGAGATGCTTGTGCTGACTCGCTCCTGCGGAAGGCTGTGAAAGCGGCTGACGACGGGCGAATTTGTCCGCTGTTTGCCAGTCTTTTAGGTGAAAAACAGGGATTATGACAAATATATGTCTTTTTGGCTTGGCACGAATCGAACTATGAGGTACCATGATGGTGACCTTTTGAACATAACAGCACGGCGTGGCGCCCACCACCACGTGTGTCATATCAAGTCTGAGCAAAAGAGCCTGCTGCCGTCCAAGAAGCAAGGCTTTTTGCTTTATATGCTCCTGAATGCTACGACGGAATCGTGAATCGCGCAATCTAAGAGGCATCGAACTTTGGCGCGGTGGCATCGCAGGACGTTGTATTTCGTCACTAGCTGCAGCCGCTAAAGCTAGCCCGGTCAATAGAATAGCGATCTGTCTTTCCAGCCTCCGTGCTACGATCCGGCGCAGTCATGGAGACGGCGGGAGCGAAACGCTGGGCCTTTCCCTACGGTTAACCATCAAGCAGTTGATAACCTCACAGACTATGAGAAGATGCTTACAATAGTCTGTGAAAATATTAGGCTATGATTCTGTTATGCTGAGAGTTCTTGTTACTGCAGTAGAGCGATCATTCTTCGAGACGGCAAGTATCGTAACTGCGGAACAGGGTGTACAAGAAAATCTAAGATACGAAAACACATTTGAAAGTCGCATGATAGCGCAGGCTGTTCGTCGGCGTGGATATAGGCCAGTGATTCAGGAGCGACTTCCGGAGAGCGGTGTGGATATCACAGCGGACTTATATCTCAGTTCGGCTGACCGGTCACCGTGCATGCGATAAGAACCAATCCGCCCTCATTTTCTGTGCGAGTAATGGAATATGAGACTAATATTATGTGAAAATAGCAATGTCGTATCGTAATAGGGGATTGGCGATCTATCGATGACAATCGCTTTGGCGATTCTGAATCAGAAGGGCGGAACGGGCAAAACGCCGGTGACTATTCACTTGGCGGGGGCCTTGGCGGTGCTGGGCAAACGTGTACTGGTGCTGGATTTGGATGGTCAGGCGGATCTCAGCAGCGGCATCGGGTTCAAGCGAGATGTCTATGGCACCGATGGCGATAGCATCTTGGGCCTGCTACTGGATTTGAAAGCGGATCCCAATCCGCTGATTCGACGGGCCCCGAACGATAATTTCGATGTGATCCCGGGCAATATGCAGATGTACCTGGCGGAGCAGTCCCTGATTGGTCAGCGTAACCGGGAGCGACGGCTTGCCAGGGTTTTCCAACGCATTGAGACGGCGTACGATTATATCTTGGTTGATTGCCCCCCAGCGCTGAACGTGGTGACGGACAACGCCTTGCTCGCTTGCCGGCGCGTCCTGATCCCAGCGCGGATGCACCGCAGCTATCGCGGCTCGATCAACAACCTGATGGGGCAGATCAATACCCTGCGCGAAGTCTTCGAGGTGGATATCGAGATTGTGGGTGTGGTGCCGGTCGGCTTTGAGCAACAAGCTGACCAGCAGGCATTCATGAAAGCCCTAAAAGAGAACGCTCCGCAGTTGCTGGCGCCCGTCCTACGCAAGCGGCAGACGTTGATCGAGGATGCGCGGGATGCTGGACATTCGATTTTCAGTTATGTGCCCGGTGGGAGTTATCGGAAAAAGGCGCAGCGAGAAAGCCAGGAAGATTACCTCGCGCTCGCTGAGTTTGTGATTCGCCGCACGGCAGAGGAGGTGTCATGAGTAAGCACACAAAGGAGAGTCTCGCGATCCTGGGACGTCGCTTGCGGGGGTCCGCTGATAACGACCAGCCCGCTATTCCACGCAAGGCAGTCACGCTATATTTGCAGCCTGAGCTGCGCGACCGCCTGGACAGCGCCTACTTCAAGCTGAAAGCGAATGGCAGTCGTATCAGCCGGCCCGACTTCTGTGAAGCGATCATTGAAGCTGGGCTTAACCAGTTTGATGCGATGCCTGCTAGCACAGAAGTGCCGGCGAGCCAGCCGATGCCTGCGGCACGGAATACCAGCGGTGAAGACGGACTGGCAGCATTAACAGCGGAGGACTGAGTTCCAAGATAGCGTGATAATCGACGTCAATATGAGCGAAGCTACGTTAATCGGGTCGTTCCGGCCAAGGGAATGACGCGAGTGTTACGAAATGCTGTGGAATAGAGCCTAGAACACTTTCAGGATATCCGCTACGACTAGATCGCTGTGAGGAAACAGAGGCAGGCAAGTGATCAAACTTGAACAGCTAGCGAGCAAGATGCGCGTCAACGGCATCGTTCCGGATCAGACAGTCGAGTTGGTCGCTGTGGAACAGAGCGGCCCGACTTCGGTATCGGTGTACTATCGCCGCGCTGACGGCGGGCTGGGCGAAAGAGTACTGTACCGGGCGGACGAGACGACTCTCTCCACACCAAAGGATGAACGACAATGGCCATTTGATGGAGACGGGCGGTTGTTAAGCCTGGTGTCCGAGGCATATCGCATTCACTTAGGGCATCTCTTCGACCCGCTGTTGGCCGTGCACACCTCGCTCATCGAACCGCTGCCGCATCAGATCACAGCAGTCTATGACGAAATGCTGACACGGCAGCCCTTACGATTTCTGCTTGCGGATGATCCCGGGGCAGGAAAGACCATTATGGCCGGCCTGCTTATCCGCGAGTTGATCGTGCGTGGTGATGTCCGACGTTGTCTGATCTGCGCACCGGGCAACTTGACTGAGCAGTGGCAAGATGAACTCGCCAGCAAATTCCAGCTCGACTTCAGGATTGTCACGCGCGACATGATCGAAGCATCGTGCAGCGGCAACCCTTTCTCCGAAAACAATCACTTGATCGTGCGCCTGGATCAAATCAGCCGAAATGAGGAGATTCAGAGCCGATTGGCACAAACCGACTGGGACCTGGTCGTCTGTGACGAAGCGCACAAGATGTCTGCGACTTATTTCGGCAACAAGCTGGAGGAGACCAAGCGCTATAGACTCGGCAAGCTGCTCGGCCAGTTGACACGGCATCTGCTGCTGATGACCGCCACGCCGCACAATGGCAAGGATGACGACTTTGATCTGTTCATGAAGCTGTTGGATCCGGATCGCTTTGAAGGGCGCGCCCCGGCAGGGGCACGTCGCAGCGATGTAGACGATCTAATGCGACGCATGATAAAGGAGCGGCTCCTAAGATTTGATGGTACGCCGCTTTTCCCCGAGCGCAGGGCGACATCGGTTAACTACGACTTGGCGCCAGAGGAA
This sequence comes from Chloroflexota bacterium, assembly GCA_011525385.1. Lineage (GTDB taxonomy): Bacteria > Chloroflexota > Anaerolineae > Aggregatilineales > Phototrophicaceae > UBA6055. The sequence goes on along the minus strand of WTGF01000004.1, from coordinate 15,575 downwards.
CTAGACCTCTACGAGAGTGTCACCGAGTATGTACGCACGGAGTTCAATCGGATCGATGAACTGGAGCACGGAGGGCGCAAGAGCGCGATAGGCTTTGCGTTGACGATCTTGCAACGCCGCCTGGCTTCATCGCCGGCCGCTATCTATCACTCGCTTCGGCGTCGGCTTGAGAAGCTGGAAACGCGCTTGAAGGAAGAAGTCGAAGGCCCGGAAGGTGTCTTGGCGCCATCGGTGCTGAGTTACGACATCAATCTCGATGAAGACTTCGACGACGCGCCCGAGAATGAAGTAGAAGCAATCGAGGCCGAACTGGTCGACCATGCAACGGCCGCCAAAACAGTGGCGCAGCTAGCCGACGAGATTGCTATCTTGCGGAAGCTCGAGCAGCAGGCGCAGCGCGTACTGCGCAGTGGCAAGGACAGCAAGTGGCTGCAATTGCTGAACCTGTTGCAAGATACGCCGGAAATGAAGAACACGGGTGGCACAGCGCGCAAGCTGGTCATCTTTACCGAGCATCGCGATACGCTCGACTATCTGATTGACAAGCTGAATACGGTGATCGGGCGTCCCGAAGGGGTCGTGACCATCCATGGTGGTACACACCGCGAACAGCGCCGCAAAATCGAAGAAGATTTCCGATACGATGCCGATGTACAGATTCTGGTAGCGACCGATGCCGCCGGAGAGGGCATCAACCTGCAGAGCGCCCACCTGATGGTCAATTACGACTTGCCGTGGAACCCGAACCGGCTGGAGCAGCGCTTCGGGCGCATTCACCGCATCGGGCAGAAAGAGGTCTGTCATCTTTGGAATCTGGTCGCAGGAGAAACGCGCGAAGGCGCCGTTTATCAGCGCTTGTTGGAGAAACTGGCGCGAGAGCGCGATCGGTTGAACGGGCAGGTCTTTGATGTGATAGGCGAGCTCTTTCGTCAGACGCCTTTGAGCGAACTCATGATTAAAGCCGTGCGTTACGGCGACAGGCAAGAAGTGCGCGACAAGCTCAAGATTGCCATCGACAATGCCACCGACCAAGAGCGCGTGAAGGAGATCGTTCGGGATGACTTGCTTGTCAGCGGGATAATGGACACGAGCAAGGTCGAGCAAGTGCGCGTCGAGATGGAACGCGCCAACGCCCGCAAGCTGCAGCCGCACTTCATCGCGGCCTTCTTCAAAGCTGCTTTTCAAGAGTTAGGCGGCACCCTGCATGAACGCGAGAGCGGGCGTTACGCCATCAACAATGTGCCTTACAGCGTACGCAATCACGCTGAAGGACGCGGGATTGGACCGATTGCGCGCAAGTATACGCGCATTTGCTTCGACAAGAGCCTAATCCACCAGGACAAGAGGCCGGAAGCTGCCTTCGTCTGCCCGGGGCATCCGCTGCTCGATGCGACCATCAGCCTGATGCTGAAGCGGGAGCGCGAAACCTTGAAACGCGGCGCCATGCTGGTGGACCCGAACGATCCAGGCAATGAGCTGCGCGTCCTGTTCTACCTTGAGGGCGCCATCCAGGATGCCGTGCCGGGCCGTACAGCGGACCACAGCATCATATCGCGCGAAGTGCACTTCGTCGAGATTGATAGCGCCGACGTCATTCACGAAGCCGGTACCGCGCCCTACCTCGATTATCGCCCGGCTGAGGCGAATGAAAGAGCCAAGATCGCGCCGCTGCTGGAGCAGGACTGGCTCAAGGGCGAGGAGCTGGAGAAGCGTGCCGTGAACCACGCCATCGAACACCTGATCCCGCGCCATCTGCAGCGCATCCGCGAGCCGCGGGACGAAAGGCTGGACAAGACGGAACGGGCGGTTCAGGAGCGGCTCACGCGGGAGATTAATCACTGGGATGGGCGAGCGGCACAGTTGCGCGCACAAGAAGAGGCGGGCAAGGCGCCGCGGGGACTCAATAGCCAGGGGGCGCAGCGACGCGCCGATGAACTGGAAGAGCGGCGGCGGCAGCGCCTGGCACAGATCGCGCAGGAGCGGCAGATCAGCGCAACACGTCCGATTGTGGCGGGCGGCGCCTTAATCATTCCCATCGGCTTGCTCCAGGGCGAAGCGATCGACCCCGATGCCATCGATACGCGGGTGAGCGAGGCGATGGCCATGAGCGCCGTCATGGCTGCGGAGCGGGCGCTGGGCAACACTCCAGTAGATGTCAGCAGCCGGAGAGGCATTGGCTACGATATTGAGAGCGCCTCGAGCAAGGATGGAAAACTGCGCTTTATCGAGGTCAAGGGACGTCAGGCGGGCGCGCGCGATGTGACGCTGACTAAGAACGAACTCTTCACTGCTTTTAACAGCCGAGATCATTTCATATTGGCGCTGGTCGAGATTGATGGCGAAAAAGCCGGCGAGCCGCGCTATGTGCGGGGCTTCGCTTTTCAGGAGCCGGCGTACTATGAAGAAGCGGTCAAGGTGAATCTGCAAACGCTGCTGGACGCGAGTACAGCGCCTCGTTGAAGGGCGCGCCTAATCGGGGAACAAGTGCTTGAGCGGCAGGCTGAAACCGGGCAGGACGTCACCGCCAGGCAATTCACCGTCCAAGTCAATACGTTCGCGCTGCTCCGTTCCCGGCTGCCAGACCTCGGCGGTTTTCGACTCTGGGTCTATGAGCCACGCCAAGGCCGTCCCATGACGCAGGTAACGCTGCGCCTTGCGCCGCGTCTGCGCCCAGGATTGCGAGGGTGAAATGATCTCCACCGCCAGGTCGGGCATGTAAGGCACATAGGTCAGGCGGGAAGGCTGGGCGGCCCGCGGCAATCCCTCAAAGGCCACATCCGGAAGCATCAACAGCTTTCGATTGTCAGGCGGATGATAGCCGCATTCGATTGTCACCCGCCCTAGTCCGCGCTCCAGTACAAAGCCGGTCAGGTAGTGCGCAATCAGGTTTGCAATTTCGCTATGCCGCTGACTAGGTGACATCTTGACGCATAACTCCCCGTCAATGAGATAGTACTTCTCTGTCGGCTTGTTTGCTTGGCGCTCGAGTCGCCAGACATCGTCTACAGTGTAAATGCGCTCCTGGGTAGCCATCGCTGCCTCGCCTTCACCCGCTGTGCACGACGATCAGTATAACATAGGCAACGTTGGTTTTTCTAAAGCCCTGAATTAGTGGGGGCGGCGACTCCTGTCCAGGGCACTAACAGCGTGTTAATATTCAGCGCGGAGCCAATCGCAAGAAATGGAAAGGGAAAATGCCCGCAGCCAAGAAACTAATCGAAGTTGCTTTGCCGCTGGACGCCATCAACGCCGCCAGCGCGCGCGAGAAATCCATACGCCATGGCCACCCCTCGACACTGCATTTGTGGTGGGCGCGCCGACCGCTGGCCGCCGCCCGCGCCGTGATCTTCACCTCTCTCGTCGATGATCCCGATGACCCCGACGCGTTGTCCGCCTTTGTCGAGGCTTGTCGGCAATTGCCCGGCGACGGACCTAACGTCACCCGCGCCAAAGCCGAAGCGCAAAAGATAGCCATCGACGAGGGCAAAGACCCGGCCGCGGCTCAGCAGCAAGCCGACACGCCGCGCATGCGCCTCCTTGACTTTATCGAGCGACTGGTCACCTGGGAAGCGACCACGGACGACGCCATCATGGAGAAGGCGCGCGAGTTGATCCGCATCGCCACAGGTGGAAACCCACCACCGCTGCTCGATCCCTTCGCGGGCGGCGGCAGCATCCCTCTGGAGGCGCAGCGGCTGGGTCTGGAAGCCCACGCCAGCGACCTCAACCCGGTGGCGGTCATGATTAACAAAGCCATGATCGAGATTCCGCCACGGTTTGCCAATCAGCCACCGGTCAACCCGCGCGACCGGGAGGCCGGTACAGCGGGAGACGCCGCCTGGAAAGGCGCGGCTGGTTTGGCGGCCGATGTGCGCTATTACGGCGAGTGGATGCGCGAGCGAGCCTTCGAGCGCATCGGGCATTTGTATCCGAAGCACAATGGCGAAACGGTGATCGCCTGGCTCTGGGCGCGGACGGTCATTAGTCCCAACCCGGCTGTGAATGCGCCGGTGCCGCTGGTGCGGTCGTTTGTATTGAGCAAGAAGAAGGGACGCGAATGTTGGGCGATGCCGGTTGTCGAAGGGACGACCGTGCGCTTTGAGGTGACGAAGAGCCTGCCGCCAGCAGATAACGACGGCACGATGGGGCGCAAGTTCGGTGGCGGTCGCTGTGTTATCAGTGGTGAGCCAATCTCTTGGGAGTATGTCCGCGCCGAAGGCAAAGCTGGCCGCATGGGCGAAATGCTGATGGCGATTGTGACCGAGGGGAAACGTGGGCGAAGTTACTACAGCCCGGACCCCTCACAGGCGGCGACTGCAGCCAAAGCAGAAAACATGGACTACTTCAAGCCAAGCGGAAAGATGCCTTTGAAGCACCGCAACTTTCAGCCACCGGTCTACGGCATGTACGAATTTGGCGACCTCTTCACACCACGCCAACTGACCGCGCTGACGACATTCAGCGACCTCGTCGGCGAAGCGCGCGAGTTGGCGACGGGGGATGCACTAGCGACAGGCTTGGCGGATGACAATGTGCCGCTGCGTGAGGGTGGGCGTACGCGTTATTCAATTGACCTACAACGTCCGAAACTTCGTCGGCGATGGCTGCCTCGAGCTGAATGACGCCGGCCTTAGCGCCTTTGGCCGGCGTTTGATCAAAGCCATGAATCGCGCCGGCATCGCGGTCGACTGCAGCCACACCGGTATACAGACCACCTTGGACGCGATGGATGTCTCCGAACGGCCGGTGGTCTTCAGCCACAATCTGGCGAAAGTTGTTTGTGACAGCCCGCGCAACCTGACTGACGAGCAAATCAAGCGCGTCGCCGAAATGGGCGGTGTCATCGGCATCAACGGCTTCCCGCCCTTCGTGGCGAAAAATCCGCGTCCCACGCTTGATGATTTGCTCAAACATGTCGATCACATCGCAGGTCTCGTCGGCATCGACCACGTGGGCATCGGTATCGACTTCGAATACGTCGGCGATTCCATGCAGGAGGCGTCAAAGGCGCATTACGACTACTTCGTGAAGACCGGGCAATGGGATCCAAAAGATTATCCGCCGCCGCCTTACTATTATCCGCAAGGTTTGGACGACCCTCGTTGTTTTCCCAATTTGACCCGGGCGCTTTTGGAGCGGGGCTATGACGAAACGGAAACGAAAAAGGTTCTGGGCGGTAATTTCATGCGCGTTTATTCGCAGATTTGGACTTAGGTCATGATGAACAGAGCAGAGATCCTGAGCAGACTAAGAGGTACGTTGGCAAATGGCGACGTCATTATCGGAGCCGGCTGTAGCGCTGGAATTGTGGCGAAGCGCGCTGAACTAGGTGGGGCAGACTTGATAGTCTGTTATAGTACCGGTCGATCGCGCATTATGGGGCTGCGTACCGAGGTGATCGGTCACTCCAACCCGCGAACGCTTGACATGTATGACGAAATCAGCAATGTAGTCAACGACACGCCCATCATCGCTGGCATTGAAGCCAACGATCAGACGACATATGACCTGGGAATCATGATTGACCGCTTCGTCGACAAGGGATTCGACGGTTTTATCAACTTTCCTACCGTCGGCAATCATGAGCGCATTTCCGATTTTTTCCTGCGCGAGCACGAGAATATTGCCAGCAGCTTGAAACAGTCCTGGGGATTTGCCCGCGAGGTTGAGCTGATCCGTCTCTTGCGAAAGCGGGACATTTTCACCATGTGTTATGTATTTAGCGCAGAGCAAGCCGCGCGCATGGCCGAAGCCGGGGTCGATGTCGTCTGCGCCCATGTTGGCGGCACCGCTGGCGGATTGATCGGCTTCCCTGCTGACCCGATGGAAGAATCGCTGGAAAACGCGCAGCGCATTATGGAAGGCGCCTGGGATGTCCATGCTGACGTGATCTGCCTGGCCCACGGCGGACCCTTCGCCGAGCCGGAAGATACACGAGTCCTGTATGAGCGAACGGACGCCCAGGGATTCGTCGGCGCCTCCAGCATTGAGCGCATCCCGATTGAAAAGGCGGTGATGAGCGCGGTCAAGACCTTCAAGAATCACAAAGTAAGGAAACGCTAGATCGTGACTGACGCGATGAAAACGGTCGTCCTTGCTGGCGCGCTCGATACAAAAGCGGTGGAGTTCGCTTGGGTGAAGGCGCTGATCGAAAAACAAGGAGTACGCACACTGGTGATTGATGTTGGCATTCTCGGCGAGCCTGGCTTCGCGCCCGATGTCAGCCGCGAAGCGGTCGCCAGCGCGGCAGGAGTCGGCCTTGAAGATCTGCGACGGGGCGCGCAACGGCAGGAAGCCCTGAGTGTGATGGGCCATGGGCTGGCTGTCATAGCGCGGCGTCTGTACGACGAGGGCAAGCTTGATGCCATCTTGGGCATGGGCGGCAGCGGCGGTACGACTGTTGCCACGGCCGGTATGCGCGCTCTGCCACTCGGCGTGCCCAAACTGATGGTCTCAACCCTCGCTAGCGGCGATGTGCGCGCTTTTGTGGGACCGGCGGACATCCTTATGATGCCTTCTATCGTCGATGTGGCTGGCGTCAACCGGATCAGCGGCAAAGTCTACGCCAACGCAGCGGCGGCAATCGCCGGCATGGTCCGCGGAGAAGCGCCTCAGATCGCCGACGAGAGACCGCTAATAGCCGCTTCAATGTTCGGCAATACCACGCCCTGCGTTGACCATGCGCGAAGTCTGATCGAAAAACATGGTTTCGAAGTCTTGGTATTCCATGCGACCGGTATCGGTGGCCAGACCATGGAGAGCCTGATCAGCGAAGGTTATATCGCTGGCTGCCTCGATATTACGACAACGGAATTGGCGGATGAGGTCTGCGGCGGTAGCGCCAGCGCTGGGCCGGAACGCTGTCTAGCGGCGTCGCGTGCTGGCATTCCAACGGTGATCGTACCTGGTTGCATCGATATGACCAACTTCGGGGCGCTCGAATCGGTTCCTGAAAAGTATCGCGGACGCAATTTATATCAGTGGGCGTCAACCGCGACGCTTTTGCGCACAAACATTGAAGAGAATCAACGCATCGGTGAAATGATCGCTACCGCTGCCAATGCAGCGAATGCGCCGGTCGCTATTATCCTCCCCCTCAAGGGCGTTTCGATGCTGGATAGTGAAGGTGGCGCATTTTGGGACCCCGCTGCCAACGCCGCTTGCTTCAACGCCATCAAGAGCAGTCTTAGACAAGACATTCCCGTCATTGAGCTGGCGTGCAATATCAATGACCGGTTCTTTGCTGAGACAGCCGCCGAGACCCTGGTGAACTTGATGCAGGAGTCCGAACGTTTTCCGGTAGCAAAGCAAAAGCGCCCAATCCGCCGTATTAGCTCTTATACTGCAGATCGTCACCCGTGAAGTCGGACTGGCTGTTCGCCATTCGATGGCGCGGCGAAAACCATTTCAATCCAAATCAGAAAGTAATGCGCACTCGTCTCGTCTGGGCATCGGATGGTTAGGCATATAGCAGCGTCGTCGAGGCGTTTGGATGGCCGGCCTGGAGTTGCATTTTCTGCAGAGTTGCACCGATGCTTGAGCTGAGCGTTATACACATGCACTACAGATTAGGTGCGAAAAGGCGGTCAGAATCGGCGCGTTCGCCGCAGCTGATAGTGGTATTGCAAGTGGTCAATACCTCTGTCATGGCTACCGTTGATTGCGGCCGATATTCGTAAAGAAACTATCCTTTACTTGCTATTCTGTGTGGCCTGTCGACCGCGTCTAATCCTTCCAGAAAGTTGCTGTCCTGAACCGCACAGATAAACTCGTCTTGTCTATTATAAGGTGTCGGAAACGTGAAACAATAAAGTGTCGCATTGTCAGCATATTTTACCATGTTAGGGGCTGGACTGGGTTAAGCTCCTGCGTGACCCTAAGTTGGCCAGGGCAGCGAACAAGTTTTTACGTTGGTAAAGAATTTCATTGCCTCCAGCACCCCTTCCTTGACGCCATTGCCTGAATCTTTGATGCCGCCAAAGGGCGACATCTCTATGCGGTAACCCGGCTGCTCCCAGATGTTCACCGTACCGACACTGAGCCCTGCGATTCGCGCGGAGATTTTGAATCTGCTGGAGCAGCTTCGGCAAGACTTTCAACTGACCTTTTTGTTCATTGCCCACGATTTGCAGGTTGTTCAACACATTTGTGACCGGGTCGCAGTTATGTATGTCGGGCAACTGGTCGAACTGGGATCAACCCCGCAGATATTCTCCAACCCGCCGCATCCCTACACCGCTGCGCTGATGTCGGCAATCCCTAAAGCCGACCCAACGAAACCGATGAAACTATCAGCCTTGAAGGGCGAAATCCCCAACCCGGTTAATCCGCCAACGGGCTGCCGCTTTCATACACGCTGCCAATTCACCCAGGATATTTGTCGGACCACTGTGCCCGAGTGGCAAGAACATGCCGCAGGTCAGTTTGCCGCCTGCCACTTCGCCGAAGAACTTGACCTGAGCGGCCCCGCAGCAGTCTAAATGTGCGCTACCGCTGATCTTTAACTCCAGACCGTCAAACTAGGAAATCTACTTCTGTCCACGGGCGGTCCGACCTTATATTAATTGATAACCATACCTCAACTATTGGGCTTGATTGCGACCCGGATCACTTTGCCAGATTGTGCAACAGCAAAGGCTGTATTGATTTCATCCAATGAATAGTATTCTGAGACCAACTCTTCAAAAGGAAATTCGAGACGATACCGCGATACGAAGTCAACTGCCTGTAATAGATGTTTAGGTTGATAATTGTGAATCCCATGAAGCGTTAGCATCTTTCGCACAATTTTCGCGCCATCAACAGTGAAATTTGCATCAGGGTAGACAAGTCCTGCAAGGATATAGCGTCCACCAATTTGTAGCGCATCAATTCCGAATGCGACACAAGAGGGGACACCACAAACTTCTATCACAATATCGACTTTCAATTCATCAGCTAGTGCTACAAGGTCTGCTTCTTGCAGAGCAATCGTCCGGGTCGCTCCAAATTTCTCAGCGATGGCTAGTCGTTTGGTGTTGAAATCTGTAACGATAATATCTGAACACCCGGCTTTACTCAGGACAGCACAGGCATAAATACCAAGCATACCCGCACCCTGTACTAAGGCACGTTCACCGTTCTTAAGTTGTATCCGATCCACTGCTTGCATGATTGTCGCCAAAGCACAGTTTATGGGGGCGGCTTCCGCATCAGTTATGTTGTCCGGTAATCGCAAAATTGTTGATCCCGGGCGTAGATAAAGGTGTTGTGCGAAGCCACCATTGAGATGGGGACGTGCTTCTGAATTGGCATGACCATATTTGAAACTATGAATGCATTTTTGGCTGAGATCACGTTCAACACAAAATTCGCAATCGCCACAGGAAGTGGTTAACACCCACGTAATACGGTCACCGATAGACAGTGTTTCGCCATTTATACCCTCTACTGTTTTGGCACTCATTTGTACGATTTCGCCGACGATTTCATGCCCGAGTATGCTTGGCGCGTCAGCGCCACGCCTGCCAAGAAACGTGTGCAAATCTGATCCGCAGATTGTCGCCAGCCGCACCTTAGCCAGAATAGCACCACTCTCAAGCGATGGCGTAGGGTATTCACGAATCTGCAGGGGTTGATTCGGTTCGATAAAGATTGCAGAACGTACCATCGTGTATCCTCTTCTATTTTGCCTCACATGCTGTGTCAATTATACTAACTTCCCAAAAGACTCGGCTAAACCTTGAAACTACCCTTTGAGGTCAAGTGTCACGCAAATAACTCAAAATAATATACGCGGGTGATTTTCCAGTTGGTATTACTTAAACAGCGGCGAATTCCTGCGCCATGCGTTCAAATCCTGCCTTGATACGCTTGAGGCCCTCCGCCTGCATATCGGGCAAAATACCAGAAGGTTCAAACAGAGCCACACGATCAAAATTGATCTCTTTGAGCGCTTTCAGGATGGGCAGCCATTCATAAAGTTTCCTTAATGCGATTCTTTTTTGACGCTCTATGTGAAGTTGCTTGAGCGAGGATGGGAAACAATGTTTCAACCTCTATACTGTTCATCGGGCTGGCTCTCCACATGGTTGGTTCGATACTTGCCATTTTGGAGATCAGCCCGTTTTTGGCAACTCAATTTCACATCAGACGTATGTTAGGGGCTGGACCGGGTTAAGCTCCTGCGTGACCCTAAGCTGGCCAGGGCAGCGAATAAGTTTTTACATTGGTAAAGAATTTCATTGCCTCCAGCACCCCTTCCTTGACGCCATTGCCCGAATCTTTGATGCCGCCAAAGGGCGACATTTCTATGCGGTAACCCGGCTGCTCCCAGATATTCACCGTACCGACATTGAGCCCTTCGATATAGTTAGTGGCACGAATCAGATCATTGGTGCAGACGCCCGCGGAGAGACCGAACTGGGTGCCGTTCGAAATCTCCATTACCGCCGCGTCATCATCCGGAACGCGTACAATCGGCACCACCGGGCCAAAGGTCTCCTCGATCACTAGTTCACAGTTATGGGGAACGTGATCAACCACAATCGGCGGCAGCAGCGCGCCGTCCCGACCGGGGTGGTAGAGAATTTTCGCGCCCAGCTTTTCAGCGTCAAATACGCGGCTTTCAAACAATTCGGCAGCTTTGGCACTGATTACACAGCCAAGCTGAGTCTCTGGGTCCATGGGGTCGCCAAAGCGGATGGTCTTGGCCTTTTCGAGGATCAGCGGAACAATTGCATCGGCAACGCTTTCCTGAATCAGAATGCGTTTGACTGCGGTGCAGCGCTGCCCCGAATTGCCGGTCGCACCGGCGACCGCAATGGTAGCGGCCTTGTCGAGATCTTCACCACTCAGATCATTCAGAATGATCAGCGCAGAATTCCCACCTAGCTCTAACGCAGTGCGCTTGTAGCCCGCTTTTTCCGCAATCATCTTGCCAACAGGAACACCGCCAGTAAAGGTGACGATGTCGATGTTTGGATTGGTGACCATTTCGTCGCCGATATCCTGGGGCCAGCCGGTGACAATCTGGAACATCTCAGGCGGCAGGCCGGCCTCAAAGAGAATGTCGGCCAGCGTGATAGCGGTTAACGGGGTCAGTTCGGTCGGCTTGCAGACCATGCAGTTATTGGTGGCAATCGCCGGAGCGACTTTATGCGCCACCATGTTGAGCGGGTGGTTAAAGGGCGTGATCGCGGAAATGGCGCGGACCGGTTCACGTTTGGTGAAGATCTTGCGACTTTTGCCATGTGGCGTCAGATCACATGAAAAGATCTGCCCATCATCCTGAATGGCAAGTTGGCCCGCCAGCGTGAACACATCGTAGGAGCGGCCGGTTTCATAGAGAGAGTGTTGCTTGCAGATGCCCAGTTCAAGCGTCAGCCAGTGAGCGATCTCTTCCCGACGGTCCTGGATCAGTGCGGCCGCGCGAAAGAGGATCTGTTGACGTTCATACCGCGTGAGCTTGGGCTGATACGCGGCGGCAATCTCAAAGGCACGGTGGGCATGTTCCGCCGTGCCAGCCGGAACCGTAGCAATCACCTCACGGGTTCGCGGATACTCAACCTCAACAACAGCGTCGGCATAGACCTTCTCCCCACCAATGCGCATGGCTTCACGGCGGATTTTTTGCTCTGACATATGAAAACTCCTAGCGAATTTAATATTCAATATTACTGATTACTGCTGCCCAGCGGCTTGCGCCGCATAATAAAACGCGTCAAAATTGCGCAGCTCGGGTGCAGACGGCAAATCAATCTGGCGGTTGACGATGAAAGGCACCTCTTGCTCGGTCAGTCCACCATGACTGCGCAACGGTTCTTTTAGCGCCGCCAGATCATGCCGCTCTTCAGAGGTGCCAATAGTCATGTTTTCATCTGAGATAATGACAATATCGCCGATACGGTCGGCAGGCAATTCAAATCGGCGCACCGCCTCTTCACGGTCGATCACAACCATGATGCCATCAATAGCTGCAAGACGCGCGATGATGCTTGCCACATCAGCACCATCTGGAAGATATGCGGTGGCGAAGGACCCAAGTGCACCGTGATGCACGACGTACGGATCGGTGATGGGTAAGATGACGCGCGCGTTGGCAGCGCCAACCCACTCATCAAGAAGATCCTGGATATAGACCACTGCTGGAGTGCCATTGGTGTCATGCTTTGGCTTCATCCCGTGATCCGCGGTCAGAACAAGCGCTGCGCCCATCGCGTCTAGTTGACCGACATAACCATCGATCATGGTATAAAAATTCTTAGCGCCTTGCTCTTCGGGAGCGAATTTATGCTGAATATAATCGGTCGTTGACAGATACATCAGATCCGGCGTCCACTCTTTGAGCAGCTTCACACCAGCTGCCAAAACAAATTCCGATAGATCGCCTGAATAGACTTCCGGCACTGGACGCCCGAGCCAGGCACTGGCGTCATCGATCCCATTGGCTGCTTTGGTGGCGATATCCGCGCGTTCAGATGAAAAGCAGATTGCTCGATCTTCATCAAATGAGAGACCGGCTCCCAAGAGGGCGCGGAGCTTATCCTTTGCAGTGACGACAGCGACGCGTGCCCCTACCTTATAATATTTCGAAAACAATGTCGGGGCACGTAGAAACCTGACGTCGTTCATCATCACTTCTTGGCCAGTTTCCGGTTCATAGAGGTAGTTGCCGCAAATGCCATGCACGCTCGGCGGGCGACCGGTGGCAATCGACATGTTGTTTGGATTGGTAAATGATGGGATCACCGAATGCGCAATCCGGTCAGTGCCTTTCGCGCGCATTCTAGCGACATTCGGCATTCGTCCGTCGGCAATCGTAACATCAAGATAGGCAGGCTCGCACCCATCGAGGCAGATGACCACGGCACAGGTCCGCAGTGCGGCATAGGTTCGATTATTGGCCTCAACAGAAGATGAGATTGGCATGAAACGTTTCCTTCGCGTCTAGGTAAGTCGCAAGTAAGGAGAGAGTTTCTATTGGTCAGATAGAACTGTTTCGGCCAGCGCAGCCCTGGCCCCTCTGGCCGTAAGGAAAGTAACTAGCACATTTGAGATTACATCCGCCATGGTCATGACAATCCCACATACAACGATGGCCATCGGGCGGTGGAACTTGTTGTGCGCCGGACATCAGTGGTCCTACTCCCTCACGGAAAAGTTGCCCACCACTGAGCGACATCACATCCATTGTGCCACCATGAAAAGCATCCCACATCGAAATTGTTTTATGGCGACCTGTCACCAATCGTTCTAGTTGAACTGCCATACTGATTGCATTTGTTCCGCCGGGCGCAAGCAAAATTCTGTTCATGCCTTCGGGGGTCAAAGACATTATTCTTTTAGCAAATTCAACCGCAACTTTGTTAGTATAACGACGAGTGCTAAATGCGAGTTCATCAAGCTGTTTTTAATCGTTTCAATCACAGTTCATTACCCAAACCAACTGCATGAACTTGATTGCCATGAAAATCGAGATAGCGTCGTCCCTCAACATCTTGAATATAAGCGCCCTCAGCAGATTTAAGTGCATTCAAGCAAGGAGTAGATAAGGATTGGTGCAAGAAATATTTGGCATCTTCCTCAAGCAATTGTCGTGTATGGTCATTGAGGTTTTCTGCTTGCCATTTTTGCCGTGCTGGAGCGGTGTTGACATCTCCTTCGGATTGGGCAATTTTGCGATTCATTGTACTGGACATAATCTTCGCCTAAATATCTATTCCTTTACTAATTCGATTTCCATTTCATCGAATGTTGCCGCTACTGCATCTAACAAACCGTGCATATGTGAGGCATTCATTCGCCCGATATTACCGATACGGAAACAATCTGCCTGAATCAATTTACCCGGATAAATAACAAAGCCTTTATCGCTTAAGCTGTTGTAAAAGGTCTCAAAATTGAAATTAGGATGCTCAGGATAAAGGAAGGTCGTGATGATATAGCTCTGGGTGTCTTTATCAAGATAAGGTTCTAGGCCAAGTTTTTTCATACCTTCAATGATGATTTTGTTGTTTTCAGCATAACGTTTACCACGCCCTTCAACACCGCCTTCTTCTTGTATTTCGACTAGTGCTTGATGGAATGCTAACAGCACTTGAACAGGGGGGGTGAAGCGAAATTGCCCATTTTTCTCTAAACCTTGCCATTGTGCCAATAAATCAAGGCTCATACTGCGTGCATAACCTTTTGTTTGCAGAAAAGTTTCTTTGTGAGCAATTGCAAAGGAAAAACCCGGAAGACCTTCAATACATTTATTCGATGAAGATACTAGAAAACAAATTTGTGAATCGACTATATTAATCGGAACAGCACCAAAACTACTCATAGCATCTACAAAGTAAACACGATTGTATTTCGCAACAATTTTACCTATATCTTCAATTGGATTGAGTAGACCTGTTGTTGTCTCGCAGTGGATTGCCGCAACATGCGTAATCGCCTCATTTAAGCGGAGTGTCTCTTCAATTTCTGTTAAGTCAGGAACGCTATTTTCAGGGTAGCTTAGTTCAATCGTCGGAATATGCAAGGTTTTTGCCATTGCAGCAATACGCCGACCATATGCTCCATTGATAATTACGAGGAGCTTGCCATTTTCTTGTGGAATCACAGAAGAAATGACTGATTCCACACCAAATGTTCCACTGCCTTGCATCAAAATCGCAGTATAGTCCTCATTGCCTTGTAAACCACCCAAATCGAGTAGCATTTGCCGAATTTCGCGTACAACTTGAATAAAGCCTGTATCACGCGAACCCAAGTCACGTACTAAAGCCGCTTTTACAGTATCGCTTGTTGTCAAAGGTCCCGGTGTAAATAGCAGTTTATCTTGAGATGCCAATGCGCGACTCCAGATATGAAATCAAATAAACTTTGTACAAAATCTAAGCAAATACGACTGAATAGTCAATATGTCCATTTATCAGAAAAATAACGTTCCGTATTTGAGCTTGCCACTCTTGCCCGAGAAAGCCCTTGTCCCCAATCACTAGCGACTGGCTTAGATAATCCAGCACAGTTTCAGCCGCTTTGCGTTCTTCGATATGAGCGGCTACCAGTTCGTATACCACCGGGATGCCCGCTGGCGTTGTTACCATCACCAGCTTATAACCGAAATAGTACAACTTGCGACTAGCACAGTATCCATAACCAGCGCTGCCACGAAAATCACTGTGATGCTTACTGCGTTTATAGCCCAAGACTGGCAAGGGTTTGGTATCTATCAGGTAAATCCCCGTTTGCGCTACTCCCAATTCCAGCAGCCAATCCCGGCGCATCTTTTCGACTCGATAACACAAACCACGCGCGCGGCGATTGAATTGATTTTGGCTCAAGAGTTTGGGGAACAAGGCATAATGATTGGCGCGGATATAACTCAACTACTGGGACTCGGATGGAAAAGGCAGAAATTCTTATGCCAGCATCAAGGTCATCACCTCACTATCACTGAACTTGGCTGGGCGTCCAACTTTGTCCCTCAGCCATTGTCGCCCTTTTAAGGCTTGTCCGCTACTGATTCAGCATTGATAAGTACGAATGAAAAGAAGGTGCTAATTTAGAGTAAGAGCCAAACTTCTCACATAAGGAGCTTACTC
>WTGF01000021.1 GCA_011525385.1 Chloroflexota bacterium | reverse complement strand
CCCCTTCCCTCATTTTGGGGGAAGGGGCCGGGGGATGGGGGCAGATTTTCAACAGAGTCAATCTGGTCGCCCGATGCTACAGGGCTTTGCGCTTTCGGGCGACATGGTAGGGCGCGACCCTCGGTGGTTAAGAAAAATCTGGCGCGGTTGCCCTATGTTCCGGCTACATGATCTTTACTGGGGGGAGATATGCGCTACAGTATATCAGAGTGAATCTTGTGGAAGAGAATTGTGAGCGCATACGAGGACAGCTATTTCGCGCATGGTTTGCGCTTGATGGACGTGGGCGACTACGAGGGCGCGGTCGCCATGTTCGACAAGGCCTTAAAGCTGGGTTTGGGCGATCTCGCCGAAATCCACGTCTGCCGCAGCGAGGCGCTGGCTTATCAGGGCAAGTGGGGGGCGGCGGAAGACAGCGTCAACGAAGCGCTGCGACTGCAACCCTACCTGGCGACGGCTTATAACGAGCGCGGCAATATCTATCGTTTCCAGGGCATGTTTGACAAAGCCCTCAACGATTACACCATGGCGATTCACATTGAGCCGGATTACGACGAAGCCTTTTATAATCGCGCGCTGGCCTATGAATCGCGGCGTCGCTATGCTGACGCCGAAGCCGATTTCACCATGGCTTTGCGGATAAACTCCAAGCTGGGACAAGCCTACGAGGCGCGCGGACGCGTCCGCGCCAAGCAGTTCAAGTATGACCTGGCGGTCGCGGATATCAGCGCCTACTTGAAGAGCGGCGCGGCGCGCGAATTCGACAATCACAGCGAGATGCAGGGCTATTTGATTATCCTGCGCGTGCAGCGGCTCTTGTGGCGGTTGTTGCCCTGGCGGGGGCGGGGTTAGGTCTGCGGGTCGGCTGGGATGTGGTCGCGCCAGACGCGGAGGAATTCCGATTTCAGAAGTTCGAAGCGCTCCTTCAAGAATTCTCTGAATATTTGCTTGCTTAGAGATTCAGGCATGATTCTTGCCGGGCACATCAACTGCTCAGTATATTCACGTAGTTGGTAATTGAATTGGTCTGCCGTGATTTCATCAAGTTGGCGTTTTTGCCAAAGCATCAGAGTGTACGGGACTGTATTGTTTTTCAGTTCGCCTGCTCGTTCCATCAAGGCAAGGTTGCCGATGGTATTAATGGGCCACGTTTCGTCATCCGCCATATTCTGCTGCAGATATGAAATCGGCATGATATGTTCAATATGGAAGTTTTCGGTTTGTTGCAGTTGGCGGACGAAAAGATATCGAAGAAACAAATACTCTGTGCGATTTTCAAAGACGTGACGGCTGCGTCTTTTGTCGTGTTCATAGTTTATCTGGACATTGTCATACCAATAGTCCAAGACTTGATTCCATACGATATCAGTAGGTGGTGACTGGTTGAGGTAAAACATATTCTTGACTCGATTAAATAATCTAGTGTCACCAGAACCTCGCCAGGCATCCTGCAGAATCTCGTAAAGATAGAACATTGGGATGGTTTTCTTTAGTTTTTCCCGATCATCTTTCCACTGGGGATTCTCGGTCAAATCCCTCACCCCAAAACGCGCCTGGAAAGCTGTGGCAATCATTGCAACAATCAGAAGCTGTGTATGATAGATCGGGGCTTTGCTTCTTCCTAATTGTTTGGCTGCCAGTATAGGCTTTAGCTGATTGTCAACGAATCGGCATGACTGCAAGAGACAATTCTCTAGGGTCGAAAGGTCAATATCTACTAGCTTATCGGGTAAGGTCCCCATCTGTGATAAATGCAAGCCAAAGCAGGAAGTGACAAGATTGAAGCTATCCGCGTTTGGCCGGTCGTTTTTGGCATCCTTAAATAGGCGGGGGAATAGTCCGGGCAAGATATGTCCAAGCCCAAACAGATAATCGTAAAGGGAATATTCGCGCGTTTTTCTTGTTGCTTCGTCAGGCGCTTTTTCAACGACATCCAAAATAAAGCCCTGATCTTCGACAGCTTGGTTTTTCATCCATATCGCATCAATAATGTCATGATTTTCGATTGGACGGCGTTCATTCACCCATTGAGCCGCCAAAATCTCGTACTTGTTCAGAGGCGTTCCTTTAGAATTAAGCAGTGAGAAGACCTTTGGCACGTGCTTCGGCTCGCCTTCATATATCATTACCGGGACTTTTGCGTTAAGCACAGAGCGAGCTTCGCTACTTGCCATGTCCAGAAACGCTCCCAAAGTCTGCTGGAATTGGGAATCCATACTTAACTTTGCGAATTCCATGGTGAATGCCTGCGAATCGGGTTGGAAATGCAACACATCACAGATTACGGCAGCTAACAGCCCGGTTGAGCCCCAGCCGTCTTTAGCGTCAAAGCTGGCGACGCCATTCACCCACTTCACAATGCTTTGACGAACACGCGCTTTGCCGCTCTTGTTCGCACGGCCAAGCACGGTCGCTACTAGGTTGACAGTCTCTTCCGGTACATTGTCTTTTGCATAAAAGCTGTTCTGATTCTTGATGAAAGTTCTTAATGCGTGTGTCCTCTGCAAGCCGTCAATCAAGCTGTAATATTTTTTGTTGTCTTCACTAGCTTGCGTTTTTTTCGCATCTCCATAAAGCATAATCGAGCCAAATGGATACCCCATTCGGATAGAGTTGATTAATTCCCCCTGCTTTTTCTTGCTCCACACCAGTCGGCGCTGAAAGTCAGGAATGGTGACCACATTATTGCCTCGCGCTGGCTTTGAGGAGGCGTTAATCAATTCCTCCACTGACCAAACTATAATATCCAATGTTCGATAATTCTCGGCCATCATCTATCCCTAAACCTCCCCGGATCCAAAAAGCGCGACCGCAGCAGCCGCGCATTTCACTATTCGATCACATATATTACGCAATGTCAAGAAAACGGGAGCGCATGGGAGTCGAACCCACCATCGCCTGCTAGGCGCAACCGATCACCGGTTTTGAAGACCGGGGCATCCACCGGGACACATGCACTCCCCTCGGCTCACGATTATAGCGGCGCGCCCGCCTTCGGTCTATATCGCGCGATTGATTGCGGTTATCATGGCCGGACAAACTCACCTGAGTCGACGAAAGGAAGTAGCCATGCCCGCCTATCTGATCGTGCGCGTCAATGTCACAGATCCGGATCAATACGCCCAATACACCAAGCTGACGCCGGCTATCGTGGAGAAGTACGGCGGCAGCTTCGTCATTCGCGGCGGCGAGAAGCACGTGCTCGAAGGACCGGGGGTTCCCGAGCGGATCGTTCTGCTCAAGTTCCCCGATGTCGAGACGGCCAAGCGCATGTACAACTCCGCTGAGTATCAAGCGGCGATCAAAGTTCGTGAAGGCGCGGCCGAGGCTTCCTTTATTGTGATGGAAGGCCTGGCATAGACTCCGGGTGAGGGCGATGAAACTAATCCTCTTTGATATTGACGGCACCCTGCTGATCAGCCGCGGCATCGGGCGCGAGGCGAAACGCCGCGCCATGCTGGAGTGCTTCGGCGAGGTCGGCGATCTCGACAATCATGTCTTCGGCGGCAAAACTGATTGGCAGATCCTGGCCGATCTGCTGAGGCCCTACGGCAAAACGTCGGCGGATATCGGCCGCGAGATGGCCAGGTACGAGCGGGTGATAGCGCGGCACATGCGAGAAATCAAAGGCAGTTACCGCGCCGACGCGCTTCCCCATGCTATGGAACTGGTAAAGAACCTGCGCGATCGCGCCGATGCGATTGTGGGTCTGGTTTCCGGAAATACCTCAATGACTGCCGACATCAAGCTGGAAATGGCGGGATTCAAGCGCGATTGGTTTGCCGTGGGCGCCTTCGGCAACGAAGCCGCCGAACGCGACAAGCTGACGCGGCTCGCGCTGGAGCGTGCGGAAAACAATACCGGGAGTTCCTTTGACGGCGACGATGTGATCGTGATCGGCGATACCGTCGCAGATATCGACGCCGCTCGAGCGATTGAAGCCGTGGCGGTTGCCGTATGTACCGGTTATACAGCGCGCGAGCAATTGCGCGCTGGCCAGCCCGATTTTCTGCTGGATGACTTGAGTTCATTCTTCGCTTCGGTCATGGTGTAGAATGCGCATAGGCCAGGAAGGGATGTACCTGAACCGGCAGAACACAATTTGATCGGTTGCGGATTCCGATGCAGATTCGTACCCCCAAGAAATACCAAGGCGTACAGCGGCGCAAGCTGATAAGCTGTCGCCGGCTGCTCTTCTATCTGGTGATGCTGGTTTTGATCGGCGCGGGCATCGTTATCTATTTGAATCGGGGGACGCTGGCGCCGATTGTGCAGGATGCGCTGATGGATACCATCCGCGAAATGGAAGATCGCGCCGCGACGATGGCTGTGCCAGATCCAAGTCCAACGGTCGATCCGCGCAACAAGGTGGTCGAAGCCAATAATTACTGGATTCGGGGCGCGCTGAACGAAGCCTTGGACATTTACACCGAAATCGCCGATGCCCTGCCTAATTCAGTGGAAGTGTTCCGGCGCATCGCTGTTGCGCTGATCAACTCCGCGCGGCCGGCCGAAGCGTTAATCTTCGCCGAGCGCGCGGTGAATGCCGATCCCTTTTCTGCGGAGGCCTGGGCCATCCGCGCCTGGGCCCTCGATTGGGCTGGCCGCGATGGCGAGGCGGTATCCAGCGCCTTGCACGCCCTGGAGTTGGATCCGCAAAACAGTCGCGCCGGGGCTTATTTGGCGGAAGCCTATTTTGAACTGGGTCAGCTTAGCCGCGCTGAAGACCTGATTGAAGAGATTCTGGCAGACGACGCGGACAGCGCGGAAGCCTGGCGCGCGCGCGGATTGATCAAGTCGGAAGGTCGATTCGACTATGCCGGGGCGGCCGAGGACTTCGCGACGGCATACGGCATAGCGGACAATATGAACCTGGTTGCGATTGACCTCGCGCGTACCGAAACCGTGCGCGGCAATCTGGAGGCGGCGCTGGAAGTCCTGCGTGACGTCACGGAAGCCAATCCCCGCAACACACAAGCGCTTTATCTCATGGGTTTGATTTACCGAAACAACCTGGGCAACCCGTCGCAAGCGTTACGGCACCTGCAAGATTGCGTCGATTTTGATGCCGATCACATCAACTGCCATTATGAGTTGGGGCGCGCGCAACTGGAATTGGAGTTCGGGCAGGAAGCGGCGGGAACCCTCGTGCGAGCCATAGATCTGGGCAGCGAGAATCCGCGACACTACTATTGGGCTGGCGAGGCTCAGCGCAACCTCAACAACTGTACGCGCGCCATGTACTATTTCGATCAGGGCTTGCAAAAGGCGCGCGAGCAAAACTTCAGCGAGTTGATCGACGCCCTCGAGACCGTAATCCCTTTGTGCAGGCAGTCTTTCCAGGTTGACGCGACTGAAGCGCCGGGCGACGGCTAGGTGGTCGCTACAGGCGTCCTTAATCACGGGCGCTCGCGCCGGCGTTTACGCTTTACTCCCGGCTAGTCGAAACTGGAATCGTCGAGGTTGAAGTAACGTAGACTCTCTTTCATGTCCTCAACGCGGTCCATCTCCAGCACCATAAGCGGTTCATTGGGCAATTGACGCAGCGCTGGCAACAGGCCTTCATAATCGAGCACGCCCTGCTCCCAGTCGAAACTATGGTGCTCGTCCATGATGCCGTTGTTATTATTCATGTGTAATTCGATAATCCATTTGCCTAGGGTATTCAGCCAGTGGTCAAAGCTGAATTCCGGATCGGAGAACAGATTGACATGACCGACGTCAATGCAAGACTTGAGATGAGGATGATCCAGTTCGCATAGCAAGTTGCCGATGATAGTGGGGTCGAACTCCCACATATTTTCGATAGCGACAATGACGTCGTATGACTCGGCATAATCGCCCAGGGGTCCCCAAAAATCGACGTTGCGCTGATGCCAACCTTCACGATAAGAGTCGTTATGCAGCAAGCCAATGTAGTTGACATGGAAGACAACCTGCTGCGCGCCCAGCCCGGATGCGATGCGTATGACGTGCTCATAGCGTCCGTAAGTGAGATCGTTGATGCGTTGGTCCGGGCTGCCGGAAGCCAGGTCCATGAACGGTCCGTGCATGGTCAAGGGACCTGGCAGACTTCCAAGTTCTTTACGATAGCGGTTTGTCAGATCGCGCCAATCGCCATCGAGGACAGCGGGCACAGAAAATGCCATGAGTTCTATGCCCAACTTGTATTCGCGGGCCAGCGCAAGGCACTCGTCGAAATTGCCTAGCCCGGCGCTGAGCAAAACATTATCACTCATGCTTGGTCCTGATTGCTCACTTGTTGAGCCTGTACTATTGTTGCTGACGATACTCCTAGATAAATGTTACAGCGATATTAGTGCGCCTGCAAGCGACGTGGGCAATCGAGCGGGCGCATACCAAGAGCCGCTCGGCGCGTAATTAGTTGCGAAATGCGGCTTGTCGGTGTTCGCAGCCTGTGAAAGGCGAAGATTCTCAATTACCATCGTCGCGTAGGGAGTTCTGTCAGATGAGTGCCGAGCGCATCCTCGTTATATTGCCCGCGTTGAATGAGAGCCGCAATATCGCTCGCGTTGTCGATGGCGTGCGCACTCATCTCCCGGGCGCGGATGTATTGGTGATCGACGACGGTTCTTTTGACGGTACGGGATACGAAGCGGGTCGCGCCGGCGCGATGGTTGTGAACATGCCCTACAATGTCGGCATCGGGGCGGCGGTCCAGGCCGGCTTTCAGTTTGCGGCAAGTCGCGACTATGACATCGTGATACGAAATGACGGAGACGGTCAACACGCGCCGGAAGCCAACCTTGATTTGATCGAAAAATTGCGCGCGGAAAAGGCCGACTTGGTGATCGGTTCGCGTTTTCTCGGCGACGCGGGCGACTATGGCACGCCCTTTTTGCGCCGGCTGGGCAGCGGCATCCTGGCGCGCTTGCTCTCGGTCATCACTCGTCAGCGCGTTACCGACCCGACCTCAGGCTGCGCCGTCTTTAACCGCCGAGCGATTCAACTCTTCGCCCAAGCCTACCCGCATGACTATCCGGAGCCGGAAGCGATCGTCATCGCGCATCGCAGCGGTCTGCGCCAAACCGAAATTCCGGTCAAAATGATCCCGCGGCGGCACGGCAACTCGTCGATCACGCCGCTGCGTTCAGTCTATTACATGATCAAGGTGATCCTGGCCATCTTGATCAATTTGCTGCGGCGGCCGCCTCAAGTGAAGCTATAACAGCAGGAGACAGGCTTTCTGAACAAAGGCATTCCCCCCTCACGCCCCGGTTGGAACCGCGGTCCGCCATGTCGGCAATTAGGCTCATGGTCATTTGTTAGCACCAGATAGATACGGAAATCAGCACTGTATCGAATTCGGGTGAAATTGAAATAATTCATTTCACTACAAATCCGCAAAGAACACGGAGAGCAACAATACTGTAAGATTAATTATTCTCGGTGCTCTCGGTGTCGAAGGGTTGTGTCTACGCGCCCCTCGGTGGTTAAAATTTCTTGTTTCAACCTAAAAGGATGCACTACCCGGAAATCGAACGGAGATTAGATTTGTATTATTGGTCATTCGTCGGTTATAATGCCTGCGCCAATTTCAATACTTTGGTAACGCTTATTGATAGAAAGGAAGCAAAATGCGTTTCAAGCTAATGATCGTCTTGGCCATGTTCATCCTCAGCACCTTGTTTGGAGGTGTGGGCTTGGCGCAAGACATGAACGAAGTTACTATTCTCTACTGGCAGGCGGCTTCGATATTGAATCCGTATCTCTCCAGCGGTACCAAAGACAACGACGCCTCAGCCATTGTGCTGGAGCCGCTGGCGAACTTCGGAACAGATGGCGCTTTGGTGCCAGTTTTGGCCACCGAGATTCCATCACCCGAAAATGGCGGCATTTCCGAAGACCTTACCTCCATCACCTGGAACTTGCGTGATGATGTGGTTTGGTCGGATGGCAGTCCCTTCACCTCTGAGGATGTCGTCTTCACCTATGAATACTGCACCCATCCGGAGGGCGGCTGCGTGCAAAGTGATGAATTCGACGGCATCGTTAGCGTCGAAGCGATGGGACCGCACCAGGTAACGATCACCTTTGACTCACCCAAGCCCTATCCCTTCTTGCCCTTGGTCGCCCAAACCACGCCGATCTTGCAGAAAGCCCAATTCGGCGAATGCCTGGGCGCTGAGATGGCGGCATGCACCGATGCCAACTTCGCCCCTATCGGCACCGGTCCTTTCATGGTCGAAGAATTCCGCCCCAATGACGTCGTCACCTACGTACGCAACCCGAACTTCCGCGATGCCGATATGGGCAAGCCCTTCTTCGACCGCGTCGTCTTCAAAGGCGGCGGCGATGCCGAATCTGCCGCCCGAGCTGTCCTGGAAACGGGCGAAGCCGACTACGCCTGGAATTTGCAGATTTCTCCAGCGGTCCTGGACGCCATGGAAGCGGCTGGCAATGGCCAGATTGCGGTAGCATTCGGGCAGTCGACCGAAACCCTCTGGATCAACCCCACCGATGTCAGCCCGGACAATCCCAACCGCTCGGTCTGGATGGCGGATGGCACCAACGCGCATCCCTTCCTCACCAACAAGACCATCACCCAAGCTATGTCCATGGCGATTGACACCAACATCTTTGGCGAACAGCTCTATGGCAGATCGGGCCACGCAACCTGCAATTTCATCAATGCGCCCGCGGCCGCCGTCTCGTCAAACAATCCATGCGACCAAGACATCGCTGGCGCCATTGCATTGCTGGATGAAGCAGGCATCGTCGACACCAATGGCGACGGCTTCCGCGAATACAACGGCCACGAGCTGCGCGTCCAGTATCAGACAAGCACCAACGCTGTGCGCCAAAACACCCAGGCGCTGATCAAGCAATGGTGGTCGGAAATCGGCATTGATACCGAATTGCGCAACATTGACGCGGCTGTCTATTTCGGCGGAGACCCCGGCAGTCCCGACACCTTCCAGAAGTTCTATTCGGATGTGGAAATGTACACCACTGGCTCCTCCTCACCGGATATGGAGGGTTACCTAGGCAACTTCCGTTGTGGGCAGGCGCCGACGCCGGACAACAACTGGACCGGTTCCAATACGCCGAGATTCTGCAACGCCGAGTATGACGCCCTCCTGGACGAGTTGAGCGCCACGGCTGGCGAAGCAGCGCGCGCGGCGCTATTCCTGCAGTTGAATGACCTTCTGGTTCAGGAATACGCCTTGATTCCTCTGGTCTACCGCTCTTCGGCCGCCTCCGCCTTCCACAACAGCCTGGGCGGCATCGATATGAATGGCTGGGATTCGGAGATGTGGAATATCGAAGATTGGTATCGCATCGACGGGTAACAAGACCTGCTATATCCGCCCTTTGAAGAGGGGCGCGCAGGCGCGCCCCTCTTCTATATGCCACACCCTCCGCTTTTCGAGAAATTGCATATTCCTGAATAATTGGTATAATCCCTTCGCTTTGCTATTCAAATTTGTTTTTAGTTATCACGAGAGGAAACCATGAAGAAACTCATCGTATTGTTGGTGGCGCTTATGGCGCTTTCTCCCTTAACGGGCGTTGCCATCGCTCAAAGCGAAGACACCGTCAACATCTTGTTCTGGCAGGCGGCGTCCAGCCTTAACATGTATCTGTCCGGCGGCACCAAGGAATTTGAGGCGGCCGCGCTGGTCATCGAGCCGCTCGCCCGTTACGATTCCGATGGCCTGATGGTGCCCTGGCTCGTTCACGAGATTCCCACGGTTGAGAATGGCGGCGTCTCTGAAGACTTGACCACCATCACCTGGAATCTGCGCGATGACATCACCTGGTCGGACGGCAGTCCCTTCACCGCGCATGATGTTGTCTTCACCGCTGAATACTGCCTGCACCCTGAAACCGGCTGCTCCGTGCTCAGCCAGTTCGACGGCGTCGACAGCGTGGAAGCGGTTGACGATCACACTGTGAAGATCACCTTTACTGGTCCCAAGCCCTTCCCCTACGGTCCTTTTGTCGGCTACTTCACCCCAGTTCTGCAGAAGGCGCAATTTGACGGCTGCCAAGGCGCAGCTGCCCAAGGCTGCACCGAACAGAACTTCGCGCCCATCGGCACCGGCCCCTTCGTCGTGGAAGAATTCCGCGCCAATGATGTCGTGACCTACACCGCCAACCCGAATTACCGCGAAGAGGGCAAGCCTTACTTCAGCCGCGCCGTCTTCAAGGGCGGCGGAGATGCTGAATCAGCCGCCCGCGCCGTATTGGAAACAGGCGAGGCCGATTATGCCTGGAACCTGCAGATCTCCCCGGCTGTACTGGGCGCGATGGAAGCGGCGGGGCAAGGCACCGTTGTTGTCGCCTTCGCCACCAACGTCGAGCGCCTGATGATCAACCAAACCAATCCCGACCCGATGCTTGACGCGGATATGCGCTCCGTATGGATGGAAGACGGCTCCAACGGCCACCCCTTCCTTCAGGTCGACGCCGTTTGGCAGGCCATGTCCAAAGCCATCGACCGCGATTTGATCGCCAGCCAGCTCTACGGCGCCGGTGGCATCGCCACCTGCAACGTCTTGCCCGGCCCTCCCATTTACGCCTCCACCAATAACGACGACTGCCTGGTCCAGGATATCGACGCCGCCAACGCCATGCTGGACGAAGCCGGCATCCTCGATAGCGATGGTGATGGCATCCGCGAATACAACGGGACTCCGCTCAGCGTCACCTACCAGACCTCCACCAATGCCGTGCGCCAGAACACCCAGGCGCTGATTAAGCAGTGGTGGGCGGAGATCGGCATCGACACCGAGCTGCGCAACATCGACGCCGCCGTCTTCTTTGGTGGCGACCCCGCCAGTCCGGATACCTACGGCAAGTTCTACACTGATATCGAAATGTATACCAACGGCTCTAATGGCACCGATCCGGAGACCTACATGGGCAACTGGCGTACTACCGAGATCAGCGGTCCCTGGAACAACTGGCTCGGCTCCAATGTGCCGCGCTGGTACAGCGAAGAATATGACGCGCTGTTGGATGAAATGTCGATGACGGGAGTGCTGGAAGATCGCGCGGCTCTGGCAATCCAGATGAATGACTTGCTTGTTCAAAGCGGCGTCATGATTCCACTGGTCTACCGCGGCAGTGTAGCCGCCCATCACAACTCGATCTCTGGCGTCGACATGAACGCCTGGGATTCTGAACTTTGGAATATCGCCGAATGGACGCGCATGTAGCGTAAAACGACGGAACTAACTTGTAGGGGCGGCCGGCCGTGTCGCCCCTACTGTCTGTGTGCTTTATTCAGTCGATTGGGTGGAAAAAATAGTATGCGCGCAAGATATTGAAGCGTGAAAGGGCAAGCTCATGGGAAAATATCTTGTTCGCAGGCTTTTGACCGCCATCCCGACCATCCTCGTCATCAGCTTCATTATCTTCGCTATTGTTGACCTCTCCCCCAGTGATCCTACCGGCAACCTGCCCTTGACAATCCCGCCCGAGGTGCGGGCGAAAATCCGCGAGGCTTTGGGCGCGGACGACCCCTTCGTCGTCAAATATGTCAAATGGCTCAATCAGTTTTTCATCGCCGAGCCGCTCAACCTGGTCGAATCAATGACCGGCATCGGATTCCCCGGTTCGGAGGACCGTACCCGCGTCATGTCTTGGGCCACACGCGGTCCCGTTATGGATATCATCGCCGAACGACTGCCACAGACTTTGTGGGTGGTCGGCACTTCTTATCTGCTTGGCGTGCTCATCGCCGTGCCGGTCGGCATCATATCCGCCTACAAACAGTATTCCGTTTTCGACCAAGTGGGCACCTTCCTGATGATGGTCGGCTTCTCTGTACCGACTTTTTTCACCGGTCTCATGTTCATCATCGTCTTTAGCGTCAATCTCAAGTGGTTCCCGTCCGTCTACGACACCACCCACGTCGTCACCGATATCGCATCGCTGCAAAAGCAGTTGAACCAGATGTTCATGCCGGTGACCGTGCTGACCCTCTATTTCACCGCCCAGCTTAGCCGCTATACCCGCGCTTCCACCCTGGACAACCTGGGCCAGGATTATATCCGCACCGCCCGCTCCAAAGGCTTGACCGAACGCACGGTGGTGACGCGCCACGCCGTCCGCAACAGCCTGATACCGGTGGTCACGCTGATCGCGCTGGGCATCCCCGGCATCTTTGCCGGCGCCATCATCACCGAGCAGATTTTCCGCGTCAACGGCATCGGTCAATATCTGATCATCGCGATTCAAGGTGGCGACTTGCCAACGGTGCAGACCGTGACCTTCATCTTCGCGGTTCTGGTGGTGCTTTTTAACATTGTCGCGGATGTCCTCTATGGGATTCTCGATCCCCGCGTCACCTACACTTAGCCGCTCGGCGGGTATTGAAGACGGAGAATTGAGATGGCAAATGAACCGACAACGAACTCCGGCGATAGGAATGACGATGGCAACAGGCAACGTCAAGCGTTCATCGAGTCGAACATGACGTCGTGGGAACTGGCGCCACGGGACAGACGCTTTGTGGCAAGAATCTTTGACAACGCATTTGTTTTCATCCTGATCCTCTTATTCTATTTCGTCTTTAGTGATCAAACGGCATTGCTGGTCGGTGGAACGGTGATTTATCTGCTGTACTTTGCCGTCTTCATGATCCGGATGGACGGGCAAACTCCGGGCAAAAGGTTTCTAGGCATACGTGTGGTTAAGGAAGACGGAAAACCCCTCAGCGTTGGCGATGTAGTCAGCCGAGAAATCATTTATCAGATTTCAGTTGGCTTTTTCTGGATAGGGCCCATCTTGCTTCTCTTCGACAAGCGCCGTAAAGCCCCGCACGATCATGCGGTAGGTACACTAGTAATATGGAAAGACAGACCGGAGACGAAACCGAAGAAACTGGAGGCGGATGAGCAGTTGCAGGCGCGCACCTTCGTCGGCGATGCCTGGCGGCAATTCCGCAAGCACAAGCTGGCCATGATCGCGGTGGTGGTCCTGCTGGTAATCCTGGCGGGCGTCTTTTTGGGTCCTGCCTTCTGGACGGTGGACCCCACCTACATTGATATCATCGCAGCCTATCAAGTCTCCTCGCCCGAGCATCCCTGGGGCACGGATAGCCTCGGTCGCGATACCCTTGCCCGCTGCCTGCAAGGCGGGCGCGTCTCGCTGGCGATCGGCGTCTCGGCCATGGCCGTCGCCATCACCATCGGCACAGTGGTCGGGCTGGCCTCCGGCTACTTCCAGCGCCTGGATAATCCGCTTATGCGCCTGACCGACATCTTCATCGCGCTGCCGCAACTGCCCTTGCTGCTGGTGCTGATGATGCTCTTCCGCGAGCCGCTGAAAGCGTCTTTCGGGCCCGAAGGCGGCGTCTTCATCTTGATGGTGGCGGTCATCGGCGGGCTGCAATGGATGCCCACGGCGCGCCTCGTGCGGGGCGAGGTCTTGTCGGTGAAGTCCCGCGAGTTCATCACCGCCGCGGACGCCCTCGGCTCGCGCCACGGTCGCATATTGCGCTGGCATATCTTGCCCAACGTCCTCAGCCCGGTCATCGTGGCGGCGACCTTCAGCATCGCCAGCGCCATCATCACAGAATCGGCGCTGTCCTTCCTCGGCTTGGGCTTCCCGCCCGATTTCCCGACCTGGGGGCGCCTGCTCTTCGATGGCAAGGACTACCTGACGATCACCTGGACGCTGGTTTTCTGGCCCGGCATGTTGATCTCGCTGACGGTGCTCTGCGTGAACTTCATCGGCGACGGCCTGCGCGACGCGCTGGATCCGCGCTTGCGGAAGTAGATTTTTCCAATTAACGCAGATTCGAGGGCGGGTGAGTCAACCCGCTCTTTTTTGTTCTGGAGCGATTCGCTATGATACAATTGTTCTATTGCAGGAGGGAGTGAATGTCGATAGAACAATCGCTGCGCGATTTCATCGAATGGTGGCGAGATAACATAAAAGGCGACGAAAAGAGCGAGGCGCAGCTATTCCTCGATCACCTGATGCGCGCCTTTGGTCATAAGGGCGCGCTCGAAGCTGGACAATACGAAACGCGCATCCGTCGCCGGCGAAACGGCAAAACCACAGTTTCATTTGCCGACTATGTTGTGCCCAATCGCGTTATCATCGAAATGAAAAAGCGCGGTGAAGACCTCAAGAAACATTATGTGCAATTGGAAGAATACTGGAAGAGCCTGCCCGACAGACCCCGATATGCGGCCTTGTGCGACTTCGACGAAATCTGGGTTTTCGACTTCCATACCCAATTTTATGATCCTGTTGACATTGTCAGGATCGACGAATTGGCGAGTGAGCGGCACAACGCGCTTTCATTCCTGACACCAGGTGAGCATCGAGCCCCTGTGTTCAAGAACAATCGGGTAGAAGTGACAATAGACGCGGCATTTCAGTTGGCGGAATTGTTCCGCTCTTTGGAAGAAGCTGTAGACAAGCGAATTGCGCTGCGTTTTACTTTGCAGTGCATGATCGCGCTTTTTGCCGAAGATGTTGGTCTATTGCCGCATGCCACTCTGCTCAATATCGTCGAAGATAGCCGTCAGCGGAAAAATGCCACAGATAATTCACATGACCTGATGGCATTGCTGTTTACGATGATGAACTATCCAAAGCATGCCCGCCGCGCCGGGCGCTTTGGCCAAGTGGACTACTTCAATGGCGGAATCTTTCAGGAAGTCCATCCCGTTTTCCTTAGCGGTCCACAACTTCACCGACTTGAGAGCGCGTGTAGGGAAGACTGGTCAAGAATTCGTCCCTCCATATTCGGCAGCATATTCGAATACAGCATGGACAAACTGGAACGACACCGGGAAGGCGCGCATTATACAACTGAACTTGATATCAAGCGAATCGTCGATCCCGTCATCGCTGAGCCTTGGCGAAATGATATCGACTCAGTAAATGCCCTGCCGGATGCGCTTAGACTATATGACGACCTGTGTAATTATGTGGTTTTGGACCCGGCTTGCGGCTCAGGCAATTTCCTCTACGTCGCCTACCGAGAAATGAAAGCGCTGGAAGCTGAGCTGCGCGAACGAATCGTCGAACTCGGCGGCGACCTCGCGCAGGTGCCGCGGCGAGTGACAGCGAAGCAGTTTCACGGCTACGACATCAATGAATTCGCGGTTGAGTTGGCGAAGGTATCGCTGATGATCGCCAAGAAGCTGGCGGTGGACGAGTTTAGCACTGATGAAAACCCGTTGCCGTTGGATGACCTCGACGAGAACATCAAAGTCGAAGACGCGCTTTTCAACGACTGGGTAGAATTTGATGCCTGTATTGGCAATCCGCCTTATTTGGGCGCGAAGCTGCTAAAACAAGAACGCAGTGTTGAATACATCAATCGCATTCGCGATACTTTCTCTGATGTGCCTGGAAATGCCGATCAGTGTGTATATTGGTTCAACAAGACGCACAAAAATATGAAACCTGGCGCCCGAGCAGGCTTGGTGGGCACAAACACCATACGCCAAAACTATTCGCGAATCGGCAGTCTTGATTACATTCTAGATAACGGTGGTGTGATTTACGATGCGGTTTCGTCTTTGCCTTGGTCGGGTGAAGCGAATGTCCATGTGTCTATCGCCAATTGGGCAAAAGGCGAACCACCGATGGAACCGAAACGACTGCACTTCTTTGAAGGAGAAAATGAAGCGAAGGAATATATGTTCCGGACTGTTGAATTGCAGAGAATAAACAGTTCACTGTCTGACAAGACCGATGTAAGCAACGCATTGCAACTGACCGTAAATCAGAAGCCAAAACGAGTTTTTCAGGGACAGATCCCAGGTAACGATAAATTCATGTTTACGCCTGAACAAGCTATTAACCTCATCAAACGTGATGATATATCGCGCAGGGTATTGCTTCCGTTTCTAATCGGACGCGACTTGGTGGCTCGCTTCAACTCTCAGCCCAGTCGGTACGTTCTTGACCTTAGCGGATATGACTTGATTGAGACGCAGAGTTTTCGCGCGGCGTATCGACACATCAGACAACATGTTTTGCCTGTTCGAAAGGCGAAGGCAAAGGAAGAGCAAGCGAAAAACGAAAAAGCGCGTCAAGCTAATCCGAAAGCGAAACTCAACCATCATCATCGCAACTTTTTACGACAGTGGTGGAAGCTGTCATACGGGCGGGATGATATGCTTGAAGCGCTTGGCCGCATCAAACGATATATCGGCTGTTCACAGGTTACAAAACGTCCGATTTTTGACTTCGTTTCCGCCCGAATCCGCCCGGATGTTACAATTCAAGTCTTTGCGTTTGAGGACGATTACACCTTTGGCATCCTGCAATCCAATGCCCACTGGCAGTGGTTTGTCGAAAAGGCATCCACACTGAAATCAGATTGGCGCTACACTTCCCACAGTGTCTTTGATACCTTCCCGTTTCCGCAACGTCCAACAGCCGAACGAGCGAAAGCAGTTGCCGATGCGGGACGCTCTTTGCATGAATATCGCCGCGGCGAAATGGGAAACAGCGAGTCGTTAACCTTGCGCGACATGTACCGCACTTTGGAAGAACCGGGCAGCAATCCCTTGCGCGATCTCCACGACGCCCTCGACCAAGCCGTGCTCGCCGCCTACGATTTCGATCCAGACGCCGATATCCTCGAACAACTTCTCGCTCTTAACCTTGAAGTTGCCGCTAGAATCGACGCTGGTGAAGACGTCACAGCGCCTGGCATCCCGCCCGATTATCCCGACCCGGCCGAGCTTGTCAGCGACGGCTGCATCCAACCACCCGACCTGTTCTAGCGAGGTGTGACCATGCCCTACATCAAGCAAATCACCCTCGACCGCGCTACCGGTCTAGTGAAAAAAGAACTGGAAAAAGCAGTCAAGCGCGCCGGGCGCGTCTGGAATATCGTTCAGATCATGTCCTTGAATGGGCGCGTCATGAAAGCCTCCATGGAGATGTACGGCGCGACCATGTTCGCCGAATCGCCCCTTTCGCGGCAACAGCGGGAGATGCTGGCGGTGGTCGTCAGCGTCGCTAACCACTGCGTCTACTGAATTCAGTCACACGCGCATGACCTCCGTGCCGAGGTCAAGGGATTCGAAAGCGAAGCTGAAGCGGATGCCTTTGTACACGCGATCGCGCGCGATTGGCGGAGGGCGCGGCTGAACACCATCGATAGCGCGCTATGCGCCTATGCCGAGAAACTGACCTCGCATCCAACGGGGATGACGGCGGCGGACGTCGGGCGCCTGCGCCAAGCCGGTCTGGACGATGTGGCCATTCACGACGCCACGCAAGTAGTCGCTTACTTCAACTATATTAACCGCGTCGCCGACGCCTTGGGCGTCGAGCGCGAAGACTTCATTCAACCCTGGGGCATCTTATAAACATGGGCTACCGTTATTGAAATCCGAATATTCTTGCGTACTTTGATTCCGAGATACTCTATCAAGCGAGACCCGCCTCGCCCAGCTGCGGTTGATAACTGTGCAGAATTGCCAAGTAACATCTCCCTTTTCTCGGTATTTTGTAACAACAAGATGAGTAGAAGTAGAGAAACTGCAGAAGTACTTGTGCGGATAGGGATTTATGCGCTACAGTATATCATATTTTGCATAATATATGGCCGTCGCGGAAATTGCTTAAGCGGCGAATGCCCGATTGGTGAGATCAGCTATGGCAATTACTGTGCGCTGGAAAGACCAGGAACGGACTTGCATCGAGACTAGCTTTGATGATCCATGGACCTTGGAAGACTTTATTGAGGCGCGCAAGAAATGGCACCGCATGATCAAATCTGTTGATTATCGTGTGCCGATCTTGTTGGATATGAGCAAGACCTTTCAACCGCCAAAAGGGATCTTGCGACACTTCTCCGCTATTCACCGCGCGCCGCATCCCCGACAAGGCCACATTTATATTTATGGTATGAATCCCGAATACGAAAAACTGCGCGATTATATGGTCGGCGGGATTGTCGACCCGGCAAAGGCGGTAAGTTTCGTCGACTCTACCGCAATCCCGCTCTGATACATCCGGGACCTCGATAGACCACCACGCTAAGCAAAACTGACAACGTGAAGAATATTCCTGGCGCAATGCCGCATATTGCCGGCTTGCGCGCTGCCTGAGGCTTTGCGCAAGAATCAGAGTGTTTTACCACTTCATCTCGACTATGATGTGTTCATCAGCGCCGAGCAGGGGGACAGGAAGATGAAACGCGAGCGAGACATGGCAAATGATACGGACTTGGTGGCGCGGATCTGCGCCTATTTGCAAGAGGCTCATCCTCAATCACCCCGACTGCAAGATTTGGGCCGTGAGTTCCACATCAGCCCTTATCATCTGCAGCGGCTATTCAAAGCGGCGACCGGCGTATCGCCCCGCGAGTTTGCCGCCGACCTGCGGCTGGAAGATTTCAAAACGCGGGTGCAAGCGGGCGAAAGCATTACCGATGCCATTTATTCGGTCGGATACAGTTCTTCCAGCCGGCTCTATGAAAACAGCGACGAAAAACTAGGTATGGCGCCTTCCACATACCGGAAGCGCGGGCAGGGCATGACCATTTTTTTCAGCGTGGTGCCATGTCCCTTGGGTCAGTTGCTGGTAGCCGTGACTGAGCGCGGCATCTGCAAGCTCAGTCTGGGCGATCAATCCGAGGAACTGGTCGCCGACCTGGCGAGTGAATTCGAGCGGGCCGAGCGCGTTCGCGATGATGAAGGCGTCGGCTATTGGGTGGAAAAGATCATCGCCTATCTCGAAGGCTGGCAACCACACCTTGATCTGCCGCTCGACTTGCGCGCGACCGCCTTTCAATTGAAAGTCTGGCAACAGCTACAAGCGATCCCGGTCGGCGAAACCCGCACTTATAGCGATATTGCCGTCGCCATCGGTCAACCGACCGCAAGTCGAGCGGTTGCCAATGCCTGCGCCGGCAATCCCGTGGCCTTGGTCATTCCTTGTCACCGCATCATTCGCAAGGACAGGAGCCTGGGCGGCTATCGCTGGGGCATTGAACGCAAGCACGTGTTGCTGAAAAACGAGAAGCGCTACGCGGAGTCCGGTTGCGGGGACCAGGCTGCGCCGGCGAAAAACCGCCTGTAGCGCCGCGTTTTCCGCAAAGCCGATGCGATGGTATGCGACCGGGGCAATCTGTCCAGGGCTGCACCCTCGCGCGGAATCGGGGAACTTGATGTACTATTATTGGTGTATTAAGGATCTCCGGGAGGTAGCATGTCCATCCGAAATCTCCATATTCTAATACTCGTCAGCGTCGCCTATGTCGCCGCGCAGATGGTCGCCGATATTTCCAATTTGCGTAACCTGACGCTATTCGGTTTGAGCGTCAGCGCCTTTTCCATCGCTTATCCGCTGACTTTTACCTTGCGCGATATGGCGCACAAGCTGGCCGGTCCCTATGTGGCGCGAACGCTCATCATCGCCGCCGCTGTCATATACCTGGTGGTGCAAGCCTTCTTCAGCATCATTTCCAATTTACCGCCAGAAATGACAGAAGCGGAGCGCATCACTTTGGATCAATTGCTGACGCCGGAATGGCGCCTCCTGGCAGCGGCGGTTTTGGCGTCGGTATTGTCGCAATTGGTCGACACCGAAGTTTATACTCGCTGGGTTGATCGATTCGGGGCCGAGCACCAGTGGGGCCGCGTGCTTGTCAGCAACGCCATCGGCATCCCGCTCGATCGCATTCTCTTCTTGGTTTTGGCTTTTGCCGGCTCGATGTCGACCGAGGGCATGGTGGAAGCCTTCATTGGCACGACCATCGTTCGCCTTGTTTTTGGCGTCATATCGATACCAGGCATCTATCTGGTCGAGGAGCATTCCGAAGACTGGATCCACATCACAGAAATTCGTCATACCGATCCGCCTTCGTTCGCGCGCTCAAAGGGCGAATAGACTGACGTCCCCGAGAGATGCGAACCGGGCGTGATGATCGCGTCGGTCCCGGGCTTATACCTGGCCAAGGAGCGGCCCAAAGGGCGGCCAAGCAGGGGTGGCGGCGCCTAGGAGTCATTTTTGGCGCCGCCACCAACTGAGCGAATCGGCATCCGGCTCGCCCAACTCCAGCTGTGTCAATTCACCCGTCTCCACATCAACCCGCATGATGCGCGAGAGCCCGTCCACCGAGCGCGCGAAGGTCACGGCGCGCCCGTCCGGCGTCCACTTGGGCAAGCTGTCGTAGCGGAATTCCACCACTAGCGGCGTGACCTGCCTCCTCTCCAGCGAATACAGATAGATCGCCGAAGCGCCATCGCGTCGCGAGGCGAAGACGATATTTTTCCCATCGGGCGACCAATCCGGCGAGTTATCGGGATTGGGATGCGTCGTCAGCTGTTTCAAGGATGCGCTGGGCAGGTGGTAGGTATAGATATCCCAGCCATCGCCGCGGTTGGAGGTGAAAGCGATGGACTCCCCGTCCGGCGACCAAGCCGGTTGTCTTTCGCTGGCTTGCGAGGCCGTGATGCGGCGCAAGTCGCCCCCGTCCGGGCGGATGACATAAATGTTGTTGTCGCCCTCCCGGTTGCTGTGGAAGGCGATCCACTCGCCATCGGGAGACCAGGCGGGCGCTTCGGCGATAGCATTCGATTCCGTCAGCCGGCGAGAACCCGCGCTGGCGATATCGTAGACTATGATATCGCTGCCGTAGGACAGCAATTGCGTCAGCGCCAGGCGCGCGCCATCGGGCGAAATCGCCGGCTCCACGTAGTCAAAATGGTCCAGGCGCAGTTTAAGATTGTGACTCAGATCATGCACGATGATCTCTGGCAAGCCATCTGGAAGTGTCATATAGACGACCATCGCCGAGGGGAAAAGCGCGGCCAGCAAAAAACGTAACGTGATCAAAGCGCCGAAGATCAGGCTTAATATGATTGTAAAGATGAAAAATGCGCGGCGCATGAGACTTTCAGATGGCGACCGCTGAATAGAGCCGCTGCGAAAGATGCGCCTTGATCTGTTCGGCAGCGATGGCGGCTTCCACGCCCATGTTAAAAAAGGCGCCACGTCCTTTGTAGAAGACGCCCACCAGGTAGAGGCCCGGATAGCCGACGATCTGTCGTCCGTTGGGATGCTCGCTGACATCGCGCAGGGGCCAGCCGCGGACGCCGTTTGGTCCGATATCCCAGTCGCATCCGGTTTCCGGATAATAGGTCTCGCGGCTGAATTGCATTTCGATATCGAGGTATTGATGCAGCACTGGGAAGAAGCCGGTGGCCATAATCACGGTGTCGAGTTCGAGATAGCGACCGTCCGCCAATATCGCGCCCTTGGCGTCGAAGCGAATCGGATGCCGCACGGGTTGGACCTGGCCTTCGCGCAGAGCGTTGAGCAACTCCGGACCGCGATACCCGACGGCGGTGCCGGTATTGGGCGGCGACTCCCAGACGCCGAAATCCTCGAGATTGTATTTGATGGCGCCCGTGCTCGTTTGCAGCCAGACGCAGAGCGGCTCTGGCAGGTATTCGCCCAGCATCATCCAGGCATGGCGCGGTACGCCGTAAGGGTAACGCGGGCGCAGATCGACGCCGGTACGGATCGCCAGATAGACAGATCCCCCGGCCGCTTCCGGGCCGGCGGCCACGGCGATATCGGTGCCGCTGGGGCCGTTGCCCACCACCATGGTCCGCTTGCCGCACACCTGGTCGGGATGACGAAAATCGCGCGAGTGCATAATCTCGCCGTTGAAGCGCGCCATGCCGTCGATCTCGGGCAAGATCGGATTATCGAAGACGCCCGTCGCCGGAATCACCGCGCGGTAGGACTCGCTGCCTTCACTGCTCTCGACTTGCCACAGGCCATCGTCGCGCGGGGCCACGCGGGCAACCTCGATACCGTATTCGATGTCATAGTTCTGTTCCGCCACCCAACTGACCAGATGCTGATGGTACTGTTCGGCGGTGGGAAAGATGCCCCAAGACAAAGGAAACTTGCGCCCGGGCAAGTGGCTGTAAAAGCGCGAGGTATTCAAGCGCAGCGAGGGATAGAGGCTGCTCCAGGTAGGCGCCAATTTGTATGTGCGTTCGATGATGCGGTACTCGATGCCGGCTCGCTCGAGGGCGTAGGCGGCGTTGATGCCGGCGGGTCCCGCCCCGATGATCAGTACATCCGCGCGCGGCATTACTCCCCCTGGGTTCGCGGCAGCGCGGTCGCGGTCCCGCGCACATAGTAGTACAATCGCGTTGGCGCCGCTTCCAGCGTCGCTGCAAAGTGCAGCGCATCCTCAGTGCTCCGCGGCTGCGCGTATTCCAACGTCTCGCGGATCAAGCCATCAATCCACAGCGACTGAAAAGTGGCTTCTTCGTTGTATTCCGCTACGGGAAAGGCCACCAGCCCGGACAACATGCCGATAATCGCCAAGCCGAACATCAGGGCAGCAATGGCGCCGATCACCAGTAGCGCGCGCCGATTCGCTTGCCGGACTTCCCCGCTTGTCATCGTCAATTGCGAGAGGCGCCGCAGCAAACTGGCGCGCCGGTAACCGGCGGCGAAGTTGAGCGCTTTTTCGTATTCCAGCGTTTCCGGCAGAACCACATTTTCCGTCAAAATTGGCAATAGCTGCGCGCCGCTTTGGCGCGCGCGCGCGATTTCCGCAGCGACGACCGGATCTTGATTGGATGCCGTCGAAACCAGCACGATCAGCAGTGGCCGAGACACTTCGAACAAACCTGCCAGATCGTCGCGAATCTGCCGGGCTAGTTGCTCTTGGTCCGCCGTGAAGGTGATGTGGATCATAGCTGCGGGCATTCCCTCGACATTGTGAAAAATGGTACAACCTATTGTGACATAAGTACGCCCGCCTTCCTAGACCGGCGTGATGGGTAGCGCGCTGCGATGCTTATGGGGATGACGCGCCGAGCGATTATCCCAAAGGAGGCGCTATCCAGCGCGTGATATCGACCTGTTGCGCCGCTTCCAGCGCGGCAGGATCGCCAATCGGCAGCCAAAAGGGAGAATCAACCACATTGACAGCGTGGTCTTGCGCCGCCAGACCGACGTAATCGCTGATTTCGTATTCGCCGCGTTCCGAGATCGGCAAGTCATAATCGAAGACCCAAGCTTTGAACTTGTAAGCGCCGATGTTGCAGGGGGCTGGCGCCCGATAACGGCTGCGCGGCGGTTTCTCGTCAATACGCAGGAAGCGCCCGGCCTCGTCATGGACGAGCACGCCATATTGGTCGAAATCATCCCGCAACATGGACAGGATGCCGACTTCTTGACTCGCCAACTGCCCCAGCGCCTCGCGGCTATAGAGGTCATCGCCGTTGATGACGAGAAAGTCGTCGCCCCGCAGGCGCTTTCGGCAAGTTTGTAGCGCGTGTCCCGTGCCCATCGGCTCGGGTAGCTGTTCGACGAGGGTGTATGTCGGGATCAGGTCCTGGCCCGCCATGAAACGCTCGATCTGCTCCTTCAGGTAGTTGACAACAATCAGCACATGATCGACGATGTCACGCAAGCTCAACAGAGACCAAGCCAGGATCGGCTGTCCTTGCAAGTCCAGCAGTGGTTTCGGTCTGTCGAGGGTGAGGGGGCGCATGCGCGTGCCTTTGCCCCCGGCCAGGATGACGCCGTCCATCAGCGCCGCCCGCGCTCAGCGCAGGTCATCGTAATAGGCGATGTCGCTTTCGTCCCCGTCATCCGTTTCGCCTTCGCGAAAAGAGGGGATGATATCGCCGTCCTCGCCATAAAGATCCTGATAATGATCGATATCATCGTCGTCCAGGTCGTAGCCTTCGTCTTCGAGTTCGTCGTCGTCCAAGTCGAGATCAGCATAGTTATCCAGCAGGTCGTCCAGGAGATCGTCCTCTTCCAGCAAATCTTCTTCGGTCGTCTCGATATCGTCGGCATCGTCGAGACCTTCCAAGGAGACCATTTCTGGTTCTTCCAGGGTATTCAGCAGTGACGGCGGGGGCTGTTGTATCGCCTCGGGCAGTTCGTAGGACTCGTCTTCCGCTTCCATTTCATCCAGGGCGGCCAATTCGTCGGCGGAAGGTTCTTCAATATCGTCCAGATCTGCCAGCGCATCCCCCATCATCAACTCCAATAGCGTAGACGCGATGGAATCCTCTTCCCCGCGTTTGTCTGGCGTTTCAGTTTTTTGGCGAACGTCGCGACCGGCTGACATGATCGCACCTCCACTTGGTTCAAAAGCCGCTGGGTCCTTTTCGCCGTTTACGCGCCGAACTGTTGGCATTGTCGCCGTCAACGTCAAGCCAACAGCGGTATTTGCTCGCTGTGCCAGCGTCAAGTGTAACCCTCTTTCACTATAGCGCAAAAGTATGAATGTAGCCGCAAATCGTTGGTTAATTCCGGGTGAAATGAGGTCGCCAGCAAGTGGTCTTGCCGGGCAGCGACAATGCGCCCGTCCTCCAGGCGTGAAAGCACATTAACATGCGGTTCCACGGCGATGACGATGGGCGCGCGAATGAAGACGGCATGGAAGCGCTCGTCACCCAGGCCTTGGATTTTCAAGTCGGTCTCGAAGCTGTCGACTTGACGACCGAAGGCGTTGCGATTGACCTGAATATCCATGGCAGCCAGGATGGGCTGTTCTTCGATGCCGATATCCTTAGCCAGGAAGATCATACCGGCGCAAGTACCCCAGGTTGGTTTACTGAGGGCAAAATCGCGCAGAGGTTTGACCAGGCCGTAACTCGTGGCCAGCTTGCCGATGGTCGTGCTTTCGCCGCCCGGTATGATCAAGCCGTCCAAGCCCTCAAGTTGTTGGGGCAGCCGCACTTCGACCGCGTCAACATCCAGTTGACGCAGCATCTTGACATGCTCAATGAAAGCGCCTTGCAGCGCCAATACGCCGATTTTCACGGTTGTTCCCGCCAAGTTGCATTTCTATGGATAATCACCGCTATTGTGAAAGTCTTGCGGGCATGACGCAAGGGACCATTCAGTCCAATCGCTCCACGCGGATGAGGCGCGCCAGA
Source organism: Chloroflexota bacterium (assembly GCA_011525385.1). GTDB lineage: Bacteria > Chloroflexota > Anaerolineae > Aggregatilineales > Phototrophicaceae > UBA6055. Next base: position 34,832 of record WTGF01000021.1, on the reverse strand, counting down.
CTGTCGCCAATGATGCGATATTCGCGATCGAGCCGCAGTTGTATGGGGCCGTTGAAAGGCGCTACGTGGATGACCTCACAGACTTGATCCGGCACCAGGCCCAGCGCCTCGATGTATTGCAGACGGTCGAATTCGCGTGTGATCAAACGGCTGATGCGGACGCGGCTACCGGCTTCCACGCCAAAGAGGAATTCGTCCGTGACAGGGGGGATGCGGCCCTCGGCATCGGGGATCGGCTCGCCATGCGGGCATACGGCGGGCTCGCCTGCCATCTGGTACATGCGCTGGGCGACGGTCTCGCTGAGCCCCCTGCTCAGGCGCTGCGCTTCGTCATAAACGCGCAGCCAACTCACATCCATGATTTTGACCAGAAAAGCTTCGGCAATGCGCTGGTGGCGGATATGCTTCAGCGCTACGGTTTTGCCTTTTTCCGTGATGGCGATACCCTGATAGGGTTCGTGATGCAGCAGCCCTAATTCAGCGAGTTTATTGACCATGCGGTTAACCGCGGGCGGACTAACATAGAGCAGATCGGCGAGTTGCGAAGTGCTGGTGTAAGCGGCGCTTTCCGGCTGGCGGTCGACCAGGCGATAGATTTCGGCCATGTAAGACCGCATTTTGTTGCTCAAGTCGTCGGTCGTGCCGTGGCGCGCTGATTGGCGGGTAGACATCGATACCTTACAAGCCGTGCTCAAGGCGCGTTATCAGACGTTCGGGCAAGTTGTAGTCATACATGCGGCGCTGTACCGCGGGAATGTCGTAGTCGACGCGTCGATGCTCGAAGATGCCGTCGGTCATATCGAGAATGCCATAGGCGGCCGCCGGGTTTTGATCGCGCGGCTGCCCGATGCTGCCGGGATTGATGATCTGTCGCCGACCGTTGAGGGCATAGGGTTCGTTATAGTTTGGCGCGGCGGATTCGGCATTGCCGTCTTCCGATTCCATCGTATAGATCACCGGTTGATGTGTATGCCCGACAAAGCAATAGGGCGTTTCGAAATGCGGGAAGTTCAAGGCGGCGATCATCGGCTCCAGAATATATTCCCAAATCGGTTCACGCGGGCTGGCGTGTACCAAGGTATATTCGCCGATGACAAATGTTACCGGCAGAGCTTCCAACCAGCGCGTGTTTTCATCGGTCAGGGTTTCTTGCGTCCATTGCACCGCGCGGCGGGCGTCGGGATTGAAAGTACGCACATCCAGGCGCTCCAGCGCGGCCCAATCGTGATTGCCGGCCAGGCAAAGCTGCGGCAAGGTCTTCAGCCGGTCGACGCATTCGTTGGGGTCAGGCCCATAGCCGACTACATCTCCCAAACACCAGACGAAATCCCATTCCCCTTCACAATCGGTCAACACCGTTTCGAAGGCGGTATAGTTGGCGTGAATATCGGAGATGACCAGAATGCGCATGGATGACCTTCTTGATAAAAATTGTCATCGCCATATTACCATGCTTTAGTTGGCTACGCACCTGACGGCTATGCGCCGATTTGCGTGCGCGTCCCCCCTGCCGCTGCTGAAAGAGTGATATCCAACGCTGGCGGCATCTGCTCTGTTATGCTTCTGCCCCTCTTTGGTTGAATGCATATACAATGGTATTATGTCCTGTTACGGAAGACGAAAGGAGCATGGATGTTTTTTGAATTGCGCGTTTATCCGCTAATGCCGGGCAAAGCCGATGAGTTTGTCAAGTACATGGATGAAGAAATCATCCCCTATCAGCTTTCCAAGGGCATGACTATATTGGCATCCTTTCTCAACGACGCGGAGGATACCTATGTTTGGATTCGCCGCTTCGCGGACGTGGAGGAAAAAGAGGCGCTCTACGATGCCGTGTACAACAACGACTATTGGCAAAACGAAGTCAGCCCGAAGCTCCCTGAATTAATGGACGGCGCGAGAATGGAAGTCACAATCCTCAAGGCGACGCCGCGTTCGTTCATGCAGTAGCGGCATGCCGTCACCAGCGCGGGAAAGCTCGAGGAGAAAGAACCATGACTGAACATTTTCTCGATGACAGTGTCACCCAGCCCTTTTGGGACAACTCGGTGACGCCGCGTCTGGAAATCGAAAGCGGCGATGTGGTCGTGTTCGATTGCCAGGAACCCAACGGGCAGGTCCAGCCCGACTGGACCGTCGCCGAATATGAGAACGTCGACCGCAGCAGAATCCATGCGCTGAACGGCTCGGTCTGGATCAAAGGGGCGCAGCCCGGCGATGCGCTGGAGATAGACATCCTCGATCTGCAGCACAAAGGCTGGGGCTGGTCGGCGCATCGACCCGGGATCGGCTTGCTGCCGGAAGACTTTGAATACTCCTACCTTCATCAGTGGCGCATCGATGGCGAGACCATTAGTTCGACCGAGCTCGACCATATCAGCCTGCCGTATGAGCCGCATACCGGCGTGCTGGGCGTGGCGCCCAGGGAAGCGGGGCGCTTCAGCACCTTTCCACCGCGGGCGAATGGCGGCAATCTGGACATTCGCGATATGACCATCGGCTCAACCGTCTGGCTGCCTGTTCTGGTCGATGGCGCGCTATTCGCCACGGGCGACTGTCACGCGGCTCAGGGGCAGGGCGAGGTCTGCGTGACTGGCATTGAAGCGCCGATGATCGTGACCATGCGCTTCAGGCTGCTCAAAGGCGCGAACTTGCCCGAGGTGCAGCTGCGCCGTCCCAGCCCGATGAGCAAACTCGATACAACGGGCTATCACATCACAACCGCGCACGGGCCCGATCTGATGGAGAACGCGAAGAACGCCGTCCGCTACATGATCGATTGGCTTGCCGACAATCAGCGGATGAATCGCAGCCAAGCTTATATCTTGTGCAGCGTCGCCGGCGACTTGAAAATCAGTTCGATAGTCGCCGCGCCGAACTGGGTTGTGTCTTTCCACATGCCCTTGGCCGTGTTTCGCTAATAGGTTCGACCTATCATCGACGACGGGGCAGCGTACGGGGATCCGGCGTCTGAAACCCTAACGATTCTTTAACCGCATCAGCGCGAAAACCGGCCTGCTTAACAGCCAGAGCAGGAGCATTTTTGGGCTTCCGTATTGCTTGCGACAGTAGATCATCAGATCGCGGAAGAAGATGCCCGTCGCGAACCAACTGCGCGTGGACGATTTTTCGTGGTGCTTGATCTTGGCGGCCGACAGGAAGAATGCGCTCTTCTGATGTTGGCGGGCGAGCGAGTCTTCCGGGAAGTACAGCAGCAGGTCGTCGTCAAGCCAGAGGTCTTCGCGCCTCATTAATGTGCAGGATCCTGGAATCACTTTGACTTTTCGGTCGCTCTGACGGTCCCAATCCGCGTAGTAGAGTTCATCGTGGACGCGGCGTCTGGCGGACGGCAGCAAATAGCCCAAGACACTGTAGTCGAGCAGCAGGCTGAGGTATGTGGGTATCTCCGATCCGGTGCGCTGGATCTCGCCGTCCGGATAGCGCAACTGCGCGGTTACACCGGCGTAGTCCGGGTTTTCCTGCAAGCAGCGCTGCATGAGCGCCAGAGCGTCTGGCGCAACTTCGGTATCGGGATTGAGCAGCAGGACGTAATCCGCCGTCGCCCGTTTGATGCCGATATTGTTGCCGCCGCAATACCAGGTGTTGATCGTCTGCTCCAGCAAGATGACTTCGGGGAATACCTGGCGGACCATTGCCGCGCTGCCGTCAGCGGAGGCATTGTCGACGACGATGACTTCCAGCTGCAAGCCGACGCTCGCGCGCAGTGACTGCAGGCAGTCACGCAGCAGATCGCGCGTGTTGTAGCTGACAATCACCACTGAGAGATCAGACATTTTGGAAGCGCGCTCGCAGTTAATTCTTTAGTGTTTGATTTTAGTAATAGGAAACCATGCACTGGGGCAAAACTTGAAACCGGATGAAAACTTTGTTACAATACGACGAACATTGATACAGGACATTACACGATGGCGCAAACGGAAACAGAAATCCAGGCCCGCACACAATCCGAACGCATCGTCGCCTTGGAAGCTACTTATGCCCATGTCGCCACCAAGACCGACATAGCGGATGTTAGAACCGAGATCGCCGGCGTTAGAACTGAGATCGCAAATCTGCGCACCGAATTGAAGACTGATAACGCCAGCCTGCGCACCGAATTGAAGACGGACAATGTCAACCTGCGGACAGAGCTGAAAACCGATATCGCCGACCTGCGCGCTGAACTAAAAACCGATATCGCCAACCTGCGTACAGATATGCAATCTGATATCGCCAACCTGCGTACAGATATGCAATCCGATATCGGCAGTCTGCGTACAGATATGCAATCTGAGATCGGCAGTCTGCGTACAGATATGCAATCCGATATCGGCAGTCTGCGCACAGATATGCAATCTGAGATCGGCAGTCTGCGTACAGACATGCAATCTGAGATCGGCAGTCTGCGTACAGACATGCAATCCGATATCGGCAGTCTGCGCACAAAGGTCACGTCTGATATTGAGACCCTGCGCACCGACATGAAGAACATGCGATGGATGATCGGCGTGATGATCGCCGGGGCTTCTGTACTGGTTGCTGGCGCGAACCTTCTAGTGACATTGGCATTGCGAACCTGATTCACGCTTGCGAATACTCTCTTCTGCTGACCTCTGCTCTTCAAATTATAACCATCTTGTCCGCGCAGGACTCGGTGCAGTAGCTGATTGTTGTGCCTGCGTCCCAACTGAAGATGAATTGCCTCAGCGTCTGGCGCAAACTGACCGTCTCCGCTAGCATGGTCGCCACAGCCGCAATTGGACCCAGGGGAGGGCTATCATGAGATTTGGGGTCGTTTATCCACAGACGCAATTGGGGGCGAACCCGATTGTGATGCGCGATTTCCTGCAGGCTGCCGAAGATATGGGCTACCATCACCTGCTGGTTTATGATCACGTGCTGGGCGCCAACCCCGCGCGCGAAGGTTGGCAATCCGGCAGGCCGTATACTTACAGGGACAGCTTCAATGAGCCCTTCACGCTTTTCGCCTGGATGGCCGCGCTGACCGAGCGCATCGGCTTTATGACCGGCGTTTTGATCTTGCCGCAGCGACAGACCGCCCTGGTGGCGAAACAGGCGGCGCAAGTCGATCTGCTATCGGGCGGTCGCTTTCGCATGGGCATCGGCGTCGGCTGGAACGAAGTGGAGTACAGCTCGCTCGGCATGGATTTTCGGACGCGCGGCGCTCGCTCCGAGGAGCAGATTGAGCTGCTCCGTATGTTATGGACGCGCGATCTGGTGAGCTACCAGGGTCGCTTTGATACGATCGATGACGCCGGCATCAATCCCTTGCCGCAGCGGCCGGTTCCCATTTGGATCGGCGGCACGGCCGATGTGGTATTGGAGCGAGCGGCGCGTATGAGCGACGGTTGGGTAGCGCAATCGGGCGATCCGCAGCTTTATCGGGACCATACGGACCGTTTTTGGGCTTTCGCCGAGGCTGCGGGCAGCGCAGGCCGCGTGGGCTTGCATACGCGCCTGAGTACGCAACAAGTGCCCGAGAACGCATGGGAGAGTTATGTCGCCGGTTGGGCTGAGCTTGGCGCGACCGAGTTGGCGGTTTATCCACACGGCGAAGAACTTGACGATTATCTGGGACGCTTGCGGCGTTTCAAAGAATTGTTTGGCCTGTGAGCGCCCATTCAATACCGTATTTGCTCATGCGAGCCATGCGAGTATATATCTACCAGCCGGGGCCAATCCGCAGTTAGTGATCTTGAACAAGCCCGCTCCGCAATCGGAATAAGGGCAGACTCTTGATAGCTTTGCTCCGTCTCGCTACACGTCATATCGGCCGGCGTCTCTTCCAGAGCGGGCTCTTCGTCTTGGGCGTCGCGCTGGGGGTCGGCGTGATCGTCGCTATCGACATCGCCAACGGATCCGCCAGCCGCGCCTTCGCCTTGAGCAGCGAAAGCGTCACCGGCAAGGCGACCCATCAAATCGTTGGTGGACCCAATGGTTTCTCGTCAGAGCTCTACACACGCTTGCGCCTGGAGCTGGGGATCAAAGCCAGCGCGCCGGTGGTGAGCGAGTTGGTGCGCACAAGCGGAAGCGATCAAGCCTTGCGTCTGATGGGCGTTGATCCCTTAGCGGAACCACCCTTCCGTTCGTACCTGAGTGGCGAGAATGAAAACACGGACTTTGAAGCGCTGAATCGGATCATCGCTGTCCCGGGCGCTGTGGTGATCAGTGACGCCTTGGCGGACAGGCTCAAGCTGGAAGCCGGCGATGATTTAGAGATCAGCGCCGCTGGGCGCTTCAGCAGCGCGCGGATCGTCGGCATACTGCAATCGGAAAACAATAGCAGTCGACAAGCGCTCGATGACCTGATCATCAGCGACATCGCCACCGCGCAAGAATGGACGAGCATGGTCGGTCGGCTCAGTCGCATTGATCTGATTCTGGCCGAGGACGATGCCGAGCGAATACGCGCCGAGTTGCCCGACGGCGTATCGCTCCTGGAGTCCGGGGAAGGCGATGCGCTTGACCAGATGATCGCCGCCTTCGAGATCAATCTGGGTGCGATGAGTTTGCTGGCGCTGGTGGTCGGCTTGTTCTTGATATACAACACCGTCACTTTCAGCGTGGTTCAGCGCCGCGGGGTGATCGGCATCTTGCGCTCACTGGGCACTACCAGGGCGCAAGTCTTCGCTTTCATCCTGGGAGAAGCGTTGATTCTGGGCGCTGTGGGAACGGTGCTGGGGCTGGCGCTTGGCGTCATCATGGGCCGGGGCGCGGTTGCGCTGGTCTCCCAAACCATCAGCGATCTCTACTTTGCCGTGAATGTGCGGGGCATCAGCGTCGAGCCCTTGACATTGTTGAAAGGCGCCGGCATCGGCATGCTGGCGAGCATCGTGGCGGCTCTCTTGCCCTCACTGGATGCCACCCGCACAGCGCCGGCCGGCGTGATGAAACGCTCGACCGAAGAAGAACAGACCCGACGCCTGCTGCCTCATATCACGGTCGTCGCGACCTTGCTCAATCTTGGCGGGCTGCTGCTTTTGGGGGTACCTGGCGCGGACCTCTACCTTAGTTTTGGCGCTTTGCTCATGATCATCGTCGGCGGGGCTTTTTTCACACCGGTGGCGCTGCTGATTATGATGCGCCTGCTGCTACCGGTGAGCGGGGTAGTTTTTGGGGTGCTGGGGCGCCTGGCATGCCGCGCGATCACGCGTTCGCTGAGCCGCACCTCGGTCGCGGTCGCGGCGCTGACCATTGCCGTCAGCGTGATTGTCGGCGTCAACACCATGATCGGCAGCTTTCGTAGTACCGTGGCCGATTGGCTGAGCAATTCCCTGGGAGCGCAGATATTCGTCTCGCCGCCGCTTTTTTCCAACAACAACGCCAGCATTGATGTTGACGGCGCAGTGCTGGAATTGGCCCGCGCCGTTCCGGGCGTCGAGGCAGTTTCTTCAGCGCGCGCGGTGACAGTCTACTCGCCCGACTTTCCCGATTTTCCGCCGGTCAACTTGTTGGCCTCCGACTTTGATATCGCCGGCGACAAGCGCCGCTTCCGCTGGACTGAGGTCCCCGTGGAAGATCATCAAGAGGCGCTTAATGCCGGGCGCTTGATGGTCAGCGAATCTTTTGCCAATCGCCGCGGCATCGACGAGTCCAATAACAGTATCAGTTTGTCCACGGACCTTGGCGAGCGCAGCTTCGAGATTTTCGGCGTTTATTACGATTACAGCACGGATCAAGGCACGGCGTACATGGCGCGCTCCGTTTATGATCAATATTTTGACGATTCCTTCGTGACGTCGCTGGGCGTCTTTCTCGAAGCGGGAACGGATGCCGATGCGGTTATCGACGCATTGCGCGCGCGCTTGGCCGACTACGATCTGCTGGTGCAAGACAATGCCAGCTTGCGACAGGGCGCCTTGGAGGTCTTTGATCGCAGCTTCGCTATCACGATCGCCTTGCGCCTGCTGACGACCCTGGTGGCTTTCATCGGCATCCTGTCGGCGCTGATGGCGCTGCAGCTTGAGCACACGCGGGAATACGGCGCCATGCGCGCCACCGGCATGACCCCCCGTCAACTGACGCGCTTCACCTTGATTCAGACCGGGCTCATGGGTCTGGCGGCTGGCGCCCTGGCTTTGCCTATCGGCACGCTCTTGTCGCTGGTGCTGATCTATGTCATCAATCTGCGCTCATTTGGCTGGACGATGCAATTTGTATTGTTGCCCGGCGAATTCCTGGAGGCCTTTCTGGTGGCGGTCATCGCGGCGCTGCTGGCCGGGGTCTATCCCGCTTGGCGTCTGGGGCGGCTAAAACCGGCCGAGGCCCTGCGCCGCGAGTGAGCCGGCTCACTTGTCGCGGCGCAAACTTGGCGAAGCTCCGCTAAAAGCGGATATACTTTTCTCAACGACCAGCAGGACAGTCGGCTCTATCGAGAACTGCAGGAGGCCTTGCCGTGAAGGGTATGCCCAAGGACTGGCTCATCGAGGGCTTGGATAAGTCATATCAAATCCTGGTTTTGATCCTCGAGGGAGTTTCCCAAGAACAGGCGCAAAGCATCAGCGATGGCCCGGGGGGTTGGAACGTGATCGAGATCCTGTGCCATCTGCGGGATTATCAAGAGATTTTCTTTGAACGCATCAAGCGAATCCTCGACGAAGACAACCCAATTTTTCGGCTCTATGACGCGGATGCGCGCCTGGCTATGGTGGTCGAAAACGATTATGCCAATCAGGATTTGCGCGATGTATTGGAGGACTATTGTTCGACCCGCCGCGAACTCATAAACTGTCTATCGCCGCTGCAAGATGAACAATGGGAACGTGTGGGGCGTTTCGCCATGGGTGATGAAGTTGACCTCGCGATGCCTGTCGTCCATGTGCTGCTCCATGACGCCGATCATATAGAGCAAATAGGGCGCATTCTTCGTCAATAGCTTCGCCAGGAAAGACCTGTGAGGAACCGGCAGGCGCAAGCCGGACAATTGTATCGATTCTCCTCTCGTCATTGCGCCGCGACCGCTTTACAATTCCTCGTATGCCTACACCCTTCACCCACCTCAAAATCGCGCAAGACTTGCTCGGCGACGACGCTCTGCCTTCGCTCTATCGTGACTTGCTGCTGCGGCAGCGTCCGGCTTTTCAACTGGGCAGCATTGTCGCCGATGCCCGCGTTGCCAGTGGCGATGGGCGCGAGGTCACGCATTTCTATGCCTACGGCCAACCCATGATTGAGCGCCCCTGGCGGGCCATGCTGCGGCTGCATCCCCAACTGCAAGCGGCCGGGGACGAAGCGCATTTGGCCTTCCTGGCCGGCTATGTGGCGCATTTGGCTGCGGACGAAGCCTGGGCGCTGAAAATGGTGCGGCCGCATTTTTGGGGCCGGGAGTGGCCTGGTGTGGAGCGGCGCGACAAATTCTTCGCCCTGCATTTGATTCTGACGGTATTGGACGAGCGCGACGAGCGGGCCCTGGCAGACTGGCAGGCGGGTTCGCTGCGCCGTTCCCAGCCACAGAGCTGGCTGCCCTTCATGCCCGACGCGATTCTGTCCCAGTGGCGTGATCTAGTCGCCGGACAACTCGATCCAGCCGGCGACAGCCTGACGCTGGAGATATTTGGCCAGCGCCTGAAGATGGACCCGGCGCTTGTGCGCGAGGCGCTCGATGATCCGGCGGCGATGCAGCGACGCCTTTGGCGCTTTATCCCGCAGTCGCTGCTTGATGAGGTGGCGCGACTCTCTTATGTATTCACGCGCGATCAGCTTGCGGCTTATTTGACCGAGTACATGCCGGCTCCCGCTTCCGTCTGAATTAATCCCGGTATTCTCCCGGGACGGCGCTCGCCGCCGACAAGCGTCCCCGCCGGTCCCGGAGCATATTCTCAAGCGCCGAGGACTTGATGTGACGTGACCTGGTCCGCGAGGGTCAAGGTTTCAGGGCGTTCCCGCGGTCAGATTCATTGAGCCCTGCCTGATTTCTTGTTAGAATTGACAGACAACTCGCTTATCCATGGACAAGCCCGATGAAAGCGGCAGAAAAACAGACGATCGCCGCCAGCGAAAACGACCTCAGGAACAACCGTCTCGGTTTGATGAGCGCCGCGCAGATCGATATGCTGCAGACACATATTGATCTGTTTCAGGCGCAATCCTCACAGGTCATCAAGCGCTGCGTCGGTCTGGCGATACTGGTAACCGCAGCTGTGGTGCTCTTGTCCTTTGTGCGCGTTTTGTTGCTGCCGATCGCGCTGGGCATCGAATTGGTGATGGTCGGCATCATGGTTTACGTTACCAGCAGCGTCGGCCGGTTTGCTCAACAGTTGGTTTTTGACCGTGATTCGGAAGCCGTGCGTATCATTAAAGGGCGCACCAGTCGTTATGCCATGCGCACCCATCCCTTCTATCATTCCTTGCGCGTGGAATTGGAGACTTACAAACTGCTGGACGCGTCGCTCGTCCGGGAGTTCGCCAACGGTGAACTCTATCAACTTTACGTCCTGCCACACTCGGGCGTGATTATCGCCGCGGAACTGATCGCTGAAAAAGGTTTTCGCTACTTGCATTAGGTCATTCCTGCTCACACCGCCGCAAGATGCGAATACTACGCGCATTGCCGTGGAAGCGCGAAATCCAGCCCCATTTCTCCAATTTGTCCAAGTGGCGGATGACACCGGCATTGGACTTGAAACCCTGTGATGCTGCGATTTCGCCCAAGGTCGGTGGAAAGCCGTGTTCGCTGGTATAACGACAGATGAAGTCAAAAATGCCTTTGCTGCGGTGGTCACGGTAGCCCATTTACGATTCCTTTCGTAGGCGTGACTATATGAATACCGCTATATTCTAGCATATAATAGAACAAATGTTCTGGTCTATTTGATCTATTTGACATCAACTCTGACGGTGGGGATTGCTCCCGCGCCCGGCGGCTTATGAATCTCGGGTTTTCTGGAAAGGGTCAGTTAAGACGGCATGTGATGGATGTTTCCCCTTTTCGCATTTTGGGGCTATGCGGTAAACTTGCGACATTGCGCTGGCCTAAACAAGTGGAGATGCGGTTCGATGGCAAACACCTCCCGACAATGGTTTTATTCCACGCCCGAGGCGCGTCCCTATTACATTGAGGAGCGCGTCAACCATAGTTTGTGGAATAACCGGTTGCAGAACGTTTTCATGAGTTGCACGCGGGCGGAGGCGCCAATCAAGATGGAAGGCAGCCTCGACGGCATGCCGATGTTCTTCGAATTTGTGGCCGGTCAATACTTCACCCTGCGCATGGGCGAAGAACGTAAAGAGGTTATCGGCACCATCCGACAGATTCTTCTCGGCTTGAAACCCATTTTCACCTATCAGGACAGCGATGGCATGTTCGTAGTCGAGTGGCATACCGACGGCGGCGATGCCCGCTGGAAAGAAATTCAGGGTAATCCCGCCTTTCAAGGCCTGCGCAGGATGAAACTCAACTAGCGCGGAGTCCCCATGTTGCCCAGCCCAATGGCAGCGAGAATCAGGGCGACCGCAGGGTCGCTTTTTGTTTCTTGCAATAGTCAGACCCGCTCATCGCTGCAGAAGCTTCATACATCTGTCTGTGCTTGACAGACCTTTTCGCCGCTGCCGAGCGGCTGTTATCATGGTGGACGGACGAATAGCGCAACCGAACGGAGAAGAATGTTCCAGAATCGCCCCGTCGAGCCGGATTTGATTAGCCTTTTATGGCGCGATCGCCGCAGGGCAAGCGCCGCCTCCTCACAGTCTTTTGCTCGGCACGATGACTTGAGAATCGGGGTCATCGCGGAAGAGATTTCACCTTATCGCGATTACACGCGCGCGATTCGCGACATCCTTTGCACGCTGCTGACCGATATCGAGACCCTGGCCTATCGCCACGAGGTGCTTGACGACTGTCTTAATCAGCCGGATTTCACGGCCGGGCTGACGGAGTTGCTGCCCAAGATTCGCGGTTTGGGCGAAACTGTCAGGGATATCCGCGCCCGCCGTCACGAATTGGCGCTGGTGCTTTCCCGCTTGACGGAGCTGGAAAATTATGTGGAATGCGTCACCGAGTTGGATGTGCTGCTGCAAGGCGCTCGGCCGGCGCTGAAGGCCTGCGCCTGGCATAAGTTGGCGGAGCAAGTGACGCGGACCGTGCAAGATCCCCTCTTCCAGCAGATGGCGGCGGAATTGCCGGAACTGCGCGACCGTATTCGCGAGATCGTCAGTGTCACAATCGGCGTCAATCTGTCGCCGGACCTGCGACCGGTGGCCGCCACCTTGCTGTCGATCAACCGCCGCCGTTTCAAGGGTCCCCGTTTCTTTCGCAAGTTATGGGGGAGCGATGACGAGGAGGAAATGCGCGGTATCGGTCCCTTGCATCAGGCGCCCTCGACAAGCGGCGGCGGCATCATGGCAACGCGCCGCGAGACCCTGGATCGTCTGGGGGGCAACAGCGTTTTCGGCGATTTGCGCAAAATCCTGGATGATGTGATTCGACCGATCAATCGCGCCCTGGCTGCTTACGCTCGGGTCAACAGCCGCATGCTGCGCGCCATTGAAACCGAAATTGCCTTCTATATCGGCGCAGCGGGGATGATTTCAAAGCTGCGCGATCAGGGCTTGCTCATGTGCAAACCGACCCTCTTGCCCCCAGAGGAGCGCCGCATGGATGTGCGCGGCATGGTGAATCTCGATCTTGCCTTGCGCCTCAGCCGGCAGCACCGGGGCGAGGACCTGGGGGCGTATATCGTGGGCAACGATGCCCGTTTCGATGCCCAGGGCCGCATCCACGTTTTGACAGGGCCCAATCGCGGCGGCAAGACCACCTGGATGGGCGCGATTGGTTTGCTGCACGTGATGGCGCAATCGGGCTTGTACCTGCCGGCGGCTGCGGCGACCTTAAGCCCGGTCGATGCCATATGCCTGCATTTCCCGGTCGAAGAGGATCCGGAGATGGAAAGCGGACGGCTGGGCGAAGAAGCCAAGCGCCTGCGCGAGATCTTCAGTCGAGCGACTTCGCATAGCCTGATTCTGATGAATGAATCGCTGGCCAGCACCAGCGCCACCGAAAGCTACTTTCTGGCGCGGGATGTTCTAAGCTGCTTGCGTATCTTGGGCGCGCGCGCTGTCTTCGTGACGCATTTGCACGAATTGGCCGTGGACTGCGAAAGTATCAACGATGCGGTATCGGGCGATAGTCGTGTGAGGAGCTTGATCTCGGAAGTCGAAGAGGACGCGTCCGGACTGCGACGCACCTACCGTGTGCTGGCAGCGCCGCCGCGCGGCCAGAGCTATGCGCGGGAAATCGCCCGGCAATATGGCATCAGCTTCGAGCAATTGCGGACATTGCTGGAAAAACGACCGTCCCAATCGCAGTAAGGGATACGCGCTGGGCCCGGTTGCAAACACCACAATACCTGAATCGCGCCTATCTTTAGTCTACCTCCCTCCCCCCATAGCAATGCTGAGGACAGGACAGTTTTTCACCAGACGCGATATCGCCACAAAATCTGAAAAAACTCAGGTGATTTTCGGGCGACCAGATTGGTCGCCCCTACAACGTCATCAAAGTCGAAAGCCGTAGGGGCGAGCCTTGGCTCGCCCGCCGTTCCGGCTAGGTTTTGCGGGCGACCCAATGGGTCGCCCCTACCGCCGACTTTTATTTTCGAGTTGCATGACTCACCTGGTTTTACTTCTGCGCCTCTGTGGTAAATCCCCGGTGCCCCGCGCCCAAGAACACGCCCGCTTGTCATGGCGCTTTTCCTTTGCCATAATGCGAGTATGTTCAGCTAGTCGATGGAGCGATGCCGCATGGCCAAACGCAGGCGCAAAAAACCCAATATCTCCAAAGCCGTGCTGGAGCAAGCGCGTCAGGCCGCCACGGGCGGCGACGAAGCAGTCGCGAGCGAAACGGAAGCGACAGCGCAAGAAAACGCGCCATCTGGCGTTGTCGTCGGCTCTGCCACTGCGGAAGCCCCGCGCAGACAGCGCCGCCGCCGTCGGGACCTGCAAGCCGTGCAACTGGAACGGCGCAAAGACGAAGGCGCGTTGGATGCCGAGTACGTTGCCGATCTGCTGGCGAACCCCACCAAAGAAGTTTCTGAAGAAGAACTGCGCGCCGATTACGGCTTCGTGATCAAGGACCTGCGTAACATGGGCATCCTGGCGGCGGGGCTTTTCGTGGCGCTGGTCCTCATCTCGCTGCTTGTGCTGTGATGTAACCTGGGCGCTCGCGGCTTGCGCTCGGCAGCAGCCTCCAGTCACAGCCTGCGATCGCTTGCGAGGCGACATGGCTTTAGACCCGCTGGCGGATATCCCGATTCCGGCTGAAATCGCGCGTTTGCCCAAAGCGGATATTCATATTCACGCCGAATGGTCGCCGCGGCTTGATCGTGTGCTGGCGAAGCGACAGGGCCGCAAACCCTATGATTGGCGGGCTTGGGCGCGCTGGCTGATGCAAACTGAAGCGCCGGGCGGGGATCGCTTGCAGCACTTGTCCAAGCCCTTTCCAGAATTGTTTGAAGCTGACAAGCGCGGCGATAATTTCATCGCGCGTATCGTTGATATTTTTGAGGAATCGGCGGCCGATGGCTCTATCCTGGCAGAAATCCGTCCGGGTAAAGATATGGCGGAGCGACCGGAGTGCCTCGAACTGATTAAGGCAGCTGCGCAAAAGCTGCGGGCGCGCTACCCGCGTTTTCAGGCCGCCGTCATCCCATTCATATACCTGCAACAGGATGAGGATATACTTGAGCCCTTGGTCAAACGCTATGAGCGCTGGGGCAAGGACGGTTTGATCTTCGGCGCGGATTTGTTCAACCAGCCTTATGAGACCGAAGCCGACTGGACAGGGGCTTATCGCATTGCCGATCGCCTGGCCTCGGCGGGTCTGGGCATCACCGCGCACGTCGCCGAAAACTCGCCTGTCAATATTCCGGCGGCGCTCAAGCTGCCGGGTCTCAAGCGATTAGGTCACGCCACACAGGCTGGTTATCATCCTCATTTGCTGGAGCAGGTGGCCGCTAGCGGCGTAACTGTCGAGGTCGCTTTGAGCTGCAATGTGATCCTCGGCGCAGTTCCGTCCTATGAAACCCATCCCATCCGCCGCTTCGTCGAGGCGGGCGTCCCGATCACACTCTGCACCGATGATCCGGTGCAAATGTCGACGACGATCGGACGAGAATACGCGCTCGCGCATCATCTGGGATTCAGCAAAGCCGACTTGCTTGATTTCACCCGGAATGCGCTGCGGGTTGCCTTTGTGTCGGAGGACATGCGAAAAGGTCTGACGGCAGAACTGCAGCGCGAATAGATTCATCGGTCGTGTTTCCTGATTGGCAAGCCGCGGTACTGTATCGAATTCGGTTGAAATTGAAATAATTCATTTCACTACAAATCCGCAAAGAACACGGAGAGCAACAATACTGTAAGATTATTCTCGGTGCTCTCGGTGTCCTCGGTGGTTAAAATTTCCTGTTTCAACCGAAAAGGATACACTACCCAGGGCAATCGCTTCAAAATCAATAACCGTCGAATGTCGCATAAATCTAACGAAACGTAGGGGCGACCAATCTGGTCGCCCGATGCTACAGGGCTTTGCGCTTTCGGGCGACATGGTATGTCGCCTTGCATCGCCTCTATTTTGACAGGCTCGCGGTTAAATCTCGGTGCTCTCGGTGTCCTCGGTGGTGAAAAAATAATTTGATGCGATTGCCCTGTCCTGTTTGGCGAGCCGCGAAGCCATTTGCGGACGGGCCGTGTATAATGAACATTCACGTTCTTCGAGACTGAGGTCAGCCTGGCATGTCTTGGTCAGCCTTGCAACGATTCGTCCGTCGACTGTCGGGACCGGCCAGTCATCTGGTGGCATTTTATGCGGCTTTGGTCGCTTTGTTTACGCTCTTGCGTCTCATGCGCATCAGCGGCTTCTGGTTAGTTGACCTGGCGAATACCTTCGCGCCCTATTGGTACATGCCCCTGGCGCTGACTTTTCCCTTGTCCATCATCGCCGCTCGTCAAGGGACGGCGCTTTCGCGCTTGGGTAAGAACCCTTCCCATGGCTCGCAGAAGGCGAAACGTCATCGCCGGGCATTGCTGTCGCAGCTGCGCGACCGCTGGAGCGCCCTGCTGCAAATCGCCTTGATACTCGTCGGTTTGATCTGCTTTGCCTGGCCCGGCCGCTATAAGGCGATTGAACCACCGGGTGGCGAGACCTTCTCGGTCGTGACATTCAACGTGCAGGGCAGCAATGCGGAGTTGGACGAGGCGACCGATTGGCTGCTGTCCGCCGGCGCCGATGTCATCGTGTTGCAGGAAACGGCCGAGGGATACGACCATCGCTTGCAGCGGCTCTACGATATCTATGCGCATGAAGATCATATCGCGGGCAGCGTACGCATCTTCTCTCGCTATGCCATCCTCGAGCGGCAGATTCTATCCATTGAAGACGATCCCGGGCGCTTGGCGCTGCGACTTCTGCTGGATCAGAACGGACGCGAGCTGGCAGTTTACGCCGCGCACCTGGCCTTGCCACAGGCGAATTGGCATCCCTCTGGGCATTTCGCGCTGGATATGCTGCTGCGTTACAACGAAGCGCGCCGTAACGCGCAGGCCCGTCGCCTGCTGGAAATTATCCGCGACGAGAGCAAACCGTACCTGGTGGCGGGCGACTTCAACATGAGCGACAGCTCGCTTATCTATGACGAGATCGCCGCGCAGATAAATGACGCCTGGCGGGAGGCGGGCACGGGCGCCGGACGTACCTGGCCGGTGGCCGAAGTTATTGGCTTGCCGCGGATTGTTCACCCCTTCTTGCGCATCGACTATATTTGGCACAGCGACGAATTGCGGACCGTGGCAGCGAGTATGGGCGGCCCGATCGGTTCCGATCACCTGCCGGTCAAAGCCGTCTTCGAGTGGAGACAAGATGAGTAAGATATATTACGGAATTGTGAGACTTGTGATATAAAAATATTGTGGAAGTTCACCTTGCGATAGATCTGTAACACGCGCGCTTGTCAATGTATTGCTTGGAAATTAATCGATGTAATTCTTGATCCATCGTCGCCATTGCAACGCGTTTGCCGTTACGGTAGAATCTTAACTTACTATCATATTGACGCGGCCGAAGACTGGAACATGCAATGGCAGCGGAGCAATCGATGGAGCACGAAGGTAGACTCTCGGCATTAGAAGCGACGTATCAGCACCTGGCGACGAAGGCGGATCTCGCGCAGCTCCGTCTGGAATTCGAAAAGAGCATCAACGAACTCAGATCGGATATGAGCCGGCTGCGAACCGACATGACTGGATTGCAGACTGACCTAACTGGCTTAAAGGACAGCATCAAAATGTCTGTCGGCATAACTGTTGTAGTCGTCGCGATTATCAACGTGATTGCGTTGATCATTTTACGGGGATAAGCCGCATTCCCTTTGGGATCAATCCAGAATGCCTTAAGCATCCGGTTCTACAATTCTATAGGGTTGTCCGTAGTTGAGGTTATTTGTCGGTTCGACTACGTCCTCAAATACGTTGTTTTCACGTGACCTATCGACGCACGAAAACCTAGAAGGCGCGCATTGCGAGCTTGCCGGCATTGAAGTCCATTCCTCCCGACTTGCCGCAGGGTTTCAAGAATCTGTCATCGCTCTTATACTGAGGTCATGGATGCCAACCTGCAATTTATCCCCATCATGATCGTGGGTTTCGCCGCCGCCCTGTGCTTGACGCCTCTGACAAGACAAATCGCCATGCGCCTGGGGGTAACGGCGGCGCCCAGCCGGCGCAACATCCATGTACGGCACATGCCGCTGATGGGCGGGGCGGCCATCTATGTCGCCTTCGTGCTATCCATTCTCTTGTTCAGCCCGCCGACGCATTTGAAAGAACTGGGCGCGATCGTCGCCGGCACCACCTTGCTGGCCTGGATCGGCTACCTGGACGACCGCAAACACCTTAGCCCGCGCCTGCGCCTGCTGGTAATGGTGCTGGCGGCTGTGGTGGTCACGCTGGTGGGCGTGCAAATTCGTCTTTTTGGGCTGCAGTGGATCGATATCCCGCTCACCTTGTTCTGGATCGTCGCGCTGATTAACGCCTTAAACTGGATCGACAATATGGACGGCCTGGCCGCCGGCACAGCTGCAATCGCCTCGGGTTTCTTTCTGTTCATGGCGGTGACGCAAGGACAGATCCTGGTCAGCATGCTGGCGGCCGCGATCTTCGGCAGCGCCATCGGTTTCTTGACCTATAACTTCAATCCCTCGAGCACATTCATGGGCGACATGGGCGCCTACACGCTGGGATTCGTCTTGGCGATCCTGGCCATCAAGCTGAAATTCACCGAGCAATCACTCAATGTGACCTGGATGGTGCCCATACTCGTGCTGGCATTGCCTATCGTCGATATCAACCTGGCGATACTCACGCGCCTGATAGAAAGGCGACCCTTGATGCTGGGGGGCAAGGATCATGTCTCGCATCGGCTGCTGCGCATGGGTTTTTCGCAACGACAGGCTTTGCTCTTGCTTTATATCTTTTCCCTGATCTTTGGCGGCATCGCCGTGGCGGTCAGTCGAATCCCGGAGCGACAAGCTTTGCAGGTCGGGACGCTGGCGCTGGCGCTGCTGGCCTTGATCTTCGTCGCGCTGGTAATCCTGCGGGGGCGCTATCAGTCGCCGGAAAAGCCGCTCGGCGGCGGCGAGAAAGTTTGACGCGCTCACGAAAAATAACGAGCCTTGTCCTGGCATGAACAAGGGGGTTTGTTAAATGAGCGTAGCGCTAAGTTCCTTTAGCCCCGAAAAAGTAAGTCCCTCGTTTGTGGCGCTTGGAATAAATCTCGTCTGCATTTTTTATTGAAATCTGCGATAATGCGCCTCAAGCTCAATTGCGCTTTCTCGAAACAAGTGTGCGACCCATGACGCGAATTGCAGTCTCGGATAACATGCTCGTCGACTATAGCGAAGATCGTTGGCGCCTGATACAACTCGACGCCGCCGCTGCGCCGACCCTGCTGGTCGAGGTCAAGGCGGGCAGGAGCTTCCGCTACGATGATGATTTTGGCAACCGACGCGCCTTGCCGCCCCTGGGCGAAGTCGCCCCGCGGGACATCGGCGAGGTGGTCTTGGGCTGGTCGGAAGAAGAGGCCGCCTGGCAATTGGGAATGACACTGGCCCCTGACTTGTCATTCTCGCGCAGTAGTCGCTGGTTTGAAGTGCTGCGCATCGACGATGCTGATCAATCGCGCAGCCAGCGGACTGTTCAGCAGATCGGTCTGGCTTTGGCCGATGTCTTGGGTAAACCCTTTGTGGCTTCAACGCCGGGGGATGCCATGGCAGCGCCCGAGCCTATTCCCTTGATTGATCTTCCGCTTGATTTGGGCGACTGGATCTTGGGGGCGCGAACAAAGGCGGGCCAAAGCGAACTGCAGTTTGCGCGTGACCGCCGTTGGATCCGCGCCAGGTACCGCCAAATCGCCTGGTATGGTCTATTGGCGGCATTTTATGCCTGGGTCTCGATCGCCTCATTAATTCATGAACTGGCCTTGCCCAATGCCGGGACGCTGATTCCCGATCCCAGCCTCTTGCCGTACTTGGGAATTGGCGTGTCCCTATTGCTGCTGTTGATGATCGCGCTGCAAGTCAAGAAGATCATGGGTGAACCGGATACCTTGGTGATCAGCGCCGACAAGCAGAGCGTCAACGCCCTTCGTGGCGAGGGCTTGTGTTGGCAGGTTGACGCGGGCGCCGTTCAATCGGTATACGCCAGTGAATTGGTCAAGAAACGCGGTCGACGGCCGATTGTCTTTCATGGCGAGATAAATTTGCAAATGATCGATGGCAGTTTTCGGCGATTGCTGGTCGAAGACGACAAACGCGCGGATGCGCTGCTGCCCGGTTGCGACGCCGTCGTTGAGAAGAACCGCCCCTCAGGCGTCAGCGTTTTGGAACCTGACGCTGTCGCGACGGCGCTGCAAGCCGCCGCCGTGCATGTTGCCGTCCGCCTGGGCGACTTGCCCGTTTGGTACGACCGCCGCTTCAAATAGCGCCGCGCCCGGTGACAAGCGCACGGTTTTTACCACAAAGACACGAAGGACACGAAGTGTTTATCATAACTTGGTCTTGCTTCTTTTTTTAATAAACCCTCTTGCTCGTGCAAGGAACTGGTTTGTTATTTTGTGTGAGTACGGCAGGTACTGTATCAAATTCGGTTGAAATTAAATCAACTCATTTCACCACAAATGCTCAAAGAACATGGAGAACAACTATACTCTAGTTTTTTTCTCGGAGCTCTCGGTGTCCTCGGTGGTTAATTTTTTTGTTTCAACCGAAAAGGATACACTACCGTACGGCAGGACGATTCGCTGCCGCCGAGCAGCTGTGTTTAATCCATTATTTCTTTGCGCTCTTTGTGTCTTTGTGGTGAAATCGTCTTTTCGGGGAGGCGGCTTATGAAAAGCAAAGTCATCGTTGATCCCAGTTTCCGCCGCATGGACGAGATATTCTCTCCGGCAGATCGACAACGGCTTTTTGACCTTGTTGATGTGGTCTGGGGGCGCGACGATCCGATGCCGATGAAGGACTTCCTGGCGGCATTGCCCTCGGCTGATTTTGTGATCTGCGCCGATTGGCGCTATGGCGAAGTGCTGGATCAAGCGCGGCAGCTCCAGGCGATCATCACTGTTTCCGGCGCCTTCCCGCTGCGCTTGGACTACGAATTTTGCTATCGGAATCGTATACGGGTACTGAGCGCAGCGCCGGCTTTTGCGCGGCAGGTGGCGGAATTCGCCTTGGGGATGGCGATCGCCTCGGCGCGCGATATTGCGCTTGGCGACCGCGAGATGCGGGCTGGAACGGAGCAGTATTTGCACAAGGGCAACGTCGGTACCTTTCTGTTGTACGACAAGCCCGTAGGTATGATTGGCTATGGCAGCCTGGCGCGCGAATTGCATAAACTGTTGCGGCCCTTTAACGTGAAGATCTCCGCTTACGATCCCTGGCTCAGCGACGGCTATCTGCGACGTCAGGGCGTAGAGCCGCTGGCGCTGGAGGACTTGATCGCGCGTTCGCGACTGATCTTTGTGCTGGCGTCGCCAACAGCCGAAAACCAAGCCATGATCACGCGCGAGCTTTTGGAATTGGTGCAGCCGGAGGCCGTATTCGCTTTGATAAGCCGCGCCCATGTCGTCGATTTCGCTGCTTTGACGGAGCTGGTCCTGGCGGGGCGCTTCAAGCTGGCGACGGATGTATTCCCGACGGAACCCCTGGAACTCGATCATCCCATCCGCGCCGCCGAGGGCGCTTTGCTGTCCGCGCATCGCGCCGGCTCGGTGGAGGAAGCCATGTACGAATTGGGGCAAATGGCGCTTGACGACCTGGAAGCCCTGGTCAAGGGGCTGCCGCCGCGCCGCCTGCAACTTGCTGAACCTGAGCTAAGCGGACGTTACGCCAGCAACCGCGCCAAAGGCGGGAGGCGGCCCTTACAGATGTAAACTTAGGCATACTCGCGGAGCTTGCGCGATAAATGCTGGCATTGCGCTCGAATGCGCAAGTTAAAATCGACTTTTGAATTCCCTTTACCTTTGCAAATATATCCATGTCTGAGCGGCTATAAGAATCGACGGGCAAAGCAAAAGCCTCGCCAACAGACGAGGCTCGCGATTACCGGGCCATTAACCGGATATACGCATGCTCAACGAGCAGGCGATTCTAGTTCATTATCATCTCGTGTATCTGCTTTATCATCCGTTCCGCTTTTGTCCCCTTCACTCAAACGCCCAATAGCGTCTTCATTTTCTTGTCGAGCAGGTTTGGTTTCGCCAGCTTCTTCGAAGTGAGCTTCGAGTTCCACTTCTCCATCTACGGCCTTCGCGCGAAACCATTGCACGTTCGTCAGCAAAAGCGCAGAGAATATCAAAAAACCTGCGGTGTATTCAAATGGATACTGATTGAGAGCAGTATAGACAGCTACCCCAAACGACAGAATTCCTACGAGCAACCGCGCAGCATTTTGCATTTACCGCCTGGCAGCCATGTATAGCATCACCATAGCGAAAATGATGAATATCAGCGTTTCTCTAGCCGATCCGCCTTCGCTTATGCCAATGGCCAGCCCTATACCTGACATTGCCAGCATTGCAGCAACGTACAACGGGTCACGCACTTTCATCGATCGCGCCCTTCTACTAAGCCAGCTGCTTCTCTGCACTTATGCCCTCTCTATCATCCTTGAGTGAAGATATAGAAATTGTATGAGATTGGAGTACACGCTTCAAAAGATTTCATGCACTTTATACTATACCGTCCAGTACAAAGTACAATTCTTGACTTTTTTGACACGTCTCTTCATTGCTTGACGATTCTAGATTAACCGAACGTCAGAATCGGTGGCGTTTATCGCCATTTAGCTCACGCCGCGCATCGTCTCCTCGCGCAGGTGCGCCACCACGGCGTGCAGCGCCTCGTCCTCATCGGCGCCGTCGGCCTTGCATTGATGATAGACCGCCAGTTGCCGGTCGGAACTGGTGCCTTTATCCAGAATGGTCTTGATATATTCGATTTCCTGGCGCGAGCCAAGCTCGTCAACGACATCGTCGACCAGTTCCAGCAACTCATGTGTCAGGAAGCGCATGGGAATCGCTTCGCGCTTGCCATAGTCGACCAGTTGACCGTCGAGCCCCCAACGCACAGCGCGCCATTTGTTCTCGGCGATCAGCTCGTTGGGGTAGATGCGCCAACTGAGATTTTGATTGCGCAGTTGGATCAGCTTGGCGCAGAGCGCCTGAATCAGGGCGGCGATGGCGACGGCTTCGTCAACCGTGGTGCAGATGTCACAGACGCGGACTTCCAGAGTGCCGAACTGTTCTTGCGGGCGCGCGTCCCACCAGATCTTGGTGTAATCGGCTTTGCCATCGGCGCGTTCTTTGCCCAGCGCGCCAACGCGACCGAAGGTTTCGATCATCGTGTTGAAGTCGGTGAAGGAGGAGAAAGTCGGCGGAATGCCCGTCCGCGGCAGATTCTCGAAGATGATGCTGCGGTAACTTTTCAGACCCGTAGGATGGCCGTGCCAGAACGGTGAACTGGTCGAGAGCGTTAGAATATGCGGTAAAAAGTAACGCAGTTGATTCTGAATATCAATCAACAGATCGAGTTGCTCGGGTTCGGTGCCAAAGCCGATATGCACGTGCATGCCGAATATCAGCATCTGGCGCGCAACCTCTTGCATGTAGTTCTGGAGGTCTTCGTAACGCTCGCCCGGATTGGCTTGCTGCTCTTCCCAGCGCGCGAAGGGATGCGTGCTGGCTGCTATGATGCCATAACCATGGCGCTGCGCCACCGTATCTACCTCGCGCCGCAGCCGCAGCAATTCCATGCGCGCTTCGCCCACATTGCGACAGATGGCGCTGCCCACTTCGATTTGCGATTGCATAAACTCCGGCTTTACCTGATCGCCGATCTGCATGATGCGATCATCGTGCAAGAGTTCTTGAACGACCGCCGCCAATTCGCCGGTGGCCGGGTCGATCAGTTGATATTCTTCTTCAATGCCGATGGTCAGTGGTGCGGAATGCATCTCATCACCCCCTTATGGCATACTTGCGATTCTTAAGAATGGTAACATATTCCCCGCGCTTGGCAAAAGATCAATGCCCCCAATTCCTTTAAGTTTCGGTGGCGATTATTAACGGGCAGGGACGGTTCGGCCTGTCGCCCGCGTTTCAAGCAATTGCGTTGGGCGATCCACAGGATCGCTGCTTTATGTCGAGATTGCGCTTTGCCTTCAGCAAGACCAACTAAGTTATGCAACTCCAAAATAATAGTCGTCGGTAGGGGCGACCCGCCGGGTCGCTGTTGAAATACACCCCTCATCCCCCGACCCCTTCTCCCACAAGGGGAGAAGGGGAGTCTTGTGACTCGTATTGAGCCCTTTAAGCCCCTCTCCCTTTATGGGAGAGGGGTTTGGGGTGAGGGTCTAGGCGGTTCTTCAACAGAGTCCGCCGGGTCGCCCGCAAAACCGCCTTTATCCCTGCTTTGAGCAAACGAACTGCCAACCCTAATCCAGCGGCCAGTCCCGCACTTCGCAGCGCTGCGCCCAACCGTCGTACAGCGCGCTCATATGCCGCACGCGCTCGACTTCCACGTCGGCGAGGTCATTCAATTCGGTGCGGTCCTCGATCATATTGTAGAGTTCCCAGGGACCCGGGTGCTTGCTGACCAGCTTCCAGTCGCCGATGCGCAAGGCGCGGTTGCCCTCGTGCTCCCAGCGGAGCGGGTTCTCGCGCTGCCAGTCGCTCCCCTGAAGCGCCGGCAAGAAGCTTTCGCCTTCGACGGGCTGTATCGCTTGCCCGCCATACTCGGCCGGATATTCCGCGCCCGCCAATTCGGCGAAGGTCGGGAGCACATCAATGAACTGGACCGGGCTATGGATGAGCGTCCCGGCGTCGACCTGATCCGGATAGTGCAGGATGCAAGGCGAGGAGATGCCGCCTTCGTGTACCCAATGCTTGTAGAGGCGGAAGGGTGAATTGGAGGCGTTGGCCCAAGGCAGGTCATAGCTCATATAGGTATCGGCGGGCCCGGGCAGCAGATCGCGCCGATTGCCGATCCGCACCGGGCGCCCGTCGGGCAGCGCCGGCACATAAGAATTGATCCAACCGTCCTCCGCCAGATATTCCGCGCAGCCGCCGTTGTCCGACAAGAATATGATCAGGGTGTTGTCGGTTATGCCCTGCTTGTCCAGTTCCGCGAGGATGCGGCCGATGCCCTGATCCATGCGGTCGATCATGGCGGCATAGGTGGCCATGCGCAGGTCTTCCCAGTCGCTATGCTTTTCGTCGGTCCAGGGGTGCGAATCCGCATCGCGCGGCGAAATTCGCCAGACCGGATCCAGGATACCCAGGCTGTTGAGTTCTTCGTGGCGCTGTTGGCGCAGCCTATCCCAGCCGGCGCGGTAGGCCCCCTCATACTTGGCGATGTCCTCCGGCAGGGCATGCAGGGGCCAATGAGGCGCGGTATAGGCGACATGCAGGAAGAACGGCATGTTATCCCGGCACGCGCCATCAATCATCGCTATTGCCTGGTCCGTGATGTCGTCAGTGTAGTAGAAACCGTCGCGATGTTCGTCGACAAGCTCGCCGTCCTCCATCAGGGCATGGGGATGGAAGAAACTGCCGGCGCCAGCCAGCGTGCCAAAGAATTGATCGAAGCCGCGATCGAGCGGGGTGGGGTAGCCGGGCGCGCCGGGGCGCCAGTCGTCGCGATGACGGGCCACGTATTCGCCGCCGGTATGCCATTTGCCAGACATCAATGTACGATAGCCGGCGCCCTTCAGCACTTCGGCAATCGTCACCGCGTCATCGCGCAGATAACCCTGATAAGCGCGCGTGCCGCGATTCGACATCATGTGCCCGACGCCGGCTTGATGCGGGTAGAGGCCGGTCAGCAGCGCCGCGCGCGAGGGACAGCAGCGGGCGAAGCTGTACATTTGCGAGAAGCGCGCCCCGTTAGCCGCCAGGCGATCGAGGTTGGGCGTGGCGATCTCCGAGCCGAAGCAGCCGATGTCGGAGAAGCCCATATCGTCTGCCAGGATTAAGATCATGTTTGCTTGGGACATGGGACCTCAATTCGTATATTCGTCACAAAGACATCCTGGATACAGCCACTCGGCGGTAGCGAATCGTCCACAGGAATGTCGCGCTTACAGAAAATAACAAGCCTTCTCGTCGCATGAGCGATGCAGATTATCAAACAAGAGAACCATAGCGCGCTCGGAAGAACAGCGTATGTTCTGGTGACGCGCCGCTCAAAGCTATTGCATTCGGGCGTCGAATAAGAAACACTTATGTTTTGGATTGCATATTACATGGCTATTATATAAGATTTCCTGTGGCAGGCGATTGGTTGGCTGCCAGTCTGCCACAGGAAACACATAACAGTGAAAACCTATTAAGTTTTCACTACCAGTATACCTTATCCAACACTGCCCTGAAATGCTCCGGGCTTTTCACTTGGCGGGCGCGCTTGCGCCCCGAGCCCCGACCTACGGCATCGTTGTTTATCTGAATGACTTGGCGGCAATCCAATCGCTGGGCAGCGGCCGCTTAGGCTTCCATTGAGGGAGAAAATGATGGCTGTCCGGCGAATAATTGTTGCAGCGGCAATGGCATTTGCGACGGCACTGTCAGTATCAGCGCAAGTCACTGTTGCGCCGGAAAACCGATGTTCACCATATAACCGAAGCGATTACTCCTATCCGCAAAGTATCGAGCTGCGCATCATTGCGGAGAATCTGGATGGCAAGATTATCAGCCCTTACACCGGGGAAGTCTTCAGCAGCAGGTATGAAACTGACATTGAGCATATCGTCGCGACTTCCGAAGCGCACGATAGCGGATTGTGCGCGAAGGCTGCTTCGACAAGACGGCGATTCGCACAGGATTTAGATAATCTCACACTGGCTAGTCCCGGCGTCAACCGTCACCAGAAAAGCGGCAAAGACTTGGCGGAATGGACGCCAACTGAAAATGTATGCTGGTTTGCGCAGACCGTTGTGAATGTAAAAGCGGCGTACAAGCTGTCGATGGATAGTAGAGAGGCGAATGCCGCAATCCAGATTCTGCAGCGATGCAACCCGCGGGAGGAATGTCAATCGCTCGGCATAGCCGAAAAGCTGAATTGTTACGCTGGAATCGCCCCCGCGAACACGGTGACTGCGCCGACAAGTAACGAAGGCTGCTTCGCATCCGATACCGCCCGCGTGACAGGCGCGATGAACATCCGGTCGGGAGCGTCCGTCAGCAGCGCCAAGATCGGCTTGGCGCAACCGGATACTTACGCTGTCTCAAGATCCGCGCAAGACGAGAGATATTGCTGGATTCATATCGGCAGCGGCTGGATAGCCAAAACGTCGCTGGTTAGCGCGGCGGCAAGCGCCAGCCAGCCCCTCCGTCAACAGCCGCCTGCGGGGGCCCAAGCTTGCTTCTTGTACGATACCGCCTATGTGACTGGCGCCATGAATATCCGCGCGCAAGCGTCTTTCAATAGCGAGAAAGTTGGCTTGGCGGGACCGGGTTCTTATGCTGTCGTGGAGTCAGCGCAAGGCGAAGCCTACTGCTGGGTTCATATAAATAGCGGTTGGATAGCCAAGACACTAAGGGTTAGCGGGACGAAGCCGGTCAGCAGCCGCTCTAGTCGAACCGTTCCTCAACCCGCCGCGAGGCAGACATCGCAGGGTTCGACACAAACGCAGCAGCAACAAGCGCAGCCTGCCCAACAAGCACCCGCCGCGCAATCGGCGCTCGCGCTATATGATGACAATGGCAACGGCAGGATTACTTGCGCCGAAGCGCGCCGACACGGCATCGCGCCCGTGCCGCGCGGACATCCGGCCTACCAATACATGAATGACCGCGATAAGGATGGCATCGTCTGTGAGTGACGCCGCGCCTGCCTAGCCCTTGCGCCCCGCGATGAAAGCCCGCGCCTCGGCCATGCTGGGCAGCGAAGGAATCGCGCCTTCCTTCAGGCAGGTCAACGCGCCCACGGCGTTGGCGAAGTCGAGAATCTCGGGCAGGCGCGCGGCGTAGTCAGCGCGATGTTCCAGGATGCCGATCAACATGGCCGCCACAAAAGCGTCGCCGGCGCCGGTGGTATCGCGGGCGTTCACAGCATATCCATCGTGTTTGATCGTTTCGCCATCGCGCAGGTGGATAACAGCGCCGCCGGGTCCATAGGTGACGCAGATTAATTCCATGCGCTCGCGCCATAAGGGCGCGACATCATCGCCGCTGGTCAGGAACAGCAGTTCCTCGTCGCTGATTTTGAGCAGATTGGCGTAGTCCAGTCCGGCGATCATGCCGGCTTTTGCCGCCGCCGCGCTCTCCCAAAGCGGCAGGCGCAGGTTGGGATCATAGGAGATGAACTTGCCCCCGGCGGCGGCGTGCTCGAGCGCCATCAACAGGGCGGATTTCGCCGGTTCGCGGATCAAAGTGATGCTGCCGTAATGAAATGCCTGCGCCGAGTCTATGACGGATGTTTTGACATCTTCCGGCCGCATCAGCATGTCCGCGGAGGGATGCCGATAGAACATGAAGCTGCGATCGCCATCGGCTGTGTTGGAGACAAAAGCCAAGGCGGTGCGCGCCTCCCCCGAAAAACTCAAGCCCTCGATATTGACGTCTTCGCTGGCCAGCACGCCGGCAAGATGCCTGCCAAAGGGATCATCGCCGACCTGTCCCATGAATGCGCTTTGGTAGCCCAGGCGGGCGACGGCGGCGGCAACATTGGCCGGGGCCCCGCCCGGCGCCTTGATGAAACCGGAGGCCTCGCCGACTGCCACGCCCATTTCCAGCGCGACGAAGTCGATCAGCAGTTCACCGAATGATAAGACGGACATGGGTCCTTCCTCGTCCTGCGCCGCTGGTGTTGGACTAGAGGGCGGCTCAACCGGCCGCTTGGTCGCGCTCGATGAATTCGTTGATGAAGCCGCCGCTATCGCTGGCGAGCAATGCGCCGCTCACGATATTGAGCTCCAGTTTGCCCATCAGGTCGATCAATTGACTGATCTGCTGGCGCATGATCAGCATCATGTCGTCCCAATCGACGTCTTCCGGCAAGCTATGTTGGCGCAGGTCGCGCATGCTGTCGAGGTAATCCATGGCCGGATCAATATCGTCGAATATCAATTGCCCGGGCAGGTCGTGCCGGACGACCGCGTAAAAGTGCCGCGCCAGGATGCGGGTGCCGTTTTCCAGCGCGAAGGAATCGCTGGGCAGGGTGGGCGGGTGCACGTGGGCGCCGTTGGCGCTGAGCAAGACGATAGCGCGGCGAAACAGCACTTGCAGTTCGGGCAGGTTATGGATGCTGTTGGTGGTGGCGAGCATTTTTCCGCCCGGTTTGAGTACACGCTTGATCTCGTCCAATCCGCGATCGATATTGTCCAGATGATAGAGCACATGGTTGGCCATCACCACGTCAAAGCTGTCATCGGCATAGGGCAGTTGCAGCGCATTGCCCAAGGCGAGCCGGTCGCCTTGGGCAGGATGATTGCGCAGCATGAAGGGGGACAAATCCAGAGCGAAGTACGTGATGTCAGGGGCTCGGTCGATCAACTGCGCGTAATGATTGCCCCGGCCGCAACCGATATCGAGCACCGTGTCATCGGTCTGCCAAACCAAGGTATCCAGGGTCCAGTTCACGAAATCGCATTTTGGAACGGCGTATTTGGCGTGCGTTTCGTCCTCTATGCGCAGTTTTTCATCCGTTGCGTAATAGCGACGAATGCCTTCCGCTTGAGCCGATCCAGACATAGTCAATCCAAAAGGGCGTCTGACCCATTGACTTGCGCTGACTTTACTATACTACCGAAAAAGCGCAACGCAAACAGTTTCATGTCGGTGGGATTACAGGCGGGGGCTCCAGGCTAGCCGACAGTCTCGCCCCAGGATTCCCAATAGGTCAATTCGCCGACCGGGACGCGGTCGGCTTTCTTGAAGGTATCACCTGTGAAATAAGCCACAGGCAGCAAGGCGGCGGTGGTGATATTATCGGGAATGCCCAGGATCTCGTTGCACTCTTTTTCGTAGCTGAGGTGCAGCGTCGTCCAGGCCGCGCCGATGCCGCGCGCCCGCAGCGCCAGCATCAGGGACCAGGCCGCGGGTATGATCGAACCGTACAAGCCGGCGTTGGCCGCCGGGCTGGCGTCGCTGGCTCGGCCCTCGACGCAGGGAAAGATCATCATCGGGACCTTGCCCATGTGGTCGGCCAGGTAACGCGCCGAACTGATGACCCGTTTCATCTGCGCCGACGGCTCTTCGCCGGGCGCCGAGCGCGCCGCTACGCCGGCGTAGGCGTACCAGGAGTCCTTGTAATATTCGCCGATTTTAGCTTTTTTGTCGGCATCGCTGAGCGCCAGCCACTTCCAGCCCTGGCGGTTGCTGCCGGTTGGCGCTTGGGTCGCGATCTCGATACAGCGCATGACGACATCGCGATCGACCGCTCGTGTCAAATCGAGGCGCTTTCGCACGCTGCGCGTGGTTTCCAAAATATAATCAACGGACTCCAAATCAAAGTTCATCTTGTCAGCTCCTGTCTATTTCGCAAACTACTCCGTCATTGTCTCTATCGTCCATATGCTCGTATAGACAATGATCAGCGGTGATAGGTTTCATAGCCCTGGGGATGCTGCTGCAAAGTATGTAACCGCGTTTGCCGAATTGATAATTGTCTGGATTGCACTCGTCGTCTTTTGATGGCGCGTGGTTGACGGGAATGTGTTCCCTTAGCCAGTGCAGAATGAGTTGGCTGACGCTTTCATATTCCGACTCGAAAAGCCGCGTGCCGTGGGCGCGCCCGCTGTACATGCGCGCGGTGACAGCGCCCTGTGCCTTGAGAAACATCTGCCGAATGGCCGTCGCGCTGCTTTGGTCCCGTCCCGCGGCGACCAGCAGAGCGGCGCGATCCGCCAAGCCGTCGACCAGCGCGGCCTCGGGTTTGACGCCGCGGTAGTCCAGACCCGGCGACAGCGCAATCGCGCCGGCGCAGACCGCGCTTTCGGCGCAGCTGATGATGGCGACATTGGCGCCGATGCTGGCGCCCATGATGGCCAGGCCGCTCTCGTTGAGATGTCCTTCGGTCTCAAGCCAGGCGATCCAGTCGGCCACATCGGCGATGGCCGCGTCCCAGTCGCGCGCCCCGCCCGATGCGCCGTGCCCGCGCATATCGACATTGAGCAGCGCGTAGCCGGCGGCCTGCAGGTCGGGGATGAGAGGCGCGTAAGCGGCGCGCTCGCTGTTGAGCATGTGCAGGGCGATGATGACGGGCGCGTCTGCGGGCCCGGCGTAGAAGTCGGCGACCAGGGCGATGTCGTCGCTGGCGTGGCGGGTGATGGTTTCGCGGTCTGGCAGGTCTTGGGCTGTGGTGGTTAGGCTCAAGACTAGGTACACGAGAAGGATCAGATGTTTGGGATGGTGCACGCCGTACTCCAAATGGAACAAGATTCAAGATCAAATCTACAGAAATAGAACGACTAAGTCGGAGAAAAGTGACTTAGTGTATTTGCCGCCTTACTCGCAGAAACGAAATGTGTAAGTTTCTCCCATGCAATGCCGCCATCTTCATCGGAGTACTCGATGAGGAATTCGCGTGTCATTTTGGTTATGAATTTGCCGTACTCCTTCTGAAAGTTTTCGTTGCGCTGTTCTGCCTGGTAACCAAGTGGTTCAATAATCTCCAGATAAAGCTGTCTATTTCCCGCAATAAAATCCCAAAAATCCTGCCCACATAACTTCCAATACTCGACCTGTTCTATAACGACACGTGCCTCTTTGATTTTGCCCAATTTGCGGGGTCTACTGTCTTTACCATACATACAGCCATTGATGGGCAAGATACGCTGAGCAGGATACCGAGGTTGTAGTCGAACGATTGCCTCACTGAAATTGCGGTACATTTTCTGCTTTTGGCTGTCATTACCCCAATTGGGACCGGACTTTATGTCGACAGCAAAGACTTTTCCGTTTTTCTCAAAGACCAAATCAATACCTGTCAACTCATCAATTGAAGGCTTGAAGCCTTCGTGTAATTGTTTTGCCACGAAAACAGCAACTCCCTCCAGAAACTCGCCGAAAATCGTCTCCTCTTGCGACGAAAGAAATGCGTCTAAGATACTGCGTATCAATTGGGCAGCATCTTGCGCCTTTGCTTTGAACAAGTACGGATTCTTCCGTTTCAGTACGTCCTTTAGCCGTTTTTCTTTAACGGTATCCAGTCGTTTGTCGTGAAACTCCGCACCTATGTTCTCTTCAACGTATTCTTGAACCGCTTGCAAAAGGTGTTCGGTCATAATCTCCTCACGCCTGTTTTCGCTCGCACATATTAAAGTACTCTTCTATGGAGTCTATGTATTCGGAAACAATATCTATACCTATGGCACAGCGTTTCATCTCGTGAGCGACAAACATAGTAGTTCCTGACCCCACGAACGGATCCAGCACTGTATCACCAGGTTGCGTAAATAATTTGATAAACCATGCAGGTAGCTGTCGCGGAAACACTGCACTATGTCCCTGGTTACCCGTTTCGGTCGCCATATGGATAACATTTGTGGGATACACCATCTCTCGACCAACCCAATTCGATATGTTCTTGCCGAAACCGCTCTCGACTCTTGACTCATCGCGTATCTTGTCGGTTTCGCTTAGATTCTTGAGACGCGCCTTGGCCCAATCGCCAACCGGGACCATCACTTCTTCTTGATACATGTCGAACTTCTTGCTTTTGTTAAATTGCAGCAGTCTTTCCCACGAGTCTCTAAAGCGATTTGGCCATTTGCCCGGATACGAGTTTTTCTTGTGCCAGATAAACTCTTCGGTCCATAGCCAGCCTTGCTCGCGCATCGCTTTGATTAAGTCAAGAACATACGTATGTCGCTCGCCATTGACTGCTTTCTCCTTGATATTGAGGATGAACGTCCCACGTGGATTCAGAACACGCAGGAGTTCGCGAGAAATCGGCAAAAACCATTCAACGTATTCGTCGGGGTGAATACCGCCGTAAGTTTTTTTACGTTGATCGGCGTAGGGAGGCGACGTAATAATCAACTGAACTGAATCGTTATGCAGCTGAGCCAACTCAATCGCACAGTCGCCAAGAATGATAAGGAACTCGTCGGACATTATTCAATGTGCATACGTTAGCTTCGCATAACAATTGTAACTCAGTAGCGAGAACTTTACTTCCCCTTCTTCCCGCCGCGACCCAGCAGAAACAACAGGAACAGCACAATCAACCCCAGAATCGCCAGCTTGTCATAGGGCGAAAGCTCGGGCGGCGGCGGCGTCTTGGAGACGATGCGGATCATATGCGGCATATCCTTGTCGCTGTGCCGATAGATCACGCGCTGCTGCTCCGACAGCACCTCATACTCCCCGTCGCTGACCTCGACGCGGTAGCCGTCGGGATACTGCGAGTTGGGCACGTAAATCTCAGTCGCTTCGGCGGGGCGGCTGTCGCCGCGGAAGCTGAAGGTGAACAAGCCGCGCGCCGGATCAAAGCGCATGTTAAGCGGCTCTCCCGCGACTTTCCTGGCGTAGGGGCGGACGACTGCGGACAAAGCTCTGCCTCCGGAATCGATATTGGATGGATCGTCTTGCTGGTCAGGGCTGAAAATGGACAGGTCCTCGCCATTCCAGTTGTCGCCGTGTTCGTTGCTGTTGTCGGGACTATAGTTCCACTGCGTGTAGTTCATCAAATGCGCGTCCAGCGCAGCCAGTTGATATTCCAGCGCGCAGGCTTGCTCGCTGAAATCGCCGGTCTCATAAGCGCTTGCCCCGTTGAGATCGAAGGGGATGCCAAACTCGCCCATGACCACGGGCACATCGCCCATGCAGAGATCGGCGTACTTGCGAAAGCGACCGATCTGCCGCCGCATGTAGGCTTTGATGTTCTCGCTCCCGATCACGGGGCGCATCTTGAAGGGGTTGATATTCAACTGCGGATGGAAGCGCTTGGTGAAAAGCGTGGCGCCATCGTAGAAATGGGGCGCGTAGACCATTTTCTCAGGGGCTTTGTAGACTGGCGGCGGGGCCAGCGGCTCGGCTTCGACGAAGATGAGAGCCTCCGGCATGACCTCGTGGATAGCGGCGGCGAAGCGCTCGCTGAAGGGTTT
This sequence comes from Chloroflexota bacterium, assembly GCA_011525385.1. GTDB lineage: Bacteria > Chloroflexota > Anaerolineae > Aggregatilineales > Phototrophicaceae > UBA6055. The sequence goes on along the minus strand of WTGF01000021.1, from coordinate 1,223 downwards.
GAGAAAATCCTGAGCGAAATCGGCGCGGGCGAAGTGACCCGGCCGCAGCAGGCGCGGCGCGCCGTCCTTGTCCAGATCCCAGATGCCTTGTTCGCGCCAGATGTCCTGGCAGTCGTCTTTCCAGGCGCGCAAGCCGCGCGGATTGATGGTGGCTTTTTTGGCGTTGCCGGGCAGTTGATCAATCAGCGGCTGGCCGAAGTCCAGGCACTCTTGTTCGAATCCGTTGGCGAGGAAGATCGCCTCGGCCGGCGACGGCGTAATTTCCAGCTTGACCAGGAGGTGATCGGTGGCGCGCAAGTCCTGCACGCCGATCAGCCCGGCGCTGGGCTCGTTCATGACGCCGAAACCGACGATATTGGGCAGATGAGCGATGCGCCTCGCCAGATGTTGAAAAGCCCGGATGTAATGGCCTTGCAGGAAGTCCTGTAGCGTTTCGCCCGCATATTTTCGCTCTGGCGCGAAGCGGTTGCCGCCGAAGAACAAGGTGAACATGGTCTGCGGGGCGAAGCGATTGTAATTGCTGGCCCACATCAATTGCGGGAAGCGATCCAGGCGCTGCTGATGCAGCAGGGCGGCGCCGGTGGCCTCGAAGTTGTCGATCTCCAGACCGACGACGTCGAAGGTCCAGGCCGGCGCGCCGTCGCCGCCGCTGAAGCGGCTCCAGACATCTTGATGCGGGTCGATGAAGAGGTTGATGTCATGCCCATGGGCCTTTTCGATCAGGGCTTCGATATAGTCGAGAAAGGCTTCGTCATAGCTGCCGGGCGCGTCGTGCTCCAGCGCCTCCCAGGTCACTACGAGCCGCAAAAAGTCCAGCCCCCAGTGCTTGAGCCGCAGGAAGTGCTCATCGGCCTCTTCCAGCGGGAAGGGGCGCCCCACGAAGGAAACAGCGCGGCGCTCGTCCAGGCTATCCGGCAGGTGGGTATAACCCAGGGGCTGGGCCGGCACCTTGCTGCCGCCGCTCAGGTTGACGCCGCGCAGGATGCGCGTGCGCCCGGTCTCGTCCTTGAACCAGCGGCCTTCGGCTGTGATGGGCATGGGCGGTCCTTCTTTGGCGGGTCAATGCGGGAGATTATAGCAGACAATCTCTTTGCACATCGAAATTGTAGGGCTTGTCCGCTACTGCAAATCATACACATAGATAACGGAAACAGTACCGAAACAATATAAAAAGGGAGTCGATCATTGCGAAAATCAACAAATTATTACATATTCCGCAAAGT
>WTGF01000030.1 GCA_011525385.1 Chloroflexota bacterium | reverse complement strand
CCCCAGATCGGAAGCGGCGCGCATAATCTTCATGCCGACAGCCCCGTAATCCGCCGCGCTTCTTCCGGCGTGGCGATCTCGCGCCCGACTTCCCTGGCGATGCGCGCGGCGCGCTCGACCAGTTCCGCGTTGCTCTTGGCGTAGACGCCCGGTTCGATATAGGGGCAGTCTTCCATGCCTACGCGTACATGACCGCCGATGGCGATGCCATGCGCGATCGTCGACCAATAAACCGCCGGCGCCATACAACTCATGCTCCAGTTGACGTCCGCGGGCAGATGATCGACCATGAACTGAATGCCCTTGGCCGAGGGCGGCGTCCAGCTTTGCCCGGGCCAGCCGAAGAAGAGGGTCGCCCACAAGGGATCGGGCAGCAGTCCCAACTCGTCCTCGCGCTGGTCGCCCACCCAGAATTCGCCGGCGCGTACCTTCTCGATCGCCCAAAAGGCGCCGGTACTGAAGCATTCGATCTCCAGCTTGACATCATTTTCCTTCGCCAGACGGGCATATTCGCGCAGTTCGGAGATGGGATGAATCGAGTAGCAATAGCCGGCTGGCGGATGCTCCGGCACCGGCTGGAAGTACTCGTCATGCGAGTCGAAGTTGATGGAACTCATGTCCGGCTTCAGCTTCCGCCACAATTCTATCTTTTGCTCGAGGCGGATACTGGCCAAGCCGAACTGCAGGATGGCTTGGCCGGTCCCGCGGATGCGCTCGCTGATTTCCGCCCAGCCTTCCATGATCGGTATCTGCAAAAGTCTGCCATCGGGCTGGATTTCTGTATCGCTGACGTAGGAGCCATGCACGTGACAAATCGACGCCCCGGCATTGATGGCGCGCACATATTCATCAGCAACCCCGCTCGGATTGTCCGGTTTCGGACCGTTGGGATTATGCGGATAAGTCAAAGTCGTATCGCAGGTGACTGTAATAACGAGTTTTTCCATAAGACTATCTCCCTCTCTCATCATGCCGTCCGCTATGTTCCGTTCTTTGGCGCTCAATCAAAACTTAAAACGATGCGCCCGATGACGCCGCCCCGCAACGCGTCCAGCGCCTCGTTTACGTGCTGCAGGGGATAGGTCGCGCGCACGATTGAGCGCAGCTTGCCCGCCCCGAAAAGTCCCAGGCAAGTCCGCAGATCGTCACGCCTGCCAGCGCGTGTGCCAAGCACTTCCTTCTCATTTTGCGCCAATTCCTTGCCAGACAGCGGCAGCGAATCCGGCGTATAACCCACGATGACCATGCGCCCGCCGCGGCGCAGAGCGGCGAATCCGGCGCGCATGGTATCTTCCAGGCCAACCACATCAATAACGCGATCGACGCCCAAGCCCGCGCTGCGGCGCAGCGCCTCGGCGACGAGAGCATCGGCTTCCAGCGACAAAAACGACTCCGCGCCTTGCGCCCGCGCCCAGCTTTCTTTGGCAGCGTCGGTATCGACGGCGATCACTTCGACGCCCGATGCCGCCAGAATCTGCGTCGCGACCGAACCGACCCCGCCCACCCCAATCACCAGGACACAGTCGCCGATACTGACATCCGCGCGATCGACGGCGTGCAGCGCGGTCATGCCGGCGTCGCAGCAGGTCGCGCCATCCTCGAAACTCACGCCATCGGGCAAGCGGATCAACTGCTGCTCGGGCAGACAAACATAGTCCGCGTAACCTCCGGGCACACCCAGGATGCCGACGATACCGCGCATATCGAGACAAAGCTGATCGCGGGAGCGCCGACAATAGACGCAAGAGCCGCAGGTGACGAAGTTGTAGGCGACAACGCGATCGCCCGCGGCAAAACCCGCCACGTCGGCGCCGCATTCGACCACTTCGCCGGCGAGCTCGTGACCCATGATGAAAGGCAACTGCGGCACATAACCGAAGCCGTCCAGCAGCTTCAGGTCGGTGCCGTCAATGCCGCAGGCGCGCACTCGCAGCAGCGCTTCACCCGGGCCCGGCCGCGGGACCGGCGCCTCTTCGATCGCGAGCGGCTCGCCGATCTCCCGCAAAACAGCGGCCTTCATGATCCCGCTCCCTTGACAAGACCGATCGCGACCAGGGCTTCACGATAAACTGGCAAGCCCCATTCGTATGATTTTTCCGGTACGGGATAGCCGTACATGTCCAGTGTCGAAGTCCCGCGGAAGCCGATATCCGCCAGTGCGTGATTCATCGCCGCCAGATCAAGCAGGCCTTTGCCGGGTGGGAAGTGCAATTCACTGGTCACGCCATCGGTATCCGAATAATGCAGGTGTTGGATGCGCGAACCCAAATCGTATATGGCATCAACATAGCTTGTCGGTTGCCCGACGCCATAATGACAAAAGTCAAAGAGAACGCCAAAGTATTCCCGATTCAAGCTATCGCAAAGCCGCTTCATAAAGCTGTTGTCCATACCCAGCGTAAAGGGATGCGGCTCGGCGGTGAAGCGTACGCCCTTCGGTCGGGCATAGTCAATCGCCTCGCTGAAGAGGCTGATCAATACCGCCAGCAGATCCTCATCGGGACTGTCGTCTACCGGGCGCAAGCCTTCCCAGACCATCACATCCGCGACCCCGAGTTCGATGGCATAGTCCACATCTTCTTTTAGACCCGCCAGCGTACGGTCATAATTCGCCCCTGATCCGAAGGGCTGGAAGTAGTCCGCGCCGACCACATTCAAACCCCACAGTTCCAGGCCGAGTTCGGCGGCGAATTCGCGGAAATGTTCCATCAGGGTTGGGGTCCTGCAGCCGGCGAGATGCGGCTTCCACATCTCCACCGCATTGCAGCCGGAGGCCGCCAGTCGCTGACAGGCTTCTTCCACCGGGTAAGCTTCAAAAGTGATGGAGTTGCCGCATAGACGCATCGTTCATTCTCCCTCGAGATCGATTTCGAGTTCGCGCGCCAAATTCTCGAGCGCCGTCCAAAGACTTGGGGGCAGGTTGACGCCTTCTCGCAGACGCTGCCGCGCGCTGCGGAATTCCGGTTCGCCGGGGAACAGCACTTCGTCGAATCCGGCGCGCGGACGCGATGACTTGACATGTGCGATCAAGTCGCGGCTGCGACTCTTGAAGCTGCTCAGATCTTCAAAGGCTTCAATGTTCATCACTTGGAAGAGCACGCCATTGCCCCCCGCCTCCGGCGTCTCGCTGACGTAACCGGCGCCGGTCAAACCGCCCGCCAGCATCTCGATCATCACGCCCAGCGCGTATCCCTTGTGCCCAACAGCGCCGCCCAGAGGCAAGATACCCCCCATCGGCGGACCGTAGAAGTCTCTGGCATCGGTCGTCGGCATGCCGGCCGCATTGATGATGACATCGGCTGGCAATGGATCGCCGCGGTAGAGGTGATCACGCACTTTGCCCTCGGGCATCACCGAGGCCGTGATATCCACTAGAACATGCCATTCATAGCCGCTGGGCGCGGCAAAGGCCAGCGGGGTCGGCGTGAAGCGCCCGTCGATCCCGCCCCATGGCACCACGGATCCGTCGCTCTCGGTCTGCGAATTGACATACGCCATGCCGATCATATCCTGCTCGGCGGCCATCAAGACGTATTCGCCCAAGCGGCCGATATGCGGACAATTGCGCAGCGCGACGAGGCTGACGCCGTGCTCTGCCGCCATGTGAAGCGCCTTCGCCATGGCAGCGCGCGCGGCGACCTGCCCCCAAGTTCGCCCGGCATTGAGCAAAGCGGTGCTCGAGGTCTCGCGCAGGGTTATGACATCCGCGGCTGGATTCACCGTGCCTTCCCGCGCCCATTCGGCGTATTGCAAGAGACGCATGATGCCATGCGAATCGTGCCCGGCCAGGTTCGCGCGCACGAGTGTCTCGATCACCCATTCCGAGCGCTCTGGCGGGGAACCGAGGCGATTGAGTATCGCTGTTCCCACTCTCTTCAAGCGGGCGGCTTCCATCAAAGGCACTAGCTGTCTCCGTCCTCTGTGTATGACTGGAAAATATCCAACATGTCGCGCGCGCCCTGGGTGATCAGCCCCTGATCGGACGCGATCGGGATGATGTGCAAGCCTTGCTTCAGCAGGTTGCGCCATCCGAAAGGACTACCCGGATCGGCATCGGGGGATCTGCCCGACGCCAATCCGATGGTTGTGCCGCGAGTCTTCGCCACCACCTGGTCTATCGCGCCGGTCACGCGCGGGTCATCAAAATGCGGCAGCAAGCCCATGCTGGCGCTCAAGTCGACCGCCCCGAACATGAAGGCATCCAGTCCCTCGACCTCCAGAATGGCCTCAATATCGTTCACCGCCTCGATCGTTTCGATCATGATGACGACGATGGTCGAATCGTTGGCGCGCGCCAGGTATTCCTTTTCCTCCAGTCCGTAACGGCTGGGTCGACGGGGACCCGTCCCGCGGATGCCTTGCGGCGGGTACTTGCAAGCGGCGACGGCCTCCCGCGCTTCCGCGGCGCTGCGTATGTGCGGCACGAGAACGCCGCTGGCGCCCATATCCAGCACACGCTTGATATGGACCGGATCCTTGCCCGGCACGCGCACGATCACCGGTGTATCGCCCAAAGCGATCAACAGATTCTGCAGCGCCCCCAAATCGATCGCCGTATGCTCGGTATCGATAAAGACCCAGTCCAGCCCGACATCCCGGATCATTTCGGCGACGGTGATATCGGTCAGGCTCATCCACATGCCCGGGCTCGGTTCGCGCCGTTGCCACTTGGCTTTTAGCTCGATTGCATTCACGTTTCCCTCATTCCCCTGCGTTCATCAATAAGATCTGCTGATCCGTGACCAGCGGCAGCGGACGCAAATGCAGCCCGCGGTTGCGAACCCCTCCCCCGGCCCCTCCCCGAAGCTTCGGGGAGGGGTGACTCGTCACCGAGGATGCGCCGTTAACCTGCCGCTTGCGCGGATGAGAGCATGTCACAGGGCTTATGCCGCATTGCCTGATCTGATTGTGCATCGCAGGTCTCATCCTATGCGTTTAGTCCAGCGATCTCTTCATCACTAAACAACGGCAGCGGACGCAAATGCAGCCCGCCGTCGACGACAAATTCGGCGCCGGTGGTGTAGGGGCTGAGCCGGTCCGAGAGCAGCAATATCGCTGTCGCCGCCAATTCCTGCGGCCCGCCGAAGCGGCGCAGCGGTATCTCTCCGCGCAAAATACTCGCGCTTTCATCGCCGATACCTTCCGTCAGCGGCGTCAGAAAATGACCCGGCACCAGCATATTGACGCGGATGCCATGCGGCGCCATCTCCAGCGCCAGCGTGTTCTTGTAAACGCGCAATCCGGTTTTGGCTATGTGATATGAGGCCTCGCCGTAGGCTTGATTGAACTGGGCGGTCGAGCCGATGATCAGTATGCTGCCGCCGCCTCCGGCGATCATTTGCTTGCAGATCTCGCGACAAGCAAAGACACAGGCGGAAAGATTTGTGTTCAGTGTCCGGTGCCAGGCATCCGCGCTGATCCGCGTGACGGGCTGATGAGCGGCGATCGCGGCGTTGTTGACGTAGAGATCAATCGAGCCCAACTGGCTCACTGCCTCGTCAACCATACGCTGGACATCGACTTCAATGCTGACGTCCGCCGCGATGAATGATGCCCGAATGCCGAGACTTTTGAGCTCGCGAATGGTCACGTCAGCCGGCTGGTTGCTGGCAAGGGCGATATTGACGCCTGCCTCCGCCAGCGCCAATGCGATGGCGCGGCCGATGCCAGTGCCGCCGCCGGTGACGAGCGCGTTCTTGCCACGCAAACCCGGTTCCATCACGCGCCTTTCGTCTTTTCATCCAAGAGCAGCGAAAGCTCGCTTTCCGCGTCAAAGAGGTGCATGTGCGCGCCATCAAAATGAAGCAGGCAAGCCTCCCCGGCCGGGACGGAATCCAGCGCGTCAACAATCACGCCGAAGAGCTGACCGTGGACGCGCACGAACATCAGATCGCGGCTGCCCAAGGCTTCCACCAATTCCACCAGGCCGGGAACGCAATTGCCGCCGGGAGCCGATACCAGCCTGATCGCTTCCGGGCGGATGCCCCAAATCACGTGATGAGAACTCATGCCGCGAAGCCCGGCCGCGAATCGCCGCGGCAGTTCCAGTTCGAAGTCGGGCAAACCCACGAAAATGCGGCCGGATTCTTCAATGCGCAGGCTCCCGGGGAGCATATTCATGCTCGGCGTGCCGACGAAATTGGCGACGAAGGCGTTGCGCGGCGTGAAAAAGACCTCGTGCGGCGTACCGACTTGCTGGATATCGCCGCGGTTCATCACGATGATCTTGTCGCCCAGGGTCATGGCTTCTTCTTGATCGTGCGTGACAAAGATGAAGGTCGCGCCGGTGTCTTGATGCAGGCGTTTGATCTCGGTGCGCAATTGCACGCGCAGTTTGGCGTCGAGGTTGCTCAGCGGCTCGTCCATCAGAAAGACCTCGGGGCGCCGCACCATGGCCCGCGCCAAGGCCACGCGCTGCGCCTCGCCCCCGCTGACCTGCCGCAGGCCGCGCTCGAGCAGTTGATCGATGTTGACCAAACGCGCCACCTCGCGCACGGTGCGGTCGATCTCCTTTCGATCCATCTTGATAGCGTGCAGGGGAAAGGCGATATTGTCATAGACATTCATGGTCGGGTACATGCTGAAGTTCTGGAAGACCATAGCCACGCGCCGGTCCTTGGGCGCCAGATCCGTGATATCGCGCTCGGCGATATAAATGCGACCGCTATCCGGCTGTTCCAAGCCGGCGATCATGCGCAGGGTCGTGGTCTTGCCACAGCCCGACGGTCCCAATAGCACCGCCAGCTCGCCCTGGTCGATCTCCAGATTGATCCGGTTGACCGCAACCGTGTCGGCACTCTTGAAATCCTTCACCAGATCTTTGAGTACGACTTTCATAATCCGCGCCTACTCCAAAATCCCAAAGGTCAGCCCCTTGACCAGTTGCTGCCGCAGGAAGATCGTCAGCACGATCACCGGCATCATGATAATCAAGTTGACAGCGAAAAGATTGCCCCATTCCACGCGGGCCCGCACGACGTATGTGCCAGCTGCCATTGGCAGGGTGCTGGTATTGTTGCCCGCCAGGATCAGCGCCAGAAAGAACTCGTTCCAGGCGAAGATGAAATTCAGCAGCGCGGTCGCCACGATACCGGGCCAAACCACCGGCAGCACCACGCGCCAAAGCGCGCCGATACGCGTATAGCCTTCTACCATAGCGCTTTCTTCCATGGCGGCGGGCAATTCCACGAAGTACCCGCGCATCATCCAGATGACCAGGGGCAGCAAGAATGTCTGATAAGTCAAAATGAGACCAAAATGCGTATCGCGCAAGCCAAGACCGGTGGCGCGCTCCAGAAAAAGGAACATGGCATAAAAGGGCAAGCCCACGACAATCGGCGGGATCATGCGCAAGGAAATCAGCCACTGCATCAGCCCCTTGGAGCCGCGGAAGCGAAAGCGCGCGAAGCCGTATGCCGCCGGTACGCCCAACACCAGGGCGATGACGACCGAGCCGATTGAAATGATCAAGCTGTTGCGCAGGTGCTGCCAGTTCTGCCGCGTGATCAGCACAAATTCGAAGTTTTCCAGGGTCGGCTCGAAGAACCAAACGGGCGGGCTCGATATCCAGATGATCTGCGGTTTGAAGGCGGTGAGGCTGCCCGCCAGCACCGGAATCAGCACCAATACGGCCATCGCTGTCAGAATGGCATAGGAAAGGGCGCGCTCGCGAACAGGTACGACCATCCTCCGCTACCCCACTTCGATATCTTTGTACAAGAAACGGAGCATCATCGCCGATATCAGGCCGATCACCAGCAGCATCAAGATCGAGCCCGCAGCCGCGCGGCTCAGCTTGTTGAAGGTGAAAGCGGTGCGATAGAGATACAGGCTCAGCGTTTCCGTGGTCAGGGCGGGACCGCCATCGGTCATCACGCGGACGATATCAAAGGTGCGGAAAGCGTCGACCGTGCGCAGCAGCAATGCGACCAGGATCACCGGACGCAGCATCGGCAGCGTGATGCGCCGGAAAATCATCCAGGATGAAACGCCTTCCAGCCGCGCCGACTCATAGGGCGCGCGCGGCAGGGTTGCCATGCCCGCCTCAATAATGAGGAAAACCAGCGGATACCACTGCCATATATCGACCAGAACCACCATCAGGCGGGCTGTGCTGGCCTGCGCCAGAAGCGTTTGCCCGGGAATGCCCAGCAGGCCCAGGAACCAGTTGATCAAACCAAAGAGCGGGTCCAGCATCCAATTCCACATTAAACCGACGACTATGGGCGCCATGGTGATGGGAATGATCAAAATCAGGCGCAGGATATCTCTGCCGCGGCTGATGCGGCGGATTAGCAAGGCCGCGCCGAAACCAAGCAGGAAAGAGCCGGAGACTGAAAAAACCACATAATAGAGCGTATTGAAGGCGCTCTGCAAAAAATCATCGTTGCCGAGCATGCGCTGGAAATTCTGCAAGCCGACGAAAGGACGCGATGTCGAGGCGAAGGTAACGCGAAACAGCGAGACGCCGGTCGAAAATACAATCGGGTAGATGACCACCGCCAGCAGGATGAGCAAGGCGGGAGCGATGAAGAACCAGTGCCTGTGCCGCTGTGTGAGGCGATAGACGCGCCTTGAGAGGTTTTGGCCTCCCGGCTGGGTTGCTGTGTCGGGCTTCACCATTGTTTACTTTGGATGTCCCTCTCGAAATCCCTCCCTATTGAGAGAGGAGGGATTTATAGGATTCGACATGCTGTGATTTGCTCCCCTTCCCTCCTTGTGGGCTGAGGAGCGGACGATTATGCATCAGAAGGGAAACCGACGCAAAACTTGAATTTATTTCGGTGGTTTTCGGGCGACCTGATAGGTCGCCCCTACAGTTCCCGCCACAATATGAACCATGTAGGGGTCAGCCGGTGGCTGACCCGCTGTTATCTTACCGCGCTACTCCAAACCTGCCCTGTCCTCAACCCTTCATGGAGGGAGGGGGGCTTGGGGGCGGGGGGAAAATCTCCTACATGCACTTGTCGCGGTCCGGACCCAACGCGGCCGTCTTCGCGCAGACGAATTCGTCGCGCTGTACGACCGATACATAGGTGATGCCCTCGTCATAGAAGCCGGCGACCTCTACGATATCGAAAAGATATGAG
>WTGF01000060.1 GCA_011525385.1 Chloroflexota bacterium | reverse complement strand
GGAAGGGGGCGGGGGATGGGGGGAAATCAAAGTCGGTCCACGCAGCGTCGGATATGAACTGACCGAGAAAGCCCTCGTTTTTGGCGGCGATGTGCTGACCGCGACTGATATCATCGTCGCCGGCGGGGCCGAGGACATCGGCGACTCGGGCGCTGTGGCGGATTTGGACCGCGATCTCGTTGCGGCAGTGCAGGCGCGCATCATGGAGATGATCGCCATCGCCGTCGATCGCATGAAAACCAGCGCCACGCCGGTGCCGGTCATCGTGGTCGGCGGCGGCAGCATCTTGGTCACCGGCCAGATTGAAGGCGCATCCGAAATCATCAAACCCGATCACTTCCCGGTCGCCAACGCCATCGGCGCCGCCATCGCCCAGGTCGGCGGAGAATGCGACCGCATATTCTCTTTGGCGGAACTCAGCCGCGATGAAGCGCTTGACCAAGCCAAACAAGAAGCCTCGGATCGCGCAATTAACGCCGGCGCTGCCGCCGAAAGCGTCGATATCGTGGATGTCGAGGAAGTCCCGCTGGCTTATCTGCCCGGCAACGCCACCCGCATCATGGTCAAGGCTGTCGGCGACTTGGTGGGGGCCTAAGATGCGCATCATCGACGAAACAGTACTGGAAGACCTGGCGCTTGGCGCCGCTGTATTGGGAACCGGCGGCGGCGGCGATCCTTATATCGGTAAATTGATGGCGCGCCAAGCCATCCGCGACTACGGTCCGGTGGAACTCTATACGCTGGACGAACTGGACGATGAAGACCTGGTCGTGCCTACCGCCATGATGGGCGCGCCCACGGTCATGGTCGAGAAGATGCCCAACGGCGACGACATCGTCAATGCCTTTCAGTCAGTCGGCAAGTATATCGGCAAACCTGTCAAGGCGACGATGAGCATTGAAGCGGGCGGGCTCAATTCCGTGGTGCCGATTTACTGCGCCGCGCGGCTGGCTGTGCCCATGGTTGATTGCGATGGCATGGGACGCGCCTTCCCAGAGATTCAGATGGTCACGCATACCATCCACGGTATCTCGTCAACGCCCTTCGCCATGTCCGACGAGCGCGGCAATACCGTGCTAATGGAGACGATCAGCAACTTGTGGACGGAAACTTTCGCTCGCAGCGTCACGGTCAATATGGGGGCTATGGCGATGATCGCGCTCTATGCGGCAACGGCGGCCGAACTGCGCGAGGCCGCCATCCCCGGCACCATTACCCTGGCCGAAGAGATCGGCAAAGTCGTGCGCCGCGCTCGGCTTGAGGAAGATAATCCGGTGGAAACCATTCGCGCGGCAGTCGGCGGGTATCTGATCTTCCGGGGCAAAATCGGTGATGTCGAACGGCGCACCGAAGCCGGCTTTGCCAAGGGCGATGCCATGATTGACGGCATTGAGGAATACGCCGGCCAGTCGCTGCAACTCAGCTTTCAGAACGAACATCTCGCCGCCCGCATTGATGGCGAGTTCCGGGTAACGGTGCCCGATCTGCTGGCGGTCTTGGATGTCGACACCGGCGAGCCGATCACGACCGAGGGGCTGCGTTATGGTTTCCGCGTTGCCATTATCGCCATTCCCTGCGCCGACAAATGGCGGACGCCAAAAGGCCTGGAAATCGTCGGACCCGCGTACTTTGGTTATGAAACCGATTACGTTCCTGTGGAAGAACGTTACGGAGGCGGCTGATGCGTCTGCTCTATGAAGAAAATATCGAGGACATCGCGCTGGGCGCGGCGGTTCTTGGCACCGGCGGCGGCGGCGATCCCTACGTCGGCAAGTTGATGGCGCGCGAAGCGGTACGGCAGTATGGTCCGGTTGAGCTCTACACTCTGGACGAACTGGATGACGATGATCTGATCGTGCCGTCGGCGGGCATGGGCGCGCCCATCGTCATTGTGGAAAAGCTGCCCGCCGGCGACGACATGATCCGCGCCTTTCAGGCGCTGGGCAAATACTCCGGGCGGACGCCGCGCGGCACCATGAGCATTGAAGCCGGCGGACTCAATTCGATCATGCCAATTTATGTCGCCGCCCGCTTGCGCATCCCCATGGTGGATTGCGACGGCATGGGACGCGCCTTCCCGGAAATTCAGATGACCATTTTCACCGCCTACGGCATCACCGCCAGTCCCTTCGCCATGTCCGACGAACGCGGCAATGTCCTGCTGATGGATACGGTGAGCAACAAATGGGTGGAGACCTTTGCCCGCTCCTGCGTCGTGCACATGGGCGCCGAGGGCATGATCGCCCTCTATTCGGCCACGGTCAAGCAACTTAAGGAAGCCGCCATTTATGGTACGATTACGCTCGCGGAAGAGATCGGCCAAACGGTGCGGCAGGCCCGCCTCAACGAGGCGAATCCGGTCGATGCCGTGCGTGCGGCAGTCGGTGGATTCCTGATCTTTCGCGGCAAGATAACCGATGTCGATCGGCGCATTGAGGGCGGCTGGAACCGCGGCGACGCCACGATGGCCGGCACCGGCGATTTTGAAGGGCAGGCACTCAAGCTCGACTTTCAAAATGAACACCTGGCAGTGCGCGTCAATGGCGAGTTTGCCGCTACCGTGCCCGACCTGATCGCAGTGCTCGATGGTGAAACCGGCGAGCCGATCACCACCGAAGCGCTGCGCTACGGCATGCGCGTGGCGGTGATCGCTTTTCCCTGCGCGCCGCAATGGCGCGAGCCCGATGCCCTGAAACTGGCTCACCCGCGCTATTTCGGCTACGATGTCGATTACGTGCCGGTGGAAGAGCGCTACCGAGGCCCTTGATGCGTCTGCTCGATGAAGCGAACATTGACGATATCGCAGTTGGCGCGGCGATACTGGGCTCGGGCGGCGGAAGCAATCCCTATATTGGCAAGTTGATGGCGCGCGAAGCCATCAGGCGATATGGCCCGGTCCAACTTTACACGCTCGACGAACTGGATGACGATGACTTGATAGTGCCTGCGGCCGGCATGGGCGCACCGGTTGTCGCTGTGGAAAAACTGCCGGCCGGGGACGATATCGTCCGCGCCTTTCATGCCTTGGGCAAATATACCGGCCGCGCGCCCCGCGCCACCATGAGCATCGAATCCGGCGGTATGAATTCGATCAGGCCGATCTACCTTGCCGCGCGTTTGGGCATTCCCGTAGTCGATTGCGATGGCATGGGCCGCGCCTTCCCGGAAATCCAGATGACGGTCTTGACCGCCTGCGGCATCAGCGCCAGCCCTTTTGCCATGTCCGACGAACGCGGCAACGTCTTACTGATGGATGCCGTGAGCAACAGCTGGGTGGAGACCTTCGCCCGCTCTTGCGTGACGCACATGGGCGCAATCGGCGCGATCGCGCTCTACTCGGCGACGGTCAAACAGTTGAAGGCTGCCGCAATCCGCGACACGACAACACTGGCGGAAAAGATCGGCAGGACCGTTCGCGAAGCCCGCCTGAATGAGATTAATCCGGTTGATGCCATCCGCGCCGCGGTCAACGGTTTTCTCGTTTTCCGCGGCAAGATCAGCGATGTCAATCGGCGCATTTCGGGAGGATTCGCTAAGGGCGGCGCCAGGATGACCGGCAGTGGCGCATTCGAAGGGCAAGAGCTGCAACTCGATTTTCAGAACGAGCATCTGGTACTGCGCGTCGGTGGCGATTATGTAGCGACCACGCCCGATTTGATCGCGGTCTTGGACAATGAAACCGGCGCGCCCATCACCACCGAGGCACTGCGCTATGGCATGCGCGTGGCGGTCATCGCTTTCCCTTGCGCGCCGCAATGGCGGGAACCGGCCGCGCTGGAACTCGTATGTCCGCGTTACTTTGGCTACGATATTGATTACGTACCGGTCGAGGAGCGCTTTGTCTCATGATTCAATCCGTAACACTAGATGACACCCTCCCTATCGCCATCGGCGCAGGCATCCTCGGCACAGGCGGCGGCGGCAGCACCTACTTGAATCGCCTGCGACTGAACATTGAATTGCGTAAACAGGGTAGGGCCGTCTCGGTCATTCCGGCCGATGATGTGCCCGACGAGGCCCTGGTTTGCGCTGTGGGCGGCATGGGCGCGCCCACCGTCAGCAACGAAAAACTGCAAGAGGGGCAGGAGATCAAACGCGCCGTGCGGGCGCTGGAAGAGCACCTGCGCAAGAAAATCTACGCTATCGTCATCGGCGAGATCGGCGGCGGCAATGCCCTGGGACCGATGATCACGGCCTTGCAATGCGGCTTGCCTGTGGTGGATGGCGACAGCATGGGGCGCGCCTTCCCCGAATTGCAGATGGATACCTTCATGATTTATGGCCTGGCGCCGGCGCCTTTTGTCCTGGCCGATACCCATGGCAACGTCGCCATCTTCGAGCGCATCGGCTCGCCGGAACAGGCGGAAGCCTTCGCGCGCAGTTTGACCATCGAGATGGGCGGATCCGCCGGACTGGTGATGCCCGTCATGACCGGCGCCGATATGAAAGCGACTATCATCCGCGACACGCTCAGCCTGGCCAAGCGCATCGGCCAAGCCGTGCTCGATTGCCGCGCCCGGGGGATCGAACCGGCGGAAACTGTAGCGGCGCTCTGCAATGGCGTGGTTATCTTCACCGGCAAGATCGTCGATGTCAACCGACGCACGGTGAGTGGGTTCGCGCGTGGCAGGCTCAAAGTCACGGCCTTTGATGACTTCGACACGCAAATGGAAATTGACTTCCAAAACGAAAATCTGATCGCGCGCGTGGGCGACGAGGCGCTTTGCACCGTGCCCGATCTGATCACGCTTGTCAGCCTGGAAGACGGCGAAGCGATCGGTACAGAATCTTTGCGTTACGGTCTGCGGGTGGCGGTGCTGGCGATGCCGGCGCCAAAGGAGCTGAAGACGCCGGAAGCGCTGGCGGTAGTTGGTCCGCGGGCTTTTGGATATGATCTTGAGTTCTGTCCGATGGCGGGGGATTTGCTGTAATCTTGTCCCTGCGCGATTATCCAAATCTTGGTATGTGACTCATGTCAAGTTAGAATAAATAATATCTGCCTATGCAAACCTCGGAATCGACGGGGATAGGCGGCGCAATGGAAAGGACATAACACATGGCTCATGCAGTGAAGGACAAAGCATCTGATACAACTTCAGCAAGTGAGAATAGCGCATTGACAAAAGCTTTATATGCGATGCATCAACTGACCTTGGAGGAAAAAGTTCAACTCTTGGAATACCTTGGCAGATCGCTACAACACGATATTAAGCGGGAAGCGTACAAAGACATATCTTGGGAAGAGTTTCTCGATAAGACCTGTGGAAGTCTAGCTGACGATCCCATTGAATTGCCGGACAGGTTCAAGGCGCAAACACAGGAAGCGTCACAATGAGGTATCTTCTGGATACCGATATCTGCATCTACTACATCAACGGATTTCAACCCAATGTGCGTGGGAATATTCAGCAGCATAGCGCATCAGATATTGTCGTCAGCGCGATAACTAAATGTGAGATGTACGCTGGTTCTAGCGGGAGCCGTAATCCAGAGAGATCCCGAGCTGAGCAAGACTTCTTTCTTCGCCAGTTTGCCAGCTTGCCCTTGGATGACCGCGCGGCGGACAAATATGGTGAGGTTTACGCGGAACTAAAACGACGTGGGAATCTAATCTCGGAAATCGACATACAGATTGCCGCCATCGCTTTGACGCATAATTTGACGCTTGTCACCCATAACACGAGGCACTTCAATCGTATCCCGAATCTCTCAATCGAAGACTGGACGATTGCGCCAGCGAGCTAGAGGTGTCCGCTATGCCAAAACAGCCCCACATCATCATCTTCAACCCTGATCAATGGCGCGGCGACGTCATGGGCCACCTCGGCAATCCCGCCGCGGTCACGCCACACCTCGACGAGATCATCCAAAACGACGCCGTCTCTTTTCGTCATGCCTTCTGCCAGAACCCGGTCTGCACGCCCAGCCGCTGCTCCTTCATGACCGGCTGGTATCCTCATGTCCGCGGGCACCGCACCATGTTCCACATGCTGCGTCCGGACGAGCCGGTGCTGCTCAAATATCTCAAAGACAACGGCTATTTCGTCTGGTGGGGCGGCAAAAACGACCTGGTGCCGCGGCAGAATGGCTTTGCGGAATACTGCGATGTGAAGTACGAGGCGGGGCGACCACTCCGTCCCAATTTGCATCGCGCGGACGAGTGGCGCGGCGATCCGGGCGGCGACAATTACTATTCCTTCTACGCCGGGAAACTCGATACGGGCGATGACGATGTCTACTACGACAACGATTGGGCGATGGTCGACGGCGCAGTTGATCTGATTCGGGACGCGCCTGACGATCAGCCCCTGTGTATCTACTTGCCTCTGGGCTATCCGCATCCGCCTTATGGCGTGGAAGATCCCTGGTACAGCCAGATCGACCGCGAACTCATCCCGTCACGCTTGCCGACGCCGGATTGGAGCAAGAAACCCGGACTCACGGCCGGCATCTACCAGCGACAAGGCTTGGGTGGCTGGAGCGAAGAGCGCTTTACCGAATTGCGCGCGACCTATTACGGCATGTGCGCGCGCGTCGATGCCCAGTTTGGAAAGCTGGTGGCGGCTTTGCAAGAGCGGGGCATATATGACGACAGCGCCATCTTCTTCTTCTCCGATCACGGCGATTTCACTGGCGACTATGGCTTGGTGGAAAAGACGCAGAATACCTTCGAGGATTGCCTGACGCGGGTGCCGCTCATCATCAAGCCGCCGTCGGAGATCCCTGTCCAGCCCGGCATCCGCGATGCCTTGGTTGAACTGATCGATTTCACCTCCACCGCCTACGAGTATGCCGGCATCGCGCCGGACTACGATCATTTCGGGCGCTCGCTCACGCCCTTGTTAACGGGCGCGACAGATGAACATCGCGACGCGGTCTTTTGCGAGGGCGGACGCCTGCTGGGGGAGGAGCAGGCGATGGAAAAGGACAGCCCCTCATTCTACGATCCGAGCGGACTGTATTGGCCCCGCGTGCAGTTGCAGGGCAGCGAAGATGGCGAGCATAGCAAGGCAGCAATGTGCCGTACGCGGAAGTTCAAATATGTCCGACGGCTTTACGAAACGGACGAACTCTATGACCTGCGAGAAGACCCGGGGGAGCTGCACAACCTCATTGACGATCCAGCCTATGCGGGCATTCTGGTGGAATTGCGCGAGCGTATGCTGACCTGGTATCAAAGGACCTGCGATGTCGTGCCCTACCAGACTGACGTGCGCTAGTTAACTTCCCCATCTTGTTTTTCGGATTGTCATCGGCAGCCGGCGGTCACACCGTATTGCAAAAGCAGTCGTTGATTCGCGGGTATATCGTCCAAGCTGCACTCGATGCCATTACTCCAAATGATGCGCAGATCGGCCACCGTAGAAGCGCCAAGCCCAAAGTGCAATTCCTGTTGATTGTTACCGCCAAGCCCGGAACCGATTTTGACCGTTTGCATCTGCGTCGAGCCGGCGTCCCTGCTTAGGTATACCGTGCTCCCGACGGCGTCTCGATTGACATCACCGCCGCCGCGCAAGCTCAAGGCAAGCCAGCGATTGTCGTTGCCCTGATTTTGATACAGGCGATAGCCGCTGTTCCAATTGCCCGTGACCAGATCCAGGTCACCGTCGCGGTCGTAATCGGCGTAGGCGACGCCCAACGTGGCCAGAGGCGTGTCAATGCCGCTCCCGTGGCTAACATCGACGAAAGAACGATGCCTGTTGTTGCGGAAAAGGGCGTCAGGCAATTCGTTCATGAAGCTGACTTCCAGCTCGGGAAAGGTCTGAAAATACTGGGTGGTGGCGACATACAGGTCTTGCCAGCCGTCGTTGTCAAAGTCGAAGAAGACCGCTCCCCAGCCCACGCCTTCATCGGGACCCATATTGATGGCGGAACCGGTGGAGCGGGCGCGATTCCGGAAGCCGCCGGCTCCATCATTCATCATCAGGTGCATTTGATAGACCATGTCGGTGATGTACAGGTCCAGATCGCCGTCGTTGTCGTAATCGCTGGCGTCCAGTCCCATGCCGTTGATGAATAGATCGGTCCTGGACGCCGCGGAAACATCTGTAAAGCACCAGTGCCCGCAACCCGCGCCATCGTTGCGCCAGAGCACATTGCCGATTTCATTCTGCATTTTGTCGTTGACGACGTAGAGATCAAGATCGCCATCGCCATCATAGTCGAGGAAACCGGGCGCGAAACCAGCGCCCAAGGTCAGCCTGTATTCCAGCATGGCGGAAACATCTGTGAAGCTGCCATCGCCGTTGTTGAGATAGAGCCGATCCCCCTGCGCCGAGAAATCGACCGGATCGCATTCGGGGTAGCAGGACCAATTGGTCACATACAGGTCCAACCAGCCGTCGCTGTTGTAGTCGCCGAAGGCCGCCGATGTGCCTTTGCCCGTATCACCGACGCCTGCTTCCAGAGTCACATCGCTGAATCCAGCGCCGGCTTCATTGCGGAAGAGCGTATTGGCGCCGTAATTGACCACATAAAGATCGAGCCAGCCATCATTGTTGTAATCCGCCCAGACGACCCCCCCGCTCGGGCTATCGGGGAGACTCAGACTTTGCGAGAACTCGGAAACCGAAAAACTGCCATCCTGATTGTTGCGATAGAGTACATTGGGATCAAGATTTCCGGTGACATAGAGATCGACCCAGCCATCGCGATCATAATCGCCCCAGGCCTGCCCGATCGCCAGATAGCCTTGTAGCGCCTCTTTATCGTCCCAGATGCCGCGGTGAGTTGCGCTTATGCCGGCTTCGGCGCTGACATCGCGGAAGATGAGCGACTCCCCATCTTCTTGCGCTACGACCACCGCACAAAGCCAGAGAACCACAAACACAGGCAAGGGTCTAACGGCTTCCAGAATCGTCAAGCAAGCGTTTGTAGGCGCTCGGCGGCAGCGAAAAGGTTTGCCGCGCTCACGCAAAATAGCAAGCCTTCTTGTCGCATGAGCGAAGCGGTTTACACAAGCAGGGGTGACCCACCGGGTTGTCCGCCTCATTGAGCCGCAATCTCTACCGCGCTGTCGTTCGCGCATACATCGGCCAATCCAGAGGAATGCCCAACTGATCTTTCAGCAAACATTGAAAATCGCGCAAATGACTCTCGGTATTGCGCACTTGACGCGGCGAAACGCCCTTGTCCAGGCAATACGCCGCCAAGGCGCCTGCCGCTTCGCCGATATTCCATTCCACCGGATGCAAGCGATAACAGCCGTTGGTGATATGCGTCACGCCCAGGTTCTTGCAGGCGGGCAGCAGGTTTTCGACGCGCTGCGGAATCAGCGAGCCGAGCGGGATTTGGAACGGGAAGCAACTGATGTCGATGTAGTTGCGCAAACCGGTGCTGGGATGCAGATCAATGCGGTAGCTGCCAATACCGACGCTGTCGTCGAATTGCTCGGCGGTATCGAAGCCTTCGCGCTGCCGGACGCCGACATGCTCTTCCAGCACGGTGAATTCGGCCAGGATGCGCCGCGCTTCGCGGACGTAGACGTACTTCGCCATGCCGTCGGTGGTGCCGACGACATCAGGGCGCAGGCGCAAGCCGGGATAGCCGTAGCCCTTGCCGTCCGAACGGGGCGCCTCGGTTTGCATCCAGTAGAGCATGGAGTAGCTCAATTGCTTGCATTCACGCAGGGCGGCCTGTTTCGTCTCTTCGTCGACGCCCAGCAAAGGCTTGAGCCAGTAGTCGATCTGGGGCCAATTGACCAGCGTGATATCGCTGCGGAAGCTCCCTTCCGGATAATGGTCTTTGTAAAGGATACGGCGGAAGTGCCAGAGATCACCGGGTCCCCCGGTATACCTGTGGCGAAAGCCGGCGTGGAAGATTTGACGATGGACCGGCTCCAGCGTAATCGGACTGGAGTAATACCAGCTCAATTGTTTGTCGGGCCAAAAGTCCGCCTTGTACTCGCGCCAGAAATCGTAGTCTTCTGGCTTGTCGATGGTATGATCTTCGCCTTCCAGGTGATCAATGGCGAAGCACCAGGAGATCGCCTGCTGATCGAGCGGCAGCGGATCGCCGTCGACAGCGTGCATCTCGCCCGTTTGGGCTTGACTTTCCGCGCCGATAATAGACTCGACATCCGCCAGCTCCAGCAAGTCGCCTAATTCGGTGGCATCGAGGATGTATGGTGCGGAAACCACGACTTGATCGCCGGTCTGTGTATCTTCCAGCGTCACCGCCAGAACCCGGTCGCCATCAGTCTCGGCTGCCACCGGGATGTGATAGAGCAGCACGTCGAGTTGCATGCTGGATCGGTAAGGCGCGAGCATCTCTTCAATCACCGCCAAGCCGATGCGCGGCTCGTGACAGAGGCGGCTGACATTGCCCTGGCCCGGATTCCAGTTCATGGTATGACGCGCTTTATCGGTCATGGGGTAGTTGCGACGATAGTAGTCGCGCACGCCATCGGAAAAGCGCATATATGTCGCCGTGGCGCCGCATTGATCCACCCAGGGATTTTCGTCGGGCGGCACGGCTTGCGCGGTCAACTGACCGCCGATCCAGTCGGTCTCTTCGCTCATGATGACCGATTTGCCCATACGCAGCGCGGCAAGAGCGGCGCCTATGGCGCCCGTCCCGCCGCCGACGATGAGGATGTCACAGTTGCGTTCTTTCATAATCAGTTCCCTAAATCAGTTCGATGTTTTGACAAGTCCACCCAGAGTCTAATATAATCAGCGGACGAAAGGCAAGTATAGCTAGGGAAGGCCAAATTCGTGGATCAAGCGCAAATTCCCACATTGCTGGGGCTGGCCATGAATGCGGTTGTCGTAGTCTTTGTGATGCTCGGCTACTTCCGGCGCTTCGCCACGAAGGATGATATCAAAGACCTGAATGACAGGCTGGTCAGTGTCGAAAACAGGCTGGGCAATGTTGAAGCCGGGCAGGCCGCGCTTGCGACCAGGCAAGCCGCGCTTGAGACCAGGCAAACCGCGCTTGAGACCAGGCAGGCCGCGCTTGAAGCCGGGCAAGCCGCGCTTGAGACCAGGCAGGCCGCGCTTGAAGCCGGGCAAGCCGCGCTTGAAACCAGGCAGGCCGCGCTCGAGACCAGATTCGACCGCCTGGACGACAAGATTATCGTCATTGAGAAAAAGGCCGACGCGTCTCTGGAATTGCACCATACAGTCCGCGGCGACTTGAAAGTTCTGCAAGCCTCGGTCAACCGCCTCGAAAGCTATTTTGAAACTCCCAAACTGAAGTCATCCTAAACCTCATAGGGCTTGTCGTCACTGACGTCTTCCGGCTCAGTTCGCCGCGGTTTGTGGCGACGATTTCCGGCTGGAGGCCTAAGGCCATGGTCACGATGCGGTCAGATGCGCCCCGCGTCTCGTCACCCATGATTTGCGGCAAGGTCAGCCGGTGAAGTCGCAGGTGGCGTCGTAGGCGGCACGGCTTGGGCGGTCAACTGACCGCCGATCCAGTCGGTCTCTTCGCTCATGGTTCCTTCCTCAATGCCTAATCACGCCTGTATCACAGGCTGTTCTTGCCCGGCGGCGGTCCCGACAAAATGTTCCCGGCTCTGAAATGACTTGTAATCGTATCCATTCTCGGCGCACCAATCGGCTATGGGATTGGCGCCGCCGGTAAAGTCAAAGTTTTCGCTGTCATCGACGGGTTCGCCGACGAGGTAGCGCTCGATTGGCGATAGTTTTTCCACCAGTTCCGGCGCTTGCTGCCGATAATCCGTTGGCGTGACCCAATCGTAAGAATAGCCGACCATGACGGCTTTTCGGGTACGATCGGTCAAATTGGCCGCGCCGGCGTGCCAGGTGCGGTTCTCGAAGAAGACGCAGTCGCCCGGGTTCAGCAAAGGCTCAACCTTGCTGGCCGGATCGATCTGACCCTGCGGTATCTCGATCGGTTCCTTGAGTTGATTGCTGCCGGCCGCCATCATCGTAACGCCGGTATTGGGTTCGCTCAAATCGGTGAGATAGTAGGCGACTTTTAGCGAGTGGCGCGGGATATGTTGGTCTCCCAAGTCGCGCATGGACATGTAATGGTCGCGGTGCCAGCCTGGAATACGTCCGGTATCGGGCGATCCCGGCGGATCGGGGTGGCGGAAGATCAAATGGCTCGTCAAGAGCGACAAATACGGGCTGAGCAACTGGGCCACGATTGAGAAGACCTTGGGGTTGGTGATCAGCGGCAGAAAGGCGTCGTCCATCGACACGCAATTGCGAAAGCCGTCGTACAAGCCGCCCGGCCTGCGCTGGCGATTCAACTCGCGATCGGAGGCGATCAGCCGATCGCCGGCCTCGATCAACGACGAAACGGTCTCGCTATCCAGCGCGCCGCGCACTATCAAATATCCCTCTTCATCGAATTGTTGTTTTTGTTCCGGTGTTATTTTTACAAATTCCATCGCCTGCTAACCCTCCACTCCCGCATAAAGCGCGGCTTGTTCCGCATCTGTTCGCTTGCTGACTTCAGAATACATTCTATCCAAAAGTTGCCCGCGCGTCCCTTCCAAATCGGCCAATTCCGGCGTATTCGCCCAGGTCGTCCACTGAACCCGGTCTTCGTCGGAGACCAACTCGTCGAGCTTCGCTCGATAGCCGTCGCCCAAAAAGCCGCGCAAAGCAAAGTATTGCAGCGCTTCATAGTTGGGGTCGCCGGGCGCTGCGTCCTCGTAGTAGGTCAGCACCGCGCCGGCTGCCAGCAAACGCCGCTGCAATTCGACCACGTTGACTTCCCGGACCGAGCTGCTGTCCTCCAAACTAACATTGATGGCTTCGCCCGCCGCTTCCCCCAGCGCCATCCAGCATGGTTCCATGCGCAGCGTGCTGAATCCGATATGCGTACCCGACGCCGGCACGGGAATCAGCAGGTTCTCGACTTCCAGCGGCACGATGACGCCGTAGGGAACGCTGTAGGGCGTTGTGGCGTAAGTGAAAATACCGTCAGTATGCGGTCGTCCCTCTTCGCGTTTCAGGCAGGCGTGCGAATCCAGGGCGTAGTGGCTGGCGGTGATGCTGGTCATGTGCGCGCAAGAACCTCGCTTGGACAAGGCGTCGTGCGCGGTGAAGAGGTACTCGCCGCGGATGCGCCGTCCCTCGCGCACATAAATCTGCCGCGGGAAGTTGCCATTGTCCGCAAATTCGTCGCTGGCCAGCCCCCAGCGATTGCAGCGTTCACGAAAGTCCGCCGGCAAGTCGGGGTCATTCTGCGCAAAATAGAACAGACCGAGGATATAGTCGCGCAGGCGTTCCGCAAAGCGATCGCGCCAATCCCAACTGGCAGTGGGGTAGGGCCAGTTCTCCTCCGGCAGGTCTGTCGAGATGAAAGCGGCGTGCTGATTGTTGCCGTCGACTTTGCCGTTGGGCACAGTCACCATATTGGTGATCGCTCCGATGCCGTCGAACTCCATCGGCGTCGGCGGACCGGCGAAGCGGTTGAGCCGCACGTCGTCAATAAGCGAGACGTATTCTTCGCGGTTGTATGAGCGCGGTTTTTTGATCCTTGTCATGTTTGATTCGACGGTCGTCAGCGGCAGGCGATAGTTGTAGGACTGAACCGCGTTGTCGCCCTGCCCAGTGGAGTAGAATTCGTCTACTGGAGCGCCCCAGCGCTGGTAGAATTTGCCGGCGCAAGGTTCGCCGTATTCATCGGCGCCTTCGCGCCCCAGCATGTAAGGGGCGCCGGCGGCCGCGGCCAGATCGCCCTCGTAAGTGGCATCGACGAAAACGGAGGCGCTGTAAATTTCTTCGGCTCCGGTCTCGCGGTCGACGATTTTGATCTGGCGCAAGCCGGCGCCCTCTTTGATGGCGTTGCTCGGCTCGTGATCAAATTGCCGCATCGTGCGTACTTCCAGGTTTTCTCCCTGTTCCGCGATCATTTCCAGCAGGATCTTTTCGGCGACATGCGGCTCGAAGCGATAGCCCTCCGTGCAGTCGATCACCTGCTGTGAGTCCGCGCCGTATTTGTCGATGTACTGCTGTTTGACGCGCCTGACGAAATCCAGGAAAAGCCCGCCTGTCGCGCCCTTGGTTTGGATATCGGTCGCGCCCAGTCCATTGGCGGGCAATCCGCCGATATGCGCTGTTCGCTCCAGGATGACAGCGCGCCGTCCCGCTCTGGCGACTGCGATGCCCGTCATGATGCCGGCCGGCGTGCCGCCGACGATGACGGCGTCGAAATCGAATGTTGGGCGTAATGTCATCAATTCTCCTTCAGACACAACGGGCGACTCACAGAGTCGCCCCTACGAGTTTGCCACGTGTTGGCGAAGTCTCCCCCCAATGCATTGGGGGGAGATTTAGAGGGGGGTTGACTGTCATGACTTTCATTCCTTCAGCGCCAGAGATACCAACACTCGAATCTCGGCAGGTGACGGCACGTTTCCAGTAATCCGCAGCCAGCCGCCGAAGTGCCTCACCCGGCAAAACGTCACTTCATCTCTTGACACAGGCAGGTCAATCTCCGTACCTTCATCGACCCAATGGATACCGTCGGCGGATAACTGCACCCTTGCTGTTCCCGTTTCTAGTCCGCCATCACCTGTTGTGATCGCCAGTGCATTCAATGCCCGTACGAAAAAAATCGCCTCGCTGGCCCAGGCAGCTTCGTAGGGTTCGCTGGCGAACTCGCCTTCCCAAAGAACGTCCCGTTCGACGATCGCGGTGTAACTGCGTCTGACGGCCATGGCTAGAACTCCCCGGATAGCAGCACGGAGTCGACATAGAGGAAGGCGCGCTTGTCGCGGTTGGTTTCCACCCAAAAGGCCGTATTCAACATGCAGTTCAAGTTGGGCATGGCCGGGATAGAGATGTGCTTGAGCGCTTCCCCGCTGTATACCAGGTCGTTGCATTGAAAACCGATAAAGCGCCGTTCCGTCAAATCTACGTTCACCTTCAGGTAATGCCAATTCATCTTGGTCGCGATCTCGTTATAACAGAGTGTTTGCGCCGGGCAATCAACGAAGTCCCAGTTTTCCGGTCCCAGATGAAAATGCGACACGGTCTCGCCGGAATCGCCAATGTCATGGAAGGGACGTGTCTGTCCTTTGACTTGCCAGCGGTTGATCATCTCGTCATCCACCGCGTTGAGATAGCGCAGATGCGGCATCCAGCGGAATTCGGGATTCATGCCGTCCTGAAGATCAAAGAGGACGCCGAAGGCGCGCACGTCGTCCAGCGACAGACGCAGTTCGCTCGCTTCCGGCTTAAACGTGAAATAGCATTCTAGCTGGATCTGCCCGCGTTTGCGGAAGGTCTGCCGCTTGATACTTGTCGCCAGCGAACCCACCCGCGCTCGCGTCGCCAGTTTAAGCGCGTAGCTGCCTTCCATCGAGCCGGCCGTGCCCGTATCCCACATGGTCAGGTTGCTGAGCATGGGGGGACGCATGTCGCTGTATTCGGGCAGCATGGAATCAAGGGTATGTTCATAATTGCCGATGAGTTCCGACCAGCCGCGAATGCCCTCGTCGAAGTCATCGTAGAAGAACACCCGCTCCAGCGGATCGAAGCGGCTCAGTCGCGGGTCCATCGCTTGCAGATTAGTCATAAGTCCCGCCGCCTTTGGCTGGCGAACCATTATTGTGGCTAGTCCTACAAATTTTTTGACAAAGCCGAAATTACGATGTAAATTCAATGGTAGCTTTGACCGGATTCGCAGTTTGTCGCTAAGTATAACGAAAGCATGACAATGCGCAACAAATCAGAGCATTTGCGGTCATAGCCCGCGCAAAGTCAGGCGGCGCAGCGCCTTAGCTTCGCCGTATGAAATCAGTGTACGATTGGCTATTCAGCCACAATTTATTGAATAGGTAACAGTATTGGAGAAGACCATGAAGTATTCACTCTTAGTACGGATAGCGCTTGCGCTGGGCATTTTGCTGTCGCTCGGTCTTATGCCGGCGGCTGCCGCCGATTGCGAAGGCGAGGTCATTGAGCTCGAGTTCATGAACTGGTGGGGCGCCGCCCGCGAAGCGCTGATGGACACGCTGATCGGCCACTTCCAGGAGGAGAACCCCTGTATCCGCATCATCAACCAGGTGCAGCCATGGGATAACCGCGCTGAATTGCTAGCCACCGCCGCCGCCAGCAGCAACCCGCCTGGCATCATCATGTCGACCCGGCCGGAGACCTATCACTTTGCCATCAGCGGCTTGATCATCCCGATCGATCATTTCGTCGAAGCTCATGGCACCGATCTCAGCGTCTTCTATGACGGCGAGATTGGTTTGCAGTACTGGAACGGCGAACTTTACGGCTTGCCGATGCCGACCGCCGGCGGCTTGACCGGTCTGATGATTTACAACAAGAATCTGCTTCGCGACGCCGGCTTTGATCCGGAAGATCCGCCGGAGACCTGGCAAGAGTTAGAAGAGATGGCGGCGGCGATCACTGTCGCCGATCCCATGGGTATTGATGTCCTGGGCGCAGCGGCTTTCGGCACCGATTCAGAGTTTGTCGCCTGGCTCTATACCAACAATGGCAAGTACGTCACGGACGACGGCCGCACCTTGCTCTTCAACAGCCCCGAAGGCTTGGAAACGCTGGAGTGGATGGTCAATTTGACGAACAACGTCAACCACGGCACCTTAAACATAACCGACTTCTTCCAGGATACGGCCTTCGCCCAAGGCGATCACCCCTGGTATGAAGACAAACAGGCTTTCCTGCACATCAACACCTCCTTCTTCGGGCACTTCAATGTGAATGATCCCGAGGGCTATGCCGACACCGAAAGCTGGGGCACGATGCTGAGGCCATACAATGGCGACAATCCTGATGCCCATTCTGCGGGCACCACCGGCTACAATTACAGTGGCGCCTGGGCTTACACGATTCCACGGGTGCATCCGCCGGAGAAGCAGGAAGCCGCCTTTAAGTTCGCCGAGTTCATCGGCGCCCACCCGCTAGGCGGCTGCGCCTTCCTGTTCGCGCAGAGCCGTCCCTCGCCGGTGAAGGAATGCAACGAGAACCCAGCATACTACGATGTCAATCCCTATTGGTCGGTAGTACTCGAAGGTCTGGCGCTTGATACGCCCGTGCAAATCACACCGGTACAGGGGCAGTTGGCCGAGATCTTGTCCAACAATATCGCAGAAGCCTACCACGGCGTAAAGTCGCCGGCGGACGCGCTAAACGATGCACATGCCGAGATGCAAGAGCTCTTGGACGAGTTCTGGGCGGAGTTTGACGCCGACAATATGTAGGAATGCCCCCAACCTCAAACCCCCTCCCTCATTTTGAGGGAGGGGGTTGCTCGACAAAGAACTGCGAGGGCGACGGGTCAGCCATCGGCTGAACCCTACACACTGGTCTAGGTGCGGAAAATGTAAGGGCGACCCATTGGGTCGCCCGCCCGGCAACAGCTGAGGCACTAAATGGCGCAAGCATCTCTCAATGCAAAGCATACTCAATCGGATGTCACCTGGAAGGTGCGGCTGCAGGAATGGTGGTTCCGCAACCGCGCCTTGATCGGCTTCGCCTTCATCTTCCCCTGGTTCGCTGGTTTCATCATCTTTGACGCGGCGCCCTTCATCTACAATTTGTATCTGAGCTTCACCGACTATCAGATCGGCACGGTCGGCACGCCCCCCTGGATCGGTCTGGAAAACTATATCGAGATCTTCACCGAGGACAAGTTCTTCGGCAAGAGCATGTACAACACGGTCTATTACCTGGGCTTTAGTGTGCCCTTGCGCCTGGTTTTCGCTTTCTTGATCGCGCTGATATTGAACCTGCGCGTGCGCGGGATGGAGCTCTATCGCACCCTGTTTTACGTGCCGTCGGTGGTGCCGCTGGTGGCGGCGACCGTGATCTTCGCTGGTTTCCTCAACACGCGCTACGGTTTTCTCAATCAATTTCTTGTCTTGATTGGCGCCATGCCGGTGCGCTGGCTGTCTTCTCCGGATGCCATAAAACCGTCGCTGATATTAATTAGCTTGTGGGGTTTTGGCGGGCAGATGATCATCTTCCTGGCCGGCTTGCAGAGCATCCCGGATGATCTCTACGAAGCGGCGGCGATAGACGGCGGTACTGGTTGGCATCGCCTTTTATACATCACCGTCCCACTGATGACGCCTACGATATTCTTCAATTTGCTCTTGGGTTTGATCAGCGGCTTTCAGATCTTCGAACAGGTCTTCATTCTCATCGGGACCAATGGGGGACCCTTGCAGGCTGGACTTGTTTACATGCTACACGTCTACAATAAGGCATTTCGAGACTTTGAATTCGGCTATTCGGCCGCGCTGTCTGTGATTTTGTTCCTGATCATCTTTGTGTTGACCATCATGCTGGTCTATACCTCGAATCGCTGGGTGTTCTACGGGGATGCGCAAGGCGATGAAACCTAGGATGCGGACATGATTGAAGATCCCAGAGCCAAGATGGTACGCTACATCACCATCTATACGATTTTGACCGTGGGCGCGGTTGTGATGATGGTGCCGCTGCTCTGGACCGTCTCGACGTCTCTGAAAACCCGCGACAAAATCACCATTCGACGGCTCGAGTTGATTCCCGATCCGGTCGCCTGGGAGAATTATCCTTATCTCTTTGAGGCGCGCCCGATCCTCCAATATACGCGCAATACCATGGTCATTGTGGTGGCATCGCTCTTTGGCGCCTGGGTGCCTTGCACACTGGCCGGTTACGCCTTCGCGCGCATACCCTTCCCCGGGCGGAATATTTTTTTCGGCATTTTACTGGCGACGATGATGCTGCCGTATGTGGTGCGATTAATACCCTTATTCCTGTTTTTCGATGAGATCGGCTGGACGCGCACCTTCGGTCCGCTGATTTTGCCGCGCGTCCTCGGGCACAACGCCTTCTATATCTTTTTGTATAGGCAGTTTTTCCGGGGTATCCCGGAAGATATTTACGACTCGGCCCGCATTGACGGCTGTTCCGAATTCGGCGTCTGGTGGCGCATCTTCATGCCCATGTCGCGGCCAGTGCTGGCGGCCGTGTCCATCTTCGCCTTTTCCTTCGCCTGGAACGACTTCCTCAATCCCCTGATCTACCTGGGTTCGAATAAGGAACTCTGGACCCTGGCGCTGGGCTTGAACGCCTTGCAGGGCTTTGAAGGCGAGGACAACAGCCTCAACTTGATCATGGTCTTCTCGATGCTGATGATCATCCCGATGCTGATCGTCTTCTACTTCGGGCAGAAGCACCTGATCAGCGGCGTGACGGCGCAGGGCAGCCTCAAGGGATAGTGCCCTTGGTTACGTCATCAGGCGAGAAACCCAACATCGTTTACATCGTCCTGGATCAGTGGCGCGGCGATTGCCTCGGCATCGCCGACAGCGCCCATCCGGTGATGACGCCGCATTTCGATCAACTTGCCTACGAGGGTATCTGGTTTAGCCGCGCCTACGCCGATTGCCCGGTTTGCATGCCGCAGCGCGCCACCATGCTCACCGGCTTTACCGGCAGCCAGCATGGCATGCCCCATAATTTCATGCAGGGCCCGCGAACGCCGATCGAGCCAAAGCACAGTTTGCCCCGACGGTTGACGCGAGAAGCGGGCTACCAGACCAAGGCGATTGGCAAGATGCACTTTTATCCCGAACGCGCTCGCTTCGGCTTCGAAGATATCAGCCTGCATCCGGACGACTATGTCAACTTCCTGGAAGATCAAGGCTGGGGCGGATTCTATCGCGGGCATGGCTTGGGCGGGAACGAAGTGTATCCAGCGGTAAGCGCAGTGCCGGAGCATCTGACGCACAGTCATTGGATCGTCGACGAAGGCATCAAGTTCCTCGCGCGCCGCGATCCCGATTGTCCCTTCTTTATGTGGATGGTCTTCGAAGCCCCGCATAGCCCCTTTGATCCCCCGGAGCCATTCGATCGTTTCTATGACGATTTCGAGGTGCCGGAACCGGTCATCGGCGACTGGGTGGATAGCGCGGACGAGCCATCAGCGTTCACCCGTCAACGTATCATGAGAAAAACGGACCGCATTCCGCCGCCGGTGATGATGCGACTGCGCCGTCACTATTACGCGCAAATCACGCACATCGATTATCAGATGGGGCGCTTGCTTGGCGAACTGAAGCGCAAGGGTTTGTACGACAATACCGTGATTGTCCTCACATCTGACCATGGCGAGCATCTGGGCGATCATCGTTTGTTCGCCAAGAACAGCTTCCTGGAGTCTTCCGCATGTGTGCCACTCATTATGCGCTTGCCGACAGATCATGGCGTTTATAACAGGCGCTCCCAAGCGCCTGTGTTGACCGCGGACATCGCGCCCACATTGCTGGAGTTCGCCGGTTTGACGCCGGCTCGGGAAATGGACGGCGCCTCCTTGTTGGCGCAGCCGGACGATCGTGTGATATTTGGCGAGACGAGCGACGCTGTCTTCGCAACGGACGGGGCTTTCAAATACGTTCATTATTTTGAAGGCGGGACCGAGCACTTGTTCCATATTGAAGCCGATCCCAGCGACTCTCGCAATCTGACGGGGAATGCCGCATACGCCCTCCGTCAAGAGGACTTGAAGTCGCGGCTAATCACGTATCTTCAAAGCAACCAGCGGCCTTGCATTGTGGATGGCGCATTGTGCATCGAAGACACTGAATTAGACATTGACGCTTTACGCGCGGTGAATACCGCCGCCTGGCGCGGTCCATTGCGCTATGGAGATGGTTACGAATCCTGATAATCGAGGTAGTTGCCGACGATTGTCGTGAACTCGATACTATTGCCATTGGGGTCGCGACAGAAAAACCGCGGCCGCCCCGGGATGGGTTCCTCATCCCAAGGCGAATAGCCCGCCTCGCTGAGCTTTCGGCGCAAGGCGTCCAGATCGTCCACGACCAGACAACAATGCCTTAGCGACGTGTCGGCACGCGGCTCTTCTTCGAAGATGTGGAGTTCGGTATCGGCGCTGAGCTTGAACCAGATCACGTCCACGCTCGTGATGGTGACAGGCGCGGGAATCTCTTCCAGTCCCAGCAGCGCGCCATAAAAAGCGCGAGTTCGCTCGGCGCTGCCGGACGCGAACGGGACGCTGACATGTTGCAAGCGACGTGTCACGCATTGACTCCCTTCTTCTCAGGGCACAGTAATACTTTACGCATTTTTTCCAATCAGTGACACAGTAAGGCCAACTTTGTTCAGCAGCTTCGGTCACTGTTGTGGGCTTGCGATTTCGTTAATGCGATGACCGTCGCCGGCGACTTGACAGGCGCATGGTAGTTCGCTAGACTCTGTGTAATTGAACTGTATCTGTGCAATTGCACAGCAGCGCTCGAGAGGCAAGCATGCCGCAAGCCATTGTCATGCCCAAACTGGGGAACACGGTCGAAAGCGCGATCATTGTGACCTGGCATGTCGGCGTCGGCGATCCTGTTAAAACGGGCGAAGCGCTTTGCGAAATCGAGACGGACAAGGCGACGCTGGAAGTTGAAAGCAGCGCTTCTGGGATATTGCTGGCGCGCTTTTTCGAGGAAGGCGATGAAGTGCCGGTCATGCAGCATATCGCCGTCGTCGGTCGTGCGGACGAGTCATTCGAGCTTCTTTCTCCGGTCTCCGCCGCCCCGGCAGAAGCTGTCAGGCCAAGCGTATCTTATGACCACAGTGACGAGAAGCCGGACGACAAGGTCTTTATTTCGCCACGCGCGCGGAATTTAGCGAGGCGAAAAGGTCTTGACTACGGCGAAATCGAAGGCACGGGACCCGCTGGCCGCATAATCGAGCGCGACATCCGGGCATTGATTGACCAAGGGGTGAAAGTGTCGCCGGTGGCCAAGGCGATGCTCGAAAGCGGCGACTACCAGATTGCGGATGAAGGGGCCGTCGACAAGCGAATCACCAAGTCCGATCTGGCCCCATCTTCGCCCGGCGAATCACCCGAGGTGAAGGCGGTCCCTCTGACGGGCGTCCGCAGAACCATCGCAAAGCGCATGCTCGAATCGCTGCAGACAACCGCCCAGCTGACACTCAATGCATCGGCCGACGCCACTTCCTTGCAAGGTTTCCGCGCTCGGCTCAAGTCCAGCGATGATACTCTGGGCTTGCGCGGCGTGACTATCAACGATTTGCTCCTTTTTGCCGTCGCCCGGACCTTGCCGGTTTTTCCAGAACTGAACGCGCTCTATGAGAACGACAGGATCTTGCAACATGCGCGCGTTCACCTCGGCATGGCAGTAGATACGCCGCGCGGACTCTTGGTTCCGGTGATTCGGGGGGCCGATTCACTTAGCCTGCAGGCGCTATCTTATGAGGCAAAACGACTGGCCGACGCCTGCAGAAGCGGGAATGTTATGCCGGATGAATTGACTGGCGGCAGCTTCACCGTGACCAACCTGGGGGCCTTGGGCATCGAAAGCTTCACGCCCATCCTTAATCCGCCGCAGGTGGGTATTCTCGGCATTGGCAGCATCAACCTTAAGCCGGTGGAAGGCGAGGGGGCGGTCAAATTCCTGCCGCATGTCGGCTTGTCGCTGACCGTCAATCATCAAGTTGTCGACGGCGCGCCAGCCGCCCGCTTCCTCGCCCAACTGTGCAAGAACATCGCCGGTATCGAGTTGCTGCTCGCCCTATAGGCTTGGAGTCCACAATGCCGAAATCGCTGACGATTGACCCTCATGAAGCCCGAAAGAGCTCGCTGCTGCGAGCGCCGGATATTCCTGTCAACGCCTACCATTCCGATCCAGGGGCTGAAGCCGAACGTTTCTCCAGCGCGGAACTGGTCAATATCTATCATGACATGCGCTTGATCCGCGAGTTCGAGTTAGTTCTGGATGGATTCAAGAAAGCGGGATCTTACCGCGGGATCGCATACGAGCACCTCGGTCCGGCGCATTTATCTATCGGGCAGGAAGCGGCTGCCGTGGGGCAGTGCCTGCACCTTGATCCCGAGGATTACATCCTGGGCTCGCATCGCAGCCATGGCGAGATCCTGGCCAAAGGGCTATCCGCCATCCGGGCGCTTGACGACGACTGCTTGCTGGACATCATGGAGAATTATATGGGTGGCGCTGCGCTACGCGTCGTTGAAAGCATTGACGACTTCAGCGATATCGAGTCACTCGCGCAAGCTTACCTGATTTACGGTACTTACGCCGAAATCTTCGCCCGCGCGACTGGATTCAATCGAGGCATGGGCGGCTCAATGCATACCTTCTTTCCGCCCTTCGGCATCATGCCCAATAACGCCATCGTTGGTGGCTCGGCCGATATCGCGCTGGGCATGGCGCTATTCAAGCGCATCAACCGCAAACCGGGCATCGTGGTTGCCAATATCGGCGACTCGTCGGTCGCCAGCGGTCCGGTCTGGGAGGCGATGAACTTCGCGGCGATGGACCAGTATCATACGCTTTGGGACGCCAGGCTCGGGGGGGCGCCACCCATCCTTTTCAACTTTATGAACAACTTCTATGGCATGGGCGGGCAGCCCCAGGGCGAAACTCTCGGCTTCGGTATGCTGGCGCGGGTTGGTTTGGGCGTGAACGCCGCTGCCATGCACAGCGAACGTGTTGACGGCTACGATCCGCTGGCTGTCGCCGATGCCACCCGGCGCAAAAAAGAACGCTTGTTGGCGGGGCAGGGACCCGCCATGCTTGATGTCATTACCTATCGCTATAGCGGCCATTCGCCCAGCGACGCCTCATCGTATCGCGGAAGAGACGAGGTCGAAATGTGGCGGGAGCAAGACTCAATCAAGGGCTTCGGGGCTTACCTTTGCGCTAATGGCCACGCCGGCAATAAAACACTGGAAGACATAAATGCGTTGATCGGGGACAAGATCACCCGAATCGTCGCCGCCGCCATTGATCTGGATACCTCGCCGCGCTTGCGTGTTGCCAAGGACGAGATTGGCGCGATGATGTTCTCCGATGAGAGGGCGGATGCGCTGGATGATCGCGGGCCGGACGTCACCCAACCTATGGCGGAAAGCCGTTTCAAAGTGACTTCAAGCAAACATCGTTTCGGCTTGGACGAGCGAGGAAATCCACTGCCGAAGCTCAAAACATTGACCTATGTCGAAGCGATCTTTGAAGCCATGCTCCATCGCTTTTATCAAGATCCGACCATGATCGCCTTTGGCGAAGAAAACCGCGATTGGGGTGGGGCATTTGGCGCCTACCGCGGCTTGACCGAGGCCATCCCCTATCATCGCCTCTTCAACACGCCCATCGCGGAAGCGGCGATTGTCGGCGCAGCCGTGGGTTATGCCCTCGCAGGCGGCCGTGCCGTGCCGGAACTCATGTATTGCGATTTTATGGGACGCGCCGGGGACGAGATCTTCAACCAGATGGCGAAGTGGCAGGCGATGTCGGCCAATGTGCTGCGTATGCCACTGGTGTTGCGCGTTTCTGTCGGCATGAAATACGGCGCCCAGCACTCGCAGGATTGGAGCTCGCTAGTCGCGCACATACCGGGGTTGAAGGTCTACTTCCCAGCTACCGCTTACGACGCCAAGGGCATGCTCAACCTGGCGCTGCGAGGGTCCGATCCCGTTGTCTTCTTCGAGAGCCAGCGCCTTTACAGCCAACCGGAAACGCTGTTTGCCGGCGGTGTGCCGGTCGAATATTACGAGATAGCCGAGGGCGAACCGCACCTGCATCGCCCGGGCAGCGATATCACGATCGTCACCATCGGCGCGGCGCTCTATCGAGCGCTGGAAGCGGCGGACAGGCTGCGGAGGGAACACGGCCTGAGCGTCGAAGTTATCGACGCGCGTTTTCTCAACCCGCTCAACTATGCGCCCATCGTCCAGTCTCTACGCAAGACGGGCAAGCTATTGCTTACATCCGATGCCAGCGAACGCGGCTCTTTCCTGCATACGATGGCATCCAATATCAGCCAGTTGGCCTTCGACTTTCTCGATGGTCCGGTCGCGGTCTTGGGCGCGCGCAACTGGATCACGCCGCCCGCCGAGCTCGATGAGAGCTTTTTCCCGGGCGCCGACTGGATGATCGATATCATCCACGAGCGACTATTGCCGCTGCCGGGTTACCAGCCGCGGACACGACAGGGGAAGGCGGAAATCTTGACGCGCAATCGAGCGGGCATTTGACCATGGTGGATTCGCTACACCATGAATTGCTGGCGAAGGTCGCGTCGATGTATTACCAGCAAGAGATGACGCAGAACGACATCGCCACGGCGCTCGACTTGTCGCGCGTCAAAATATATCGCTTGCTCAAGGAAGCGCGGGAAAGGCAGATCGTGCGGGTACTGATCGACTGGCCAATCAAACGCGCGGACAATCTGGAAGCGCAACTCGTCGCCGGCTTCGGTCTGGACCGGGCCTTGGTGCTGCAAACGGGCGCGACCGATGCCGCGCTCCTGCTGCGGCAGATCGCTCAGCTTGCCGCCCGCTACCTGGAAGAGGTGCTGGCAGATCAATCCACAATGTCGATCTGCTTCGGCAGCACAACCTACGAAGTCATCAACGCCGTCCGTATGGATTTTCAAGCGAACGTCAAAGTGATGCAAGCCACCGGCAGTTTGTCGCAGGCGCTCAAAGAATACGACAGCTCCGCCTTGACGCGTCAACTGGCGGGGAAACTGGGTGGCGAAGCGCTCTATCTGTCTTCGCCGCTGCTTGCGGACAATGCCGAAGCCGCAGCGATGATCCGCGAGCAAGCCGTGGTAGGACAGACACTTGAGCAAGTGCGCCGCGCCGATATTGCCCTGGTTGGCATCGGCGACCTCGATCCGGCCACATCCGGGTTCGTAAAAGCCGGCGTGGCCGCTGCCGAGCAATTGCGAGCGTACCGTCAAAACGGTGCCATCGGGGACATGGCCTGGCAGATTTTCGACAGCGCTGGGCGCCTGTACCCCTGCGAATTGAATCAGCGCATCATCGGCGTTACGCTGGATGAACTGCGCGCCGTGCCAGAAACGATCGCTGTCGCCGTCGGCGTCAATAAAGCGGCGGCCATTCTCGGAGCTCTGAACTCAGGCGCGCTCAACGTGCTTTGTACGGATGAAGATGCCGCGGCTGAGGTCATTGATTTGCGCGAAAGAGACGAGAAAGGGAGCTTATGGCGATAGGAAACGTGACCCAGCAGTGCAAGATCGCGGCCGGCCTGTTTTGGGCGGACTACGCCGTGCTGGGCGCGCAAGTGCGTGAACTGGAAGCGGCCGGCGTCGACTGGCTGCACATTGAAGTGCGCGACGGAGCATATATGGATTTCGCCATGCCGCGCGGTGGATACGACATTATCGAAGCGACCTGCAACAGCACATCGCTGGAGGTCGAGGCGCAGTTGCAAATGCTGCGACCGAATTTCAGCGTTTTTGATCAACTGGCCGATCTGGGCGTGAGCTTGATTAGCTTGCCCCTGGAAACGACAAACGAGATGATCTTCCAGAACATTACCTATATCAAAGAAAAACTGGGCTTGAAGGTCGGCGTTTGGGCTTGGCAGGGCGTACCCGCTTACGCTTTTGAACAATTCATCCATCCCTGTGTCGACATCATCGAATACGAGAGTCGCGCGCCATTTTGGGAAAAGACCGCCGGCGACAAAAGCCCGCATACCATTGATCCAATCGTGATCGATACCTTGCGTAAATTGCATCGCATGATCGCGGACGCGGGCATGGAAGACCGGATCGAATTAATGGA
Organism: Chloroflexota bacterium; assembly: GCA_011525385.1. Taxonomy (GTDB): domain Bacteria; phylum Chloroflexota; class Anaerolineae; order Aggregatilineales; family Phototrophicaceae; genus UBA6055. The sequence goes on along the minus strand of WTGF01000060.1, from coordinate 34,516 downwards.
AGACGGCGGACTCAACGCGGGCAATGTGGCTCAATTCATCGAGGTCGGCATGACCGTCGGCGAATTTTCGTCCCCCCTGCTGAAGGGTCCCGAAGGCAAATTGCAGCCGGGCGCCGGGCAGATCAGCGCTGCTGTGGAAAAGCTACGCGCTGTCATGCGCGCGGCAAGCGACCAATACCGAAATGAACGGGGACTAAAATGATATTCCGGTCTCATATCTCGCATTTGAATCTATTCCCCTTCCCTCATTTTGGGATACTTCCCCCGTGAGGCGGGGGACCGAGGGGGCACAGGGGCATGGGGATGGGGGCAAACGATGCCAAACATCAATATCGGGCTGATCGGATATGGGGGCATCGGGCGCGTACATGCCGCTGCTTACCGGGCGATCCCCTTCCATTATGGCTTGAGCGCCGACAGCATCAAGATTGTCGGGGTGGCCACTACCCGGCCGGAAACGGCTAGACAAGCCGCCAGCGAAATTGGTTGCGATTTCTACACGGCGGACTATCGCGACTTGCTGGCGCGCGACGACATCGACGCGGTTGATATCTGTACGCCCAATAACTCCCACTACGGTATCGTCCTGGCGGCGGCGGCAGCTGGGGTACACATTTATTGTGAAAAACCTCTGGCGATGAACGCGGGTGAAGCGCGAGCTATGGCGCAAGCGGTAGATGCCGCCGGTGTCAAAGGGCAGTTGACATTCAACTTCCGGTTTTTCCCCGCCATTGCCCGCGCCAAGCAACTCATTTCAGAGGGTTTCCTGGGCCAGGTCTTCTCTTTCCGCGGTCGCTATCATCGTTCAAGTTACATCAGCCGCGACAAAGCGCTTTCCTGGCGCCTGCAACGGGAGCTTACCGGAGGCGGCGCGCTATTTGACCTCGGTTCGCATATTCTGGACTTGCTTTATTTTCTGCTGGGCGATTTCGAATCGGTTTATGGCACGCTTGATACCTTGATCAAAGAACGTCCTGTGGCGCCGGGCGCGGCAGAAAGGGGACGGGTCGATGTGGATGATATCGCATTGCTGCAGGCCCGAACCCGCGATGGAGGTTTGGGCACGATCGAAATCTCGCGCATGGGCACCGGCGCTACCAATGATCTCTGCGTCGAAATCTTTGGGGAATCCGGAGCGATTCGCTTCGACTTGGCGGAGCCGGCCTGGCTTTATATCTACGACGCCCGCGACGCGGAGACGCCAATGGGCGGTCAGCGCGGTTTTCGCAAAATCGAAGCGGCGGGCCGTTACGATGGACAGCGCGCGCCGGACTGGACGATGAGCCCGGACTTCATGCGCGCCCACGCCGAGTGCCAGTACCAATTCATCAAGTCAATCTGGGAGGACAGAACGCCGTCGCCGTCCTTCGCGGAGGGATTACAGGTGCAGAAGATCATGGAAGCTGCTGAGCTTTCCTCGCAAAGCGGGAATTGGGTCAAGCTATCTGATCTGTCGCCGGATAAGCCTGACGGAGGAACTGATTAATGCGCTTGGTCAGTCGGCGCGTTTGCAAGTCCCTCCCTCATTTTGAGGGAGGGATATAGGGTGGGGGAGCATTACGACTTCATCATCATCGGCACTGGCATGGGCGGGGGGACGCTTGCTTATGCTTTGCGGGATAGCGGGGCGCGCATCCTGCTGATCGAACGAGGAGACTTCTTGCCTCAAGAGCCACAGAATTGGCAGGTGAGCGCCGTATTTGATGATGCCCGCTACAAGCCAAAAGAAGACTGGATTGACGCCTCTACCGGAGGGGCTTTCAAGCCCGGCGTCCACTACTACGTCGGCGGCAATACCAAAGTCTACGGCGCTGCCTTGCCGCGTCTTCGCCGCGAAGATTTCGACGCCATAGAACATGAAGGCGGCACATCGCCGGCCTGGCCCATCCGCTACGAGGACCTCGAACCCTATTACAATCTTGCCGAAGCGCTTTTATTTGTACACGGAAGATCGGGCGAAGACCCAAGTGAACCGCCACGCACACGTCCTTATCCATTTCCCGAAGTCGAGCATGAGCCTTATGTTGCGGAACTGATCGGCAGGTTGCGCGATCAAGGATTGCATCCATTTTGCCTGCCGATGGCGATTGATCTGCGTGAAGGCGGCCGCTGTATTCGCTGCAAAACCTGTGACGGTTTCCCCTGCCGGGTTCATGCCAAGGGCGATGCCGAGATTTGCTGCCTGCGTCCTGCGCTTATGCGCGAGAACATTGAACTATGGACAAAGGCGCGGGCGAGACGCCTGCTGACCGACAGGGGCGGCAAACGCGCCGTCGCCGTTGAAGTGGAGCGCAGGGGCGAATCGATCACGGTTTCCGCCGACACGATTGTCGTATCCTGCGGCGCGGTTAATTCTGCGATCCTGCTGCTGGGATCGGCCGACGATCAACATCCCAATGGCCTGGCAAATTCGTCGGGCATGTTGGGGCGCAACTATATGGCGCACAACAACACCGCGCTGACCGCCGTCGCCCCTCTCAGGAGCAACCCGACTGTATTCCAGAAGACGATGGCGGTGAACGACTTCTATTTCGGCGATGATGACTTCGCCTGGCCCATGGGCAATATCCAACTATTGGGCAAATTGCAGGCGGGCATGCTATCCGCCGCCAAGCCCTATATACCAAAACCGCTCCTGACAGCGATGGCAAAGCGCAGCGTGGACTGGTGGGTGATGTCGGAGGATTTGCCGGACCCGGAAAACCGCGTCGTCCTCGGCAGCGATGGCAAGATTCAATTGCGCTGGAAAGCCAACAATCGCGTCGCTCACCGGGAATTGATCAAGCGGGCGGCGCGCATGATGCGTAGGGCCGGCTATGCCTTCGTCTTCACCGAGACCCTCGGCATCGAGACCAATTCGCATCAATGCGGCACGGCGCGCTTTGGCGATGATCCGGCGACATCGGTGCTGGACCCCTTCTGCAAGTCCCACGATATCGAGAATCTATATGTTATGGATTCCTCATTTTTCCCATCGTCAACGGCTATGAATCCTGCCCTGACAATTTGCGCGCAAGCCCTGCGGATGGCGGATCATCTGCTCGGCAAGCCCCCGCTGAAATCGGAGTTGGCATCATGACTTGGGTCATCGGAATCGATTTGGGCGGTAGCAAGATCGCATTGGGATTGGTGAGCCCCGACGATCAAATCCTTAGTCGGAGGCGTATCGATACGGATGCCGACGAGGGAGTCGAAAGCGTGACCGCTCGCATATCCGCGCAAGTGGACTCGCTCATACTCGATCTGCCGGGAGGAGAGACCATTGCCGGCGTCGGCATTGGCGCGCCAGGTCCCGTAGACCATGTCAGCGGGGACCTGCACACCTTGGTGAACTTGCCCGGGATCTCGAATACGCCCTTCCGCAAAATATTGCATGAGAAGCTGAGCTTGCCGGTCAAGTTGGATCATGACGCCAAGGTGGCGGCCTTGGGCGAGTTTCATTTCGGCGCCGGGCGCGATCGCGACAGCATGATTTATATCGTGATCGGCACTGGCGTCGGCGCGGCCATCATATACGAGGGTAGTCTCATTTATGGTGAAAGCAATAGCGCCGGCGAATCCGGGCACATGACCGTCGATCCTAACGGTCGTCTTTGTCATTGCGGTTCGCGCGGCTGCCTGGAAACTTATACGAGCGGACCGGCGCTGGCGAGACAATACGCCCTTGCCCAGGGCGAAACAATCACCGGCGCCGAAGTAACGCGGCGAGCCAGCGCGGGAGATGCGACCGCCCTTCGGGTGTTGCGGGAGGCCGGTCGCGCACTGGGCATCGCCATCGCGACGATAGCGATGACCGTCAATATTGAGCAGTTTGTCATCGGCGGCGGCGTCGCCAGCGCCGGCGACCTCTTGCTGGATCCGGCCCGCGAATCCTTGAAGGACTATTGTTTCGAGTCGGTTGCAGCCAGGATCAAGGTAACCGCGTCCTCGCTGGGCGAGGATGCGGCCCTGCTCGGCGCCGCATTCATGGCGCGCTAGGAGAAATCCATGTATCTGTATGCCGACCAACTCCCCGAGCACACCGTTCTACAGGGATTTGATCTTTGCATCGTGGGCGCCGGCGCAGCCGGTATTGCCATGGCGCAACGCCTTGCGAATAGCTCGCTGACTGTAATTCTCTTGGTCAGCGGGGGCCCCGGCGACAGAGCCGCGCCGGACAGGGACCGGCAATCCTTGTATCACGGGACAACCGGCAGTTTTCTGCAGAAGGTGGATCCGGTTTTTACCCATCGCTCGCGGCTGAATATGTATGGCGGCACGACCAACCATTTTGGTTTCTGGGCGCGTCCCTTGGATCCTGTCGACTTCGGGCCCCGCCCCGGTTTCCGCGCTAGCGGCTGGCCCTTCACGTTCGACGAATTGCAACCCTACTACCGCGACGCCCATCACTTCGGCCAATTCGGTCCGTTAAACTACGACGATATGTCCTTCTGGGAAGACGTCTTGTATGGCCGCTGCTTTGATCCACTGCCCGACGACAAAATGACCGGCGCCATCATGCGCGCTCAATACGAGGAGAACTTGCACGACTTCCAGGTGCAGTTCCGCGATGAACTCAAAAGCGCCGAGAACCTGACCGTGCTATTCAATGCGCACCTGCTTGATATCGCTACCGACGGCGAGGAGCGCCATGTATCTGAACTGAATTGCTCAACCATCGTTGGGGGAGGGCGCGGCAAAAGCTTTAAGGTATGCGCCAAGGCTTATACGCTGGCCTGCGGCGGCATTGAAAACGCGCGCTTGTTGCAGCTCTCCGGCGACTTGGGCAATAACAAGCGCGATCAACTGGGGCGGGGCTTCATGGTGCATCCCTTGCTGACCAACGCCGCTAGGGTACGATTCGACCGGGTGATCCCGACGGAAATCCGCAATTTCTTCCGCGAACAGCAAATCCGCTTGAAACCCCCAGCAGACCCCGGCGGAAAATACCAACATATGGTGACACCGCTGGTTAATCCGGAACTCGTCTTCGAGTATTTGACCTTCAATGCCTGGGGCGTTTTAGTCCCATCGCCGGCAGCCTTGCGGGAAGAGGGAATTGGCAACTTCCGCATCATATTGAATTTCGGCTCGGATCGCGCCTCCGCTTTGGTCAATCTCAACTGGGAGCAAGCGCCAAACGAAGCGAGTCGCATACGGTTAGACCTCGACCGGGTGGATCCCATCTTCGCTCAGCCGGTCGCTCATGTCGATTGGCGACTCAACGACGCCGACAAGCGCAGCGCCAGGCGCGCTCTGGAAATCACCCTCGATTATCTGTATCGACATGGCGCTGTCAGTCACGAAATGATCACTGACGTCAGTGGCGGCGCGGAAGACTGGACCCTCCCGCCACATGAGGGCGCGCTGGAAACGGGCGATCACCACATGGGCGCGCTGCGCATGTCGACGGGACCCGAGGAGGGTATCGTCGACCCTAATTCACGGCTGCATCAGGTCGATAATCTCTACATCGCTGGCTCGGCCGTATTCCCCACCGGCGGTTACGCAAACCCGACGCTCACCATTGTCGCCCTGGCATTGCGCCTGGCGGATCATTTGAAGGCGGTTATCCGCTAGCTGCCAGCAGGGCATCGACTTCGGCTCGGTAAGGGGCGCTACCCGCAGCGCCGGCCTTGGTGACGCACAAGGCGGCGGTAGCATTGGCGAAGCGCGCGGCGTCCATCAGCGATTTGCCTTCGGCCAATCCCACAGCGAGCGCCGCGTTGAAGGCATCTCCGGCGCCGGTAGTATCCACTACATCTACTTTGAAGGTTGGCAGCAAGTCGGTCTGATCTCGCGAGACGACCTGCGCCCCCTGCGCGCCCATTGTCACCACCACGGTCTGTTCCTCGCGCGTCATCAGTGAGCGCGCAGCCGCTACCACATCAGACACAGGTCCGCCGCTGAGGCTTTCCAGTTCGGTTTCGTTTGGCGTCAGATAATCTGCCAACTGGATCGTCTCCCGCGGGATCGGCGCGGCCGGCGCCGGATTCAATATCGTCGTGATGCCAACTTCCTTCGCCACTTGCAGGGCGTAAGTCACCATGTCGGTGTTGATTTCCAACTGCAGGACCAAAACATCAGCCGCGGCAATGCGCTCCTTGGCCGCGTCAATATCGCTCGACTGCACGCGGGAATTGGCGCCCAGGACCACGACAATCATGTTTTCGCCGGCGCTATCAACGAAGATCGGCGCGACCCCGGTCGCGGTTTCTTCGTCTTGAACCACATAATCGCTGTTGATGCCCTCGGCATCCCAGATCTCGTAAGCAAGATTGGCGAAGACATCTTTGCCCAGACGTCCGATGAAGGTGACGTCCGCGCCCAGACGAGCGGCCGCCACCGCTTGATTGGACCCTTTGCCGCCGGCGCCGGTCATGAAGCTATCGCCGTGTACCGTCTCGCCCGGACGCGGCATCCGCCCCACATAAGACACCAAATCCGCATTAAAGCTGCCTACAACTACAATACTTGCCGCCATGCCCCTATCCTTTGTCACTCCGGTCAACTTATATATACTCTATTCTGTTCGATTTTTTGCGGATCGACTACTGACAAGGATCGCTATGGCGAAACTGCAACTCGCTCTTGATGGAGACCTGTCCGACGGTCTCGCTGTGCTGGAAGGGGCGCATGCCTCTGTCGATATCGTTGAGATAGGCACACCGCTTGTCTTCCGCGAAGGCATGCGCGCCGTACGGGTGATTCGCGCTGCTTATCCGGGTTTGCGCCTGCTCGTCGATCTCAAGATCATGGATGCCGGCGAAGCGGAAGCCGATATCGCCTTTGGCGCCGGCGCGGATATCGTCACTGTTCTGGGCCTCAGCGGCGACGAAACCATACAGGGCGCCCTCGCCAGCGGGGAGAAGCACGACGGTCAGGTTATGATCGATATGATAGGGATGGCGGATCCGCTCGCGCGCGCCGCCGAATTGATAGGGCTTGGCTGCGACTTGCTCTGCCTGCACACCGCCCACGATCAGCAGGCCAGGCGCGGCTCCCCCTGGCGGCAGCTAGCCCAACTGCGCGCGGCGTATCCTGAGCTGAGCCTGGCCATCGCCGGGGGCGTAAATCTGCAGCTGTTGCCACAGATATTGCCGCTCCATCCCCAAATCATCGTCATCGGTTCCGCGATCACCGCGGCGGCGGATCCCGGTCTTGCCGCGCGGCTTATTCACGAAAGGATAGAGCAATATGCGGACGCCTGAACTCTTCGACGCCATTCTTGCCGATCTGTCGCGCGCCTTGCGCCAGGTAGACGCGAGCCAAATCGAGCAACTGCAAGCGGCTATTCTTTCCGCGGATCGCGTCTTCATCGCGGGCAAGGGGCGCAGCGGCTTGCAGATGAAAGCCTTTGCCATGCGCTTAATGCACTTGGGCTTGACCGTCCATGTTCTTGATGATGTCACAACGCCCGCGATCGCCGCAGCCGATCTGCTGCTCATCGGATCGGCATCAGGGCGTACCGCTTCGCTTCTGCGACATGCGGCCACCGCCCAAGGGATTGGCGCGTCGATTGCCACCGTCACCGGCAACCTTGAGTCTCCAATCGCCGCTGCTGCAAAGACGCTTGTCCACATCCCCGCCAGCAACTTCAAAGCCGGCGCGAAAAGCGGCCAAGACTCCGTGCTGGTGATGGGATCGCTCTTCGAGCATTGCTTGGGATTAGTCTGTGACTTGCTGATCATCCGGCTGAAGCATGCGCTCGGGGTGGACGAAAGCGCCATGAACGCGCGCCATGCCAATTTGGAATAGCTAGCCTTTGATAGCGCCTGCGGTGAGACCGCGGGTGATAAAGCGCTCCAACAGCAAGCCGATGACGATCACCGGCGCCACCGCCGTCAGTGTCAAGGCGCTGATAAACCACCATTCGATGCCGCGGGTATTGTTCTGCCCGGCGATTAGAACCGGCATGGTGATGGCGTTGAAGTTGGTCAGCATCAGGGCGAAGAGGTATTCGTTCCAGGCGAAGATGAAGGAGAAAATCGCCACCGCTACCAATCCCGGCGCGCTCAAAGGCAATACGATGCGATAGAAGGCTTGCCAGCGCGTCGCGCCATCGACCCGCGCGCTTTCTTCCAGGTCGATCGGCAGGCCGTTGAAGAAATCGCGCATGATCCAAACGGCGAAGGGGATGTTGAACATGGTGTAAGCCAGTATCAAGCCACCGTAGGTGTCGATCAAACCGAACTGATTGTAGAGCAGCACGAAAGGCACAATGAAAATCGCCGGCGGCAGGAAACGCTGCGAGATAATCCAAAAAGCGATATTGTCGTTGTCCCAGCCCAGGCGCCCCCAGTAATACCTGAAGCGCGACAAGCCGTATCCAGCCATCGCCCCGATGATCACTGACAGCAGGGTGCTGCCTGCGGCGGCGATCAGACTGTTGCGGAAATGCCGCCAGGTCGACTCGCGTTGGCTGCCAAACATCTCCTGCCAGTGATCGGGAATCGGATCAAAGTCGACATAAGGGATATAGTTGGGTCCGCGGCTGACATCGATCGGTCTTTTGAGCGATGTCGTCACCAGCCAGTAAAAGGGGAAAAGAACAATAAAGCACCAGACAATGACGATGAGGTAAAGAATCGCGGATTGCCATAGCGGTCGCCGGCTGGAACGCGACAGCAGTCTCTTTCGCTTTGGCTTCTGCATGACTCTCAGCGTTCCCACGAGCCGGACCAGCGCCGGCCAACAGCCAGAAAAATAGAAGCGAAGATGATAACCAGAATCAATAAGATATAGGCAATGGCGCTGGCATAACCATAGTTGCCGTTGCTCAGCGCTTGCTCGAATATGTACAGGGTCAAGGACTCGGTAGCCGAGCCTGGCCCACCGCCGGTCGTCACGACAATCACATCAATGATCTTGAAGATTTCCAGGCCGCGTATAAGTATCACTGTCATCGAGATAGGGAATAGAATCGGCAAGGTGATACGCCAGAAGATTTGCAGGATATTCGCGCCATCAACGCGCGCGGCTTCGTAGATATCCTCGGGGATGGATTGCATGCCCGCCAACAGAATCAAGGTCATGAAGGGAATCCACTGCCAGGCGTCAATCAGCAGGATCGCGATCGGCGCCCAGCCGATGTCCGTGAACCAGGGTACCGATAACGTCTGTTCCAAACCCAATGTCTTGGAGAGTTGCCGCAGAAAATGCGCCAGCGGCGAGCGCAGCGCGTTGGAATCGAAGAACATGCGTCCGGTATAGGCCGCCGCGACCGGCGTTATCATCATCGGCATCAGGAAGATCACCCGCACCAGGTTGCGTCCCCGGAAGGGTTGGTTGAGTACGGTCGCCAGGCCTAAACCAAGGACGTACTGAATGATCACGCCGAAGAAGACGTAGACCATGGTATTGCGCACGGTGCTATGCAGGCGCGTATCGCCGATCAAGCGCTGGTAATTCCGCCCGGTCAACTCGAAGCCCATGCCCAAAAAGCCCACGCCTTCGGTGATGCCCTCGGCTTCCGCTTGACGGGCGATGGTCGACCCGCCACGCTGCATATCAGTGAAACTGATGCCGAGTGACCAGATCAGCGGAAACACCGACAAGGCAAAGAGGATGACCACAGCCGGGCTGAGGAAGACCCGCTTCATGAGTCTGTCTTCGCGCACGGTGCTTACGCTTTGCATGGCTGGGTCAAACCCCCACCCCATAAAGGGGGAGGGGGTTACAAACTACGGACTGCGCCCATGTCTCCACTTCCCGCTTGTGGAGCGAAGGACCTGGGATGGGGTAGACCAAATCTACATATCGCCCATGTAGCCGACGGCTGCCCGGTATTGCTGCGCTTGCGCGTCCCGCCCGAGACGGTCCGTGATGGCATTCCACAATTCAGCCACGTTATCCAGCGCTTCTTGCGCGCTGATCTCGCCTGCGAGCGCCCGCGCTATCTCCGCGTCCAGCGTCGACAGATACTCGGCCGAACCGGTGATGCGAATGTCCAACACGGCGTTCGGATGGTTGATGGTATTCTGAATCGCGTCCAGGTAATCGGCCGCGCTCTCTTCATCAAAGCCGGCCGCGACCCAGGGCGCGGTATCCGCCAACTGGCTGAAGCGGCTGGGGTTGATGCCGGTGCCACCGGTAACCGCCAATTCGTTGACCACGTCCTTGCTCGCCAGGAAAGAAGCGAAGTCGAGCGCCGCTTCGGTCACATCGCTGTCCGTCGCGATCGAGATAATCCAACCGCCAAAGGCGATAAAGGGCGCCGGATTCTCTTCCATCACCCATTCGCCCGCTTCATAATCCCAGTAGGAATCACCGCCGGGCAGTACGCCAAAGCCGACCGCGCCCTTGACCAGCGAGACATTCTCGTCAACCGAGATCGTACCGACATCGCCCCAGTCGAGGTTCAATACGGCGGTGCCGGTCGCCATCAGCGTGCGCGTATCGGCCACATCGTAATTGATCATCTCCGGATCGCCGACGTTGCGGATATCAATGTACTCTTCAAGCGCGCGCACCCAGCCCGGATTGTTGACTTGCGGGGTCATGTCGTCGCAACTGAAGAAGAAGCAGGGGTTGCCGGGCACCTTGCCATAACCCGCGGCGCGGGACAGGTAGACCCAGTACGATTGCGCGTTGCGGCGCTGCGCTTCCAGCGCGCCATAGATCGGCGCCATTGAGCCCGCGGTATCCACTTCCATGCCATTGAAGAACTCGGCGATATCGCGGTACTGCGTCCAGGTGCTCGGCTCGCCCAGGGCATAGCCATAGGCTGCCTCAAAGTCCGCCGCGTACATCTCGTTGTCGACCAGGTCCTTGCGATAATACAGCATGTGCGCGTCGCCATCGTAGGGCAGGGCATAAGGCACGCCGCCCCAGGTCGTAATGCGGTCGGCATAGAGAGGAATCACATCGTCGGATTCGATGGCGTCCAGCGTTTCCTGCGGGATCTCCATCACATAACCCGGCGCCATGATGTCCCCCGCCCAGTCGGCGGCGTAAATCAGCACATCATAATCACCCGAACCCGTCGATAGCGCCGTGACGATCTTTTCGAATAGCTCGCCAAATGCGAAAGTCTGCAACTCGATGTTTCCGCCAGTTGCCTCCTCCCAAATCGGTCCTTTGTCCAGGACCGGACCACCGATGGCTGACCCCGTCTGTGTTACCACAACGACCGTCTGCCCAGAGAAATCTTGCGCGCTTGCCCCGGCTGCCATAAGCGTTGTCAGCAGACCAAGCAATATCAGTAGAGAAAGTTTACGCATTGCTGTACTCCATCACTAAACTCGGACAAAACACTGAACCCACAGGTTCAGGCGGCAAGCGCCGCCAAGGAAAATAATTCCCGCGCCCATTCTATCTGGAAACGTGGCGATCTAACAGCCTGCTTGTATTCAGCCGGCGTATTCTGTATGCTTGTGCCATTTCCAGCCGGGAGCCGCCGCCTATGGCCAATTATGTCATCGCCCACGACTTGGGCACGACGGGCAACAAAGCAACGCTTTATGACCGCGATGGACAACTGGTTGGCGCTTCCTTCCATGCTTATGAAACCGAGTACGCCCACACTGGCTGGGCGGAACAAAACCCGGCAGATTGGTGGGACGCGGTCTGCCTGTCGACGCGCCGCCTCTTGAGTGAGACCGGCGTCAGGAAAAGCGACATCGCTTGCATCACCTTTAGCGGACAGATGATGGGCGCAGTTCCGCTTGATAAAAACGCGCGTCCCCTGCGCAACGCCATCATCTGGGCCGATCAGCGCGCGCTCGATCAAGAACGCTGGATCGGCGAGCGGGTTTCCTTCGAGGACGTATACCAAATCACAGGCCATCGCCTCAGCTCATCATACTCGCTGGCCAAGATACTCTGGATTCGCGATCATCAGCCGGATATTTTCAAAGCAACTCACAAGTTCGTGCATGCCAAAGATTGCATCGTCGCGCGGCTGACGGGCAGATTCGTCACCGATCCCTCAGACGCGTCGAGTATGAATCTCTACGATCTGAACAGCGGCGCTTGGTCCGCGATGATACTGGACGCCGTCAATCTGCCGGCCGAGCTCTTGCCGGAAATACGGCGGTCGATTGATGTCGTCGGCGAAGTCCGCGCCCAAATTGCTGAAGACATCGGCGTGGCTGCGGGAACGCCGGTTGTCATTGGTGGCGGTGATGGCGCCTGCGCGGCCGCCGGCGCCGGTGTTATTGAAGAAGGCTCGGCTTACAATTATGTCGGCTCGTCATCGTGGATCGCCATCTCCGCGTCAAGGCCAGTCTACGATCCCGACTATCGTACCTTCACCTTCGCGCACGTGATCCCCGATATGGTCATGCCAACAGGCACCATGCAAGCGGCAGGCGCATCCTATCAGTGGACGCGCGATCAGCTTTCGCTCTTCGAAAAGGAAACCGCCGAGCGGCTGGGCATCAGTCCTTACGAGCTTATCAACCTGGAAGTCGCGCAAGTCGCTCCCGGCGCCGATGGACTGTTCTTCCTGCCATATCTCATGGGCGAACGCAGTCCGCGCTGGAACCCCCATGCCCGCGGCGCGTTTATTGGTTTGACGATCCGCCATACCCGGGCGCATATGTATCGCGCGGTCCTGGAGGGCGTGACCATGAACTTGCGCGTCATCCTCGATGCCTTTCGTGATCAGGGTACAGGGATTGAGTCTATGCGGCTGATTGGCGGCGGCGCCAGCGGACGCATCTGGAATCAGATCATGGCGGATGTCTACGGTATGCCAGTGCATCGGCTGGCGATACTGGAAGAGGCGACCTCGATGGGCGCGGCCCTGGTGGGCGGCGTCGGCGTCGGCTTGTACCCGGACTTCTCCATGATCGAGACCATGAACGACATCGCCGTCACTGTCATGCCAGACAGGAGAGCGCAAGCGACCTACGACAAGATGCTGCCGGTCTTCAACCAGCTATACGATGCCCTGGCGCCGGCCTATGAAGCGATCGCCGCGCTGTGAAGCCGGCTGCAGAACACGATGCCCATGCCAATTGAGACTTTCATATTTGTCGGCATCAGCACCGGGCAGTCATCGATCATGAAGATCTTCCCGGAATGGGCAAAAATCCTCGGGTTGAACGCCAAAGTACTGGGATGCGACCTGCCCTCAAACGCCCCGGCAGCCAGCTATCGCCGCATCGTCGGGGAGATACGGTCGGATCCTTCAGCGCGGGGCGCTCTGGTGACGGCGCATAAAATTGACCTGTTGGGCGCCTGCCGCGACATGTTTGACTTCCTCGATCCCCATGCCCGGATTTGCGACGAGGTCTCCTGCATCGCAAAAGTCGACGGCATGCTGCATGGATTCGCCAAGGATACGATCTCCTCCGGTATGGCCCTGGATCGTTTTCTGCCCCCGGATCATTGGCAGGACGACCGGTGCGATGTGCTGTGCCTGGGCGCGGGGGGCGCGGCCACCGCGATAAGCGTTTGCCTGGCCGAACGCTCGCGTAATGCCGCGCATCCGCGCCGCTTCCTGCTCGTTGACATCGTTGCACAGCGGCTGGACGCGATTCGCCGCATCCACGATAAGCTGGATACGTCGATTCAATTCGACTATTATCTGCACAGCAACGCTATCGAAAACGACGCTCTGTTGAGCGAACTGCCAGCGGGATCGCTGGTGATTAACGCCACCGGCCTGGGTAAGGACCGCCCGGGCTCGCCGATCACTGATGCGGCGCGCTTCCCACAAGGCGGCTTGGTTTGGGAGTTGAATTATCGCGGTGAACGTCAATTCATGAGGCAAGCCGAGGCGCAAGCTGCGGAGCGGGATCTGACGACTGAAGACGGCTGGCATTATTTCTTGCATGGCTGGACGCAAGTCATCGCTGAAGTCTTTCAGGTAACGCTGTCCGATGAGGCATTTCAGCGATTGGGAGCGGCCGCGGCAGCGCATCGGCCGGCATGATCGTGGCCGCTCGGCGCTAGCGAATCGTCCTGCCGCGCTCACGGAATATAACAAACAAGCTCCCTTGCATGCGCATTGGGGTTTATCAAAAGAGTGGGAGAAGACATGAGCCTGATCCAGCCTTTCAAATCCGAAATTGACTTTGCAACCGGTGACCTGTCGCCGCAGCGCGCGACCTTGCGCCGCCGGCTTAGCGATATGAAGTTGATGTACGCGGACAGGAATGAAGCGGCGCGAATCTTGTCGGAAGAAGGCGACCGCCTGATCTACGAAGTTCAAGGCGTCGAACTGCCGGAAGAAGAAGGGCAGATCCCGCACTGCACGACGCGTATTCTGCCCGGGCGCGTCGGCGATGAGTACCACATGACCAAGGGCCACTATCACGCGCGGCGCGAACAAGGCGAGGTCTACTTCGGCTTGTCCGGGCGCGGTTACCTGCTGCTGCAAACGGATAGCGGCCAGACCAGCGAGATCGAGATGGTCGCTGGCAGCGCAGCCTATGTGCCGCCCTACTGGGCGCACCGCACGGTCAACATCGGCGCCGAGGACTTTGTCTTCTTCTCGGTCTGGGAAGCGCGGGCCGGGCATGACTATGGCACGATCGAGCGCGACGGCTTCCGTATGCTGGTCCTGCTGCGCGATGGTCAGCCGACGGTGGTTGATAATCCGAAGTATGTATAGACGAGCCAGGAACGGGCGGACAACATGACCCAACCCAATATCATCCTGATCATCACCGACCAGCAGCGCTACGACAGCATCAACGCGCTGGGCTTCCCTTATATGGATACGCCCAATCTCGACCGGCTTGTACGAGAAGGCCTGAGCTTCGACAATTGTCATATCACCGCGCCCTCTTGCGCGCCGGCCCGCGCCAGCCTCTTCACCGGTTATTACCCGCATGTGACTGGCATCATGCGCAACGCCGATCGCTGGACGCGTTCCTGGGTCGAGGACTTGAACGAAGCCGGCTATCACTGCGTCAATATCGGCAAGATGCACAGTCAGCCATTCGAGACGCCGCTGGGCTTCCACCAGCGCTTCGTGGTGGAGAACAAAGACCGCTACCTGGAAGGGCGCTATTACTTTGATGAATGGGACAAAGCGCTGGCGGCGCGCGGCCTGGTCAAGCAACAGCGGGCACTGTATCGGCAGCGCGACGACTATCGCGAACGCATGGGCGCTTTCACCTGGGACTTGCCCGCCGATACGCATCCGGATAACTTCGTCGGCGGGCTGGCGCAGTGGTGGCTGCGCAGCTATCCGGTGACCGAGCCGCTCTTCCTTCAGATCGGCTTCCCCGGTCCGCATCCGCCCTACGATCCCACAGCCGACGCTGCCGCCGAGTACATCGACCGCGACCTGCCACTGCCGCAAGTGACTCAGGCAGACCTGGACGGACAGCCGCCGCCGTTCCAGGAATTGCGTCGGCATAATATGGAAGTCGATCACGACTCGATCGTGCATTTGGAGCGGCCGACGCGGGCCCAATTGCAGCGCCTGCGCGCCTATTACGCCGCCAACGTGAGCATGATCGACAAGCAGGTCGGGCAGATCATGGAAGCGCTGGAAGAGGGGGGTTACCTGGAAAACAGCGTGGTGATCTTCACCAGCGATCACGGCGATTGCCTGGGCGATCACGGGCATATCCAGAAGTGGACGATGTACGACATCATCACGCGTGTGCCGGCGATCTTCTGGTCGCCCGGGCGCTTCCCGGGCGGGGCGCGTATCGACGGGCTTTGCCAGTGGATGGACATCGGGGCTACGGTGCTGGAGTTGGCCGGTCTGAGTCCGCGCCAGGATATGCAGACCATCTCGCTGCTGCCAGCGCTACGCGGCGAGGCTTGGCCGGGGCGGGACTTCGTCTATGCCGAGCATCCGCCCGATGGCGTCTATCACGGGCCTTACATGACGATGATCCGGAGCGAGCGCTGGAAGCTGGTGCATTTTCTGGATCAGGATTACGGGCAGCTATTTGACCTGGCTGCGGATCCCGGCGAGCTGGACAACCTTTGGGATGACGCGGCGCTGGCCGATGTCAAGCGCTCGCTGCTGGAGCGGCTGCTCAACTGGCGGATCGAAAGCGGCCTGAAGACACGGGATCTGTTTCAGGAGCATCGTTGATCAACCCCTCCCCCGGCCCCTCAGCATTGCAATGGGGAGGGGTGACTTGTTCAGGCGCACGGCGGCGCGATGGCTAATCGCCTTGGTCAGATCCTTCGCCATTGGGCTACTTGCAAATCAGGACTATTTCGATTCCAGTATGAAACGCTCCACCTCGGCGCGGCCTTTCGCGCCGGCCATAGGACCCTTGGCGCTGACCGTCAGGGCGCCGCAGGCATTGCCCAGTCGGGCGGCTTCGGCGGGGGTCACCCCCTCCAATAGCGCGCTGATGAAGCCGGCATCGAAGCAATCGCCAGCGCCGGTGGGATCAATCTCCTCGGCCGGGAAGCCGGCGGCGTCGATGCGACCGTCGGCGGTGTAAACGCTGCAGCCCGCCGCGCCGCGCGTGACGGCGATGACGCGCCGCGGTCGCGCCGCCAGCAATTGGTCGATCGCTTTATCGAGCGTGCCGGCCGCCGAGAGATGGAGCAGTTCTTCTTCCGTCGGGATGAGGATATCGGCGGCGGCGATGAAGGGCGCGAAAGCGACTCGCGCCTGTTGGGGCGGCAGCAGTTCCGGGCGCAGGTTGGGATCAAAGCTGATCAGCGCGCCCGCTCCCTGCGCCATATCCAGCGCCCTCCGACAGACCTCAAGCGCGGTCGGGCTCATCGAGAGGGTCGAGCCCATGAGGTGGAAGCAACGCAAGCCCTGGAATAGTTCGGGATCGAGCATGTCTGCCGAGAGCTGCCCGCCAGCGCCCAAGCTGAAAACGAAATCGCGCGAGCCATCGGCTTTATAAGCGACGAAGGCGATGCCGGTCGCTTGATCGGCGATTCGCTTCAAACCTTTGACGGATAGTCCATCGGCAATCATTTGATCGCGCAGACAATCGCCAAAGGCATCCTCACCGACCGCGCCGATGGCGGCGGTCTTCAGGCCCAGGCGGGCGGCTTGGACAGCAAAGATGAAGGGCGCGCCGCTGGGATAGGGACCGGTGAAAGGACCGGGCCGGTCGAGCGGCTGGTCGATGTCCGTCCGCATGACTTCGACCAGGGCTTCGCCGATGGTGAGGATATCGACGGCCACGCCTCAATCCTCGAAGGGGATGTCCGGGACGCCGCCGGCGAAGGGGGCGTCGGGCCGTTCGTAGTCGCCCATGACGGCGCGTCGCTGCGGCGGCTGCTCGGCCATAAAGGCGGCATCGGAGGCAAAGCGATCGGCGCGGCGCATCCAGGGCGGGCTATAGATATAGTGCATGTTGTAACGGTCGAAGTCTTCGTCATTGGGCATGGGCGAGTGCCAGACGCCGTTATGGAAGAGCAACATCGTGCCCGCCTTGCAGAGGACGTTGTGCTGGATGGGCGAGACCTGCACCTCTCTGCGCTTGTCCTGCGGCAGGGGGAAGGGACAGCGGTGGCTGCCCGGGATCAACATCATATTGCCCATGTTCTCGCGCGATTGGTCGGTCAAGCTGAAGCTGGCCCGCAGTTGCAGCAGCGGCACGGGATGGGCGACTTTCTCGAAACCATAGGCGCCGGAGCCGTCCTGGTGCCAGCCGACAATGCTGCCGTTGGCGGCCAAGCGGGCGCACCAGCCCGACTGCATGACAAATTTGTCGCCGTAGAGCCCGCGCACCTTGGGTATTACGGACGGGTGATCGATCAGGCGGGCCAGGGCGGGTTCCTTTTCGTAGCTGTTGCCAAGCGGGCTGAAGACCTCGGTAGTTTCGGCATGGACGCGTTGGGAAGCGGCCAGGGCTTCGTCGATTTCGGTCTGCGTGAGCACGTCTTCGATGATGAGGTAGCCGTAGCATTCGAACATGAAGCGTTCGTCTTCGGTCATGGGTCCGGGTTGGGCGAGCGGGATCATGGGCAGTTCTCCTGAATCTAGGGATTAGCGTAATGATAGACCTGCGCGGATGAATTTGCCAATTGCGCTGGATTTGAAACTGGCTAACCACAAAGACACGAAGGACACGAAGGTTTTAACCACCAAGGGGCAGAAGTAAAACCAGGTCAGTCATGCAAATTCCGACGTCAAGTCGTAGGGGCGAGCCTTGGCTCGCCCACCGCTCCAGCTAGGTTTTGCGGGCGACCGACCCGCTGTGTCGGCGGTCAGTGTCTACGCGACCTACGCGCGGCGCCGGGTCGCCCCTACCGCCGACTATTATTTTGGAGTTGCATAACTTACCTGCAACTACTGAGGGCGCCGAGAAAAGCCGTTTATGTCCGTTTAGTGTCTGACGCAGAAACTTTTTCGGACGTAAGGCCGGGTCTTGTGTCCGATTTGCAGGCGATATGCGGTTTTTAAGGCGCGCTTGCGGTCAGGGTAACCTAGTTGGGCTATGCGATGGCGACTAAATGGTCGCGGGTTGCTTTTTTCAAACGCGCGGGGACGATCTCGGATTGCGCTCTTGCCCCTAACAGATCGCAGGCGCGCCTAGCCTTTGAGCGAGCCGGAGAGCAAGCCGCTGATGATATAGCGCTGGAAGATGAGCGCGAAGCAGATAGGCGGGATGACCGAGAGCACGCCGGCTGTGATGATGCTGACGAAGCTGACATCGACATCGGTGGCGAAGAGGGAGACGACGACAGTGCTGGTATAGGAACTGGGCGATTCCGACAAGAGCAGGGCGAAGAGAAACTCGCCCCAGGTGAGCAGGAAAGCCAGGATGGCGGCGGAGGTCAAGCCGGGCAGGGAAAGCGGCAAGATGATCTTGTGGACGACCTGCAAGCGACTGCAGCCGTCGATGCGCCCGGCGTCTTCCAGTTCCATGGGGATGGTTTTGAAATAGGATTGCAGCAGCCAGATCACGTAGGGCAGGATGAATGACAGATTGATGAAGACCAGGGAGATGATTTTGTCGCTCATGCCGATGCGTTTGGCGACCAGCACAATGGGGATGGCCAGCGAGAGCGCGGGGATCAAACGGCTGGCCAGGATAGCGAAGAGCAGCACTTGTCGGCCGCGGAAGCGCAAGCGCGCCAGTGGATAGGCGGCATAAGCGCCCGCCATGACGGCGATGACGGCGACGCTGCCGGCGACGAAAAAGCTGTTGGCGAATGAGCGCAGGAAGATGCGCGATTGATATGGCACGCCGGAATCTTCGCCCATAACAGCGCCTTCAAAGATTTCACGGTAGCTGTCGAGCACGATCGGGTTGGGCAGCCATTGTGGCGGCCTGTTGAGCAACTGGCGTTCGTACTGAAAGCTGGAGCTGACCAGCCAAAGGAAAGGACCGACGGTGCCGGCCAGCACCACAGCAGCGGCGATATAAATGATGACGAGTCGAATGCGCGCGCGCCCTTTCATTATTGCTCGACGCCTTTATCCAGGAATACATAGAACAGAATTGCCAGCGCCAGGGTGATGGCGCCCAGCAGCATGGCAATTGAACTGCCGGCGCCGAAATCGAGCTTGCGGAAGGTCTCGGTATAAATCTGCCAGCCGAGCACGTTGGTGGCGTCGGCGGGTCCGCCGGCGGTGAGCACGAAAATAATATCGAAAACCTTGAAAGCGAAGATCATCTCGAAGATGACGACGATGGAGAGCATCGGCCGCAGCAGTGGCAGGGTGATAGTGAGAAAGCGCTGCCGGATGCCCGCGCCGTCGACGATGGCCGATTCGTAGATGTCATCGGGGATGGTCTGCAAGCCGGAGAGCAGGAGCAGGGTGGCGAGTGGAATATGAATCCAGGAATAGGCGATGACGAGCCAGATCATGACGCTGGGCATGCTGCCGAGCATATTCTGGTACTCGGTAATTATGCCGAATTCGAAAAAGACCGCGTTGACCAAACCGTATTGGGGATTGAGCAACCACTTCCAGAGCAGGGCGTTGACCACCGACGGGATCGCCCAGGGGACGAGCAGCAGCGCCCGCAGAACACCGCGTCCGGGGAACCTTTCATTGAGCAGGAGAGAGATCAGCAGGGAGACGATAATAATGACCGCGACTGCCATGATTGCGAAGGTAAAGGTGGTTTGAAGCGGCGACCAAAAGTCGCTATCGCTTAGCCAGTCGCTGTAGTTTTCCAAGCCGACGAAGCGCTCGCGGCCCGGGCGCTTGAGGTTCCAGTTGTGCAAGCTGAGAAATACCGCCATGCCGAAGGGCACCAGAATGGTGGCGGCGATGATCAGCACAGCCGGGGCGCTAAAGAACAGAGCCAGCGCGCCCTGCGACATTTCCTTGCGTGCTGTGGCGGTGTTTCGGGCCTGCACTGAAATTCACCCTTTCCCCCATCCCCCGGCCCCTTCCCCCATTAAGAGGGAAGGGGAGTATACATAGCAATGCCGGGTTTTAAGCCCCTCCCTCATTTTGGGGGAGGGGCTTGGGGTGGGGCCTAGTAGCCCCAGTCGTCCTTCAGTTCGTTCCATTCTTCAGCCAGGTCGTTAAGGACCTCGCCTTTGTCGGCGTCGCCAAGGATGGCTGCTTGCAGCGGGCCCCAACTGCCGATCTCCCAATCGGAGAAGAATGGCACGAAGCGATAGGGGCGGGAAATGGCGTACTCGGATTGCTCGCTGAGCAGATCAGGATCAATCCAGCCTGAGATGGAGTTGCGAACCTCTTCGTCTTCGTAGAGCGGCGCGGGCGAGAAGCCCAGGCCGAATTCCAGCGCCCAGCGTTTAGGCACATAATACACGCCGGTGGCGTCCTTGCCGCCGAGGAATTGGACCAATTGCCAGGCGGCATCCTTGTCTTCGGCATTGGCGGTAATCGCGTACAGGCGGACGTAGCCCCAGGTGCCGCTGCGGACTTCGTCGGTGCCGGGCACGAGCGCGTTCTTGATATCGCCGGCGACATTGGACTGTTCGGGATCATTCATCGCCTTCAGTGTATAGTCGGTTGTCGTCATGAAGGACGTCGTGCCGGCGGCCATCAGCAAGGTGCCGTCATCGTCTGTCAGCGAGGCCGGATCAACCAAGCCGGCGTCGAGCCCTTCGGTCAGCCAATCGAGAGCTTGGCGCGCCGGGCTGTCCTCAAGATGGAAAACCGGGTTGAAATCGTCGTCGAAGAGCCGGCCGCCGCGTGAGGCTGTCAGCGTCTCCCACTCGCGCAGCAGGTAGTTTTCGCCGCTGCGCAACTGCATCAGGATGGGATAATCGACAACACCGGCGTCCTTGATCATTTGGGCTTGTTCCAGCATTTCGTCCCAGGTTTCCGGCGGCGCGTCGATACCGGCGGCAGCCAGATGCGCCGCATTGTAAGCCATGGTCTGTACGCCCGAGTAGTAGGGTAAGCCATAGACCTCGCCATCGTAGGACATCTGCTCGATGATGCCCTGTGGCAGATCCGCCAGCAACTCTTCGGAATTGGGCAGCCCGGTTATGGGCAGAATCCAGCCAGCCGAGGCCCATTCGGCCAGGTAGCTGTCCCGGACATAGGCGACATCAAATTCGGTACCGGCGACAAAGCTGGCGACCATTTTGTCGTGGTATTCGTTGCTGGGGAAAGGTAAAAAGACGGCATCGTGGCCGCTCTGTTCGGTGAATCGGCCCAGGTTTTCGGTCACGACGTCAACTTCGTAGGGCCAGCCGGTGAGCTTGAGGCCGTCATCCTGCGTCAGGGCGGTAGTCGTCAGCAGCAGGATGCAAAGGGAAAGGAACGCGAAAAACTTGAATGAGCGTAGCATTTTTGCACCTCGAATCAACCAATAGGTTTACGGAATTGGGAACCATCCATTGCTTATCGGCGCCTCCATTCCTTAACTCGTCCTTACTTAGGGCAGGTGAACAAGCCACCATTTCTGCGATGACAGGGTTCTGGTTCTTTGCTCAGGATAGACGTGGGGACATGCGCCTGGCATGAATCCCGAATGAGCGCTTTGTTGAAACGAACGGTCATCGTCTGATATATTTGAATTTACCCTTTCCCAGTCTAAGGGGAAGGGACTGGCGGATTTCTGCCAAAACACTGCCATGACAGGCGGCATAATGGCGATGACGAGCTATCCAGAAGACTTTGAAGAGAATATACGCGAGCTGCTGGTCAACTTGTACGACTATCTGAAGTTGATCGATAACCCGGTGGCGCAGCGCTTGGCTGCGGGCTCGCCGGGCGGCGATCGCGCGCAGACGGCGCGGCAAATGGTTTTGGCCGCGATTGAAGACATGAAGTCGGAGAAAGACACTCAGCTGACATCACGGCAGAACCGGCTCTATAACATCCTGCTCTTGCGCTATGTAGAGGAACAACCGACGAGCGAAGTTCTGGGCCAATTAGCCTTGAGTGAGCGGCAGTACTATCGGGAGCATCAGCGGGCGATCCAGACGATCAGCCGGATCGTATGGGACAGGCATTATGCCGACGCCGCCTTGGAGCCGGAGGCGCCGTCGACCTTGATCCGGGAACTGGATTATCTACAGTTTGCCGCCCGGAACAAAGCATTTGATCCGACGGAAGTGATCTTGTCGGCGATCCAAGCGACGCGGGTGATTGCGCAGCAAAAGGGCCTGGCATTGAGCCTGGAGGAGTCCCGAGACGAGATTGCCCTGCATGTCGCGCTGCCGGTTTTCCGCCAGTTCTTCATCTTGATCCTGAATCGATTGATCGAATCGACGGACCGGGGCGGCATGATCGAAGTCGCTTTGCGCGCCGGCGCAAGCGAACCGATCATTGAGGTCAGGGGCAACAAGTTGATTCCAAGCTATGCGGCTTTTCTGGACGCTTTGCAAACTGACGCTGCATTCCGCGAGTTGAAAAAACGTCTCAATGCCGATCTACGTGCGAGCGGGGACGATAAAGGTCGCGCGGGAATAATCTTGCGCTTTGACCGGGAAATTCACAAGATACTGATCGTGGATGACAATCCTGATACCATCAGTCTCTTCAAGCGCTACCTGGCGAACTTGCCCTGTCAACTCTTGTCCGCGCAAGACGAGAAAGATGCGATTGCGATCGCGCGGGGGACGCCGCTCGCCTGCATCATCCTTGACATCATGCTGCCCGAAAAGGACGGATGGCAGATCTTGCAAACCTGCAAGAGCCATCCCATGACCGAGGATATTCCCGTGCTGATTTGCTCGGTGCTCGAGATGAAAGACCTGGCGGCGTCCCTGGGCGCGGATGGTTATATCAAGAAGCCGCCATCGCGCGACGAGTTCCTGGCGGTCTTGCGGCAGTGGACGGACTAGGCCGGTCGGCGCTAGCGCCTTAGCTGTTAATCAGCAAGCCCGGCTGCCGCTCAAATGAATAGAGACTGCGCGGACGCATCAAGGTGACTGCGCGGTCGTAACCGCCCAGGGCGCCGCGCGCCTCGCCCAGGGCCTTGTAATAATCCCAATAGCGGAAGCTGGAATAGCTTTCGCGCATGAGCGCGTGTGTCTTTAGCAGGTCGAGATACTCGTCAAAGACTTCGCTGACGTCCAGGTAGATATCGGCATTGTAGCCTTCCATATCTTCCCAGTTTTCTGAAAAGAGCAGGGCACCCGGCGCGTGCGCGGCATGTTCGCGCTCAAAGGCGGGCAAGCCGGCCCGGAAGAGCGCCTTCATGACGACGTCGTGGGTATTGTTGTGATCGACATGGAAGCTGCCTTTCCAGTGCGTGATGATGACTGTCGGCTGATACTTGCGAATCAGATCGGCCATGATCCAGATTGATTCGTCGTTGACGGGCAGCTCGCCATCGCCGTAGGGCATCAGTTCCATGTTGGCGCCGATGAACTCGGCCGAGGCATGTGCGTCAGCCAGGCGCATTTTGAGATAGTCCTGGGCGCCCAGCGTGGGATGACCTTTTTCGCCAGTGGTCGCGTGCACGATGGTGATGTCCCAGCCGGCTTTTTTATGCTTGAGCATGACGGCGCCCGCCATATTCTCGGCATCGGAAATATGCCCGCCTACGACCATCAAGTGTCCAGCCATTTTCTCTTCTCCTTTTGTCAAGGTTAAAGGGTTTTGCGCATCACAGCGAACTCGCGGCGGCGCTTGAAGCCAGCCAG
Source organism: Chloroflexota bacterium (assembly GCA_011525385.1). Lineage (GTDB taxonomy): Bacteria > Chloroflexota > Anaerolineae > Aggregatilineales > Phototrophicaceae > UBA6055. Next base: position 10,612 of record WTGF01000060.1, on the reverse strand, counting down.
CGAATACAAACGAGCCGCCTCTTCATCCGTCCAGAGGAAGTAGGCGAAAAAGACGTGCTTGGCACTCATCATCTCCAGACATTTGAAGAGCAGCATACGGCCAATGCCACGGTTGCGACAATCGGGACGAACGCCGAAGGGTCCGTATCGTTCGTTGCGCTGCTGACAGAAGCCCACGATCTCGCCTTTCTCGCGCGCGATGAGAAAGCAGATGCGATGCGGACTATCGCCAAAATACTCCAGCAGATAGCTCTGCGCGAAGCGGAACCAGTCCCAGCCGAAATGTTGGACGAGAAATGGCATCAGGTCGGGAATATCGGCGGGCTCGATAGGCCGGATGATTAGGTCGTCTTCCGCTTCGGCGCCTTCGATCCGCGCTTGGATCTGCGCTGGAATCTGAAAATCAGTCAGGTCGGCGCCCATGCTGATGGCGTGATAGAGCGTTTCGAATCCCAGGCGATCTTGCAAGAATTGAATCGTTTCCGGATAGGCGCGGGTGTCGATGCCGGGGACGAAGTAATTGGGCACGTAGGGCGATATGTCGACGATTTTGCGCCGCTCGGCGCGCAGTTTGTTGATCACGGCGTCGAAGAGGGCGCTGCCGATGCCTTGTCGGCGGTAGTCGGGATGCACGCCGAAAGCTGTGATCCAGGCTTCGGCTTCGTCCATGCCACCCAGAAAATAAGGGACCTGGCGAGTCAAGCAGAGGACAAAGCCCACCACGCGCCCGTCGACGACGGCGACCGGGAGATTGTCGGGATGAAAATTGGGATCCAGCAGGACCTGTGTGCGAAACAGCGCTTCGTCGACGCGGTCGCTGGGCATGGCCCGGTTCCAGACATCAAGCAGTTCGGCTTCGTCAGGACCTTGATAGGGTCGAATTTGCATGGGTCAAATCTATCCTTTCAATCCAGTGAGCGCGATACCTTTGATGAAGTATCGTTGCAAAAAGACAAAGAGAAGCAGCATTGGCACGACGGCGACGGCAGTTCCCGCCATCAGCAGGTTGGTGTTGTCGGCGTAGAGGCTGCGCAGCGAGTTGATGCCCAGGGGCAAGGTAAAAAGTTCGCGGCTATTAAGCACCAGCAAGGGCCACAGGAAGTTGTTCCAGGCGCCAATGAAGGTAAAGGTGCCCAGGGTGGCCAGGGCGGGCTTGACCAGCGGGATGACGATACGCCAGTAGATCATGGGTTCGGATGCCCCGTCGATGCGCGCCGCGTCGATCAATTCATCCGGGACGGTGACCATGAACTGGCGCATGAGAAAGATGCCATAAGCCGAGGTGAGCCCGGGTACGACCAGACCCTGATAGGTATCGATCCAGCCCAGTTGACGCACGATGAAGAAGACCGGTATCAGCGTGACGAAGAAGGGGATCATCATGGTCGCCAGGATTAAATAAAAGAGCAACTCGCGACCGGGGAAGCGATATTTGGCAAAGGCGAAGCCAGCCAGCGAGCTGCTGAGCAAGACGCCGAGAACGATGATGCCGGAGGTGAAGAGACTGTTGAAGTATAACCGGCCAATGGGAATCGATCGCGCCAGCTCGCTGTAATTGCTGAATTGGGGCGAAGCGGGCAGCCAGACCGGCGGGCGCATCTGGATTTCGCCGGCGGTCATCAGCGAGGCGATCATCATCCAGATGAAGGGGAAGACCATGACAAAAGCGCCGCTGACCAGCACGAGATACTTAAGCGCGCTGCCGGCGCTTTGTAACAAACTCTTTCCGTCCTTTGTCATGAGCGCCTCTTATTTTTTAACCGCGATGTTGCGGTAGCCGAGCAGGTTCAAGATTTTGTGTGAGCGCGGTAGCCCAAATTCGCCGGTTACGCGCCGAGCGGCTAGTCCTGATAGCTACGATCGCGCAAGAGCCGGACCTGCATGACAGTGATGAGCATGATGATGGCGAAGAGGATGAAGGCCATGGCGGAGGCCCTTCCCATGCGCGAGAACTTGAAGGCGGTGTTGTACATGTGCAGGACCACGGTCATGGAACTGTTGGCGGGCGCGCCGCCGGTGGTCGCAAAGACCAGATCAAAGACCTGCAGCGCGCCGATGGTATTGGTGACCACCACAAAGAGCATCACCGGGCGCAGCAAGGGCAGGGTGATGAAACGGAACTCCTGCCAGTTGCCGGCGCCGTCGACTTGGGCGGCATCGTAATAGTCCTGCGGGATACCCTGCAAGCCCGCCAGAAAAATGACGATATAGTATCCCACATATTGATAGATGGCGATAAATATGAGCGTCATCAGCGCTTGATTGGGTCCGCTAAGAAAGGGCTGACGGGGCAAGCCCAAAGCAGTGATGACGCTGTTCACGACGCCGTAGTTGCGATCGAAAATGAATGAGAACATGACGGCCAGCGCCAGCGGCGCTGTGATGACCGGCATGAAATAGAGGACGCGCCAGACCGCGCGCCCGCGGATACGGCTGTTCAGCAGGAGGGCGAAACCCAATCCAAGTATGGTATTGGCGCCAACGCCGCCGATGGCAAACAGAAAGGTATTGCCCAAAGCCTTGATGAAGATGCTGTCCCGGGTCAGCAGGAAGATGTAATTCTGCAAGCCGCGCCAGGGCATATCGCCGACCGGCGAAAGCATATCCCAGCGGTGCAGGCTGACCCAGCCGGAGAACAAGATGGGACCAGCAAGAAATACCAGCAAGGCAAGGATGGGCGCTGCGACGAAGACATAGGCCCAGAGCATGCGCCGGCGCAAGACCGCGCTCTTGGGGATGTCGGGCATCCACCAGGAAGACTTGATTGCAGGGGATGGCATCAGATGGTTTGCCTAGTCCCCACTTCTATATCGCGTGGAGCTGACATCTTTTCATCAAGCGCGATTTCGCCGCATTACAAGATATTTCGGTAATTTTCGGGCGACCTGATAGGTCGCCCCTACATAGCTCGTCCGTATGTTGTAGTTTGGGTCGCCAAATGGTGTTATTTTCTGGCTGTCGGACAGGTATTTGCCTCCACTTTGATCACCATTGTTGAGTATCGGGCAAGCCTGGCAGGGGCGACACTTGGGTCGCCCCTGCGGTTCATCACAAAGAATAGCGCGACGGCTTATTCCTCTGCCATCATGCGCTGTTCTTCCAGGATGGCGTTGGCTTGCATTTCCACCGATGCCAGGGCGTCTTCGGGCGTCGTCATGCCGGCGAGGACCGCTTCAATCTCGACTTGCAGCAGGGTCTTGATCTCCTGGCCGCCGGCGACGATTTGCTCGGGCCGGGCATAAGCCGAGGCCGCGACAAAGGCCGAAACATAGTGATCGCTCATGGACTCGGCGAAGGCGGCTTGATCGTGATCGAAGCTGGGGATTGCCCCCAAGGCGTTGACGAGGAAGTCGCCAATAGCGGATCCCGCGCCTTCGTCGTGTTCGGCGTTCATCCAGTGGATGAAGTCCCAGGCGGCCGGTTTGTTGGGCGAACTGGAATCGACGGCGAAGAGCCAGGTGTAAGCGATGCTGGAGGGCGCATCGCCGCTGGGACCGACGGGAATCTCGGCAACGCCGACTTCGGTTTCGAAGTCGACGCCTTCAGCAGCACGCAATGTCGCCCGCCACCAGGGCGCCATGATAACCATGCCGACGGTGCCGCTGGGGAAATCGCCTAAGCCGTTGATGCTGGGATCGGTGCCGCCGCTGGCTACCAGATCAGCGTACAGTTGCAGCGTCTCGATGCCCTGCGCGCTGTTGAACTCGGCGACCGTGCGATCTTCGCTGAGATAATTGCCGCCGTTGGAAAAGAGCAAGGCGCTGAAAGGATGTACGATACCGGAATCCCAACCGGGCATGACGCCCAAGCCAACCTGGCTGATGGCGCCGGTGTCATCAACTTGCGTGATAGCGGCGGCGATTTCCTTGAGCTCGTCCCAATTGGCTGGAGGCGCGTCATAACCGGCTTCGGCCAGCAGGCGCTTGTTATAGACCAGCAAGTAAGGATTGACCTCGGTGGGATAACCCCAAGTCTGGCCATCGGGGGTGCTGACCGCGTCGATCGTGCCCTGGGCGACATTATCGTCAATATATGTCAGCGAGTCCTGCGGCGGCTCGGCGAGGACACCAGCGTTGACGAAGTCGGGCAGCCAGAGATGATAGAAATGGTAGACATCGGCGCTGATGCCGGCGGTGCGCCCGGTGATAATTTTGGTGCGCAACTCGCCGAAGTCGACCGTGACCAGTTCAATGGCGACATCGGGATGTTCCGCCATGTAGGCGTCGATGATGGCTTGCTGCGCCGCCAATTGGTCCTCGGTTCCCCAGTGCGTCAGCATGGTCAGGGTGGTGTCTTGCGCCAGCGTCACAGCGCCGAAACTCAGTATCAGCGCAAGACTCAGCAATACAAGAACAAAACGTTTTAACGACATCTTTTCCTCCCAATTAAGAATACTGGACCTGACGACTGGACAGCCGTCACAGCATCTAGTATAGCAAATATTTCTGGCGCAGCCGCAAAAATGCTTCGGATCCCGGCCGCCAGGACGCGATCAGTTCCTCAAGCGGGCGGCGCGCGTCCAGGCCTTCGCGGAGGGCCGTACTCCCGCTGAGCAGATCAATCGGCGCTTGTGAACCAGCCGCCCAGGGCGCGCGCCAAGCGAAGTTGTCCGGATACCCGGCGATTACCACTTGCAGCAAGTTCAGAATCATCGTGACCGGTTGGAAACGCTCGCGATCCGTCACACAAATGTGTACGCCGGCGCATAACTCACCGTGATATTTGCTAAAGGTCGGCACGAAGTAAACGGGACGAAAGCGCGCGCCCTCCAGGTCCAGGTCGTTCAGTTGGTCGGCAAGCTGCAAGGCGTCAATCCAGGGCGCGCCGATGTATTCGAAGGGCTTTGTGGTGCCGCGCCCCTCGGACAGATTGCTGCCCTCGATCAAGCAAGTTCCTGGGTAAAGGGTCATGGCATCCAGCGTGGGCAGATTAGGCGAGGACGGAACGAAGGGCAAGCCGGTATCATCGAACCACATATCGCGCTTCCAGCCATCCATCGGGATCACCGTCAATTCGCAGTTGATACCGTATTCCGTATTGGCCAGTTGCGCCATTTCCCCGATGGTCATGCCATAGCGGATGGGCATGGGGTAGGGTCCCACAAAGGAGGCGAAATCCGCGTCCAGCAGCGGTCCTTCGATGCGGTTGCCGGTTATGGGCGCCGGCCGGTCGAGCAAGATGACCTTGCAGCCCGCTGCCGCCGCGGCTTCCATGACATAGAGCGCGGTCGCCAAAAATGTATAGAAGCGTACGCCGCCGTCCTGCAAGTCGATGATGATGGCGTCGATGCCGCGCAGCATGTCGGGACTGGGCCGGCGCGCGTCTCCATACAGGCTGTGGACGGGCAGTCCGGTCAATGCGTCCTTATAGGTCGCCACGGGCGCGCCGGCTTGCGCCTCGCCACGCAGCCCGTGTTCGGGACCAAATAGCGCGACAAGGTCAATGGCGGGATGCCGACGTAGGCGCTCGACGCTGCTCCGCAATTCACGATCGACGCTGCTGGGGCAAGCCACAAGCCCCAGCAGCTTGCCGGCCACCCCTTCGGCTGTCTCTTCCAGAAAGACTTCCAATCCCAATCGAATGGTCATCGAAACTTACCTCCTCCATTTATGGCGCCCGTGGCCGCGCTCTTTCTTAATAATCCGCGTCGCTCATGCGACGACAAGGCTTATTATTTTCTGTGGGCGCGACATTCCTGGGACTTTTTCGCCGGTTACGCGCCGAGCAGCTGCGTCCGCGTCAGATCCGGATTCGCCGGATGTCGGATGCCGTCGATAAGCGCCTGGACGCTGCCGACCAACTGGATCGGTGAATAGCCGCCTTTGCGCGCGAGTGTAATATCTCCGTAGATATTGGGCGTAATTGATTCGCTGGCGCCTTTGGCCGATACCAGAATGATCGGGATATGGCGCAGCTTGGGCACACCGCGCATGGCTTCGATCACGGCGAATCCGTCCATGCCGGGCATCAGCACATCGAGGATCAATAGTTCCGGTGGCTCGCGTTCCATCATAGCGATGCCGTCGGCGCCGCTATAAGCCGCGCGGACGCGGTAGCGCTCATCGAGACTGCGCAGCGTCCGCGTGAAGAGGCGGACGATGTCTCGGTTATCGTCGATGATCATGATCGAAGTCGCTGCCTCGCCGTAGCGAGCGAGCACCTTCTGCAGCATTTTGCGGGAAACCGGCTTGACCAGGTAATCGCTGATGCCACGCTGTCGGATGGCCGCTCGGCCACTGGGCATGGGCAAGGTGATGACGTCCAGCGCAAGATCGAGGGCGTCGATTCGCTCTTTGAGGCGCTGATATTGGTGATTCTGCGCCAGCAGCAGCACGTCCGGCTCGAACTCGTCAATGTTGCGCAACGCCTGGGCTTCGCTATTGCAGGCGACGACATCATGCGACTTCAGATAGCGCGCAAAAAAGGTCGTGATCGCTTCATCGTCGTCGACGACCAGGACGCGCTTTTCGGCGCTGGTTGTCTTGCTCGGCTGGTCCCAGATCGGCATCTGGGAGACCAGGTTGCTGGTGGTCGGCAGCGAGAACGAAAAGCGGCTGCCCCCGCCAGCGACGCCGGCGCTGCTCGCGCTCATTTCGCCGCCGTGCAGGCGGATTAGCTCGCGGCTGAGCGTCAGCCCCAAGCCGGAGCCCTTGTCGACGAAGGGCGCGCCGCCCTCGACTTGATAGAACTCCTCAAAGACGCGCTTGATATCGTCTTGGCTCAAACCGATGCCAGTATCGATGACGCTGGTGACCACTTGATCCTCTTCGACCGATACGGCAATTGTGATGCCGCCTTCGCTGGTGAAGCGCGTGGCGTTGACGAGCAGATTCAGCAGGATTTGCCGGATGCGGACGGGGTCGAACCACAGGTCTGGCAAGTCGTCGGCGATATCCAGTTGAAAATCCAGACCCTTCTTGCCGATCAAGTCCGCGACCATATTGGCGGATTCGCGCAGGCAGTCGCCCAGGCTGGCTTTCTGTTTGACGATCGCCAGGTGCCGCGCTTCCAGTTGGGAGATATCGAGCACATCGTCGATGAGGTTTTGCAGGTGTTTGGCGTTGCGATAGACAGCGTGGACATCGGCGCGATAACTGGATGGCAGCGGTTGATCGTAGAGTTCCGGCGCCAGGATCATCACTTCGCTGAAGCCGACAATCAGGTTGATGGGCGTGCGCAACTCGTGGCTGACGTTGGCCGCGAAACGCGCCTTGAGTTGACGGGATTCCTCGGCTTGTTCAAAGGCGATTTCCAGCTTCTTGTTGGTGACGCGCAGGCGTTCTTGCGTTTCCTGTAACTGCTTGGAAATCAGCACCAGTTCGGCGCGGCTTTCGCGGGCGGCGCGCATTTGATCGGCCGCGTAGTCCTGAAAGCCTTGGCTGATTTCCAACTCTTTAACGAAGTAGCGCTTGAGGGTGCCGACGATCGCCAGTTGCAGTGTCATCAAGGCCAGAAGGAAAAAGGCGTGCTGGCTTGGCGCGAAGGCCAGAACAAAGAGCGCGTTGATGACCACCGATAGCGCGATCCAGGGCAGAGGCAGCAAGATGACGGCAATGATCAGCCCCGCCGGGATCAGATACAAGACGGGCGTATAACCGCTGGCGATATAGATCTGCGCGGCGATAAGCGCGATGCAAAAGACGAAGAACAAACAGGCGAAGTTGAAGCTGCGTGATTTGATGAAAAAGCAGATGCCGCAGATCGCGATCATGATGACGGCGTCAAACATGATGATGTTGGGCAAGCTGCCGGGCAGCAGATCGCCCAGCGCGATGAAAGCCCAAAGCGCCAGGCTCACCAATGCCAGCGCGATATTCATGAACTCTTGCTTCATCTGATTTTCTTGGGACTTGCTCTCAAGGTTCATGCGGTTTTTCCAGTTCGCTGGATTTGTCTTTGAGGGACTGTATACTTAAATTGCCAAGCTACTGGCTTGTCAGTGGCGGTTGATGGTGCCTTCTTGAACATAGAGCGCCATTATGATATTGTAGTTTTACAACCTTGATTCAGGCAACATTGCAGGCGCAACTGCAGGTTGTTGTGCCATGAAATGCCGACGCTTTGCTAGGTCTTCGGCAGTTCTGTAACGAGAAAGGAAGTCAAACAATGAAGAACTCTGAAAGAACTCCACTTGGACGTCGTCGGTTCTTGTCAACTGCATTCGTATTGGTTTGGGTAAGTACAATGCTTGTCATCTCGTTGTTCTTGATGAGCATAGTAGTGGTCCGGCTGACAGGTTAGATGAATTTCGATCTGACGACGATTGCAGCCTTCCTCGGGTCCATTGCCGCAATTATTTCGGCATTATTTGTCTTATTCAAGTGGGCTGAAGATCAGGAAAATGCCAAGCACGAACAGCTTCGTCGAGACATCAGTAACGAAGTGCGCGCGGAGATTTACAAGTCCTTGCTTGAATTAGACAGTGTACGGCTCCTAAAAAGTCCACGCCAATTAGAAACTTTAGAACGCTTATCTGACGAGGCGAACGACCAGGCAAGTCAGACTAAGGCGGAATGAACGGGTCAATAGGGATAGGCTAAAGACTGAACCATTCACACATTGAGGCACTGTGCTTACGATAAAACCGCTTGCTCAAATAGCAACAGGTAGAACTGACAGTTACAGCCGCAACCGTACAAAGCGTCGCATGTACTTGACACCAAACACGCGACGTTAGGCGCTTACCCCGACCACCTTTGTGAATAGCAGTATAGATTCCATTCCACTATATTTCGAGTTAGCCACTAAAGTAGGCAGTCGCCATTTTTGCGCTCGTCATCGACCGTGCGCGAATCGTTGGCCTAGCAAGTGCCAACGCCGCAGACATTTGACAGAATCGCCGTTGCGGGTCAAAATCATCGATAGTTGCGGCTATGCTTCTTATTCTAGTACAGAGTGGGTGCGAAAGGCTGCAATTTGCCCAATTCGGGCGGTGATTGCCCGCTAGGGCTCACGGATAACGTAAAACATTAAAGAAGGAGTAGACAATGAGTGACAAAGGAATTTCGCGGCGGGACTTCCTGCGGGCGAGTTTGGCGGCGGGCACGGCAGCGAGCATATCCGCCATGCCGGCCGGTTTGACCTACGCGCAAGAGCAGGCATTTCTTAATTACTGGACGGGCTGGAGCGGCTTCGAGTTTGATGTTTTGCAGGGCCTGGTCGACCAGTTCAACGAAGAGCACGGGAATATCTACGTCAATATGACGACTGTGTTCGGCCAATACGAGAAGGTGCTGACGGCTATCGCTGGCGGGAATCCGCCCGATGTGGTCTCGGCAGTCTGGCTGCACCAATTGGTGCAGATCGCTTCGCAAGGCGCCTTGACTCCCTTGACCGCTTATGCGGAAGCGGCTGGCATAGACGGTTCGGAGTATTTCCCCCAATTGTGGGACAACTGGTGGTATAACGGCGAGCTTTGGGGTTTGATGTGCACCTCTAACGCCCGCGTTTTGGCATTTTCGCCGCCAGCCATGGCAGAACTGGGATTCAGTGAACCCCCGACCAGCATTGATGAGCTTGACGAAGTTGCGCAAGCCTTTGAGGTCATCGACAGCGATGGCAATATTGAGCGCGTCGGTCTGCTTCCGGCCAATCTCACTTGGTGGGCGCATGTCTTCGGCGGCAGCTTGTATGATGAAGACAGCGGGACCATCACGGCCAATGATCCGGCCAATGTTGCGGCATTGGAGTGGATGGCCGGTTATTGGTCGCGGCTGGGACCGGAAAAAGTGGCGGCTTTCACCAGCGGTTTCGGTGATTACCTCAGCACGCAGAATCCCTTCTTCGTCGGCAAGGAAGGCTTCAAGCAAGTCGGTGAATGGTTCATCCAGTTCCAGAAGAAGTTCGCCCCCGATCTCGAGATGGATATGATCGCGGCCCCGTATCCGGATGGCGGCCGTCCCAATGCCACGACCTTCGGCGGCAGTGTTTTCACGATTCCTACCGGCGTGATCAACCCCGACGCGGCTTGGGAGTTCATCCGTTGGCTGAGTGAAGACGAGCACATGGGCGAGTTCTGCTTCAATATCCAGAATATCCCGCCCAAGGTGGCGGCCGCGACAGCGGAGCGCTTCGTCAGCGATCATCGCTTCCAACTGGCGCTGGATCTGCTGAATGGACCGAATGCCTTTGGTCCGCCCAAGATCCCGGTGAACGACTTCTACAATTCGCGCTTGGGCGAAGCGGAGACAGCGGTGAAAGCCGGTCAACTGACGGCACAGGAAGCGCTGGATCGCGTCACCGAGGAAGTTCAGCGCGAGCTGGACATGGCGATGATGTAGGCCTTCGCCCCCATCCTACGCTCCCTCCCCGACTGCCTGCGTCTACGTGGCGCCAAAATGAGGGAAGGGGAGCTAGACGGCGGATTGGCGAATTAGTTAAGTCCCTCTCTTTGTGGTTGAGGAGGGGACATGTTTGAAGTAACACGATACGATAGCGACGGGTCAGCTAATAGCTGACCCCTACAAGGTTCATCTATTGTGAAAATTGTAGGGGCGACCTATCAGGTCGCCCGAAAATCACCGAAATAAATCCAGGTTTTGCGGCGATATCGTGCCCGATAAAAAGTTGCCCCCTCCTCAGCTCTTTATGGGGGAAGGGGCTGGGGGATGGG
>WTGF01000104.1 GCA_011525385.1 Chloroflexota bacterium | reverse complement strand
AGCACCTTCTTTACATTCGTACTTATCAATGCTGACTCAGTAGCGGACAAGCCTTGTAGGGGCGACCTATCAGGTCGCCCACAAAATACATTCCTCTGTTGCTTTTTCTCTGCGCTCTCTGCGCACTCTGTGTTCAGATTCTTTTGCATGACTTACTCGCACTTACTTCTGCGCCCCCTGTGGTGAAATACATCACCCCAAATTCAACGTCATCAGCCGCAACTCGCTCATATCCTCAATCGCGTACTTGATCCCCTCGCGTCCAGACCCCGATGCCTTGATGCCGCCATAAGGCATGTGATCAACGCGGAAAGTCGAGACGCTGTTGATATGCAAGCCGCCCACGTCAACGCGCTCCCAGGCATCCATGATCCGCTTGACATCCTGGGTGAAGACCCCCGCTTGTAAGCCATAGGGACTGTCATTGATAGTCGCCACAGCCTCATCCCAGGCCTCGTAGGGGCTGACCGTCACCACCGGCGCGAAGACCTCTTCACAGTTCACCCGCATATCAGGCGCGGTCTCGGTCAACACCGTCGGCGGGAACATCGCGCCCGCCCTGGCGCCGCCATGCAAGACCGACGCCCCCGCTTTCTTCGCTTCGTCGACCCAGGCTTCGGCGCGTTCGGCATCGCGCGCGCTGATCATGGGACCAATATCGACATCGGCCTCCCGCGGATCGCCCAGTTTCAGCGCCTTGACCTCATCGACAAAGAGATCGGTGAACTCTTCGAAGACATCGCGCTGGATCAACAAGCGCTGTACCGATATGCAGTTTTGCCCGGCATTGGCGAAGCCGCCCGCCGCCGCTTGACCCGCCGCATCAGCCAGATCGGCGTCATTATGCACGATCACGCCCGCGTTGCCCCCCAGTTCCAGCGCGACCTTCTTCTGCCCGGCTTTGCTCTTCAGCATCCAGCCGACGCTGCCGCCGCCGGTGAAACTGATCATGGCCACGCGCGGATCAGCCGCCATCATCTCGCTATCGGGTCCCCAAGCATTCAACATGCTGAAAGCCCGCGGCGGATAGCCCGCTTCCAATACGATTTCCGCCAGGATCACCGACGAAAGCGGCGTTTTTTCCGCCGGTTTCAGGATGATCGGGTTGCCAACGGCGATGGCGGGACCAATCTTGTGACAAGCCAGATTGACCGGGTAATTGAAAGGCGTGATGCCCAGCACCGTCCCGATCGGCGCCCGCCGTGTAAAGCCCTGCCTGTTTTCACCCGCGGCCGTCCAGTCGATGCTGAAAACCTCGCCGCCGATGCGCCGCGCCTCTTCGCTGGAGACCTTCAAGGTCTCCATTGCGCGGGCCGTCTCGCCGACGGCGGTCTTGCGGTTCTTGCCGCCTTCCATGATCATGGCGTCGACAACTTCATCGAAGCGCTCGCCCAACAAACGCGCCATATTAACCAAAATCTCCGAACGTTTATGGCTGGGCAGCGCCCGCGTGACTTCAAAGCCTTCCAAAGCCGCCTCCATCGCATCGTTCATGTCCGCCGCGCTCGCCATCGATACGGCATCGACCAGGCTGCCGTCATAAGGAAAGCGCACTTCCATGACATCGTCGCTGCCGCGCCACTCTCCCCCAATCAAATTCTTCTTGGGCATGCTTCGTTCCTTCCGCTAGTCTTCCTGGCACAAATGCGCCGTAATTCCTCTCCGGATTATACCAGCCCGGCTATACCATTTTCACGCTCGTGCTTACACCGAATCACCGGCGCTTGTCGGGACTCCCATCCCCCGCCAAATCCCATCCACATCCACCTCGAAACCCGTAGGGGCGACCTACCAGGTCGCCCGAAACAGTCCCCTCTGTGCTCTCTGTGCCTCTGTGGTGAATCTAAAACCCAGCAATACCGCGCCCTCCAGCCCTGCCACCCCCTCAAAAACTGGGGAAATACGGGGACGGCGCGGGGCGCTCATGGGGAACTTGCGGGGGCACCAAGGGGGGATACCTATATGAGGAACTTCTGATGCCGAAACCCCATCCTACCGATACGCCGGCAGATAATCCCCATGCGCCTCGATCAGCTCATCCACCATCGACCAAATCTGGTCCAGCGTCAACTCCGCCGCCGTATGCGGGTCGAGCATGGCAGCATGGTAAATATGTTCGCGCTTGCCGCTCAGCGCCGCCTCGACCGTCAGCGACTGCACGTTGATATTGCTCTGCGCCAGCGCCGCCAACTGCGGCGGAAGCGCGCCGATGCGCGTCGGCTGCACACCGTTGGCATCGACCAGACAGGGCACTTCGACGCAGCAGCCCTCCGGCAGATTGTCGATGATCTTGTCGTTGGGCACGTTGCCGTAAATGCTGCGGGCCGCCCCTGTCTCCATGCTGTGGATGATCAGCGAGCCGTATTCGACGCTGCGCTCGACCTTGTTCAGGTCCCTGATGCTGCGCACCGTCCAGCCCTTGTGCATGGGGTGCACATCGCGCAGCGCGTGCAGGATCTCCGCCTCGCTGGGGATGCGCCCCTCATCTTCTGCCTTTTCCAACAACTGCCAGCTGATGATGCCGGCTTTACAGCGCTCGATGTATTCGTCCAGCGGGATGTTGAACTTTTCGATCAATGCCCTATCGCCGTCCTTGATGAACCAGGGCACGTATTCGCTGAAATGTTCGCTGGATTCGGTCACGAAGTAACCGAGCCGCCGCAGCATCTCGTAGCGGACGCGATTGCTCGGCGGTACGCGTCCCTCTTCATAGACCTTGTGCAAAAGCGGATACAGATCCTGGCCCGTACGACGATCCTCGAACTTGAGGTAGAAAGCCATGTGATTGATGCCGGCCACCAGATAATTGATGTCTTCGTAAGCAATGCCGATGTCGCGAGCCAGTTCATGTGCGGTGCCGGGCACGCTATGACACAGCCCGACCGCCCGGATATCGCTTGCCCGGCTCAATGCCCACTGGTTCATGCACATGGGATTGGCGTAATTGATGAAGAGTGCCTCCGGGCAAAGTTCCTCCATGTCGCGCGTGATGTCAAGCAGAACCGGTATTGTACGCAGGCCACGCATGATGCCGCCGATGCCCAGGGTATCCCCGATCGTCTGGCGCAAACCGTATTTTTTGGGGATCTCGAAGTCGATGACCGTCGCCGGTTCATAGCCGCCGACTTGAATCATGCACACGACATAATCGGCGCCGGTCAAGGCGGCGCGACGGTCCGTGGTGACTTCGACGGTCGGATCGTTGCCCAGTGTCTTGATGATATGCCGCGCCACCTGCTCCGACTGCTTCAGGCGTCCGGGATCAATGTCCATCAGACAAATGGTGGCATCCGCCAGTTCGGGATAGCTCCAGATATCGCCCATCAAGTTCTTGGCGAAAACGGTGCTGCCAGCGCCGATGAAACTCACTTTGGTCATTTAGGCGTCCTTTCGAATATCCTACATTTATATCGGCATGGTCTGACGATTTCAAGTTTGCATTGCCCGCAAGCCCTGCCCAACTCCCACAATGAAAATTGAAGCTCGCGGCGCTATACTAAGTTTGAACGCAAGGACTATGAGAGCCATGCTTACCTACCCCGAACTCACCGTCATCGGCATAATTGTCGTCTTGCTTGCCCTGATCGCCTTTACGCGGCTGCGCATAGACATCATCGCCTTGCTCGTCCTGCTTATGGTCGCGCTGACCCGGCTCGTGCCCGCCAGCGACGCCCTGTCCGGCTTCAGCAGCTCGGTGGTCATCACCATTATCGGCCTGCTCGTGATCACCCGTGGCTTGGAGCAGACGGGCGTCATGCAATGGGTGGCGCGGCAACTGTCTGCCTTTGGACGCGGCTCCGAGGCGAAGCTGATTGCCCTGGTCATGTTGGCTGGGGCGGCTGTTTCCTTGCTTATGAACAATGTGGCGGCGGGCGCGGTCCTGCTGCCGGCTGTCCTGCAGGTATCGCGCGATGGCGGCGTCGCCGCCTCCAAGCTGATGATCCCGCTCGCATTCGGCGTAACCCTCGGCGGCATGGCGACATATTTTACAACCGCCAATATCTTGATGAGCGAGCTGCTGATTGCGCAAGGCATCGCCGGTTTAGGCATGCTGGATTTCATGCCAGTGGGCGGCATGATTGTGGCGGCGGGTTTGCTTTACATGCTATTGTTCGGCCGACGCACCCTGCCCGATCGCGCTTCGCTCACGCAATCCTTCCATCAAATCGACCTGCGCGATACCTATGAATTGGCCGAGCAAATGTGGCAGGTACGTGTCACCCCCGGTTCCCGCCTCGCTTACCAAACCGTGCAGGAAAGCGATATCAATGCCGAGCTGGGTTTGACGGTAGCGGCGATCTGGCGCGAGCGAGAGACCATCACCATTCCCAAATCGACTCAAGTGATTTACCCCGCCGATGAGTTGCTGATCGTCGGGCGCGAAGATCGGCTGGAGCAGTTGCTGGCCTGGGGCAACGAACTGATCGAAAGCGACAAACACGCCGTACAGGGGGTGCTGCCGATAGAACCCATTGAGATCATGATTGCGCCCCGTTCTAATGCCATTGGCAAGACGCTCTCGCAAATGAAGCTCAACCGCGACGCGGGCTTGTTGGCGATGGCGCTTTGGCGCGACGGGCAGAGCTTCCATACCGATGTCCGCAAGATGCCACTTCAAGTCGGCGATGCGATTCTGGTCGTCGGCCAATCTTCAGATATTCAAAACCTGTCGCATAACAGCAATTTCATTTTGCCGGCCGGGGAATACTCGGCGCAAGCCATTGAAAGCCGCAAAGCGCCCTACGCCATCCTCATCACTGCCAGCGCGCTCGCGCTCGCCATCTTCAACATTATCCCGCTACCCATTGCCATGCTGGCGGGGGCGGCCGCCATGGTTCTCACGCGCTGCCTGAGGATGGAGCAATTCTACGCGGCGGTGGACTGGCGGACGATCTTTTTGATAGCCGGCATGCTGCCGCTCAGTCTCGCCATGGCAGAGACCGGCTTGGCCGACCGCGTCGGAACGATCCTGGAATTGAGCCTTATGAACGCCAGCCCGCTTCTGCTCTTTGCGGCCATCGCCCTGCTAACGATGTTGGTGGTACAAGTCATCGGCGGGCAAGTAACGCCGCTGCTGGTCGGTCCCATCGCCATCAAAGCCGCGCTGCAATTGGGCATCGACCCGCGCGCAATGGCGCTGGCGGTCGCCATGTCTTGCTCGCTGGCCTTCATCACGCCGATTTCCCATCCGGTGAATATCTTGATGATGGGTCCCGGCGGTTACAAGTTCAGCGACTTTTCCAAGGTAGGCATTGGCATGACGATTGTGACGCTGTTGGCGATGATGCTGGGTCTGACCGTGATTTGGGGGGTTTAAGCCGGGGGCGGCGGCAGGTTTTCCAGTTTGGTGAGCCAGGCGTCGAAGAGCGAGCATTCCTGGCGGATCTTGGGGAGACCAATTGCCCTGGCCGCGCGCTCGCCCATTAGAGGTTTTTCATATTCAGGATACAAAGCCAGTATTCGCTTGGAGGGAGCCGTGAAGGGACTGTTATCAATATGTTCAGGGGTCTCAAAGTTCTGTCGTATTTCTGCAAAGTCTTCGCGCAGAGCCGGCCGTCCTATTGAATCTGCAAAGGTAGCGGGATCGCTAAACATGAGCGCTTCAAACTCGTGCATCTGTATGTAGGGGAAGAAACGTTGTAAGGGTTCACTATCGAGTGAACGACCCAATTCGGCAATCAACTCCTTTTGGACGGTTTGAGCCTTTTCGGAAAGTCCCGCCTTACATGACGCCTGCTGCTTACCTGGGAAGCTCGGCGGAAGTCCATAATAGTCAAACAATGTTGAACAATAGGAAGCTCGGTTGCTGTTTAACTGGTCGCGTACATTTGTGCGCAACCTCTCAAACGTTACATTACCGCCTTTACGGTTTCTACTGCCGATTTGGATCGGATACAGGAACAACTCCTTGGACCCCAAGATCGGAGCCAATACGTTTTTCACAAACCGCAGTTCGGTTCGTCCTTCACAAATGATGTAGACATCCGCCATTAAGGTACACCCCCGCCCAGCACGTTCTTGTCCCACAACTCGCCGACGGAGAAATCTTGCAGCCAAACATCGAAATCGGATTCCTTAAGACGTTTGAATACCGATACACCATTTTCAAGTTCGACGACTATTAGATCGTCAACCGAGAACTCATCAAGCAGTTGGGGAGACTGAGTTGCTACGATGACTTGCGTTCGCTGCGACGCCAAACGCAAGAGCGCACCAAGCAGGTGGATGGCATAAGGATGCAGGCCGAGCTCGGGTTCATCTATGATAATTGTGGACGGCGGATCAGGCTGCAAAAGCGCTGTAACCAAACAAATGAATCGAAGCGAGCCGTCCGATAATTGATCCGCCAAAAACTCCTCGTATACATTTTGATGTCTCCATTTAAGTAGAATTTCATAAACGCCGTCATCTTTCACTACTGGCTTCAAAACAAAGTCGCGAAAAAAGGGCAAGGCCTGTCGAACGGTGTCTATAATTTCTTGGTATATGTGAAGATATTCGTGCTGCATTCTATAAAGATATGCGGCCAAATTAGCGGCATCTGCGTGAAGAAATTGGTTGTCGAGCAAATCATGTTGCTTCTTGACAAGGGCTGTGGGTCCAGTGTCGTGAAAATGATAGACTCTCCAGCTAGATATGGACACATAGCAGTAATCAGCCTGACCCGGCAGCTCCCAAACAGGCCGCGTATGCAACTTCAGATTCGTTTCTAAGTGTCCTCGACCTAACCCAATAGCAGATTGGGGTCTGGTTGGCATAGATAGAACTTCATCGCCAAATGCCAACTTATCCTCTGGGGCGGGAACCAAAGAGAACTGATACGCGTTCAGACCAAAATGAATCTTTGACTCAAGTTTAGGCGTTGTCTTTGACCCGAAAGTCAATATACGGTCCGAACCGCCCTGTTGTGTTACCCAAATCTGCAGGTCTTCCTCTACCATTCTGCGCAGCATATCAAAATACGAAACCAGATTGCTTTTCCCCGCGCCATTGGGGCCGATGAGCACATTCAGTCGCCCAAGTTCCAGTTCCACATCTTGCAAGGTTTTGAATCCCTTTATTCTGAGCTTGTCTATTGGACGCTTCTCGACCACGGCGATTTGCCTGACACTTGAAAACTTCTGCTGAGCCTCAATCTTATCATATCGTTTTCCGCTTTCAGACTCCCGCTACAGCGCCCTACTTTTGGCAAAGCCATCAGCACCGCGTTGCCTTAATTCGCTTTCTTATGTTACGCTTAATACTGCAAGAGAAAATATCCTGCTTTAGATATGAGATTTGGAGCCAGGTTTATGGCTGTCAATTCATCAGCAGCAGAACCTCAACAAGCGCGCGGCAGCAATATACTACAAGGTTTTTTTCTGCGCGTTGTCGTTTTGACAATCGTGATTGCCATTTTTATGCGCTTTGGCAATGTCAATATCGGGGCGATTGGCCAGGGATTAGGCTATGCCCTGGCGGGGGTCACAGTATTCATCACTTTCCGCGTTCTTGGTTTTGTTGACCTGACTGTAGACGGCGCTTTTCCCATTGGCGGGGCCGTCTGCGCCGTGCTGATATTCGGCGGGGTGCGCGCGGAAATCGCGATCCTGGCGGCATTTGTCGCAGGCGCCTTGACCGGCTTGGCGACGGCGCTAATTGATATCTTGTTCAAAATCGAAGGACTGTTGGCGAGTATCATTGTCATCACCGGCGCCTATACGGTGACTTTGCATATCATGGGGGGCAAGAGCAATGTGCCCCTCCTCGGTAAAGAAACCTTGATCAGCCGCCATTCCAAAGACTTCCGTAATTGGCTGGTCGAGCAGTTTGGCGACCAGATGCGCCGACAGTCGACAAACCTCTTGGAAATTATGATATTCGGCCTAATTGTGATTGTTGTGTTGGTGATCTTGTATTGGTTCTTGCGTACGGAAATCGGACTGGCGATCCGCGCGACCGGGAAAAACGACCAGATGGTGCGGGCGACCGGCTTGAATCATCACATGATGATCATCATCGGTCTCATGGTCGCCAACGGCCTGACGGGCCTGGCGGGATCCATGGTGGTGCAGCAATTTGGCTTCGCCGATGTCAGCCTGGGATTCGGCTTGATCATACGCGGCTTGGCGGCGGTAATCATCGGAGAAGTGTTGTTGCGTCCGCGAACAGTCGGTCAATTGTTGATCGCGGCGGCAGCCGGCATGTTGGTCTTTGATATTTCCCGAGCCTGGATATTCAGCGCGCTGGACTTGCCGACGACAGATATTCAACTTGTCAGCGCGCTGGTGGTATTGGCGGCCCTGGGCACGCCAAGACTCTACGACCAGTGGCAGTCTTACCGACAGCGCCATAACTGAAAGGCGGAATAATGTTACGACTCGACAATGTGTCTGTAACCTTCAACGCCGGCACTCCGAATGAAGTGAGGGCGCTGCAAAACCTGTCGTTATTCGTTGAAGACGGCGAATTCGTAACGGTGATCGGTTCCAATGGCGCGGGCAAGAGCACTTTGTTCAATGTGGTCTCGGGCGCTGTGCAGGCGAATAGTGGACGGATAGAACTGGACGGTGAAGACATCATTTACGCGCCTGAGTACCGCCGATCGCACGATATCGGACGCGTCTTCCAGGATCCGCGTCTCGGCACCTGCCCGGGCTTAACGATCCGCGAAAACCTTTCCTTAGCCGCTATTCACGGACGAAGCGCTGGTTTCCGCCGTGATGTCAAGAAAGCGGAAGAATCTTGGTTTTTTGAGCAATTGGAACGCCAACGACTTGGTTTGGAACACCGACTGGATGCTGATGTCGCGTTGCTTAGCGGCGGCCAGCGACAGGCAATCACACTGGTTATGGCGACCTTGGCGAAACCCAAGCTGCTGTTGCTCGATGAGCATACTGCCGCGCTAGATCCCAATGCGGCCGAGCAGGTGATCTCACTTACGCAAGAGTTGGCCGAAGCGCATGACCTTTCTGTTGTCATGATCACACACAGTATGCAGCAAGCATGCGATTTGGGAGATCGCGTCATCATGATGAATCAGGGCAAGATTGAATTCGAAATATCTGGTGAAGAACGTGAGAATTTGACGCCCGCGGACCTAATCGAACGCTTCCATTCTTTGGGCAGCGGCGCCGAGCTATCCGACCGGCAGTTGCTCGCTTGAATACGGGATGGTCCGGATTGCGACATTCTCGCTGCTGAACGGATTTTGTGATTGCCTGCAAGTCGTCTGAGGCAACCTTGGTACATTTACATTTGTTATATCCCGTTCGGGAGGATGAACGTGATTAGGAAAACTGCGCTATTGCTCGCTTTGATTTCCATGTCCTTCGCTTCTGTCGCATTTGCGCAGGATGATGACAAGCCGACGATCGCTTGGTTGAAATGGGGCGATTCGCGCAACGTCGCTTTAGCGGAGAAAGCTATCCTGGACATGCTGGAAGTGTATGGCTTCATCAACGCGGAAGAGCGCGCCATGCTGGATGAAGAGATCTCGATTGAAGGCGAGAACATCAATATCATCTACGGCGACTCTCTGTTCAACCGCATGGAGGCGAACGCTATCATAGACGAAGCCATCGACAAGGACGCCGATGTCTTTGTCACGTTCACTACCCAGATGACACAAATCGCCTATTATGCCATCCGCGAGTTTGTTGACCCGCCCAAGCTGATATTCACCGTGACTTCGGGACCCTATATCACCGGGGTGGCCGACTCTTCTTGCGTCAAACCGGACTTCGTCATCGGCACCGTGCCAACGACAAATTATGAAGACATCGTGCCCCTGCTGCGGATGCAGAACCCGGACATGAAAGTGGCTGGCGCGATATGGTCGCCGCTGCAGCGCGCCAGTGAAGTCGGCGTCTCCCGCATCAAGGCAATCGCGGCGGCGCTTGACCCGCCTTTGACCATCGTCGACGAAACCATCATCACCACGCCGGACTTGTATCAAGCAGTGCAGAACCTGGCGGACCGAGGCGCCGAGGCGATCATCATCCCCATCTTCACCTTTCAAGGGTTTAGCCTGCTCTTATCGCTGACTTATGACTACGGATTGCCGGTGATCTTTTCCGCACCACAGAACGCTTATCGCGGCGGGACGATTGGCGGCGGATTCTATGGCTTGTACAAACAAGGCGTGATCGCTGGCAACATGCTCATCGGGCATCTGAATGGCAACATGGACATCGCTTCCACCGCCATCTACGAGAGCGACGACTTCGCCTTCGCCGTCAACCTGGACGCGGCCGACCTGCAAGATGTCGAGATCCCGCAAGCCATGCTGGACGGGGCGGCTTACGTCGTCAAAGACGGACAATCGGCGCAGGGGGTCACGCTGCAATGGCCCGAAGCTGAAATCAACCTGCCGGAGATGACGCTGGAAGAGCGCCGCGCGGCAGACCTGGAATTCCTCGCTGGCCTGGAATGCAGTCCCGAGATGATCGCCGAGCAGCAGGCCGCGCTGGATGCCGGTCCCTGAACCTACATCGCCGCGTTGCGCGAAACCGGAACGAGATGAATCGTGTCAACCAATCGAGTCATTCGTTAAGAAGGAGAAACTGCATGTTTAGACGAATAGTGCTCAATGCTTTGTTGTGGCTGACACTCGCGACACCGGCGCTGGCCCAAGATGATAGCAAGCCAACAATAGCCTTTCTGCGTTATGCCGGAACAGCCCCGGTCGCGGCGGCTACAGATGGCATCCTCGATTCGCTGGAAGCGTACGGATATCTTAGTTCCGCGGAGCGCGCCGCGTTGAATGAGTCCTATGACCTCAATGGCGAGAATATCAATCTGCTCTATCGGGATGCCGGCTTCGACCTGCCGTCGGTCAATCTGATGGTCGAGGAAGTGCTGGACAGAGGAGCGGACGCGCTCGTGACTATCACAACGCAGGTAGCGCAAATCGCTGTGAGTGCGACCCGCGACATGGAAGACCCGCCGGCGATTCTCTTTAGCCTGGTTACCGCGCCCTTCGATACCGGGATTGCCGACGCCCCCTGCATCAAACCGGACCATGTTGCGGGCACGCAGCCGGTGTTGTCGTTTGCAGAGTATGTGCCGCTTGTTTTGATTCAGAATCCGGATATCAAAACCCTCGGTACGATCGTAACGCCGGATCAACCAACCAGCCTTATCGGCGCAGAAAGAATCAAGGCAATCGGCGAGTCGCTTGGTTTGACAGTCGAGGTCGCTTCCGCCATCACACTTGCGGATCTAAATGTAGCGGCGGAAAGTCTGTTCAGCAAAGGCGTAGAGGCCATCGTTCTTTCCATCAATCCCCTAACCCTGCAGGGAACGCCTGTCCTGCTGCAGCTAACGTCGGAATATGGCATACCGCTATACGCGCCTGTCATACAGCAAGTTTATCGCGGCGTGACAGTCGCTGCCGGTTTCCACGGCTTTTATGACGAAGGAGTGATCGCGGCCCGAATACTGAATGCCCATCTCAAGGGCGATATTGACCTAGCCGACATCCGCATCAATCAATCACGCAGTTTCGGCATAGCGATCAATCTGGATTCAGCGGCTGAACAAGGCATCGAAATCTCGGAAGATCTGCTGGCGATGGCGAACTTCGTCATAAAAGATGGGGAAAGATCCGCGGGCATGGCGGCGGACGTCGACGAGCCAGGCATGCAGTTGGGCGACATGTCCATGGAAGAGCGTCGCGCGGCGGACCTGGAATTCTTCGCCGGGCTGGAATGCAGCCCGGAGATGATCGCCGAGCAGCAAGCGGCGCTGGATGCGCAAGCGGGTTAATTCCTAAATCACGAATGCTACTCGGAAAACGGGGGACTGCGCACTATCCCCCGCTCCATCCTACAGCTTGCGCCGGGGCGCGGCGTATGCTTCCGGCGTATCCATTTCGTCCATCCAGGCTACGAACTTGGCATGCATTATTTCGCAGATATCGCGTCGCTCGTCAGCGAGATTGTGCCGGTGTTCGGGATCATTGACAGCGTCGTAAAGCTCGATGCGCTCTCCTTCCAGGGCATAGAGAAAATCCCACTGCCCGTCGCGAATCGTGCTGGGCGAAACTTCAATGACCACGCGTTCATTATCGTCGACGATCTTGGTTGTATTGCCCGCAGTATCGGACAGCGACAGTGATGTCACGACGATGTCATGCAGCCGGTCAACTTCCCCGCGGACGAGCGGCAAGACGGACTTCGCTTGTACGCGTTCAGGTTCTGCTATCCCCGCCAGCTCCAACATGGTCGGCATGATATCGGGAATACTCACCAGCCCGGACAGGCGTTGATGATCGTAGCCCGGCATCTTGATGAAGAGCGGCACGTGGGTAATTTCATTGTGCTTGGGACTCCGGTAAGAAATGGCGCCCTGCTTGAAGCGCGCCATCGCCTCCATCACCGGAATGGTGTTATCCGGCCAGCGAAAACGGCTCTTGCCAAAGATGCCGAACTCGCCGAAATAAAAGCCGTGATCGGAGACAAAAAGAATCGCCGTATCCTCATATATGCCCAGCGACTTGAGGCGATCAATCAGCAAGCCGAACCAGCGATCCACCATGGTGATTTCGCCCATGTAGGTCGCTTTGGCAACCTCGAGATCCCGTTCGCTATAACCGGCATCCTGCCAATCCCAATAAGCTGGATAGACCTGTTCGCCCTGGTAATCAGGCAAATAGGGTTTCACATAATGCGCCGGCGGATCCCAAGGTTCGTGCGGATCCCAAGCGTCGATATAAAGGAAAAACTGTTCATCGTAGTGGCGCTCGATCCAGTCCATCGCCGCTTTGAAGGTCTGCGGCGCAAAGCGATCGTCTTCCTCGGTCCATTGGCGGATCACATCGGGCCTGCCGGATGCCTCGCGCTGGCCGCGTATCCAGATGAAGTCGTCAAAGCCGCGGTCGTAACCGTAGCCGTTGCGAATGAGAAAGGGCGTGTCGCCCACGCCCATGGTGGTATAACCCGCCTTCGTCATCAGGTCGGCCAGGGTGATTTCCTCCTGCGGCAGTGGCCCCCAACTGAGGTAGGTCAGCGTAAATCGACCGGTGGCGATATCGGCGCGCGTCGGCACAGTCGGGAAGGACGCGGCATGACAATCCTCGAAGACGACGGCTTCCTCGGCGAAACGGGTCAAATTAGGCGCGATGACTTGTGAATTGCCGTAGGTCGGCAGGTAATCGGCCCGAAGCGTGTCGGTCACGACGCAGATGATATTCACTCTTTCTTTCTCCTCTCGTTGATGGCACAAGACAAATATACCCTCACCATGAATCTCTCTCGGCGGGTACTGTGTCGGCGCGGCCGCAGAATGGGAGAGCGCCTCTCCACCGAGTATACTCCAGGTGATTTTCGGGCGACCTGACAGGTCGCGTAGGGCGCGTAGACACAGCCCTTTGACACTGACCGCCGACAAAGCCCTACGCTAGTAGCTGACCTGTCGCTGTCGCTTCAAACATGTCCGCTGCTCGGCGAGACATGAGAGGAAGGGGATGGGAGTATCCCGTCTAGCCCTTCACAGCGCCGGAGGCCAGCCCGCGGATCAAATACTTCTGGAAGAAGATGATGACAACGAGAATGGGCAGCGTCGTGGACACTGAAGCGGCGGCCGCGAGTGTCACATGACCGGGATCTTCTCCTCCGGTGAACTGCGCGATGCCGACGGGCAAGGTCCAGTTGATCTGTGTCAATATACGCGCCAGCAGAAAATCGTTATAGGCCAGGAGCAGGGTGAACAGTCCTGTCGTGATGATGCCGGGCCACATGATTGGCACGATCACAGAAATGAAGGAACGTAAACGGCCGGCGCCGTCGATCATCGCCGCCTCTTCAATTTCGCGTGGAATCTCCATGAAAAAGCTGCGCAGCATCCAGATCGTGAAAGGCTGGTTCACCGCCACCAGACAGAATATCAACAAGATATGCGTATCGTATAAGCCGGAAAGCTGGCCCAGGTAATAGAAGGGCAGCACCAGCGCCAAGCTCGGCAGTGACCGGAATGCCAGCGCGATTACCAGGATATAGACCGAGACGACATGCCGAAAACGCGCCAGCCCATAGCCGGCCAGCGCGCCGATGCTCAGCGAGACGCACAGGGTGCCCACCGTCACAATCACGCTGTTGATAAGATAATCATAGAATTCCGCCGTGTTGACGACCCGCGGCAAGCCGATGGCGACGATGACGCCGGCGAAGATGCAGCCCATGTAAACCAGCGAATTGGGCGCGGGTATGCGCTTGGCCGAGAAACCGATCAGGATCAGGACAAAGATGATCAGGATCAGCGCCAGGCCGTAGGGGGCAAACTTTTCCGGCGAGACATTCAGCCAGAGGTCGGCATAGTTCTCGCCCGTGGGGCTGAAAACGAAACGTGGCGTCCGGGCGTTGGCGTCCTTCGGCAGTTTGACCGAGTTCATGATCGTCCAGCCAAAGGGCAGGATGTTGTAAATCGTGAACAGCGCCAGCACGATGTAAATGATGATTCTCGCCATTGGGTTATTTGTCCGTGTCATCAGCTTTCCTCCACCTGGTCGCGATAGGTAATGACGAGAAATGGAATCAAGACGACGAAAATACCCAGCACCGTCAGCACGCTCATGGCATTGGCTTTGCCCAGCCGACCGAAACTGAGCGCGACCTGAAAGTTGTAGTACATGATCGTCTCGGCATCGTATATCGGGTTCTGCTGCGTTAGCACGAAGACGCTGTCAAAGACACGGTAGGCATCCATGATCGAGATCAAACCGATGAAGACAAAGAGCGAGCGCAGATGCGGGATGGCGATATGCCAGAGTTGGCGCAACCAGCTCGCTCCGTCCACGCGCGCCGCTTCCAGCGATTCTTGCGGCAGCGTCTGCAAACCGGCGAATAGCACGATCATGGCGAAGGGGGTCGCTGTCCAGATGCTGTGGAAGACAATCAAAATCGGCACCGTGGTGCTGTTCATGAACATACGATAGTCGAACAACTGCTGCATCCAGTACCAGTAGGGACCGCCACGATCAAACATATCGCGGAAGATCAGCGTGCCGACCACGGGCGTCATGACAAAGGGCACCAGCGCCGCAGCGATGAAGAGGCCGCGAAAGCGCGTGACCTGATCGAGCAGCAAGGCGAACAGCAAGCCGAGGACGATGCGCAGCGGCACAGCGGCGATGATGAAGAGTATCGTGAACTCCAAAGAATCCCAAAACTCGGGATCGCCCAGGACTTCCTGGTAGTTCCTCAGGCCGATCCAAAGCGGCGCATCGAGGTTACGGAAGGTGATGTAATGCAGCCCCAGCACGATCGACGCCAGCAGCGGGAGGGTCATCAGCGCCAACATGATGAATACGCTGGGACCCACAAAAAAAGTAAAACTTCCTTTGTTCATAAACAATCTCCCTCTATTTATCGGCGCGCTGCTGATGGGAGGACATTGGGCGCCTTGCGTATTTCCGCGATCATGTCCAGAACGACGTCAATGACAGCTTGCGGCTGCTCGCGGAAGACGGCGTGCCCGGCTGCAACC
Organism: Chloroflexota bacterium; assembly: GCA_011525385.1. Lineage (GTDB taxonomy): Bacteria > Chloroflexota > Anaerolineae > Aggregatilineales > Phototrophicaceae > UBA6055. The sequence continues at coordinate 46,048 of WTGF01000104.1, read as the reverse complement.
GACACAACCCGGCCCCGTGAGGAGAGCCGCGCTTGCGGGTATTGCATGGCGCGCCACATTTCAGCGAGGCTGCGTTGATACTCATCATCGCCACTCTCGTCCGCCGTCGCGACAATCACTGCAAGAGGCAGGTCGCCAAGCGAAGTTTTGGACTGGACTTGCGCGCCGCTGGCGATGATGTATTGGTTCTGCCAGTAGTAGGTCCACCAGTAATTGGGATTGTTCAGGAGCAGCTTCTTGTAGCGCGCGCCATAACGCGCGGCTGTCTCTGGTGTGATCCAGCTGACAATGTCGCTTTCGCGCAGCGTCCCTTTCGACGCTCGTTCCGCCAAACATCGAATGCCTTCGAGTTTGTCTTGCCGTTCACATGGGTAACGATCAGGATAAGCCCTTGTCGCCCACAAGTCATAGCCGGGCGGAATGGCGTCCATCAAGATCAAGCCGGCGACTCGCTCCGGATGATCGGCGGCGAAGATCTGCGCAACCGGTCCGCCACCCGACCAAGCCAGCAAGATAATCGGATCGTCTTCGCCCCGGGCATCCAGCAAGGCGGCGAACTCGTCGGCCTCCTTCTGCGCGGTCCGATGGGTATCGCTTGGGTCGCTCCAGGCATTTCCCGCGCGATCGTAGGCGCACACACGGGTATGCGCCGCCAGCATGTCCTGAAAGGGTTGCCAGCCCAGGGTCGTGCCCAGCCAGCCGTTCTCGAGCCAGGCGGTTGGGCTTCCCGCCCCCATTTCCAGCACGTGTACATCGCGCCCCTGAACATCGACGATCTCACCAAGGGGTTCGCCGAGGTCAAGCGAGGCGGCCGGGACGAGCTTAACCATAGACCTTCCGCCGGCTGATTGGCAAGACAAACAAAAGGGATCAACCGCCGGTTGACCCCTACAAAGCGCAGATTCTAACTGTAGGTGGGGCGAACCGGCGGCTCGCCCGATTTAGCCGCGCCCTATCGCCTAGTGAGATAGGGCGCGGCGACTCGACACGGGACTAGCTCTCGATGAATCCCTGAGCAGTCGCTTCGGCAGTGTAGGCTTCGGCGGCGGCGTCCAGCAATTCGGCGGCGGACATTTCGCCGGTCATAATCTGCGGCAGCCATTGACCCCATACCGGGTTCAGTACTGCGCCGATAGCGGGTACCGGCGTACCTTCTACACCACCGGCAATGGTAGCGAAGACAGCCGGCAGGTAACGCGCATCGGCTTTCGCAGCCACGGCTTGACGGGTGATTACACCGTAATTTGATCCGCGCAATTGGCTTTCTTCATCCATCGCTTCCAGGATGATCTGGAAGACCAAATCGGGATCGTCATCGATATTCGCCGGGATGCCCAAGCCTGCGCCGGTACCACCGGTCGCCGCATATGGCCCGTCCTCGGTCACTCTGGGGGCGGGAGCGAATTCGATGCCACCGACATAATCGGAGAAGTCCGGATCGTCCATGGCGGCGGCGCGACTGGCCCAGGTGAAAGCCATCGCCAGTTCGCCAGTAGCGATGCCGATTTGGCTGTCGTCAATGCTGTAGGTCAAGCCTTCTTCGCCCATGCAAGCATCGACGATTTCGACCATCTTCTCCAGCGCCATGACACCTTCATCGCTGTTGAAAGCGGGTGTCATGTCGTCGTTGAGTGGCTTGCCGCCAAAACCAAGCAGCATATCGCTGAATTCGAGACGCCAAGCCCAGCCGGCATGTAGCTGAACAGTAAAGGGAATGACAATGCTGTCTTCGGCTTCCAGCACTCCGCAGGCGTCGATGACATCGTCCCAGGTCTCCGGGACGGCGATGCCGTGCTTCTCGAGGAGGTCGGGGCGATAGAACATATGGCGCGTATTCTGCTCCATCGGCAGACCGTAGATATTGCCATCCACCGTCATGTCTGCCAGGCCAAGGATGTCGGAGATTTGGTATGCATCTTCGTATTTGTCGACCAGGTCATTGAGCGGCATCATCCAGCCTTCATTCACATAGGACTCGATATCGCCTTGGGTGACCATGATGATGTCGTAGGGCGACGTGCCGCCTGCGCCCAATGCCAGGCGCAATTGATCGTGCGCCGAGCCGGAATCGAGCAACTGCGTATTGACGTCGATATTGTCGACTGCGTTGCACGCTTCGAGTTCGCTGGCGTAGAAGTCGATAATGGGATAGGTCCAGCCGATCATGTTGACAGTCGCGGCGCTTTCCGGCGCGTCAATATTGCAGCTACCCATATCGTCCGCGGCAACCGGAAGCGCGAGCGCGAGCAAGGCCAATATAAGAAATAGACGTTTCATGGAAATTCTCCTTTGAGAACTAGGCATACGATTTCTGGATAAAGATGGCGATCGCCCAGGCGGGCGGCGCTGCCTTTAGCCAATACTGAGACGGCCGAGCCTTGTGCGGGCTGCGTCCGGACTTAGGAGTTTAACACAAGATTAACGACATTAGCTATGGCGACCGTGACAGTAGTCTATCGAAGTCGGTTGAAATTGAGAACAACAACCACCTTACAGCCGGTAGGGGCGATCCTCTGGATCGCCCGACGCTAAGAAACTGAATGAGTATCGGGCGACTCGGCGAGTCGCCCCTACCGGATCGTTGGTGTTTGGGTTAGGGATCCCATTTCGAGGACTAGCTACGATGTGTTTCGACCGAAGGATACACTGCCCCCGCGGCCGGTCGAGAGAGCAAGGTCGTTTTGCAGGCTTGCATTGCTGTTGGTCAGAGACGAATAATGGACGGATCGCGCCGAAAGACACCTAGTCTATGTAACGGTCGCTATTCCTTATCGACCTCCCATATCCGGCTGTCCCGGGCTTCAAAGAAGCCTTGATTGGTCGCGCGCAGGCGCCAAATCTCCACTTTGCGGAGGGTCGTGGACTGGTGGAATGAATATGGGCGCAGGTACGAAGCCGTTTGAAAATCCATGTAGGCGCTGGCGACAGCTTGCCTGTCGTTGACAAAAACCTCGACCAAATACTTGTCAACAAATATGCGCAGGACAAGGTCTTCGCCTCCGTCAAGTTCATTGACGGAGAAGGGCGCCTCGGTGCTGCCGACGCGCAGTCTGCCGTACTCGGGCAAGAAGAGGATCGGCAAACCAGCCCGACTCTCGTCGCAGAAGAGTTGCAGACCAAAGCGCTTGCGTTGGATCTGCGCGGGGTCGACCGTGATCTGAATCTCGAAAGAATCGCCGTCGAGCTGGAGCAGAGGATCAGCAGCCAGCGCCGCTTCGTCGGTGTTGGTCGGCTCCACTACCACGTCATTGATGACGATCGGATCGACGCGCAAGGAGGCCAATTCGCTGAGCGGTTTCATGCGCAAGCCCCCGTCCGGGGCCAGGCTCAATTCCCGCGGCAGCGATTGGATCGTTCGCTCGGCGATCTCGGCATGCATCGAGCGCAGCCAAGCCCACATGACGCGGCGGCCGTCGGCGGCGAGTAGCGATTCGGGCGCGAAGTAGTCGCGATCCAGCGCGGCATACAGCGATTGTTCCGGCCGGCGCCAGTTCATGCGTCCGTGACGTTCCGGCGCGAATTGTTCGTTTTGGGCGTCCCAGTCGCCCAGGTAATAGCGGCAGCCGTAAGGATGACTGATGCAAAGCAGCATCCATTTGTCGCCCAGCGGGAAGAAATTGGGGCAGGAGATATCCTCGCCGATGGCCGCGCCCGGCAGGTCCTGGCTCAAGAAGTCGCCGACATAGGTCCAGTCCCGCAGGTCATCCGAGCGCAACACCGGCGGATTGTGGCCGCCGGATATGGAATAATAAGTATCCCCGACCAAGAAACAGTCGGGATCCCAATGGTGCATTTCGGGGATTTGACCGTCGGCGGTCAAGGGTTCCACCGCATAGGGTTTGTGCCAGGCCGAAAGGCGTCGGTCATTGGCGATGGCGATGTGATTTCTGCCCGAGGCTTGGCCATGGTAGATGGCGGCCGGCATACCCTCCTTGGTGAGGAAACCGGTGCCGCTGAACATGCCGTGCCCGGTGAACGATGGCTGCAACTTGGTCGTCTGCCAGTTCCAGTGCAGCATATCCGGGCTGGTCACATGCACAAAGGAGTAAGAGGCTTCACCCCGCCAGGGATGACGCAAGATATAATGCAAATGATAAAGCCCATCGAGGTAGAAAGCGGCGTTGGGATCGCCCGGGGAACTGTCTTCGCCCGGGTGCATCAAGTGGTAGTTCAGCGCTTGCGCGTCCGTAACCGTTGACATGGTTATGACCTCCTCTATGCCCGAAGCAAACTTCACTTGTGGTTCGGAGCTGCCAGACGAGCTATGAAAGAACCATCACTCTCTGATTTTACCGCGATTCATTTACCAAACCTTTTGCAAAACCAATCATTGTGCTTAAATTGAGTACACTGTAGCATTTGACAATCAGCTATCCAATGGAGGAGTAAGATGTTTCAGAGACTGATACTTGCGCTTGCTTTGTTCCTGTCCACCGTTCCACTTGCTTTGGCAGCGGATGGAGACAAGCCCACAATCGCCTTCCTGAGATATCGGGCCAGCGGTACAGAAGACATCGCTAAACCCGGTATATGGGATGTCTTGCAGGCTCATGAACTGATTTCACCATCCGAGCGCGAATTGCTGGATGCGGACGAAGATCTGAACGGCGAGCATATCAACGTCTATTGGCTGGACGCGGCAAGCGACGTTACCAACATCAACGCGATGGTGGAGCAGACGCTGGATCGCGGCGCCGACGTTCTTCTGACTTTTTCAACGCCGGTCACCCAGATTACCGCAAACATCACAAAGGAGATGGACGACCCGCCGGCTCTGTTCTTCGCCATCGTCAGCGCCCCTTATTCCGCCGGCATCGCTGATTCCTCTTGCATCAAGATGCCTCACGTCAGCGGTACGCACGTAACGATTCCTTACGAGCAATATGTGGGCTTGTCCAAGATCCAGTTGCCCGATGTTCAGACCATCGGCACGATAGTTGATCCGACGCAAACGCAAAGCGTTTATGGCGTTAGTCAGATTACTAAATTTGCGGAAGCGCTCGGTTTGACAGTTGAAGTCGCCTCCATCGCATCGGCGGCTGATCTACCCCAGGCGACAGCAAGCCTGGCCGACAAAGGCGTTGAGATATTGATGATTGGCGCAGGCTATATCGAGTCGAGGGGTATACCGGCGATCCTTGGCGTGGCGAAAGACTACGGTATTCCGGTCTTCGGCGTGTCTCCTCGCATGATTTATCATGGCGCGGTGGTCGGCGCGGGCTTTGATGACTTCTACGGCGAAGGCGTGACTGTCGGGCGGATGATCGCCGCTTATATTGATGGCGCGCTGGATGTCAGCGCGACCGGAATCAGTTCCAGGGTGGACCTCGGCGTGGCCGTCAATCTCGATACTGCTGAGGAATTTGGGATTGCCGTTGCCGATTCCATATTGGATTCAGCTGTCATGGTGATCGAGGGCGGAGAACTCAATGTACTAAGCGAGCCACCCAGCTTGCCGGAGATGTCGCTGGAAGAGCGCAAGGCGGACGACGCCGCATTCCTGGCGCAGCTCGAATGTACGCCCGAACGCATCGCCGAGGAACAAGCGGCCTTGGATGCCGCGGAGGAATAGGCAGCGTATTCCACCAATTTCAATTCCAATCTCGTAGGAGGGCGGTCACTACAGATCGCCCTCTTTTTGTTGCCGCCGCGATCGGCTTTTGCAATTCGCGCCGGTTTTTGTGCTATTCTTGAGATGGGCAGCGTCGCGTTGAGCTACGCTTGTCGATGAGAAGCGGCGAAGAAAGCAGAACAACCTATGGCCACAAGAACGCTGGTCGGACTTCTGATAACTGCCCTTTTAATCGCGGCGCCGGCGCTGGCGCAAGATGATAGCAAGCCGACGATTGCGATATTGCGCTACGGGGGCACGTCCCTTACAGCATTGGCCGAAAAAGGCATTATGGATATGCTCGAAGCCTATGGCCTGGTGAATGCGGAGGAGCGCGCCATACTAGACCAGGCGGAAGACCTTGAAGGCGAGCGCATTAATGTCATCTATAGCGACGCCGGTTTCGATATTCCGGCGGCGAACATTATGGTGGAGGATGCGCTGGACCAGGGAGCGGACGCGCTCCTGACCCTTTCAACACCCGTGTCACAGATCGCCGCCAACGCCTCGCGGGAAATGGACGACCCGCCGGCTGTCATTTTCGCTATCGTCACCACGCCCTATTTCGCCGGCATTGCCGACGCCCCCTGCATAAAAGATAGCCACATCGCCGGTACGCAGACTCACGTGCCCTACGATGAGTTCGTGCCCCTGCTAAAGGTGCAGGACCCGGATATGAAGTTGATCGGTACAATCGTTAATATGGCTGAAACCAATAGCGTCTTTGGCGCGGAACGAATCACAGAACTCGCCGGGGAACTTGGGATCGAAGTTAAAGTGTCTCAGGTTGTCTCCTTCGCCGATCTGCAACCCGCCACCGACGGCCTTATCAGCAAAGGCGTCGAGGCCATCGTCTTGCCCGCCAGCTATACCACGTCGATCGGCTTGCCCTCAATTGTAGACGCTGCCGCAGAGTACGGCGGGATACCGGTCTTTTCCATTGTGGCGCAACATGTCTATCGCGGCGCGACTGTAGGCGCTGACTTTTACAGCATGTATCGCGAAGGCGTCATCGCCGCCCGCATGTTGATTGCTCATCTCAACGGCGGCATCGACATCTCGCGTTTGAGCGTCAACTTTAAACCCGGCTTCACCGTCGCCATCAATCTGGATGCCGCGGCGGAAGGGGAGGTCGAGATCTCCGACAAATTACTGGCGCTCGCGGACTGGACGATTAAAGATGGGCTGAGCACCGAAGGCGTCACGCCCGACTTGCCTGAACACGGTATCGAACTGCCGGAGATGACGCTGGAAGAACTGCGTGAAGCTGACCTGGCCTTCCTGGCCGAGCTCTACTGCACGGACGAGATGATCGCCGAGCAGAAGCGGCAACTCGAGACGCAATGGACGGAGGACTAATTGGCCGATAGCAACCTACCATTCACACTTTAGAGGGCGATTGCTGGCAATCGCCCTCTTTTTCTTTATCCCCGCGCCTCGAACCAGTAGACAAATTAATATTAATAGTATAATAAGCTTAGCAGACATTGGAACGTTCACTGAAGAAGATCGACATCGGACGGTACGCTATAGCAGGAGATACATATGTCCAACAGATTAGTATTAATCGTTTCTCTACTGGCGCTTTTGCTTTCGCCGAAGCTCTTGGCGCAAGCTCAAGAAGACGAAATCCCCTCAATCGCGATGTTGAATTTTGGCCATACCCAGGGAGCAACATTGTCGATCAAGGGCGCCTTCGACACCCTGCAGGCTTACGGATTCTTCAACGAAGAAGAACGCGCAGTGCTGGATAAGGGCGAAGACCTCTATGGCGAGAATATGAATGTGCTTTGGCGCAACGCCGGCTTTGATCTTCCCACAGCCAATCTCATGGTTGAAGACGCGCTTGATCGCGGCGTCGACGCCATGCTGACGGTGACAACCCAGGTGACGCAAATCGCCGTAAATGCCACGCGCGACATGGAAGCCCCACCGGCAATCATGTTCAGTCTCGTTGGCTCGCCCTATTTTGCCGGCATCGCCGATGCGCCCTGCATCAAACCGGACCACGTGGGGGGCACACAGAATCTTATTCCTTACGACAAAATCGTGCCCATTCTGCTAGTCCAGAATCCCGATCTCAAAGTCATTGGGACAATTGTCTCGCCCGAACAGCCGGTCAGCGTGGACGGCGGGCGACAGATTCAGAATGCAGCCGAGGAACTCGGACTCACGGTGGAAGTCGCCACCGTCATATCCAGAAGCGATCTCAACCTGGCGGTCGAAGCTCTGGTGAGCCGGGGCGTGGAAGCCATCCTTTATCCCATCGGTTCCATCGCCCTGTCCGGTACACCGCTGCTGCTGAGTTTGACCGCCGAATACGGCATGCCCTTGTACGCTCCCGTCCCCTACCAAGTATTTAATGGCGCGACTGTCGGCGCGGGAATCCGGAGTACCTATGGCGAAGGCGTGATCCAGGGTCGGATGCTGGTCGCCCACCTAAACGGAGAGATCGACATTTCCGAAATCCGCATCAACCAGAGCCGGGATTTTGGCATCGCCGTCAATCTGGATTCGGCCAAAGCGCAAGCCATAGAAATCTCTGACGAGATCTTGGCGATGGCCGAGTTTGTCATTGAAGACGGGGTCAGCAGCGCCGGCGCAACCCGCGAATTGCCGGAGGTTGTTACCACCTTGCCCGATATGACCGTAGAAGAGCGGCAGGCCGCCGATCTGGCATTCCTGGAAAATCTCCGCTGCACACCGGAGATAGTCGCCGAACAGCGCGCAGAATTGCAAGATACCTGGGCAGAAGACTAGCTTGCGGCCTACGTTGAGGCCTTTCCCACAGCAGTACGGCGTGTAATCAGCGCAAAAGTCACCGGCATTACGCGCTCACAGAATACGATAAATCTCCCCGTCGTATGTGCAACACGGTAACAGAATACAGGAGGGCGATCCAAGTTGATCGCCCTTTTTTGTATGTACTTGTACCTCAACTTCTTGAATTTCGTCATGCCTAATAATATACTAGTATTATCTTTCACTACGATCACCCTGTAGATGTTCGCTTGTAGATTTAGGACTATGATTGGAGAAACACATGAATAAGCGATTCTTGCTCATAATTTCATTGCTTGCGTTTTTGCTCTCACCGATGGTGACAGCGCAAGATGATGAAATCCCCACGATCGCCATTCTGGCTCTCGGATATCATTCCAATATCCAACTCTCGGTCAAGGGCACGCTCGATATGCTGCAAGCCTATGGCTATATCAATCAGGAGGAGCGCGCTGTATTAGACCAACGGCAAGACCTCGAGGGCGAAGGCATCAACATCTTCTGGGGGGATGCCGGTTTCGACATCGGCATCGCGAATATCATGGTCCGCGATGCGCTGGATAGAGACCCCGATGCCTTGATAACCATTACCACGCCGGTGACGCAAATGGCTGCCAGAGCTACATTGGATATGGAAGACCCGCCCCTTGTGATCTTCAATGTCGTGTCCAACCCCTATTTTGCTGGCATCGCCGACGCGCCCTGCATCAAACCCGCGCACATCTCCGGTTCTCAGTTTCTGGCGCCTTATGAGCGCATTGTCCCCCTGCTGCTGCTGCAAGATCCCGATGTACAAGTGGTGGGCACGATCTTCACCTCCAACGAAGGCAGTGGCGTCTTCGGCGCGAACCAAATCACTGCCGTAGGGGAGTCGCTGGGCCTGCAGGTCGAACGCGCCGCGATCGTATCGGTCGCCGATTTGACCCTTGCGGCCGAAGGGCTGGTCAGCAAGGGCATAGAAGCCTTTATTCTCCCCACAGAAGCTACCGTAGCCTCTGGCTTGCCAGCCATCATACAAGTGGCGAACGAACATGGACTGCCGGTGATGTATACGGCGGGGAATGCGGTCTATCGTGGCGCGACGATCGGCGCCGGCGTCTACAGCTACTTCAAGGAAGGCGTCATCGCCGCGCGGATGCTGATCGCGCATTGGGAGGGCGAGATCGACATTGCCACCGCCGGCATCAATTTGCAAAACGACATGAGCGTGGGCGTGAATCTGGACGTGGCGGCGGATCAGGGAATCGAGATTTCTGACGAACTGCTGGCGTCGGCGGACTTCGTGGTGGAGGACGGGCAGAGCAGCGAGGGCGTGACACCCGGTCTGCCCGAGGTGAATCCCTACCTGGAAGATATGACACTGGACGAGCGCCGCGCCGCCGACCTGGCATTCCTGGCGGAACGTGAGTGTACGACCGAGCGTATTGCGGAAGAACAAGCAGCGCTTGACGCCGCGAGCGAATAGCGCCATAACAAGCGCATAACCGTAAATCGAGGGCGGTCGATACAGATCGCCCTCTTTTTGTTTCGGCGCGCTAGTGATAGATTGATGCGCAAAGCACAACGCGAAGGAAACGAAAAATGCAAGCTGCGCGTCTACATGGACCGAAGGACATCCGAATCGCCGACGAGCCGGCGCCACCGCCACCCAAACCGGGCGAGGTCACGCTCAAGATTCTGACCGTCGGCGTCTGCGGCAGCGACCTGCATATGTACGAGGCCGGGCGCATCGGCTACACGGACATCACAGAACCATTTATCCTCGGTCACGAATTCATGGGAGAGATCGTCGCGCTGGGTCCCGACGCGCTGGACGGCGAGCACCAGCCGTTGCGAGTCGGGCAACGGGTGGCCGTGGAGCCGGCGGTGCCCTGTTGGCGCTGCGAATTATGCGAGCATGGCCATCCCAATCTCTGTCCGAATCATTATTTCTACGGTCTCTTTCCCGACGACGGCGCGCTGCGGGAGCGGATGCTCGTCAGCGCCAGAAATTGCTTCCCCATGCCCGATGCGCTCAGCGACGATGCCGGTCCCCTGCTGGAAACCCTGGGCGTGGCCATTCATGCCATCGACTTGAGCAAGATTCGCATTGGCCATACCGTAGCCGTGATCGGCGTCGGACCCGTCGGCGCCCTAATCACGCGGTTGGCTGTGCTGGCCGGGGCCGCGCGCGTCATCGTCTTTGACAAGCTGGACTGGCGCCTGCAAAAGGCCTGTGATTGGGGGGCGACCCAAGCCTTCAATGTCGATCAAATTGATCCCGTTAAGGCGGCCCTGGACGTGACGGGCGGCCGCGGCGTCGATGTGGCGATCGAAGCGGCTTGGGCGGATCACAGCATACAGCAGGCGGCGGATATGGCGCGCTATGGCGGAAGACTGGTACTGGTGGGCATTCCGCCGGACGATCAACTGCGGCTGCAACATTCAGTGGCGCGGCGCAAGGGCTTGAGCATCATCATGTCGCGGCGCATGAAACATACTTACCCGCGCGCGATTGAACTGGCGGTCTCGGGGGCGGTCAAGCTGGAGGAGTTGGTGTCGCATCGATTTGATCTGGCGGAGACGGCGGTGGCCTACGCGTGCAACGCGGCTTATGAGGATGGCGTCAACAAGGTGGTGCTGCGGGTGAGTTAGTTGCTTGCAGGGCCGGGGAAGATCTCGCGGACGGGGATTTCAAAGCCAGGCAGGATATCGCCGCCGCCGAGCGTGTCGTCATCTTCCAGCGTGATGGCGCCAGAAGGACTGTGGACATCCACAGTGCGCGTTGACGGGTAGACAATCCAAACCAGCGTCGTGCCTGCCGCAAGCAGTTGACGAATTTTGCGGTGAATATCCGCCGCCTCGTTGCTGGGCGAGATGACCTCAACAGCCAGATCGGGCGCAACATTTACCCATTGGTCGGGAAGTACGCTGGAAACCTTCGCGTTGCCAACAAACGCGATATCGAAACCTCTGACGGTATCTCTTCCGTCGGGATTGCGTTCCAAGACGAAGCCCGTGTCCGCCGCTGTCACGACGCCAAGTCCGTTATCTACTACGTAGTTACCAATCTTTAGGCTTATGATCATTGTTATCTGTCCGTGTAGTCCGGTTGGCAATGACATCTCGACGACTTCTCCTTCAACGAGCTCAATGATGCGGTCGTTGTATTCCGGGCTCTCAACAATTTCGAGAAATCCCTCCGCGCTGATGACCTGTCGTTCCATGACCATGGCTACTCGCGCCTTTCTTCCTTGGATTGGCAAGATATATTGTAGCAGACTGCTCTGTGGAATCACACTGCCTCGCCAGCGCTCCCAGGGCAATCGCTGCAAATAATTTTAACCACCGAGGACACCGAGAACACCGAGATTTAACCGCGAGCCTGTCAAAATGGAGGCGATGCAGGGGCGACATACCATGTCGCCCGAAAGCGCAAAGCCCTGTAGCATCGGGCGACCAGATTGGTCGCCCCTACGTTTCCTTAGATTTATGCGACATTCGACGGTTATTGATTTTGAAGCGATCGCCCTGCCAGCGCTCCGGCTTCAATTCAGATGCCAGGTTCGTAAATTCGGGTTAATTCAAGTATCATAACATGCGCAATACAGCAGGAGGGACAGAATGCACATAGAAGGCAGTTACGAATTTGAATCTCCGCGCGAACTGGTCTGGGACGTCCTGATGGACATAGATGTCCTGGGCAGCATCATCCCGGGATCAAAAGGCCTGGAAGAAATCGGCGAGAACAAATACGAAAGCAAACTGGCGGTGCGGGTCGGCCCCGTCAATGGCAAGTTTGAATCCAGTTTTGAGCTGGCGGATGTCCAGGCGCCGGAAAGTTACCGTTTGATCGTCGCGGGCAAGGGACCGGCGGGCCATGTCACCGGCGAGGGGGTAATCCGCCTGGCGCAAGAAAATGGACTTACCGTGATGCACTATGCCGGCGACGCACGTATCGGCGGAAAGATCGCGGCTGTGGGACAGCGCCTGCTGGATGTGGCCGCCAAACAAATCGCCAAGCAAGCGCTGAAGAAACTATCGAAGCAGATCGAGGCGCGGTTGGAGACGGCGGGATAACCAAGCGCTCTCCAAGCCTTTTCCGTTTTCATAGAGAAGCCAGCGCCCATAGCAGATGCAGCATGTGGTTCAAGAACTCCGGTGGATAAAGGAAGTGTCTCCCCATCGCGACGGATGCAGTTCTATTGCGCTTTATGCACAAGCACCTAGACAAATCCCGGGAATCGGGTTATTCTTAGAGCATATGTTCGACTTATACGGTGTGGTGCAATTGCTGGGTCACAAAGGACAGAAAGGCTTATGAACACCAACGAGACCAAGATTGATATCACCACACTTCAATCCATCGAGGATTGTGTGTTCTGAGCTTCTTTCGAATGTTACTCACGAGGCGGAGAAAATACGGAGGTGTGACATGTCTGGTGAGGTGGCGAACAGAGAAAGTATATTGATCGCCATCATTGCAGCGGCAGGTGACGATGGTCTGGGTCGGGTGCAACTACAAAAGTCAGCATTCTTGGTGGGCGAGGAGTTCCAAGGCAGGTTGCCGGAGAACTTCTATCGGTTTCGGCCGTATATGTACGGGCCTTTTGCGCAAGAAATCTATGCAGATGTGGAGAGGTTGAGCGACGGGCCGATAATCGAGACATTTTTCGGTGAGGATGGTCGCCCGTTCTATCGCTTGGCGCGCGACGCCAGATCTTGGCGATATAGCTTATCGACTGACTTGGAAGGTGTTGTGAAGCGCGTTGTCGGCTGGGTTTCCAGGATGTCGTCGTTTGACGAGCTCGTGCGAGCAATATATTTGCTATATCCTGAGCAGCGCGAGAACAGCGTATTTGATTATTCAGAGGATCTGGCGGAAGAGGAGAGCCTGGTGCGTAGCTTCCGCGATATGGCGGCAGGTCGAACACGGCCTGTCGATGAATTGATAGTGGAGCTACAGGATCGAGATTCTGATGAAGCGCAAACCGGTAGTATCCACACTCGAGTTTGACAATCAAGTTAAAGCACTCTCAAAGCCAAAGAAATATCCTAAACTTCCTTCTGACCTCAGGAATTTCAAGCAAAAGCTGTCTGCTGGTGAGGTTCCGCAGAAGCGTGCTCGCGACGTGGATTCGGCGCCAGTATATGGCGCACGTGTTAAAGATAGCTCAACCGGCGTAAGCAAAAGGGACGGTTTTCGTGTGCTATTTTTTGAAGGCGAAGAAAAGCGTATTCTGCTGTTTATCGATCGCCGTCGCGAGCTAGACGCTTGGCCTACAGATACGATACTGCGGATGCTCGAAGAGTCAGGATTGTGGTCGCCTGATAGCTAGCTGATTTACTCGCCAGTGGGCATGTCTTTCACATACGGGCGAAAAGCCAAGTGCTATATGCGATACACGTTGTACATTTGTGTAGGTATTTTCAAATGCCTTGCCGGTATTATGGCGCCAGCGTTACGATGGAGCTAACTGCGAAGCGACCTGACCACGCAGATCAATGCTATGCGATACATTTTGTGGCAACAAATGAACTATGTCCGTATTGATGGGGTGCACTTAGAGGAAGGTTGATTTGCATGAACCGACCCTTTTTTGAAGCGCTGGAAAAGATCTATCCCACCGACCGTCTGCTGACGCGCGATGTTGAGTTATTGCCCTATGAATCCGATGCGCTGACGGCTTTTCAAACCAAGCCGGGGGCGGTGGCGCTGCCGGTCACTGAAAAGGAGATAATCGACACCGTGCGCCTCTGCCACCGGATGAAAGTGCCCTTCGTGGCGCGCGGCAGCGGCACCAGCCTGTCCGGCGGATCGCTGCCGATCGCCGATGGCTTGATGATCGGCTTGAACAGGTTAAATCGCATCAAGAAGATTGACCCGGAGCAGCGCATTGCGGTGGTGGAGCCGGGGGTGATCAACTTGCATATCAGCGAAGCGGTGCGGCAGTATGGCTTGTATTACGCGCCGGATCCATCGAGCCAGTCCGTCTGCACCATAGGCGGCAATATCGCCTTCAACAGCGGCGGGGCGCACTGCCTGAAGTATGGCATGACCAGCAATCACGTCTTGGGCATGAAGGTGGTGCTGGGGGACGGCGTCGTCACCCAATTCGGCAGCGAGAGCATTGAAGGCGTCGGCATAGGACCGGATCTCGTGGGACTGTTCGTGGGCTCCGAGGGATTGTTCGGCATCGCGCTGGAGATCACCTTGCGCCTGATGCCGACGCCGCAGCTATACCGCACGGTGATGGCCGCCTATGACAACCTGGGCCGCGCGGGTGATGCCGTATCGATGGTGGTGGCTTCCGGGCTGTTGCCGGGCGCGATGGAAATCATGGACCGGCTGGCGATCAAGGCGGCGGAAGCAGCGGTGGGGGCGGGCTATCCGCTCGACGCCGAAGCGCTTCTGATAGTCGAGTTGGAAGGCGAAGCCCCCCAAGTCGAAGCCGAATTCGCGGAATTGCGGGGAGTGATTGAAGAATCCGGCGCTTTCGAAATTCGCGAAGCGAAGGGCGAAGACGAACGCGCGCGCATCTGGCAGGGGCGCAAGAGCGCTTTTTCCGCCGTGGGCCGCCTCAGCCCCGATTACATCGTTCAGGACGGCGTTGTGCCGCGTAGTCGCCTGGGCGAAGCGCTGGTCAAGATCGGCGAACTCAAAGCGCAGTATCAGCTTGATGTCGCCAATGTCTTTCATGCCGGCGATGGCAATTTGCATCCATTGATCTTGTACAATGGCCGCGAACCTGGCGCGCTGGAAAAAGCCGAAGCCCTGGCTGGAGAGATTTTGGCCATGTGCGTCGAATTGGGCGGATCGATTACCGGCGAGCACGGCGTCGGCATGGAAAAACGCGAATATCTGCCGACCATGTTCGGTCCGGTAGAAATGGAAATCATGCGGGACTTGCGCCGCGCGATTGACCCTGAAGAGATCGCCAACCGCGGAAAAATGTTCCCGAGTGGCGAGGCGCCCGCCCTGCAAACGCATGGGATGCATCCCTTGGAGCGGCAAGGTGTGATTTCGCGCGAATGACAGGGGGCGTCTTGAATTCTGTCGCAGAACTACAGGCATTTGTCAACAGTCACGGGCGAATACACGTCGTCGGCAGGCGCAGCAAGACGGCCCTGCATCAAGTTGACTCCGATGTCGTTTTGGCGGATTTATCCGGCATGTGCGGTATCATCGAATATCAGCCGCAGGAGTATACGCTCACCGTTCTCGCAGGCACCCGCGTCAGCGAAATTCAGGCGGCATTGCGCAAAGAGGGACAATACCTGCCTTTTGATCCGCTCCTTCCCGATCATGCAAGCATCGGCGGTACCGTCGCCTGCAACCTGTCCGGGTCTCGGCGTCATCGCTACGGCGGGATACGCGATTTTGTTTTGGGCGCGGGGGTGGTCGATGGGCTGGGACGGGCTTTTTCCGTTGGCGGCAAGGTGGTCAAGAACGCGGCCGGCTTCGATCTGAGCAAGTTTCTGGTCGGCAGCCTGGGTCAATACGCGATCATGACGGAGTTGACCTTCAAGGTCTTTCCCGACGCGCCAGTTTTTCAAGGTCTGCGCTTGCGATACGGCTCCCTGGATGATGCCCTGAAGGCGATCTTTCGTTGCAATCGAAGTTCGCAGGAACTTGACGTATTAGACTTCGCGCCCTCCAATCGGGGTTGGTCCTTGATGGCGGGTCTGGCCGGCTTTCAAGATACCTTGCCGCAGCGAGCGAAACAGTTCGTCGCCATGATGCGCGAAGAAACAGCGCTCCTCGACGCTAGAAAAGTTGAGGATGACGAGACCTTGGGCGATCCCCTGGCAGGTCTGACAGGCGCCTTCCTTGTCAAAGTGGTCATTTCACCGCGGCAAATACCGAGATTTGATGCGCTTGTTCGCGAACTGCCGCGGCGTTACAGCGCTGGCGGGAACACCGCCTGGCTGGCGACAGAGGACATCGGCGCGCTCAAGGAGATACTGGAAGCGGAGCAACTGCCGGGCCTGGTCCTGCGCGGTTCGGTCGATTGTCCCTTAATCGGCAAACAAAGTGAAAATGTGCTGGCGGCGCGCGTCAAACGCGTACTGGATCCGCATAACAAGTTGGTATAAGTAGCGCCAAGTTAGTCATGCGAAAGAGCGACATGCGTGATCAACCTCTCACCCCCCAGCCCCCTCTCCCCTTGTGGGAGAGGGGGAGCGCATTCGGCGGGATTGGGATTACCTCCAGAACTCTCGTTACAAATGAGATTTTTTCGCATTGTTTTATTGGAACTACTATGAAAGAGAGCTCATGCGGCACCAGATAAAGAGCGATGACCCCCGCGCGCCGGAAATGACCGAAGCCATCGAAAAATGCGTCCACTGCGGTTTCTGTTTGGCGGCCTGCCCAACCTACAAGCTCTTGGGCGAGGAGATGGATTCGCCCCGCGGCCGCATCTATCTGATGAAGGGCGTGCTTGAAGACAAAATCGAGGCGGAGGAGGCGCAGCCATTTATCGACCGCTGCCTGGGCTGTATGGCTTGCGTACCCGCCTGTCCTTCCGGGGTGGCTTATGGCGATCTGCTGGTCAGCTACCGAACCCTGCAAGAGGGTTCGCGACTTCGTCCCCTGTCGGATGGCATCGCGCGGCGACTGATAATCGAGACCCTGCCCTATCCGCAGCGCTTTCGCCTGGCGATGAAGAGCGGCAAAATTGGCCGGACGCTACAGCCATTCTTGCCCGAGGCTTTCGCCTCCATGTTGAACATGTTGCCGGACAAGCTGCCGCCCCCCTCGCCCCTGCCGCCCATATTGCCGGCGCAAGGCGATCGCCGCGGGGTGGTCGCGCTCCTTTCGGGTTGCGTACAGCAAGCGCTCGCACCGCAGATTAACCTGGCAGCGGCAAAACTGCTCTCAGCGAATGGCGTTGACGTGCATATCCCCGCGGGACAAAGTTGCTGCGGATCTATCTTGCTGCACATCGGCGCGGAATCGGAAGCGCGTCAGATCGCTCGGCGCAACTTCCCGCTGATGCCGGATGATATTGACGCGATCATCACCACAGCAGCCGGTTGTGGCTCGGGCATGAAAGATTACGAACTGCTCTTCAAAGGTCAGACGGATCTGCAAAAAGCGAGCGATTTTTCCAGCAAAGTGATGGATTTCAGCGCCTACCTGGCGCAACTGGGATTGCGCAAGCCGCGTGGATTCGCCGCCGAGCGCGTTGTCGCTTACCAGGACGCCTGTCATCTGCTGCATGCGCAGGGGCTGCAAAGCGAGCCGCGTGACCTGCTCAATCAAGTTCCGAATTTGCGCTTGGTCGATATTCCCGATGCGGGCATGTGTTGCGGCTCCGCCGGGACCTATAACCTGGACCAGCCCGCGATCGCCGAAGAATTGGGCAGGCAAAAGGCGGATGCCGTACTTGCCGCCGGGCCCGATACAATCGTGTCCGGCAATATCGGCTGCATCACACAGTTACGCAAGCACTTGGACCTGCAAGGCAAGCATCTGCCCGTCATGCACATCGCCGAATTGCTTTGGGCAGCCTATCAGTCGTAAACTTGCCGACGCCAAGCGACACCAGAAAAAAAGCCGCTCGGCGGCAGCAAGAAGAATTGCCGCGCTCATGCAAAATAACAAGCCCTCTCCTTGCACGAGTAAGGGGGTTTCCTAAATGAGAGCCGCCTCCATCGGCTGATGAGGGCGATTCAACGCAATCTAGGACATGGGCAGGATGACCCCGTTGCTCGCTTCGATATCCACCAGTTCCAGCACGATGTTGGCAGTGTCGATCATGACGCCCGTATCGCTGACGTTGCCGCGGGACAACAGTCATGACATCGGCGTCGGCGTTTTACCGCAAATCTGCATGTGGCATAGGCGTGACGATGCTAATCGCAAGCCCCTGATGTCACGACGTATCTTTCACTCGCGCTGATCCAGCCCGTCTGGTTGTAAAACTGGACATAGTGCCAGTATTGGTTGCCTGATATGCGGTTAAGGGTTTCGCCGCGCGCGACATAGCCGATGACATTGTCATCCATAAACGGAATCGACCGCAGCTTGAGATTGGCGATTGTGGTAACCAGGCACTGACCTGTTTGCGACGCGACCGTAGTGTCGGCTTGGCTGGCTGGCGCCTGCTCCGCTACGACCGGTTGGACGGCTGGAACTTGTTCGACCGGGGCAGTTTCTATCACCGGAGGTTGCCCCGGTACCAGGACGACCGTGCCCGGCCGGTTAAGCGAGGCGCAAGTCCAGCCGTCACGGGCGAAAAATTCAACCGGCGTTTGCGTTCGTGGCGCTGTTGCCGCATCCAGGAAGACAATCGACCCCAGCCGCGGGAAGCAAAGCTCCACGCCTTGTTCGACATATCCATAGATGTCAATAGCGTCAATGTATCCAGCGTCAAGTACGGATTGATTCCCGATGCCGGCCGCGTCAACTCTTTTACATTGTACGCCGCTTTGCAGTCCATATCTTGCCGATACCGTAGGCGCGTTCCCGCCAAGCGTTTCACAGGTAAATGCAACTGCTGGCTGTACCGGCACTTCCGCTGGCGCGAGAACGGGAGGGGAAGCCGGTCCGTCAAACCAACTGGCCACAGTTTCCGCCGTGTAGTTGCATATCTCGCTATCGCCCTGCACCACACCCAGACTGTCTTCCACATCAAACTTCCCGGTGCAATTGAGAAACTGGCTGTCCACGATGGTCAGAGATCCGTTTCTGATCTCGATCGTAGGGCCAGACCGATTGCCGGCCCTAAACTTGACCGTGAGATCCTTGATGGTTAGATTACCCCATTTGATAATGAAAGCGGTGTGTCGCTTATGTATGCGCAGGGTGTGACCATTGCCATCGAGGATGATTCTCGATGTTATATCCGGCAATTCTTCCTCCAGCTCCAGATTCTCTTGCAAGATAATGGTGTCTATTTTGAACCCGGTTTCGCATCGGGCTTTGGAAGAATCGTTGTTGGCTGATCCGATGGCTTGCGCCAGGCTGCAACGACTGTCCACCTTAATATTGTTTGCGCTGACGTATTGCCCTGGCATAAGCGCGAGCAACAGAACGAGGAAAACAAAAACCGCCAGTGTTTTGTTCGCTGGACTCTTCATGTCAAATCCTCAAATATTGGTTCAGAACCGCTTCCACTTATCATATTACCGCAATCTGGAAGATGTCAAAGTATTGCTGATAGAACGATGGCCACGGGCAAGCGTTACCAGGCGTATGCCTCGGGCGCTTCGCCGCCTGGCCCGGGAAATATCCGGTCAAGCCCTTCCAAAACGCTCTCATCCAGGCGGATTTCGGTGGCGCTGACGGCGCTTTCCAGTTGCTCCATCGTGCGCGGTCCGATGATCGGGGCGCTGACGACGGGATTATGCAGTAGCCAAGCCAGGGCCACTTCGCCCGGCGGGTGGCCAATTTCACGGCAAAGGTCTTCATAGGCTTCGAGTTGCTCGCGTTTCGATTCCACGCGCGCGATCAATTCGGGATTGCTGCGCCTGCCCGTTTCGACCTTTTCCAGCGCGCCCCCTAGCAGGCCACCGGACAAAGGGCTCCAGGGGATCAATCCCAATCCGTAATGACGGCAGGCTGGGATGACTTCTAGCTCTATGGCGCGGTTATCCAGGTGATAGATGCTCTGTTCGCTGACCAGACCGGTCATGTGGCGGCGGGAGGCCTCTTGACAGGCGGTGGCGATATCCCAACCGGCGAAATTGCTCGAGCCGACATATACGACCTTGCCCTGCTGGATGAGCGCGTGAAAGGCGCCCCAGGTCTCGTCCCAGGGGCAGCCGCGGTCGATGTGATGCATTTGATAAATATCGATATGATCGGTTTGCAAGCGGGACAAGCTGCCTTCGCAATGTTTGCGAATCTTGTAGGCGGAGACGCCGCCTCTGTCGCTGTTGGCTTCGGGCAGATTGGCCTTGCGGCTCATGGGATTGTGAACCTTGGTCGCCAGGATGACCGCGTCCCGGCGTCCCCCGCCCTGAGCGAACCACTGACCGATGATCTCTTCGGTCAAGCCGCATTCGATCTTGCGCCCGTAGACATCGGCCGTATCGAAGAAATTGATGCCCAGTTCAAGCGCGCGGTCCATAATAGCGAAGGCCTCTTCCCTGGACGTATACGTGCCGAAGTTCATCGTTCCCAAACATAGATTGCTGACGTATGCGCCGTGGTTGCCCAAGCGCCTGTGTTCGATCCCCATACCCAACTCAACTCCCCTTCTTCAAATACGCCCGGCGGGCAGCAGCCGCCATTTGACATAGTAACAATTGTCTTGTCCCAATGCTATGCCGCATTCGCGCCGGCTTGGCCGACAGAGCGCAGAACTTGCCAGCTCATTCAATGCCTCCTTTGCTCATACAAGGAGTGAAGTTTTTATGGCGCGCGAGCGCGGGAGCATCATACCGCTGCCGGCGAGCGGCTTTTGGTGTATAGTCTGCTCAGGAATTATCATCAAGCGCCTGGAGCAAGCCATGGAAGCTGTGAAAAGTTTTGAAACGCTGAACGAAGCCTGGGATCAACTGGACAAATCGCCCAGGGACGAGGGCCGCGTGGAAATGATCGTGCGCCGGCCGGAAGCCGATCAACGAGAAGAAGTGCAAGCCGCCAGGTTTACCGCCGCCCGCGGCCTGGAAGGCGATGATTGGCTGAGCCGCGCCAAACGCAAGGACCCCGATAGCGAACCGATCTCGGAAACCCAGGTCACGCTCATGAATAGCCGTGTGATTCAACTCTTAACCGACGAAAAATCGCGCTGGGCGGAATCGGGGGATCAACTCTTCGTCGATCTCGACATCTCGATGAACAACTTGCCCGCGGGCACGCAATTGCAGATCGGCGAAGTGATTTTGGAAATCGGCGTCACGCCACATACCGGTTGCGGCAAATTCGCCCGTCGCTTCGGCGCGTCCGCGCGCAAATGGGTCATGTCAGATGCTGGCAAGAATCAGCGGCTGCGCGGCGTTTACGCCCGTGTGATTCAAGACGGCCTGATCACGGTCGGGGACAGGATCAGAAAGCGCTAATCAGGACCTTCAAAGTCGCGGCGATGCGGATTGCTAGCATCACCCGCCAACCAGCCCTGCAGAAGCGCCAATGATCTAGGTAGCGGCGCCCGACGGTTTCTTCCACCTCCGGAGACGGGTGTAGCCTCAAACCGGAAAACTGTCGTCAGGCGAGGCCAACCTGTTATAATCGTGCCTTGCTTTGTTGATTCCAAATGCAATATGGAGAACGGAATGATAAGCGGAAAGTTGATTCACCCTCAGATTTTGGGCGCGCTTGGCGAAGCCGGGCACGGCGCCACTATCTTGATCCCGGACGGCAACTACCCGGTCTCGACAGGCGCGAATCCACTCGCCGACCGCGTTTATCTCAACCTGGCGCCGGGCATGGTGACTGTCACCGATGTACTGGAGGCGGTTTTGAGCCTGACGCCGGTTGAAGCGGCCCACGTGATGGCGCGCCATGATGGGGCCGAGCCGAGCATTTACCGGGAATTCAGGCAACTGTTGGGCGCCGAGGTCGAGTTGCAGGCGCTGGAACGTTTCGCTTTCTATGACGAAGCCGGTAAAGACAATTGCTGCCTGGTCATCGCCACGGGTGAACAACGCATTTATGCCAACATTCTCTTGACGATTGGCGTAGTGCCGCCACCCCCCGATCAGTCGGTGTAGTTCAAGGAAATATTGATAGACTTCCGTGCCAGGAGTTGGCGATGCCGATTGAAGCGGTCATCTTTGATATGGATGGGGTTCTGGTCGATAGCGAAGTCTATTGGGACAAGTCGCGCGTCGAATTCGCCCGCGACCGCGGCAAGACCTGGACCGACGAGTATCAGCGGCTGGCGATGGGACGCAGCACTGTCGGATGGGCGACGGTGATGCAAGAGAAATTGCAGTTGGATGAATCCACTGACAACATAATCGCCGAGATGAAAGGGCGCGTTATCGCGCACTACGAGCGACGCATGCCGACCCGCCTCGGCGCCATCGAATCGGTACTCCGTATGCAACAGCATTTCCGCGTCGGCTTGGCATCCGGTTCACCGACCGAAATCATCAAAGCAGTCCTGCACATTACCGGTTTGGACCGAGTCTTTGAAGTCGTGATCTACGGCGACGATATCCCCCGTGGCAAGCCCGCGCCCGACATTTATTTGGAGGCGATGGCGCAGCTCGGGGTTTTGCCTCATGTGACTGTAGGCATCGAAGACTCGGCAAACGGCTTGAGGTCCTTGAAAGCCGCGGGCATGGCGGCAGTTGCGGCGCCAAGCCCCGACTTCCCGCTTCCCGCGGAAATCCTCGCAATTGCGGACGCGCACATAGATACGCTGGAAGCATTTGATCTGAGTTTGATCCGACGCATCGAAAGAGCGCGCGGCATGTGAGCACCCCGCTGTCCCCTGATCACTCCATTTTCAAACGAACGTATTCGACTTTGCAGAAGGCCAAATCAGCGGCGTCAGGCGCTCGATATTACTCAAGACATAATCTTCGGTTACAATTATTCATATAGTTGGCGTTTCACATTCGTTTCTTAACCAGGTATCGCTTAGCGATTCACAGACATGTCTGACCAAATGTTCATGGAAGAGCGACGCCGCAGCATCCTCGCCCAATTGCAGCGCAGCGGTCGCGTCGCGGTCAAGCGACTCAGCAGGGACTTCAATGTAAGCGAAGTTACCATCCGCCTGGATCTGCGCGCGCTTGAAGCCGCCAACCTCGCCAAGCGGACCCACGGCGGCGCGGTTTTGCCGCAAGGGCGCAATATTTCGCCGGAACTTTCCTACGATGTCCGCTTGCGCACCAATTCGCGCGTCAAGGCCCAGATCGCAAGCTATGCAGCGCGTTATGTCAGCCATGGAGACATCATCGCACTTGACGCTTCCACAACCGTGTTTGCCATGCTGCCCCATCTGAAGCAACTGGACGAACTGACAATCGTGACCAACAGTCTGATCATCGCCAAGGACTTGCTCCATTATCGACATATCACGGTCTTGATGCCTGGCGGGCAGTTGCGACGCGATTCGGTATCGCTGGTCGGGAAGCCGGAAGGATTGCCCAAGCTGCAGCTATCAGCCGGTTTCATCAGCGCCCACGGTTATACAATAGATACCGGCTTCACCGAATCCAGCCTGGAAGAGTCGCAAATGAAGCGCGCGATATTGGGGCAATGTATCAGCAAGTACATGCTGATCGACGACAAGAAATGGGGCAAGGTCACCTCATTCACCGTTGCCCAACCGAAGGAACTGAGCGCAATCTTTACGTCCCGTCAGGCGCCGTCTCAGTACGTCGCCGACTTGCGCGACCGCGATGTCATTGTCGAGTTTGCCGATTGAAGCCCGACATGTTCCCAGAGCAATCGCAGCACTCGAAAAATCTATGTTCAAACAGAAATATTAACCACCGAGAGCACCGAGAAATGCTCTTAATCGAAGATTCTTGTCTCATTCGGCAGCGTTTTGAACGCCGCAGGAAAATATCGACGGAATAGTGTATCGTTTGCTCGATTCCGGCAGTGAATTTGGAAGAGAAACACCAAAGTGAACCCAAACTTGGCGTACTCGGTGGTAAAACGAAAAGTGGTGCGATTGCCCTAACATGTTCCCCAGCGCAATTGACAGTGAAAATGACGCGGGATAGAATCGGTCGAATGCGCAATCTGGCAAATGACCGGCGGATACCGGGCGATCTCAATTGCCCGCACGCTAACTAAATCAATTCATGACCAAAGAACACGTCGCGGCGATAGACTTGGGCGCAACATCGGGACGGGTAATGGACGTGTCCTTTGATGGACGCGCCATAGCGCTGCGCGAAGTCCATCGTTTCCCCAACACTCCGGTACAAACCCCGCAAAGGCTCCACTGGGACGTTTTACGGCTTTGGCAGGAAATTACAGTCGGCATCGAGAAGGTCGACGATGCCGCTGCGATTGGCGTGGATTGCTGGGGCGTCGACTATGCCCTGCTGGATAGCGCCGGGGAATTACTCGCAAACCCGGTCCACTATCGCGATCCACGCACAGACGGCGCTATGGAATGGGCCTTTGAGCGCATGCCCAGACGCGAAATCTTCGATCGTACCGGCATACAATTCTTGCAATTCAACGGCTTGTTTCAGCTCGCCGCCAGTATGCGCGACGGCAGTCCGCTACTGGAGCAAGCCAGGACCCTGCTGACCATTGCCGATCTATTCAACTATTGGCTCACCGGCTCCAAAACCTGCGAATACACCGAAGCTACCACCCTGCAGCTATGCAATGCCCATACCGGAGATTGGGATCGCGCTATCGCCGCGGCAATCGGCATCCCCGATATTTTGGCGCCGATTGTGCAGCCGGGCGCCAAACTCGGCAGTTACCAGGGCACAGATGTCATCGCGCCGGCCTGTCACGATACCGGTAGCGCTGTGGTCGCCGTACCGGCAACCAGCGAGAATGTCGCCTACCTGAGCAGCGGCACCTGGAGCCTGCTGGGCATGGAGTTGAAAGCGCCCATCCTCGGCGATGCCGCTTATGCCGCAAATGTCACCAACGAAGGCGGCTACGAAAATACCTACCGCTTCCTGAAGAATATCATGGGCTTGTGGGTGGTGGACCAGTGCCGGGCTACCTGGAAAGCTGCCGGCAAAGACTACAGTTTCGATCAGCTTGCGGCAATGGTACAGAGGGCGCAGAGCGTCGATCCTTTCAAGACGCTGATCGAGCCGGATGATCCGAGTTTTTTGGCGCCCGGCGATATGCCCGGGCGCGTCATCGACTATTGCCGGAAGAACGGGCAAGCAGTACCAGCGAGCGATGCCGAGTTGATCGCGGCGGTCTACGTCAGCCTCGCCTACAAGTATCGTTTCGTTTTGGAACAATTGATCGCTGTTTCCGGCCAAAGCGTTGATCGACTGCATATCATCGGCGGCGGATCAAAGAATGCCTTGCTCAACCAGATGACGGCGAACGCCATCGGTCGTCCGGTCATTGCCGGGCCGGCCGAAGCGACAGCTACCGGCAACGCCATCGTTCAGTTGATCGCCATTGGAGAATTGAGGGATGTCGCCGAGGCGCGAGCCATGTTGAGCGAGTCGACGGAACTTGTCCTCTTCGAGCCAATTGACAGGGCGGCCTGGGACGCGAACTACGAGCGCTTCTGCGCCTTGCTGCTGTAACCTGCCGCGATAGGCCTCAATCGGACGAATGTTCAGGAAAGCTCCATGACTGAAGCGCCGCTGCTGCAATTGCGAGAGATCAACAAGCACTTCCCCGGCGTACACGCGCTGAAAAACGTCCATTTTGACGTGCGCCGTGGAGAGGTCCACGCCCTGATCGGCGAAAACGGCGCCGGCAAATCCACCATGATCAAGATCGTCTCCGGCGTGTACCAGCCGGAAACCGGCGACATCCAATTGGACGGGCAGCGCGTTCACTTCGCCAATCCACGAGAGGCGCAGCGCGCCGGCATCGCCACCATCTATCAGGAACTTGGCCTGTATCCGGAGTTATCGGTCGCCGAGAACATATTCATGGGCCACGCGCCCACCAGGAAGCGCGGCTTCTTCCAAACCATTGACTGGGAGCGGATGGAGCAAGGGGCCGAAGCCCTGCTGGCGGAACTCAATATCTACAACCTCGATGTAGGGGCGAAGGTCGGCACGCTCAACGTCGGCAACCGTCAGCGCGTCGAGATCGCCAAAGCCTTGTCGCTCGACGCGCGCATCCTCATCATGGACGAGCCAACCGCCGCCCTGACCGAGAGCGATGTCGAGCAGTTGTTCAGCATTGTCCGTTTGCTGCGTGAACGCGGCGTCAGCATCATTTACATCAGCCACCGCCTTAACGAGGTCTTCGAATTGGCGGACCGCGTGACGGTGTTGCGCGACGGCGAATACATTGGCACCAATGACGTGGGTGATACCAGCGAATCGGAACTGATCAGCATGATGGTCGGTCGCACTATCGAGAATCTCTTTCCCAAACAGACAGCCGAGATCGGCGACGTGGTGCTGGAAGTTCGCAATCTCAATCGTCCGCCGCTGACGCGCGACATCTCGTTCTCGGTGCGGGCGGGGGAAATCGTGGGCTTGGCGGGTTTGGTCGGTTCCGGGCGCAGCGAGACAGCGCAAGTGATTTTTGGCGTCTTGCCGGCGGAGTCGGGCACGATCCTGCTAAATGGCGAAGCGGTCGAGATTCATCGACCTTCCGAGGCGGTGCGGCATGGCATCGGTTATGTACCGGAAGATCGCGGACGCCAAGGCCTGGTACGAGAAATGACCCTGCGTGAAAACACCTCGATGGCCGTGCTGGAATCGGTATCGCAGAATACCTTTGTCAACCGCGCTGAAGAGCGTCGGCTGGCTAATCATTCGATTCAACAGTTGAGCATTCGCGCCACCGGCCCCGAGCAGATCGTCAACAAACTATCAGGCGGCAATCAACAAAAGGTGGTCGTCAGCAAATGGCTGGCCAGCAACCCCAAACTGCTGATCATGGACGAACCGACGCGCGGAGTTGATGTCGGCGCCAAATCAGAAATTCACCGCCTGATGAGCCAGTTGGCGGCGGAAGAGGGCTTGGCGATTCTGATGATTTCCAGCGAACTGCCGGAAATCCTGGGCATGAGCGACCGCATCCTGGTGATGCGAGAGGGTCATTTGGTGGGCGAATTCAGTCGCGCGGAAGCCACGCAAGAGATAATCGCCCACGCCATGATGAGCGAAGAAGCGCGCCGCACCGCGGGGGCGGGCGCATGAGCAAGACTAAAACTTCACCCGTGAATCGCGGTCCCGCGCACTTTATCGGCATTGCCCTGGCTCTTGTGATCATCGGCGCCTATTTCCTGCTGCCTTTCGTGATCCAACCGGAACGAGGACCTTCGACGGTCGCGGTCGTCACCGAAAGCAAAAAAACCAACGAACTGAAGATTTTCAAAACCGGCGTCGAGCTTGTTCCACTGGCCGGTCTGGGGGTTCTGCTGCTGGGCGCCTGGAACGTGATTGTGCCGGGCGCGAGCCGCGCCATTTCATTTTTGATGAGCGTGACCGGCTTGCTGGTAGTGGTGTATTACATCAATTTTTTCCGCGACTACGCCGCTGGCGAAGCGACCTTCATTAGCAGCATGGGCAGCGCTTTTTGGATTATGCTGGTCGCCGGGGTCTTGTGCGTCTTGCAAATACTTGTCCCGCGCGGCGCTGGCGAAGGACGTTATCGCATCACTAAACTCTTCGGCAATCAGGAAAGCATCATTCTCTTCGGTCTACTGCTGCTGATCTTCGTGGTGGGCATCGCCAATCCGCGCTTTTTGCAAGAACGCAATATCTCCGACATATTGCAGGGCAACGCTTATATCGCCGTGGCGGCGCTGGGCATGACGATGGTCATCGTCACCGGAAACATTGATATCTCGGTCGGCTCGCTGGTGGGCTTGCTGGCGGTGATCAGCGGACGTCTGGTGGTCTCCGGCCTGCCGGCGCCGCTGGCCTGGCTGGCGCCGTTGATCGTCGGCGCCGGCTTCGGAGCCCTGATTGGCTTCCTGGTCGCCTATCTGCGCATACCATCAATCGTGGTCACTTTGGGCATGTTGAGCATCATCAAGGGTATTCTGATCATTTGGGCGCAGGGCGAACGCGTGCGGGACATGCCGGCCGACTATTTTCTCTCGCAGATGCGTCCGCTGGGCATTCCCATGCCGATTATCATCATGGCAGCGCTGACAATCGTGGTCGTATTGTGGATGAAATACAGCGCCACCGGACGCGCCTTTTATGCGCTGGGCGGCAATGCGGAAGCAGCGCGTCTCTCCGGCTTGTCACAGAAGCGACTGCTGATGACTGTCTTCATTTTGAACGGCGTATTCATCGGCGTCGCCAGCGTGATGTATTCGACCCAATTCAATATCATACAAGCTACTCCGCCGCCGGCGCTGGAACTTTCCGTCATTACGGCTTCGGTAGTCGGCGGCGTGAGCATCCTGGGCGGGACGGGTACGGCCATTGGATCGACCATGGCGACGCTCTTGCTGAATTTCATCCGTTCGGCGATGATCTTTATCAATGTATCGCCCTTCTGGCTGAAAGCCGTGCAAGGATTATTAATTCTGGCGACGGTGCTGGCGGATTTGATCCGGCGCCGGCGACAGCGGCTATAGGAGCGCAGATCCGGTGAAATCGAAGAACGCCGCGCCGCGAAATCCAACAGTCGGCGAAAAGCTGCGCCACTTGCTGATCAGCCAGGAAGGCGTGCTTTTTGTCATCATGTTGGTCTCTGTGCTCTTCCTGGCGACGCGCACCGACAAATTCCTCACCGTTGACAACCTCTTGCAGCAGGGCCGCTTCATGACCGAGGTCGGTTTGATCGCTATACCCATGACCTATATCATCATCACCGGCGGCATTGATCTCTCGGTTGGTTCTATCCTCGGTCTCACCGCCATCGTGCTGGGCTGGACCTGGCAAGAGCTGGGCTTCCCGCTGGAGTTGGCCATCATCACCGGCATACTCAGCGGTACAGTCGCCGGCTTCGTCAACGGGCTTTTCATCGTGCGCGTCGGCGTGCCACCCTTGATCATGACGCTGGCGACGCTGGCGCTATACCGCGGCTTGGCCGAAGGCATCAGCGAGGCGCGCTCGGCGCGCGGCTATCCGGAATGGTTCTTCCAACTGGGACAGGGCGAGTTCCTGGGCATCCCATCTCAACTCTGGCTGCTTATCATCGCCGTCATCATCTTCGGCATCATCCTGGCGCGAACGCGCTTGGGACGCGCCCTCTATGCTATCGGCAACAATGAAACCGGCGCGCGCTTCAGCGGGCTGACTGTCAACCGCTATTTGCTCTTCATCTATACCTTTTCCGGTTTCATGTCGGGGGTGGCGGGTTATATTTTTGTCTCCCGGGTCAGCACGACGCGCTCGGATATGGGCACGGGCATCGAGCTGGATGTGATCGCGGCAGTTGTGCTGGGCGGCACCAGCATTTTCGGGGGCACCGGTTCCATTCCGGGCACGATCGTCGGTGTGGTCTTGATCCAACTGCTGAAGAATGGCTTGACGCTGTCGGGCGTGACAAGCGACGCCACGATAGTCGTCATCGGCAGCGTGCTCATATTTGCTATACTAGTGAACAACTTCATTCAAAGTCGGCGAAGCGAAAGTTAATCAAGTGTATTGGACATTGGCCTCAGCGTGCGCAACCCCTCCCATGATTTCAGCGGCGGATGCGACCCGCTGGATCGCGCGCATATGAAACTCCAGCCCGCGGGTCAGCGACCGGCGTAGATCCGATTCTGCGCAACCTGGCCCAGGAGCATACCACCAGGGAGACACACCGAATGCAAGAGAAAGGAGGCGTATCGACATAAACTGGCAAGGCATTTTCAACTTCGTTTATCCATCTAGTATCTGGAGTCAAACTCATGAAAAGGACATTTGCAATTACGCTAATACTGGCGCTTTTGCTGGCGCTGGCGAGCATGCCGCTCAGCGCTGACGGGCATGACCGCTGGGACGGCGCCGACGACCTCGCTGTCAATCCGCTCGCCTGCGGCATGGGCGACGAGATGATGGACGACGACGAGGACATGGAAGAAGACATGGAGATGATGGAATACGATGGCGGCATGGTGGCTATGGGCGATGACATGGCCGGCATGGACATCACGCTGGTTGATGTGCCCAAACTGGTCGGCATCGGCTACTTCGCCGCGACCACCCTGGGTCAACAGCAAGCCGCCGAAGAACTGGGCAACGTCTCCGTCACCACCGACGCGCCGACCGAAGCCAATATCGACGATCAGATCCAAGTCATCGACAGCTACATCACGGCAGGCGTCGACGGCATCCTCTTCGCCGCCAACGACCCGGTCGCCATCGCGCCGGTATTGCGCAAGGCCCTGGAAGCCGGCATCCATGTCGTCGGGTATGACGCCAATAGCGAGCCGGACGCCCGCGAATGGTTCGTCAATCAGGCCGAATTCAATGGCATCGCCAAGGCGCTGGTGGACAGCCTGGCCGACCAAATGGGCGCGGAGGCTTCCTTCGGCATCGTCACCTCGACCTTTACCACGCCCAATCAGGCGCGCTGGATCGCCGAAATGTGGGCTTACGCCTCCGAGTGCTACCCCGATCTGACCTGGCTGGAAACCCTCGAGGCGCAGGAAGACGCCGTCTTGAGCTTCCAGCAGGCGCAGACGCTGATCAACAAGTACGGCGAGGACCTGGATGGCATCTTCGCCATGACCTCGGTCGCCACGCCCAATGGCGCTGACGCCGTTCAGCAGGCCGGCGTCTGCGAAGACGTCGCGGTCGTCGGTTTGGCGACGCCCAATGGCATGAAGCCTTATGTCAACAGCGGCTGCGTCCGCGATGTGATTTTGTGGAACCCGGTCGATCTGGGTTATGCCGCGGTTTACGTCATGCGCGCCGTAGTCGATGGCGAGTTCCAACCCGGCGATGCCTCGGTCTCGGCCGGGCGCCTGGGCGATCTTGTGGTCGTTAATGGCAGCGAAGTCTTGCTTGGCCCGCCCTTCACCTTCACGGCGGACAATATCAACGACTTCGATTTCTAGGGGCACCCCCCTCTAAATCTCCCCCCATTGCAATGGGGGGAGACCTTCACCAAACTTTGCGCGTAGAACTGCGAAAGATGCGCTCCCCTCTACTTCGGATGCTTTGGGGAGGGATTGAAAGGCACGCTATGAATGCGCTCGACAGCCTGGTCGAGATGACCCGCACACTCGGCGATCCGCAAAACGATTACGTCGTTATCGGCGAAGGCAATACATCGATGCGGCTCGACGCCGAATCCTTCGCCGTCAAAGCCAGCGGACAGCAGATGCATAATATCGACGCCGACGGCTTCGCCAGCGTTTATCTGGAACCGATTCTGGGGCTGCTCGATCATCCGCCCACTAGCATGAGCGAGCAAAAGAGAATCACACAGTCAGCAGTCCTCCCCCCTAATGCTTTGGGGGGGACCGAGGGGGGGTTGAGCCCCTCCATCGAGGTCAGCTTCCATGCCATGCTGCTGCAGGAATGCGGCGTCAAATACATAGGTCATACCCACCCTACCGCGATCAACCAGGTCTTGTGTACGGAACACGCCGCCGCCTTCGCGCGTCAGCGCCGCTTCCCCGATGAAGTGGTGCTCTGCGGTCCCCAATCGCTGCTGACGCCCTATGGCGACCCCGGTCTGCCGCTGGCGCTGATCATGCGTCATCATTTGCGGCAATTCATCACGCAATACGGTGAAACGCCCAAGCTCATCCTCTTGCAAAACCACGGCATGATCGCCCTGGGCGATACGCCCGGCGAAATCTTGAATATCACCGCGATGGCGGTCAAGGCGGCGAAGATCTTCGCCGGAGCGCTTCAGCTTGGCAAAGCCACCCGTCTGCCGGACGAAGAGGTCCAGCACTTGTACAAGCGGCCGGACGAGATTTACCGGCGGCAATTGTTTGTCGAAGACAGCAAGACCCACTAGACTATCCTCTACTATTCACCGACATTTTATGGAGGAGAACCCATGCCCACACATGGCGCATTGACTTGGCTTATCCCCGATGCTTATCTCGCGGCGCCGGCGGACGATGATCCCGTCAACAAGAATCACGAATCCATCTGTGTGCTCAATACCACCGTTGACGATGCCAACCTCATATTCGATTTCTACTTTGAAGATCGCGACGCCGTTGAAGGGATCAAGGTGACGGTACCGGCCAAACGCTGCCCGCATATCCGCCTCGACAAGCCAGAACAAATCGCCGGATATCAGATTCCCTTTGATGTGCCCTACGGCGTCCGCATCCGCAGCGATGTGCCGATTACCGTGCAGTATTCGCGCATGTATGCCAGCGGCGGAAAAATCGAGAGCTTGATCACGACCATCGCCTATCCAGTGGACTGAGGCCCGCTGAGCGGTATCCGCCAGACAGCGCCGATAAACAGAGTGGCCTTCGCAATACAGGATCAGCCCGGTCCTAATCAGCCTCTCGCGCAAGGGCAAGCGCTCCGCTATTGCCGGGTGGTCGTATAATGATGTTAACCATGCGACAGGATACGACCCATGTCTGAACGCACATATCGCCGATTGCGCGCCGAGCTGGCGTCGATTGAACAAGACGGCTTGCACAAACGCGAGCGGCCCATCACCTCGCCGCAATCCGGCGAAATCCGGGTCGCCATCAAGGGCGCAAGTCAGCCCTTTATCAACTTGTGCGCCAACAATTACCTCGGTCTGGCGGACCATCCCGATATCATAGCCGCGGCCAAAGCGACGATGGACGCCTACGGATACGGCATGGCTTCCGTTCGCTTTATCTGCGGCACGCTCGACTTGCACCGGAAACTGGAACGGGGCATAGCCGACTTTCTGGAAATGGACGATGCCATCTTGTATGCGGCGGCATTTGACGCCAACGGGGGCGTATTCGAGCCGCTGTTTAGTGAGGAAGACGCGATCTTGTCCGACTCGCTCAATCACGCCTCGATCATTGACGGCATTCGTTTGTGCAAGGCGAAGCGCTTTCGCTACGCGAATAACAATATGACCGACCTTGCAGCCAAACTCAGAGAAGCGGCGGCGGCTTCGCCGCGCAGCATCATCATCGCGACGGATGGCGTGTTCTCGATGGACGGCACCATCGCGAACATCCCGGAATTGCGCCGACTGGCCGATGCATTCGATGCGCTGCTGCTGGTGGATGATTGTCATGCCACCGGCATCCTCGGTCCGCAAGGCCGAGGAACAGCGGCCCATTTTGGAACGCGCGCGGATATCATTACCGGCACCCTGGGCAAAAGCCTGGGTGGCGCAGCCGGCGGATTTGTGGCGGCGGCGCAGCCGGTGATCGACATGCTGCGGCAACGATCGCGCCCCTACCTGTTTTCTAATGCGCTGCCGCCGATGCTGGTCGGCGGCGCGATCAAAGCGCTTGAGCTTGCACAAGCGGGCGATGATTTGCGAGAGAGGCTGCGCGGACATGCGCGTTACTTCCGCAAGGGTTTAAGCGAAGCGGGTTTCCGTCTGCTAGAGGGCGAGCATCCCATCATCCCTGTCATGCTGGACGAAGCGCAACTGGCGCAGGACTTCGCCAAGCGCTTGTACGAGTTGGGCGTTTTTGTCACCGGATTTTTCTATCCGGTGGTGCCGCGAGGCCAAGCGCGCATCCGTGTACAAATGTCCGCGGCTTTGTCGGTCGAACAACTCGATCATGCGATCGCCGCGTTCACGCAAGCAGGTCGCGAACTAGGGGTGATCATTTAGCGAGTAGACTGCCGTTCGCCGCCTTCAGGAAAGGAGTCCCGTGAAAGCGCTGGTCAAAGCAAAAGCCGAACCCGGCATCTGGCTGCAAGAGATTCCGATGCCGGAAGTCGGGCCCGACGATGTGCGCATACGCGTCTTGCGCGCTTCCATCTGTGGCACGGATGTCCACATTTACGAATGGGACGAATGGGCGCGGAACACAGTTCCTGTTCCCATGACCGTTGGGCACGAGTTTAGCGGCGTGATTGATGCCCTGGGCGCAAATGTCGATCGCTTGCAGGTCGGCCAGCGGGTGAGCGGCGAGGGGCATATCATTGGCCGGCGCAGTCGCAACGTCCGAGCGGGACGCTTTCACCTCGACCCCGATACCCGCGGCGTCGGCGTCAATCGACCGGGCGCCTTTGCCGAATACCTGGTCATCCCCGCCTTCAACGTCATTCCTCTGCCGGATGATCTTCCCTTGGAAATCGGCGCCATTCTCGATCCCTTGGGCAATGCCGTTCACAGCATCCTTTCCTTTGACGTCATCGGCGAGGACGTGCTGATCACCGGCGCCGGCCCGATCGGCACCATGGCAGCCGCGGTCGCCCGCTTCGCCAAGGCGCGTCATGTTGTCCTTACCGATATCAACCCCTATCGTCTGGCGCTGGCGCAAAAGGTCACTGAGGTACGGACCGTTAACGTGCTGGAAGAAGATCTGCGCGATGTGATGAGGGAACTCGGGATGCGCGAAGGCTTTGATATCGGGCTGGAAATGAGCGGCAGCCCGGATGCCTTTGAGCAAATGGTCGATACCATGATCATGGGCGGCGTCATCGGCATGGTTGGCATCCCGCCGGGACGCACCGAAGTCGACTGGACCAAGATCATATTCAAGGCGCTGACCATCAAAGCCATCTATGGACGCGAGATGTTTGATACCTGGTACAAGATGCTGGCAATCATCGAGGAGGGCCTGGACCTGTCGCCGATCATCACGCATCGGTTCCCCGCGAGCAACTTTGAAGAGGGATTCTCGGTCATGCGGGGCGGACAATCGGGCAAGGTCATTCTCGACTGGGAAGCGATCAACTGAAGTCCGCGCCAAGTAGTGGCAAAGGAGCCAAAGTATGAAAACACTTGAAATGATGGGCGATTCGATGATACGTGTGCTTGATGTAGAAGCGCCCCCGCCGCAACCCGGACAAGTGATCATACAAACGGCTGCGTCGGCGATCTGCGGCAGCGAAATGTATCGCTATCGCGGCGATGGCGTCGCTCGCGGCAACGGCGGGCACGAGGCGGTGGGCACGGTCGCGGCCTTGGGTGACGGCGTCAGCAACCTGAAGGTCGGGCAGCGCGTCGGCGTCAGCGCGGTGGTGGGCTGTGGCGACTGTAGGGAGTGCGAAGCCGGGCGCTTCACCTGGTGCGACCACAACACGATCTATAGCCAGATGCACGCCGAGCAATTTGTCATCCCCGCCCGCGCCTGCAACATCCTGCCCGACGACCTGCCCTGGGAAGACGCTGCGCTGCTGACCGGCGACGGCATGGGCCTGCCCTACCACACGTATAAGCGGACAATAGATCCCGCAATCGGAACCGTCGCCGTCATCGGACTGGGACCGATCGGCTTGGGAAACGTCATGCTCCAGTCCCATATCGGCCGGCGCGTGATCGGCGTCGATATCGTGGATTATCGCTTAAACCTGGCGAAGCGGCTGGGCGCCGATGTCGTCATCAAATCCGATGAGGCGCTCATCGAGCGGATCCGGGAGCTGACTGACGGCGCCGGCGCCGATGTCGTGATCATGTGCGCCGGACGGGCCGAAGCGGTGGCCGACGCTTTCCTGGCGGCGCGCAAGGGCGGCACGGTCGTCTTCAACGGCGAACTGAACCAGGAAGTGCTGGCGCCCAGCCGCGACTTCAATCGGCGCGATATCACCGCCATCGGCTGCTGGTATTACCATTTTCATGATTTCCACGACATGCTGGCGCTCTATCGAAACGGGCTGGCTATCGGCAAGTTGATCACGCATCAGTTCCCGCTGGGCGCGGCTGATACGGCCTTCGACCTGTTCAGCCGCGGTCTGACCGGCAAGGTGCTGCTGCGCCCCTGATGCCGCGCCTGAACTTCCGGCGCGATTTGGCATGCGCCTCCGGTAGTGTATCGAATTCGGTTGAAATAAAGAACAACAACCACCTGGCAACGGCAGGGGCGATCCGTCGGATCGCCCGACGAGTAGAAACTGAATGGGTATCGGGCGACTCAGCGAGTCGCCCCTACCAAATCGTTCGTATTTTGGGCGAAGGATCTCATGCCGAGGACTGGCTACGAAGTATTTCAACCGAAAAGGATACACTACCCCGCCTCCACGATTTTGCAAGGATATATTCATCTGCGCTACACTACCTAATGTCTGCTTTTGATACGAAAGTATAGATAGGAGAAAATCATGTTCAGACGATTTATATGTATTCTTGCTTTGCTGTCCCTGCTCGTGGCTGCGGGATATGTCTCGGCCCAGGACATGTACAACGAAGCGCCCTCGCTGGCGGAGATGGTCGCCGCTGGCGAGCTCCCGCCCGTCGACGAGCGTCTGCCGGATGAACCGCTGGTGATCGAACCGGTCGAAGAAATCGGCCAGTACGGCGGCACCTGGCGTCTGGTCGACAACAACGACAGCAACGGCTGGACGCAGATGACAATCAACGTCGAAGGATTTCTGAAGTGGAATCGCGATGTCAATGGCTTCCGCCCGAATATCGTCACCGGTTGGTCATGGAATGCCGACGCCACCGAATTGACGGTGGAGTTCCGCCAGGGCATCAAGTGGTCCGATGGCGATCCCATGACTGTCGACGACTACCTGTTTTGGTGGAACGATATGGTGCTGGACGAAAACGTGCCTGTGAACGCGCCCTTCGGCACCACCGTCCAAGGCGAGTTGATGTCGGTGGAAAAGGTCGATGACTACAGCCTGCATTTCAGCTTCCCGCACTCTAACCCGCTCTTCATGGAATATAAATCGCGCGGCGCCTACCATTCGTCGATTCATATCGTGCCGGAGCACTATATGCGGCAGTTTCACCCGGCATACAGTGAGGCCGAGGACGCCACCGAGCTGGTCAACCGCTACAATTTCGGCAGTCGCATGCACTATGCGGACCGACCGACGCTCTCGGCCTGGATGACCGTGGATTATGTCCCCAGCCAGCGGCTGGTGCTGGAACGGAATCCCTACTACTGGAAGGTCGATAGCGAAGGCAATCAGTTGCCTTATATTGACCGACTGGATATTGAGATTCCCCAGGGAAGCGCCACCGAGCTGGTGGCCTTGAAGGGCATCGCCGGGGAACTTGATATGCAAGTCCGTGATGTGAACCTGTTGGATGTGCCGTTGGTGCTGGAGAACCAGGAAGCGGGCGACTACCGGGTCATCATGTGGAGCCGCGGCGACTACGCCTGGCCCTGGATCATCCCCATGTACGACTATCCAGACGAAGGCATCCTCGACCTGATGTACATGAAAGAATTCCGCCAAGCCATGTCCCACGCCATCAACCGCGATCGCATCAACCAGATCACGTCTCTCGGTCTGGCGACCGCGCGCCAATTCTCTTTGAGCGCGGAAAGCCCCGAATTCCAGACGCCGGAGGGCCAGGAATTCTATCAGAAATGGGCGGCGTCTTACGCCAGTTACGATCCCGAACTGGCTGGCTCCCTGCTTGATGGCATTGGCGTTGTTGACGCCGACGGCGATGGCTGGCGCGATCGGCCCGATGGCAGCGCGCTGGAACTCATCGTCGATATTCCCGCCACCGACACTGGTTCCATTGATCGCATGGATTTGGTCAAGGAAGATTGGGAAGCCGTTGGCTTGAAGACGGTACTCAACATCATCGCTGGCGAAGTCGTGAGCGCGCGTCACCTGGCGGGCGAAATCATGATCCGCGCCTGGGGCAGCGCCGCCGCTTGGGGCTTGGTCTCCGCCGCGACTGTCTGGACGCCGATTGAAGGTGTGACCTATTCAATCGGTGGCGCGAGAATCGGCGACTATTACAACTCCGGCGGCGAGCGCGGGGTTGCGCCGCGTCCGGGCTCCATGCTCGAGCAACTCCAGGATGCCTATACCGAGCTGATTAGCATCGTCGATCCCGACGAGCGCCAAGCCAAACTGCTGGAAGCCTATCAAATCCACATCGACGAAGGTCCCATCACCATCGGCACCATTGGCGAACATCCCAGCCCGGTCATCGTCAAGAACAACTTCCGCAACGTACAAGACT
Organism: Chloroflexota bacterium; assembly: GCA_011525385.1. Lineage (GTDB taxonomy): Bacteria > Chloroflexota > Anaerolineae > Aggregatilineales > Phototrophicaceae > UBA6055. The sequence goes on along the minus strand of WTGF01000104.1, from coordinate 8,165 downwards.
TCGGCTTGGTCGCGGGCTGGGACCTGGCTTTCCCCGGCACCGCCGATCCGGAACAGTTCTTCTTCGATCAAGACGGCTAATCAAGTTGGCCCTGTCTGCCAATACCCTTTTCATTTCAACGGAAAAGGGCATCGTAGAGGTTTTGGCTCAGTAGGAGTCGAAAAAAATCTCCCCCCATTGCAATGGGGGGAGATTTAGAGGGGGGTTGAACACAGGAGAGGTGGGGGTAATCCCCTATGCCCAGATACATCCTGCGCCGCGTCGTCGCCATCTTGCCGACGCTTTTTCTCATCACCATCTTCGGTTTCCTGGTCATGGAAGCGCCGGAGGGCGACTACGTCACGAGTTACATCATCCGCGAATACGGACACGGCAACACCGAGGCGGCGAGGATCGAAGACGAACTGCGCTCGTTTTTCGCGCTGGATCGTCCGGTGTACGAGCGATTCGTGAGTTGGCTGGCGCGCTTCGCCCAAGGCGACTTTGGTCGTTCCTTCGACCGGCGCCAACCCGTCCGCGATATCCTGAATGACCGCATCGGCCTCACGCTGACCATCTCCTTGGCGACCTTCGCCATTTCCTGGGGCATCGGCATCCCGCTGGGCGTCTATAGCGCCACGCATCAATACTCCAAGACGGACAATTTTCTGACCACCGTCACGTTTGTCGGCTTGGGTTTGCCCGACTTTCTGCTGGCTTTGGCTTTTCTCATCCTCGGATGGCAGTTAACCGGCGAGGTGCTCACGGGGCTGCAATCGGTGGAATTCCTAGACCAGCCCTGGTCGCTGGCCAAGCTGCTCGACCTCCTGAAACATATGGTGATACCCGTGCTCGCCGTTGTCGTCACCGGCACGGCCTGGGTCATGCGCGTCATGCGCGGCAACCTGCTCGACCAACTGGGCAGAAACTACATCGTCACCCTGCGCGCCAAAGGCGTGCCCGAGCGCGTCATCATTTGGAAGCACGCCGTCAAGAACTCGCTGCATCCGTTGATCGCCGCCCTGGGGCAAACGCTGGCCTGGCTGATCAATGGCTTCACCATCACCAGCATCGTGCTGGAACTGCCCACGATCCAGAGCGTCTATCTCAACGCCACCCTGCAGCAAGACGTGTATCTGGCGGGCACGATTCTCATTCTTATCGGCTTTCTCGTTCTGATTGGCACCCTCATTGCCGATATCATGCTGGCCTGGATGGACCCGCGCATCCGTTATGAATAACAACTTTCGCTCGTGCGTAGGGGCAACCCGGCGGGTCGCCCACAAACAAGCAAGGACATGTCCCAATGGTCGCTAGCGGCGACATAATGCCTGACAGCATAGTCGGCGCCGATCTCGACACTGTCGAGACCGACGTCATCTCCGTGCGCCGCTTGATGTGGCTGCGCTTCAAACGCAATCGCCTGGCGCTCATCGGCAGCATCGTCCTTGTATTCATGTACCTGGCCGCGATCTTCGCCGGTTTCATCGGACCCTATGGCCTGCGCGAGACCCACGAGAAATTCCCGGCATCGCCGCCGCTGCTGCCGCGCTTCGTCGATGAAGAAGGCAACTTCAGTTTCCGCCCTTTCGTCTACGCGATGGAATCGAAAGTCGATCCCGCGACCTTCAAGCGGATATTGACGCCCAACACCGAAGTGAAATACTATGTTCACTTCTTCGCTCGTGGCACACCTTACACCATCCTCGGCTTCATCGAATCCGACCTTCACCTCTTCCATGTTGATGAACCCGCCAAGGTATTCTTGCTCGGCACTGACAAACAGGGGCGCGATCTCTTCTCCCGCATCTTTTACGGCGCGCAAGTCTCGCTCACTGTCGGGCTGGTCGGCGTCAGCTTGAGCTTGATTTTCGGCACCCTCATCGGCATCGCCGGCGGCTACTTCGGCGGCCTCTTTGACGATGTCTCGCAGCGCATCATCGAGGTCCTGATCTCCTTTCCGCAGATTCCGCTTTGGCTAGCGCTGGCGGCGCTGATTCCACCAACCTGGTCATCGGTGCAGCGCTTCTTCGCCATCTCCATTGTGCTTTCGCTGGTGAACTGGGGCGGATTGTCGCGCCAGGTCCGCGGCATGGTTTACGCCCTGCGCGAGGAGGACTACGTCATCGCCGCCCGTTACGCCAGCGCCTCGGATTGGCGCATCATCACCAGGCATCTGTTGCCCAATACCTTGAGCCATATTCTCGTCATCGCCACCATTTCCATTCCCGCAATGATCCTGGGCGAAACCGCGCTCAGTTTCCTCGGGCTCGGCATCCAGCCGCCCATGACCAGCTGGGGCTTGCTGCTCAACCAGGCCCAGCATACCCGGGTGCTGATCCAGCAGCCCTGGCTCTTGACACCGGCGCTCTTCGTCGTCGCCAGTATCATTTCCTTCAACTTCCTGGGTGACGGGCTGCGCGATGCCGCCGATCCCTTCGCGAATTGATTGACATGGCAGCTAAGTCCAACATACTTGAAGTCAGCGACCTCAAGACACATTTCTTCACCGAGCAGGGTGTCGTGCCGGCCGTCGATGGCGTCAGCTTTCAGATCAAGCGCGGTGGTACGCTCGGCGTGCTCGGGGAGAGCGGCTGCGGCAAATCAGTCACCGGCTTCTCCATCCTCCGCCTGGTGCGCCCGCCGGGGGAGATCGTCGCCGGGCAGATCCTTTATTACGGCCGCGACGCGGTTAATGGAGACGACCTTGCGCAGATCGACGCCACCAGCGAAGAGATGCGGCAGATGCGCGGTTCAGAAATCGCCATGGTATTCCAGGAACCGATGACATCGCTCGATCCGCTCTTCACCGTCGGCAACCAGATCATGGAAGCCATCCTTTATCATCAAGATGTCAGCAAAGCGGAAGCGCGCAAGATCGCGATTGAGATGCTGGACAAGGTTCGAATGCCACAGCCGCGCGAGATGATCAAGAAATACCCGCACCAGCTTTCGGGCGGGATGCGCCAGCGTGTGGTGATCGCCATGGCCCTCTCCTGCCGCCCGAAACTGCTGATCGCCGATGAGCCGACAACCGCTCTCGATGTCACCACCGAAGCGCAGATCCTGGAACTGATGCGAGAACTGCAAGAGGAATTGGGCATGGCTATCATGTTCATCACCCACGACCTAGGCGTCATTGCGGAAATGGCGGAGGAAGTGGCCGTCATGTACCTGGGCAAGGTGGTGGAACAAAGCGATATCGAGTCGCTCTTCACCGATCCCCAACATCCTTACACAAAAGCCTTGATGCAATCGATTCCCAAAGTCGGGCAGAAGGCCGAAGGGCGGCTGGAGACCATCCGCGGCATGGTGCCATCGCCGCGGAACATACCGACCGGATGCCCATTCCATCCGCGCTGCGCGAGCTTCATGCAAGGGATTTGCGACACAAAGCTGCCGCAACTGAAGCAATCCAAGCCCGGTCATTGGGTGAGTTGCTTTTTGTACGAGGATGGAGGCGGCAGCCATTCATCTACCCCACCCCCGGCCCCTCCCCAAAGCATCGGAGAGGGGTGACTCTATGGCTGAGCTGATGAATCTCATCCCGCTCGATACCTTGCATGCGCATTCGAATGATTGCTCCAAGCGGATGTGGGACAATGTATCCGGCCGAGCCAGAATGTACCGAGACGGAGGCGCCAGCCATGGTGGATGAGGGGCGCGTCGTGCTCAAAGTGCAAAATCTCAAGAAATATTACCCGATCACGGCGGGCTTGCTGCGGCGCGTCGTCGGTCATGTCAAGGCGGTCGATGACGTGACTTTTAGTATCCCGGAACGGACGACCCTGGGTTTGGTCGGCGAAAGCGGCTGTGGCAAGACGACCGCCGCGCACACCATCATGCGCGGCCTGGAGCCAACTGGCGGCAAGGTCGTCTTCCACGATCGGCAATTGGGGGCTGTCGATCTCGCGACAGCCGATAAAGACACGCTTTATCAGGTGCGGCGCAATATGCAGATGGTCTTCCAGGATCCCAATTCCTCGCTCAACCCGCGCATGACCCTGCTTGACTTGATTGGCGAACCGCTGCTTGTCTACAAACAGGCGAAGGGCCAGGAATTGATCGACCGCGTCGCCGAATTGCTAAAGCACGTCGGCTTGCGTCCGGAATACATGCGCCGCTTCCCTCACGCCTTCAGCGGCGGGCAGCGTCAGCGCATCGGCATCGCGCGCGCCCTGGCATTGAACCCGCAATTCATTGTCGCGGACGAACCGACATCGGCGCTGGATGTTTCGATTCAAGCGCAGACGCTGAACTTGCTACAAGACTTGCAGGATGAATTCTCCCTGTCCTATCTCTTCATCGCCCATGATCTGAGCGTCGTGGAGCACATCAGCGATTTCGTGGCGGTCATGTATGTCGGCAAACTGGTCGAGCGCGCCGATACGCATCGTCTCTATCACAACCCCAAACACCCCTACACCGAAGCCTTGCTGTCCAGCATCCCGCGGCCCGATCCAACTACGTCCAAAAAACGCGCCCCGATAAAAGGCGAATTGCCGGACCCCGCCAATCCGCCAACAGGCTGCTATTTTCATCCGCGCTGCCCCTATGCCGAAGCCCTCTGCAGCCACGAAGAGCCCCCGCTGCAAGAGGTGGAGCCGGGGCATTACGCCGCTTGTCACTTCGCGGATAAGCTAAGTCTGCGCGGTGTCAACGACTTCTGAGCCATGGCCCCTGGCTGGCGACTCATCTGCTGCGACTTGTAGCGACCCGATCGCCGCGATACACAAGGCCTGCCCCTGAACAGGCCTTTACTTCTGGATTTTTTGACCAGATTTGACAAATGTGTTACGGTAGGGTTAATCGAATAACCCACGGCCGCCCGCGCTGCGGACCCAATTCAACAGCCGCATGCTTGAAGTCCAGGACGCCGAAAATGCAATCCAAATCCACTCAAGAAGATGTCGCCAGAAAAGCTGGCGTTTCGGTCGCCACCGTTTCCTACGTGATGAGCGGCCGCAAAAACGGACGCAGCAGAATCTCCGAGGCCACCAAGAAAGTCGTCCTCGCCGCGGCAAAGGAATTAAATTACCTGCCAAATTCCGCCGCGCGCGATTTGCGCCGCGGGAAGTCCGACCGCATTTGCCTGGTGCTGCCGGTGGCGGGCGCGCCGATCAACAATTTGTTATACAACTCCGTCGACAAGGTCTTTGAAACCCATGGTTATTTTCTCATCTCTTGCTTTGCCGGCACCGCGGAGCGGGAGTATCGCATTTACCAGCAACTGCTGCGGGGCTTCGCCGACGGCGTCATTTTCTTCAGCAACTTTTACCTGGACGAAAGCCACTTTAACGAACTGTCCGCCTTGGGCATCGCAGTCGTGGCCGGCTCGATGCTGACAAGCCGCAAGATCAATTCGCATGGATTTGACGTGATCCGCTCCGATGCTTCGGAATCGCAAGAAGCGGCGGTGCGGCACCTGCTGCGGGAGGGTCACTCGCGTATCGCGATTATCTGGGACGAGAGCAATCTCAACCATGTGGATCGCGTGGAAACTTACTCGCGCATCATGCGGCGATACGGCTTGAAAATCGACCCCGTCTTGCATCGCAATCGGGTGCCGGACGGGCGCTCCGCCTACGAGGCCATGGCATCGCTGCTGGCCCTGAATGATCCGCCCACAGCGGTGCTCGCGACCTCGGACCGAACCGCGGAGGGCGCCCTGAACGCTGTCAAGGATCACAATTTGCGGATTCCCGGGCAAGTTGCGATCATCGGCTTTGGCAATACATCGGAGACAGCGATAACCACCCCGCAATTGACGACGATTGGACCTGAATCCTGGAGCTTGCCTGTCGCGGCTCAATTAATGCTTACGCGCCTGGAGCAGGACGCGCCTATGGCGGGCCGCACCTTGGATATACCGGCAAAACTTCTGTTAAGGGAAACCGCTTAGCAGCGGGAACTGGCAGCTTTCTTTGAGGGGAAGGAGGAAAGCAATCTGGATAAACAAGAAACGGGTGTCAAATTGAATCGCTGTTTAGGAGTCAAAGGGAGGAAAAGATCATGAAAAGAATGCTTCTCATATTGCTGGTGTTTGCCTTCGGCATCTGCATAACCGGTGGCGCGCTGCTCGCGCAGTCCGGGTATTCCGAAGCGCCGATGCTGGCGGAACAGGTCGCCGCCGGGGAATTGCCCCCGGTCGACGAACGCTTGCCCGCGCAGCCCTACGTCCAGGAGGCGCGCAATGAGATCGGCGCCTACGGCGGTACCATCGTCGGCATCTGGAGCGACGAAGTCGCTTGCGATCCGGAAACTTGCTCGGTCTTGAACGCCAATGTCGCGCAATTCGACTTCAACTTCAATATCGTGCCCGATATCGTGGAATCCTACACGCTCAGCGACGACGCTCTGACCTTCTCCGTGAAGCTGCGCGAAGGGCATCGCTGGTCCGATGGCGCGCCGCTGACAACAGCGGACGTGCAATTCTGGTATGACGCCGTGGTCAAGAACGACGATGTCTTCCTGGCGAATACCGACAACGGCATCCTGGCCAGCGGGCAGCACGCCGATCTGGAAGTCATCGACGACTACAATTTCGTCTTCCACTATCCCGAACCTTTCGTGCGCGTTTTGGATACCATAACCGATTTCCGTCCCTTCTTGCCGGCGCACTACTTGAGCCAGTTCCACATTGATTACAACGAGAACGCGGATGAGCTGGCGCAGGCAGCGGGCTACGATTTCTGGCATGAGCTCTTTGAGGCCAAGCTGCTGGGCGGGACCGCGGCCGATCCCTACTTCTCGGTTCAAGATCCCGACTTGCCGGTGCTGAGCGCCTGGATCTACGAGAGCACGGATTCGGAAAACAACTATACCTTTGTCAGAAATCCCTACTATCACGTGGTCGATCCCGCAGGCAATCAGTTGCCGTATGCCGATTACTTCCTGCGGCTCACCGCGCCCAGTACCGAGGTGATGGTCGCCAGGATCGTATCGGGAGACATCACGCATGCCGGCTTCGGGCGTAATATTTCCGAGTTTCCGCTGCTGGCGGAAAACGCCGAGGCCAATGGCTATGTGGTGAACTTGCACCCCGACCTGCGGGCGTCGGAGTTCGGCATGGTCCTCAACTTCACGCATACGGATCCGATTCTGCGCGAGATCTTCAACGATATCCGCTTCCGCCGGGCGCTTTCCATCGCCATCAACCGCGCCGAAGTACAAGAATTGGTCTTCCTTGGCCAAGGCAAGCCGCGGCAGCCGATCTTCGATCCATCAGCCACATTCTATGAAGAAGGCATCGACGAGAACGCCATTGAATATGATGTCGACGGCGCCAATGCCATGCTGGACGAGATGGGCCTGGCGCGCGGCGACGATGGTTGGCGCATGCGTCCTGATGGCGCGCCGCTCCAGATCACCTTCAGCGCGCCCTTTGGCAGCGGCCCCTGGCGGACGGAGTTGGTTGAGCTGATCAAAGCTTACTGGGCGGAGGTCGGCGTCGATCTCTTGCTGGATCCCATTGACGGTACGCTCTTCCGCGAACGTCTGCGCGCCAACGACATCGATATGGGCTCCTGGGCCATCGGCGGCTCTTCAGAGGTCTTCAGCCGCAACAACGCGCCGATTCGCTATCGCCCGCCCTTCCACTGGCCGACGACGCCCATCGGCGGTCTGCGCTGGTATCAATGGTACGAATCCGGCGGGGAACAGGGCGATGAACCGCCCGCCGAGGTACAGCGTCTGTACCAAGCCGTGGATGAATGGATGCAAGTGCCGCGCGGTACCGAACGCTATCTGGAGCTCGGCAAGGAAATCATGCGCACCAATGCCGAAAACCTGTGGGTGATCGGCACGGTAGGCTTGATGCCGCGGCCCATCGTCTTCGACAAGGATTTGCGCAACGTACCCGGTCCCGACGACATCGTCAGCGTCGAATTCTGGGTCTGGGGTCCGCACCATCCCGAGCAATGGTACTTCGCTGAATAGACCATCACCACGAGTCCGCGCGCGCTTTTGAAGCCACGCGGACTCTCGTAGTGTTTAATATCATGGGATATTCTGTAGACAACACGAACTTAACTTCGCTGGAAGACCACCTTTTCCAATGCTTTGCTGAGGAGCGTACACCTTTGGAAATCGTACAGGTCTCAACACCAACCCCCAGCCTGTTCCCCCCTCGATCCCCCCGCTCAACGGGGGGCGGAAACCCCGAAGCATCGGAGAGGGGGAGCGCG
>WTGF01000116.1 GCA_011525385.1 Chloroflexota bacterium | reverse complement strand
GCGGGAAGGGGAGCAAAGAAACCTTCCTTGCCTGCGAGAATTAAGCCCCCTCCCCCATAAAGAGGGAGGGGGCTTAATTCTCGCAGGCAAGGAAGGTTTCTTTGCTCCCCTTCCCGCCATGTGGCAAGCATCCCGCGTTCGGCGGTGAGCCGAGGCGGCGCCATGACCGGAGGATCGTCGCGAATACAGTTCGACTCTTGGCATTAGCGACTTACCTCCAATTCGCTCAGTTTGACAGGGCGATTCTCTTGTAGCGAGCGCAAACCCGCCATGGCCATCACCACAGGCGCGCGTCCGTCGGCGCCGTTAACGGGCACATCGGTATCTTGTTCGATGGCGTCAACGAAGGCGTTCATCTCGGCAACATAACTTTCGAAATAGCGCTCGACGAAGAAGTGCATGATCGGATCGCGCCGAACGCCCCCGGCGTCGCTGATCGTCACCTGGTTAGGATGGACATTGCCGGTGCGCGCTTCGCCCCCGCTGCCGAAGACTTCCACGCGCTGATCATAACCGAACACCGCTTGCCGGCTGTTTTCGATCGTGCCGATCGCGCCATTCTGGAAGCGCAGCATCACCTTGGCGGTATCGACATCGCCGGCTTGGCCGATGGCCGGATCGACCATGACATCGGCCATGGCGTACATTTCCTCGACATCGCCCAGCAGAAAACGGCAGAGGTCGAAGTCGTGAATCATCATGTCCATCATCAGTCCGCCCGACACTTTTATATAGTCAATCGGCGGCGGCGCGGGATCGCGGCTGGTGATCGTCAGCGTATGGGGCTGTCCGATTTCGCCGGCGTCGATCGCGCGCTTGACCCGCGCATGGCCTGAATCGAAGCGCCGGTTGAAGCCCACTTGCAGCTTGACGCCCTTTGCCTCAACGGCGCGCAGCGCTCTGTCGATGGCAGCCAGATCGTGGTCAATGGGTTTTTCGCAGAAGACCTGCTTGCCGGCCCCCGCCGCTTCGACAATGTATCCCACATGGGTATCGGTGGAGGAGCAAATCACGATGGCGTCGAGCGCGCTGCTGTTGATTAGCTCGCTCGCATCGGTGCTGTAGTCGGGAATACCGTAGGCTTCCGCGGCGGATTTGGCGGATTCGGCGAAGATATCGGCTATCGCTATCAGCCTGGCTTTTGGCACGCGGCTTGTCAGAATATTGGCATGGAGCCGTCCAACCCGGCCGACGCCGATGATGCCTAGGTTAATGGTCATATTTATCTCTCGCTGCTTTGGTTATGCAACGTTAATCATATCGAATTTCGCAGTAATATTGAATAGCGCGACACGATTGCGCTACAATTGACCAAAACGCTCCAGGAGGCGGGCCATGAACCCGGACAAACCGAATCCGACCGCGACCCAAACGCCGCCAGCGCTCGCAGATGACGACGACCGCGAGCCGACCAAAGAGGAGATCCTCGAAGACATCCGCACCGGCTTGCGGCAGGTACTTGCTGGCGAAGAAGGGATGCCGGCGCTCGAAGCCATAGAAGCGCTTGAGAAAAGAATATACGGCGATGCCGACAACGGTTAAGTACCTAAAGGTATTTGACAAGCGACTTGAGCGGCTAGAGCGAAAATATCCCAGGACAACGCATGAAGTCCGTGGTCTGGTCCGACAAATCATGCAAAACCAGCGTCCGGGGCAAAGAATCCCTGGCGTCGGCTATGCTGTCTACAAAGTACGCTTACCCAACCGAGCGGCGCGACGCGGCAAGAGCGGCGGCTTCCGCGTCATTTACTACGCGCAGATCGCAGATACTGTAACCTTGCTTGCAATCTACAGCAAGAGCGACGAGGTGGATATCAGCACAAGTGAAATCCAGCAGCTAGCGCGTGAGGCTGACGAAGCCAGGTAAAGATAGAACCTGCCCGCTCTATCAATTTGCGTTACAATCAGAACTGAGATCCTGGAGTTGAGCCATGAATCCTGACAAGCCGAATCCGACCGCGACCCAAACGCCGCCAGCGCACGCAGATGACGACGACCGCGAGCCGACGAAAGAAGAACTGCTAGAGGAATTGCGCGTCGCCTTACGTGATACACTTGCCGGCGAAGAAGGAATTCCAGCCCGGGAGGGTCTTGAAGCGATTCGTCGCAGAATCTACGGCGATGCCGACAACGGTTAAGTTACATCCGTTATTTGGCAAGCAGCTCACGCGCCTCGAACGCAAATATCGCAGAACGACTGATGAAGTTGATGGACTTCTGGACCAGTTGGAGCGCGGTGATCGCCCCGGCCAGCGCATCCCGCGCGTCGGTTACGCTGTCTACAAAGTACGCTTGCCCAATCGCGCGGCGCGCCGCGGCAAAAGCGGCGGATTCCGCGTCATTTACTACGCGCAGATTGAAGATGTCGTTACCTTGCTGACCATCTACAGCAAGAGCGACGAGGTGGATATCAGCGCGCGCGAAATCCAGCAGCTAGCGCGTGAGGCTGACGAAGCCAGGTAAAGATAGAACCTGCCCGCTCTATCAATTTGCGTTACAATCAGAACTGAGATCCTGGAGTTGAGCCATGAATCCTGACAAGCCGAATCCGACCGCGACCCAAACGCCGCCAGCGCACGCAGATGACGACGACCGCGAGCCGACCAAAGAGGAGATCCTCGAAGATATCCGCACCGGCATAATCCAGGCAAAAGCCGGCCAAGGAAGACCTGCGCTCGAGTCTCTTGAAGAGCTCCGTCGAGAAATTTACGGTGATGCCGACTCTTGTTAGGGATTTACCGAATTTCAAAAAACGGCTGGGACGAATCGAACGCAAGTATCCGAAGACAATTGATGCGGTCGAGAACCTTATTGCAAGTCTGGCGCAGGGCGATCGCCCCGGCCAGCGCATCCCGCGCGTCGGTTACGCTGTCTACAAAGTACGCTTGCCCAATCGCGCGGCGCGCCGCGGCAAAAGCGGCGGATTCCGCGTCATTTACTACGCGCAGATTGAAGATGTCGTTACCTTGCTGACCATCTACAGCAAAAGCGAAGAAGTCGATATCAGCGCGCGCGAAATCCAGCAGCTAGCGCGTGAGGCTGACCAAGCCCTGCGCTAGAATCCATCCATGCTCTGTTGCCCGGAGTCGCGCAAGCGCCCGGGCGACAACTATCTGACCCGCTTTGCGTAATCAATCATAGGCCCTTGCATACTTTGTCTGGACGATGATAAATTCATTATTCAGTTCTGCTCGAGAACGTCGGCTTTGGACAGCGCTCCTCATCGTCCTGGCAGCGATTTACGCCACCCTGGCGCATGCCCCTGCCATTGCCGCAATGCTCCGTGAGCGCAACAGCCTCACCGCTACGATATTCTTGGTCTCTTTGTGGTCGCTGGTGGTGATCGCTATATTTTTTATTAGAGGACGACCCGGCCGCGCCGAGATAGCAGTAGGTATCGGTATTCTGATCGTATATCTGATGGCATGGCTCAGGATTGGTATCGCGACGCCGGAGGAACGCACTCACCTTTTCGAATATAGTTTGGTGGCTGCGCTGGTTCACGAAGCGCTGCTGGAACGTCGGGCAAACGGCCGTCGCGTCCCGGCGCCAGCCCTCCTCGCTCTGATCATATCTGTACTTTTGGGCTGGCTCGATGAGGGCATTCAATCACTTTTGCCCAACCGCGTCTATGACAACATTGATGTGCTTTTCAACGCGCTCGCCGCCACAATGATTATCGGCTCAAGATGGCTTCTGTCCTTCGTGGGTCGCATAGTGCGGGCGCGGCGGGGCAAGTCCTAGCTTTCAGTCTTCGCGGCGGACCTTTTCGCCGGTTACGCGCCTAGCGGCTGTATTGCAAAAGAACGATTCTTGGAATCTAATCATATAGCGCGCGGATATCGGACTGGCAATACGCGCGATCCAACGAGCGAAGCGGAGGACGGACCAAGGCATGCGCTGCCCCATCAGCAGTTCCAGCAAGGACTTTGACCCGCTGGACCTCAGCGATCCCTTTCCCCTGCTGGCGCGAGCGCGGCGGGAGCAGCCCGTCTTTTACAGTCCCGCTATCGATTATTGGGTCGTCACAAGCTACGACGATGTCAAAGCGATCTTCCAGGATCACGGCACTTACACCGCCGCCAACACCATCAGTCCCATCGTCCCCTTTTCCCAAGCTGTGAAGCGGCTGCTGGCCGAAGGCGACTACAGCCCGGAACCCGTGCTCTCCAACAATGTGCCGCCCAGCCACAGTCGCATCCGCGCTCTGGTCAATCGGCTCTTCACACCCCGCCGCATGAAGAGCTTCGCGCCCGCTATCCGCCAGATTGCCCAACGGTCAGTCGAGCGCCTCAGCGGGCGCGCGCCGGTCGATATCGTCGCCGAACTCACTTACGAATACCCGGCCCATGTCCTGTTTCATGTTCTGGGCGTGCCCGATGCTGATGTGCCGCGAATCAAGGCCTGGGCGGGCAACCGCATCAAGCTCTACTATGGCAGGCCCTCTGCCGCAGAACAGATCGCGATGACGGGGCGGCTCATCCCGTTTTGGCATTACGTCGTCGACTTGGTTCGCGACAAGCTGGAGCGACCCGCCGACGATCTGACCAGCGATCTGATCCGCATGCGCGACGGCGACGACCAGGTGCTGACGCTCAATGAAATCGCCAGTTGCATGATCACCTTGCTGGTCGCCGGCCACGAGACAACCACGGCGCAAATCAACAACGCGCTGCTGCATAGCCTGTCGCAACGAGAACTGTGGCAAAGGCTCTGTGAGCAACCGGAGACGATCCCGCAATTCCTAGAAGAGATGATGCGCTACGATCCTTCCGTTTGCGCCTGGCGGCGTCTGACGGCGAGAGACTGCGTCATCAGTGGCGTCGAGATTCCGGCGGGCGCCAATCTACTCTTGATGCTCAATTCCGCCAATCGCGACGAGAAGATCTTTCCCGAGCCGGACGCGATCATCCCGGCGCGCGACAATCTCAAAGACCATCTCGCCTTCGGTTATGGCATTCACTATTGCGTGGGCGCGCCCCTGGCCAGACTGGAAATGGCCATCCTGCTGGAGACGCTGGCGCGGGAACTGCCCGCTTTGCGCCTGTTGCCCCACCAGAAGATCGCATACACGCGCAACATCTCCTTTCGCGGTCCTGTCGCCTTGCGTGTGACATGGTGACTTTGATATTCATCAAGCTTCGCTGCCCCTCCCGCTAGCCCGCGACTCTATGCTGAAACCGCGACTATATAGTCGCCCTTTTCTCCCCGCCTTGCTCTATCCTTCGACGTAACAACACAGGGAGCCGCCCAGCCTGGGCCGCCGCTTGTCAAACCCCGCGCCCGGCCCAGCGGGAGCGACATTGTCCATAAAGAGACGCTAATGTCCCAAAACGATATTGCTGTATCCGCAAATGAACAAAGACGGACAAACTTCAAACCGAAACCTAGGCGATCGCTAGGCATCTCTTATGACGAAATACTGCAGGGTGAAGACAAAAGGACGGCCGGTGGTTAGTGTCTACGCGATCTAAGTGCCCCAAAGCATCCGATATAGAGGGCAGTTCAATCGTAAAATACGGAGCGTTAGCAACGCAAGAAAGTCTCCCCCCATTGCAATGGGGGGAGATTTAGAGGGGGGTTGAAATGCCGCTGTGGACCTGTCCTCAGCTGCCGCTCCGGGGAGGGGCTTGTAGTGGACCCGAAAAGCTGGACACCTAGTTGAGGGAGTATACTAGTGTTGAGTCGAGAGGGGAAACTACAATGGGAAGGCCACGCAGGTTCAGTCCGGAATTCAAAGCAGGGGTGATGCTGGAGATTGTGTCTGGTAAGAAGAGCTTGGCAGCAGTCGGTCGTGAACACCAGATCAAGGACACGGTTTTGCAGCGTTGGAAGACCCAGTTTCTCGAGGGATTGCCCGAGATCTTCGCGCCGGGTCAACCGGCAGAACAGAAACGGTTACGAGAGCGCGTTGCTGAACTAGAGCGATTGTAGTGGTTCTATAAAACTGGACACTTTTTCCCAGAATTTGAGGGAGTGTTTTGATACCACTGCGCCTCGTATTCTGCCGGCGTCTGGTAGCCTAAGGCACTGTGAACCCGCTGGTGCGGATAGACTACTTCGATGAAGTGCCGCAGTTGCTCCCTGGCATCGGCGATGTTGTCGTAGCGATTGAGATACACTTCCTCCTCCTTGATGGTGCGCATCAGCCGTTCTGCACTGCCGTTCTCTTGCGGTTTGCCAGTTGCAGCCATGCTCAACTGGACATCCTTGTCCCGCAATAGCTTAAGATAGTCGTCGGCGAAGTATTGGCCACCCTGATCAGAGTGGTGGATGGCTGGGGCTCGCCCCTCCTGCATCGCTTGCTTCAGCGCCGCCTCGACCAGCTCTTTGCTCAGCGAGGCTCTCAACTCCCAGCCACGGATCATGCGCGAGTACAGATCCATCACCACTGCCAAATAGGCATATCCCGACGCCACGCGGATGTAAGAGATATCCGCCACCCAAATCTGGTCCGGGCTCGTGACTTTGCTGCCCTTGAGCAAATTCGGATAGCGCCGGTATCCGTGACCGCTGTCGGTAGTGCCGGGCTTGCCCTGCCTGGGCTGCAGCAGCAGCTTCATCTCATGCATCATCTGGCGGACCGGGTTCCGACCGACTTCCAGAAAGTAGGGCGCGCGCGCTAACTCGGCCTTGATGCGTCGGCTGCCGTAGGTCGGGTACCTGCCGGCAATCGTCTCAATTGCCGAGCGCAGCGCCCTATCATCGCACTGCGCCGCCGCCGCGTAATAGTAGCTGCTGCGGGCTAAACCCAAGACTTCGCAGCAAGCTGATACCGGATGGTCTTGACTCAACATCTGCGCTATCTCCCGCTTTCCGGCGGCAGGCAGTTCACATAGTGCGAGGCTTTTTTTGCAATTTCCAGGTGCATGCTAAGCTTCCCCACCATCCGCTCCAGTTCCGCCTTCTCCTCTGCCCGGCGCTTGGCCTCTGTCGGCTGGCCATAAGCAAAATACTGGGTCATACCTTCAATGGCCTCGGCCTTCCACTTGTAGAGCAGGCTATCCTTGATCTTATACTCGCGGCTGGCTTGGGCCACAGATTTGGCGCCGCTGATGATCTCCAGCACGATCCTGACCTTGGTTTCCGGGCTGTGCTTGCGTTGTCTCGCCATGCCCCTTACTCCCTTCCTGTCACACTAGTATACTCTCTCAACTAGGTGTCCAGTTTTTCGAGACCACTACACCCACCCCCCGGCCCCCTCCCCGAGGCATCAGGGAGGGGGAGCTAAACATCGCGGGATGCAAGGTAGTTTGCGTGGGCGGCGGCATTGTCGCGCGTGTGTCTACCATATCGTTCGTATTTTGGGTTAAAGATCTCATGTCGAGAACTGTAAAAAGCATTGCAACCGAAATGGATACACTGCCAACTGCTCTTTGACCTGGTCTATGCACTTGAATTATACTCCACGCAGTTTGCCAAGCCATTGTCGGGAGTATGTTTCGGGGGACGTGACAGGTCGCCCCTACAGCGATTGTCCGATATCGGGATCTATCAGACTCAAGTACTTGCACGAGGAAAGAAAGATGAAGATCAAGCATATTGAAGCGGTACGGGTCAATCTGCCGCCGCGGCAGACCAGCGCCAAAGCCCGCCGCCCATCCTGGAACAGCACCGATGAGGTCGCTAATCCCATGTCGGGGTATCAGCATGTCAAGCGTCATCGCGACAAGTGGATCGGCACGGGATGGGAGCGCGTCTATGCCAAAGTCACGCTCGAGGACGGCACTTGGGGGCTGGGCGGGACCAGCCACGGCCGGCCGGTGGCGGCCATCATCGATGATCACCTGGCGCCGCAGTTGGCGGGTCAGGACGGCTTCGCCATCGAGCGCCTGGCCGATATGATGTTCCGCCTGACCAAGCCCTACGGCACAGTCGGCTTGGCTTCCTACGCCATCAGCGCCGTCGATCTGGCGCTCTGGGACGCCAAGGGCAAGGCGCTTGGAACACCCGTTTACAGTTTGATTGGCGGGCCGCAAAAGGACAAGATCTATTGTTATTCCACCGGCAACGATGTCGACTGGTATCAGGAATTGGGCTTCAGCGCGCACAAGCTGGCGCAGCCTTATGGACCTGCCGACGGGCTAGACGGTTTGCGCAGGAACGAGGAGTTCGTCGCCGGCATGCGCGAGCTGGTTGGCGATAATTGCGAACTGATGCTCGATTGCTGGATGGCTTTTGATGTCGATTACACCGTGCGGCTGGCGGAGGCGCTGCGTCCCTACAAGCTAAAGTGGATGGAGGAATGCTTGATCCCCGAAGACATGGACGCCCATGCCGAGCTGCGCGCGCGCCTGCCCTGGCAGACCTTATCCACCGGGGAGCACTGGTACAGTCATGTGCCCTTCCAGTACGCCATCAAGCATGATCTGGTGGATATCTTGCAGCCGGATATTGAGTGGGTGGGCGGATTGACCACTTGTATCAAGATCGCCCATGCCGCCGATGCCGCGGGTAAGAAGGTCATTTTGCACGCCGGCGCGCGCACGCCCTATGGGCAGCACTTCTCGATGTCGATGCCGGCGGTGCCCTGGATCGAATACTTCATCGGCGAGCCGCCGGGCGTCCCGCTCAAGGATGGGACCCTGTTTCCTGATATGCCTTATGCCGTTGACGGCTGGCTGGAGATCAGCGACGCGCCGGGCTTTGGGATTCAGATTGACGAGTCCTGGATTGAGCCTTTCTGGAGTTGAGGCTGGTTGCGACAGCAGTATCTCGAGAGCGCCATCAAATGCCCAGCCGCTCGAATTGCTCGGGCGGGGCGTCGTTGGCGCGCATAAGGTCAACCAGCTTTTCGACCATACGAGCTTCAACGGCGGCGTCTTCAATTGGGTTTAACTGTCCGGGATCGCTTTCCAGATCGTAGAGCATGGTCTCGAACACTGGTACCGCCCAGGGACTGCGCTGGGTACCGATCTTCATGGTCGGGCAATCCTTGGTGAATGTAAAAGGCGCCCGCAACTCGATCTCTTGCAGTTCCTCGACCTTGAAGCGATGACGCATATGCGTTGGCATCAGCGTGTAATTGTAAAGCGGCAGGTTGTCTTCATTCGCCGCCCCGCGCATGTAGACATGAGTCCCGTCATTCACATTCACGTGCCCGCCGTGTATGCCGTACAAGACAGCCTCGCGCAGGGCGGTGTCATTCGCGACCGTTTCCGCCAGGGGCAGTCCCTGCATATCCGGGGGTCGATCGAGGTCGAAATAATCAAGAACCGTCGCGGGCAGGTCGATGGTCTGGACCAGGCTGCTGCGGCGCTCGTTCCTGACGCCGGCGCGCGGATCCCAGATGAAGAGCGGGATATTCGCCAGTTCGTTGTACCAAGGCATGCGCATTTTGCCCCACCAATCGTGTTCGCTGAGCAAAAAGCCATGATCGGTGTTGACGATCAGCATGGTATCGTCCCATAGTTCCAGTTCGTCCATCAGATCGAGCACCATCCCCAAATAATGATCGCACATGCTCATCAAAGCCGCGTATTCGCAGCGCATGTGATGGACGGCTTCCGGCGATTGATCCACGCGGGTATAGGGCGGCCAATCAAAGAGGGGGCCGTCATATTCGTGGGGATAAAGCGCTTTCCAGCGTTCTTGCGTGAAAAAGGGCTCGTGGGGATCGAAGGTCTCGATCTGCAGATACCAGTTGTCGGCATCGGCGTTTTGGCGGATGAACTCACTTCCCAGCGCAAAGGTTTGCGCCTGCGGCATAGCCGCTTCTTCGGTGATATAGCCGCGGTTGATAAGGTCTTGTCTAACGTTTACCGGTCGTTGGTCCGGCATAGGTTCCAATCGCGGCTCATTCACATCGCCCTTCCAAAGGTCGCCTTCTTGCCCGCGCACCAGTTCATACGTGGAAAAACGATTGTGATAGGTCGCGCCGCCATCTTCCCAATAGTGGTAATGATCGGTGACCAGATGGGAATGGATGCCTTCTTCAGCCAGGATCTGCGGCATGGAATCGTCGAAGGGTTCCAGCGGTCCCCAACTGCGATGCAGAAAATTGTAGCGTCCGGTGTGCAGTTCCCGCCGCGCGGGCATACAGGGCATGCTGCCGATAAATGCGTTGTCGAAGGTCGCGCTCCGCTCGGACAGACGCTGGAAATTGGGCGTATGCACCCAATCACCGCCATAGGGCTGCAGCATGTGCCGGTTCAGCGAATCGAACATCACCATGATTGCTTTCATAATCCGAGCAACTCCCGTTAAGCTTGACAAGACCGTATCATAGCGAAATTCATCGGTGGCAGCAACATGGTCGGAGGCCAGAAGAAATCGCTCTCATTCGATTCCCCTACGCAGGCGCAGCAACGATTTGCCTATTCAACGAGAACTTCAGTAGAATGAACGAGCAAAGGCGGTTGTCAATTGGCGGAGGCAAAGATGCGACTAGCACTGATAGCAAGTTTGATCGCGCTTTTGATGACAATACCCGCATCGCATTCGCAGAGCGATTATCCGCGCTGTTCGGTCAAGTATCTGCAAGCGGTACTTGCAACTGTACCCGCTTTTGAGGCCTTGCGTTCGACGGCGAGCAGCATCAACAGCCTGGAGGACGCGCTGGACTATGCCGAAGAGCAACTGAGTTACCGTTCTGCGATCTGGAATACAGCGCCACGCTGTTCGGAGTCGATAGATTTCTTCTGGCAGACGACGCGAGAAGCGGGTTACATCGCCGCGTATTGGGCAATGCACTATGGCATTCGAGAGTCCTCAAGGGGCAATCCCGACTTCAGGGAAGCCTTGAATCCCTTTATCGATCCGCTTGACGACGCCTTTTATCCGGAGAAGTACAGTCAAACGGTCAGCGACTTACGCGACCTCCTACATGATGACAGTCGAGAAGAGGCGTCGACCGCAGAGGGCGTATCGTTGCCAGCTTGTTCGGAGCCGCAACTCGCGAGCCTCGCTCCTACCCTGCCGGAATACCAAGGGATCATTGCCGACTCAAAGGAGATCGCGTCAATAGATGACCTGCTGGATTTGGCTCATCGCCAATATGCGTGGCGCGAGAACTGGGCGCATGAAAGTCAACTCGATGTAGCAATCACTCAAGTCGTATACACACAGAGCGACGGGGTCTCCGATCTGCCGCCTTGTCGCGAAGCTGTCGAACTGCTATGGCTAATGTATCGAGCCGTCAACGATGTCGTAACCGGAACCGCGCTTATCTACGCTGGTTTTGCCGAGGAAAACCATCCCTATTTCAAGGTATTCAATCGCAATGCCGACCGCGTCGACGAGCTGGCCAGGTTGATTGAGAACAGCGAGGCGGATCCTTCCGCGCCCCTCGAAGACTGGCCTATCTGTACAAAAAAGCAACGGATTGATCTTGAGAACAGCCTGCCGGCATTCGAAGCCTTTACCGAAGCTTTGTCGACGGCTCAATCCGCTGAAGACCTTATCACAATCGGCCAAGCAGAAATCGCCTGGCGGCAAAGCCTCTGGTCCCACGAGCCGGCTTGCGCCAAAGACATAGAAAAAATCTTGATGCTAAGCCAAGCTGCAAGCAACATCGTCGCTGCGATGTCATTCGCAACCATAGGCGTGCCTGAGGAGGCCGATCCCTATATGGAAGAGGTGGGCTTGAGTTCGACTCAGCTCGATACGTTCCCGCTGGTGTTGAGAGCGCGTTCAATAGTCGAGGAATCGCCGTTGTATTTGCAAAGTTGTTCGGATGCCGACTTTGACGCCTTGTCGAAAGTAGTGGCGCAATACCAGGTATTGGACGAGCGGATGTTTGGTTTCGGCGGCATGGAACGCTTGCTGCCATTGCTCGATTATATGATTGAGTGGCGCGACAATCTGCTGGTCAATTTGC
The DNA here is from genome assembly GCA_011525385.1 of Chloroflexota bacterium. Classification (GTDB taxonomy): domain Bacteria; phylum Chloroflexota; class Anaerolineae; order Aggregatilineales; family Phototrophicaceae; genus UBA6055. Next base: position 49,881 of record WTGF01000116.1, on the reverse strand, counting down.
CCGACTGTAACCTGGCATTTGAGATGGGCCTGCAAATGAGCCACATCGTGGATGACTACGCCGCGTTCATCGGGCTGGTCTATGCGGAAGCGCCGGACGATTCTATCCCTTACCTGAAGACTTTTGCCGGGAATAGACTAGACTTGCACGAGAGAATTCGGGGAGGCGCAATAGACCTTGAAGCAGGCGCGCCACTTTGGCGCCATGGCGGGCAGCTTCCAGCTTGTAGCAAAGAAGAGACTGCTACCGTGTCCGCCATGCTCGGCGAATATCAGGCGCTGATCGAATCGGCGCGGCGCATTCGCGAATTTGAAGACCTGCTCGACTTTGGCGCGGCGCAGGTTGAATGGCGAGAAGGCAGTTGGCGGAACTTGCCCGCCTGTGCAGAAGCGCTGGAACTCGGCTTGCTCTTGCATGGCCGCGCCGGTGATTATTTTTCGCTATACGCCTTGCAAGTTCGGCAAGACTCACTTAGCGAAACTATCAGTGGCGGGCACAGCCTCAAAAGACGCTTGGACGAAATCCTCGCTGAGATCCCCGGCTTGGAACCGGCGGATCGGGCTTATTCGAATACAGATGGCTTGCCTCGATGCTCTGATGCTGAAACAGATCGTATTCTGAGTCTATTCGGCGAATATCAAGCGATGCTGGAACTGGCAGCGAGCTATACCAGATGGGGCGGCTTCCAGGAGTTTATCGACAGCAGGATCGAATTGCGCGAAAGGGTCAAAGCCGACATGCCTGATTGCTTGATCGGGCTGGACCTGACACTGACGATCGCCCAGAATGTCGCGAGTTCCCTGGTTCAGTTGGTGCCCGGCGTCGGCTCAGCCGACATGGCGAATAGCGTTCTACAAGAACAATTGACCGCGCGCATCGCCGAACTCGGGGAGGAAAGCGGCGCGGAGCATGACGCGCGTCCCTATCGCAACAATTTGCCGGCGTGTTCAGAGTATCAGCTTAGCGAGCTCGTCAAAAACAGCGTTCTTGACCCGGCCAAGCTGCGAGAGACGATCGTTGGAATCGGCAGGGCTGAGGCTTCGTTCTGGCACATAGACAAAGAATTTGCGAAGTATGAAGATGTCTTGTCGGAGCTGCCGCGCTGTGCGGAAGCCCTGGAGATCGCGATGTTATTTCGGCAGATTCTCGGCGACGGTATTGCCTCGACAGCCCTGGAGCGGGCCGGCGCTGACGAGATAGCCAACCTGTATCCATCGCGGCAAGCTGATTTGGACGCCCTGCAAAGTCGATTCGATGAAATAGCGGATGGCATTGCCCGCCGCGGACAAAGCCAAGTCCCTTCGTCGCAAGAGGTCAGCCTGCGCCGCTGCACAAATGAAGAGCTGGCGACGCTTCTAGCGCTGATAAAGGAATATCAAGTCATAGTCCGTCTGGGAATCAACAGCGAATCGGTTGACGAGTTGCTGCCCTATATCAAACCGCATCAAGAATGGCGAGCGGATTTCTGGGCGCGTTTGCCGGGATGCACCGAAGCCTTCGAGGCAGGCTTGCCAACGACGCGAGCCGCGAACAATTTCGTGGCTTATGACAGTTTCGAGCTTGCCGGCTATCCCGTGCAGAGAAGTGAGTTTCACAGGCAGATCGCCATCGATAGTTTCTTCATGTTCAATTGGCTCAACTTATTGGATAGAGCCGACCGAGACGCTATTGACGCCTTTATGAAGGCGCCGTTCAAGGAGGGAATATAGCGCATTCGGCCCCACACTTATATCAAGCGATCGCCCCTTTGAGCGCAGCTACCGCTTCCGCTTCCGCATCGCGCACCTCCTTAAGGCAGCGGCGTATTTCGCCGCGCAGGTCCGCGATCTCGGTTTCCGTCATGGGGAAATCACTCTCGCTAGCGGTCTTCGCGGCTTCGATGCTCTCGTTGCAGGCGACGATCTCGTCCAGTTGCGCCGCCCCTTGCTCGATGAACAGGTCCGTCTTGCGGTCGATATTGTCACGCACATCGCTTAAGAAGGGCACAGTCTCGGGCAAGAGCGCGCCCAGCAAAGCCCGCCAGGCCTCCCCGGCATTGCGATAGCGCAGGGCCACATTTTCGAGTGCCGGCAAACCCAGCACAGCGGTCGCTTCGTCAAGGAAATCGGCATAGACATCGCGCTCGGCAGCCATGGTCTTGCCAAAGGCCGGACCGAGGAAGGTATAGGAGCTGATCAACACGGCCAGCAGCGGACGCCCGGTCGGGTATTCGCGCGCCCAACTGCCTTTGCTCGTTTTCTCGAGCATTTCTCCCCAGTGCTCCATAGCGCGCAGCCCGAAGTTCTTGGCTGATCCCTTAGGCGGTTTCTCGGTCATGAGGCGGACGCAGTCCTCCAGCCCCTGACGAACGGCATCAGCGAGCCTGGCTTCGTCCGGATGGTCCAGCAGCAGCAAGCGGTGCTTGTCCTTTTTGATGCGGCCGCGCGCTTTGTCCAGGTCCTCTGTGCTGACGGTCAAGGCGACGCGGCTGCGGTCGGAGATGTACGCCTCGCCCGCTTCCGGCTCATAGCCAAAGATGACCAGCGGCATGGTGTACCAGTTTGCATCGTCATAGGACAAAGCATTGTAGGGCAGCAGCGAGCCATCCGGGCTGGCCAGCGGCGCGTAGCCCTCTTCCAGCGCGGCCATCAAGTTTTGCCGACCCTTGTCGGCGCTGGTGGACTGCCGCGCATCGCGGGCGATGCCCATGCGATCGAAAATCGTCTCCATGGGCCCGAAGGTGTTGCGCGTCAGCAAGTTGACCTGCGGATCATATCCCTTGTAATGAAAAGTGAAGTAACCGAAGGCGACGCCGCCGCTAATGCCCAGCAACATAGCTTCGGTAAACGGTTCGCCGGTATGTGGCGCTTTGACGCCCTGGTAGTCCAAGGTGTTGCGGATGGCGGCCGTATCCCAATAGCGGCCTTCGAATTGGCTGTAGTTTTCCAGCGTTGGCATGTGAACCCGCTTTCTTATACACCGTGCAGTTATCGCCAGTTTACGGTCTTTGACCCGTCCTTTTCCAAATCAGCGACATACTCGCCGCCGATCACTCATCTGCCGTTAATCTTGCTGGCTTGTCGCTCAAGTCGCTTCCACTTTGCTTGTGGCCTGCGCCTCGGCATTGTGTATCACCTCGTGGCCAGATCCGCCAGCCAGAATGTCGAAGTCAACACCCAAATCGGCCTGCTGCACATGATCCGTGAACAAGCGGGTATATCCTCTGGGGCTATGCGAGGCGGAGGGCTGCCACCCGGCGCGACGATGTTCCAATTCAGCTTCCGAAATGTCGAGATGCAAGCGACGTTGGCCAACATCCAGCTCGATCATATCGCCGTCACGCACCAGGGCCAGCGCCCCGCCGACCGCCGATTCCGGAGCGACATGCAAGACGACCGTGCCGTAGGCGGTGCCGCTCATGCGGCCGTCGGAAATGCGCAGCATATCGCTCACTCCTTTGTCGAGGAGCTTGCGAGGCAGGCTCATATTGCCCACTTCGGGCATGCCGGGGAAGCCTTTGGGGCCGACATTCTGCATCACCAGCACGCTGTCTGCGTCGACATCGAGATCGGGACCGTCGATGCGGGCGTGGAAATCGTCCAGTGACTTGAAAACGACGGCGCGTCCGCGATGCCGCATCAGACCTGGCGTGGCGGCGGAGGGCTTGATGACCGCGCCGTCGGGGCAGAGGTTGCCGCGCAGAACGGCGATGCCCGCCTCTCGCTGAAAAGGCGCGTCGAGCCCGCTGATAACCCTCTCGTCGTAACAGATCGCCCTGGCCGTGTTCCGCGCATGGGACTCGCCCGTAACCGTGATCGTATCCATATCCAGCAACGACGCCGCGTTTTGCATCACGGCGGGCAAACCGCCGGCATAATAGAATTCTTCCATCAGGAAATCGCCCGCGGGCTTGAGGTTGACCAGCAGCGGCACCTGGCTGCCCAACTCATCAAAATCGTCCAGACAGAGATCAACGCCGATTCGTCGGGCGATCGCCAGCAAATGCAGGATGACGTTGGTCGAGCCGCCGATGGCGGCGTTGATCTTGATGGCATTCTCGAAGGCTTCACGCGTCAGTATCCGCGACGGACTCAGCTCTTCTTTGGCCATCTGTACGATGCGATTGCCGCTAAAGTGGCAGAGCCGGCGGCGGCGCGCATCGGGGGCGGGGATGGCCGCGCCGCCGGGCAACATCAGGCCGAGGGCCTCGACCACGCAGGCCATGCTCGATGCGGTGCCCATCGTCATGCAATGCCCGTCGCTGCGGGACATGCAGGTTTCGGACTCGATATAATCCGCGGTACTCATCTTGCCTGTGCGCCAGTCGTCAGTAAAGCGCCATTTGTCCGTACCCGCGCCGATATCTCGTCCTTGAAACTTGCCATTCAGCATCGGGCCGCTGGTCACGACAATCGTCGGCACATCGACGCTGCAAGCGCCCATGACGGCGGCCGGCGTGGTCTTGTCACAACCGACCAGCAGCACCACGCCATCAAGCGGATTGGCTCGGATTGATTCTTCGACATCCATGCTGGCCAGATTGCGGTAGAGCATGGTCGTCGGGCGCATCAGCGGTTCGCCCAGCGACATCACGGGAAATTCCAGCGGGAATCCGCCGGCTTCCAAGACGCCTCGTTTGACGTGCTCGCAGAGGATGCGCAGGTTGGCGTTGCAGGGCGTCAGTTCCGACCAGGTATTGCAAATGCCGATGACGGGGCGGCCGTCGAACATTTGCTGGGGCGTACCCTGGTTCTTCATGCGGCTGCGAGATTTGAACCCAGCTTGCCCGTCCCGCAAGAACCAATCGTGACTGCGCAAGGGCATGAGCCACCTCCTTTTTCCGCTAGAAATCTGCCGCCGAGTATAACGCAAGTGGCGATGTTAGCGCAGTCTGGTCCGCCCTCCTGCGTTTGCCACTTGCGATATGCGCCTTTGCCGATATGCTTGCGGTGAAAAAATGGCGTGTTTTACCTACGCGAACCCGGTTTTATGCACCGACTATTCAAGCGCGAGCCAATTTACTATGGCTGGTATATTGCCCTGGCGCTGGCCATCACCGAAACCGCCTCCTTTGGCGTGATATTCTACGCCTTTTCGGTGTTCATCACGCCGATGGAAGCGGAATTCGGCTGGTCGCGCGGGGAGATCTCGGGCGCGTTTTCGCTGATGTGGTTGATCACCGGCATTTTCGCTTTCCCGGTCGGCTACTGGTTGGACAAACACGGGTCGCGTCTCTTGATGACGCTTGGTTCCATCGGCGCGACGGTGATGGTCTTGCTGTGGTCGCGGGTGACGACGCTGCCCGAGTTCGTGGTCGTCATGGCGCTGTTGGGTTTTTGCAGCACGGCCGTCCTTTACGAGCCGGCCTTTATAGTCATCGCCAACTGGTTCGTGAGCAAACGCGGCCGGGCACTGGCTTTTCTCACCTTTATCGCTGGTTTCGCCAGCACGATCTTCATCCCCTTGGCCGATGCGCTGCTGGTGGCGCAGGGATGGCGGCAAGCGGTATTCATACTTGGCGTCTTGCTGGGCGTTATCACGATACCGCTGCATGCCCTGGTGCTGCGCCGCCGACCAAGGGACCTGGGCCTGCAACCCGACGGCGAATCGCAACCTGCGCAGCAAAGCAAAAGCGAATCGATCAGTCTGGGAGAGGCATTCCGATCGCGCTTTTTCTGGATCTTGACCCTGGCCTTCGCGCTATCCAGCTTGTGTATCGTGGCCGTGCGCGTGCATTTCATTCCGCTGCTGATTAGTATAGGCATTCACTCCAGCAGCGCCGCGGTCGCCAGCGGCGCCATCGGCGTCATGCAAGTAGTCGGCAGGATGATCTTCGCGGCGGTCGAATGGCGTTTTTCCAGCAAAACCATGGCGCTCGGCGTCTTCGTCCTATTGACGCTTGCTCTAGCCACGCTGCTATTGGGCAGTTCGCCCTTGCTGATCATCCTCTTCATAGGTTTCTTCGGCATGGCGATCGGCACCAATACGCTCATACGACCTCTGATCCTTGCCGACACATACGGCACGGCGTTTTACGGGCGAATCACCAGTTCGATGACGTTCTTCCTGACTTTGGCCGGCACCGCAGCGCCCTTCGCCGCCGGCGTCATCTTCGACATCTTCAATTCCTACAGTCCGATGTTGGTCATCGTTACGGGTCTTAGCGTGGTATCAATCTTGCTGATCGCGCTTCTGCCGAAGAGCAGTTAGCGCATCGCGTCCGGGTAGTCGCATCAAATTAATTCTTACCACCGAGGACACCGAGGGCACCGAGTAAAAAGTCTTTTGGCAACTTTTCCTCGCATTCCGTCACCTGAAGACGGCAAGTTTGCCAATGCAGCGATTGCCCTGGGCAAAGCGCCGGAATGCTTGACTACAGCGCGTGAGTCGGCCAATCCCCAGCGAGACGCGCTTCGGTTTCTTCCCAGCTACGTACGCCGCTGGTGGCGTCAGCCGCTTCGATATTGCATGCGGCCACGGCGCAGGCCCAGCGCGCGCAATCTTGGTAATCCAGCCCGCGGATGAGCGCGGCGATCAAACCGGCGTAGGCGGCGTCGCCAGCGCCGGTCGTGCCGGCCACGCGCACCCGGAAGGGCGGATGCCAGGTGCGAATGCCGACCCAATCCGCAGGCGCTTGCCCGATTCGCGATAAGAATCCCAGGCGCCCCGCGTCCGCCGAAGCCTCCAAGTAGAGTCCGCGCTCCCCGAGCTTGAATCCGGCAATGCCGACGCCCATCTCCAGCAGTTCCTCAGCCAGATCGGCCAGGTAGTCGGCTGTCATGCGCGCGATGATTTCGCCCCCCCAACGATCATGATCGGTACGCCGCAGCATGAACATGATCTCTTCGATGCTGGGCACAAAGATATCGACGTAGGGCAGACATCGGCGCAGAATCGCGCGCCAATCCGCTTTTCCGCTGGGACTGTCGGGGGCGGGCAAGCTCATGTCGACGCTGGTGACGGGTCCCAAAGCTTTGATAGTTCCCACCAGCTCGAGGAATCCGGCGCCGTCATCCTGATACAGTCGCGGCAGCAGTGTCGGATAGCCCAGATGAAACAGTTTGCAAGCGGCTGCCAGGTCGAGATTAATGTTATCCAGGCTGAATCCGTGATAGACGCCGGTATGCGTCAACAGGGTGCGGTCGTGGTTCCCTGGCTCGATGACAATCGTATAGGCGCTAGCGGCATCGGGCAGGACGCGGATGTGATCGCCCAGAGCGCTGTCGTACCCTCTCACGTAATCAATGATCGCCCGGCCCACCCAGTCCGCGCCGACGATCGCAAGCAGATCAACATTGATGCCCAAGCAGTGCAGCGCCAAGCCCGTATTGGAAACTGCGCCGCCGGTCGAATAAGAAATGCGGCCGATCTCGAAGACTTTGCCCGCGCCGATGACTTCCTCGGGCTTGAGGCTGGACATATCCGGCAAGATATCGAGGGCGATATGGCCCGCTACCATTACGTCAGAGGGCATTCAGTCGTTCCGCTTTCCAATCCATTGTAAATCCAAGTTGGCCATAGGAAATCGTCGCCAAAAATCCTATACATTTTATAGCCATTTTGGGCGACTCACAGAGTCGCCCCTACAGTTTTCAAACATAGAAGATACCTGTAGGGGTCAGTATCTACGGGTTCATAAAAATGAGAATACTTCGGGCAGGGCCAGGCGGCGATAATCGGCGCTGCGCATGGCCAGAGAATAACGCCGATCGCCGGCATTGAAGACAATTCGCTCCACTTCAAAAAGTTGGGGCGCCGCGAATACGGGCAAGTCGAACAAGTCGCCGAAGGGAGGCACCCCACCGGGTTGCACCCCGCCGGTCAGCTTCGCAACTTCGTCTTCGCTGGCGAAGCGGATGTCGCGGGCCGCGAAATAGTTCTTGACCGCTTTGGCGTCGAACTTGCGATCGGCCGGGAAGACGAGCATCACAAAAAACTTGTCCCGCTTTGATCGCTTCACGCGCAGGATGATGGCTTTGGCGCCGTGACGCAAAGCGTAGCCCGGGCGCGCCGCCGCCGCTTCTTCGCTGGTGCGCACCGGCTCATGCTCAAAGGTTTCGTACCAGCACGCTTCAGCGTCGAGCAGCGCCTTGATGCGCCCGACCGCCGCATGCAAATCTTCGATCACGGTTAGGCGTCCCCACCCATGAGGTCAACCAGCAGGGGCGAATCGGAGACGGGAAGGCCATCTACTGTGAAGGGGGTTGATTCTCGCATTCCATCTTTTCCGGCGTGATCAAACAGCGCTGGTTGACCGCGACCCCGGTGTATTCATGGTAATCGCCATTGAGCCAACTGACGAGCACGCGGGTGATCTGGGACTCGCCCAAGCCGAAGTGCAGCGCCAGCTCGTTTCCCGCGCCCAGGCTGGAGCCGGATTTCACTTCGCGGATCTGTGACAAGCCGGCGACGGTGTCGACGCGCACCCGTGTGCCAATGGCGTCACGATCAATACCAGCACCGCCCTGCAGGTCAAAGGCGATCCAGTTGTTCAGCCGCGCGGCGAGATTGTCATTCTGGAACAATCGGTGACCGACGTCCCAATAGGTCAGGGCAAAATCGATGCGGCCGTCGCGGTCGTAATCGGCCGTGCTGAAGCCCATCGTCGGGTGCGCGCCTTGGGTGAACAAGTCCTGGTTGACCGCGGCGAAACTGCCATCGCGCTGATTATGATAGAGCATGTCGGGATACTGGAAGTGCATGCCCACGGGACCGTATTCCGGGGCCAAGCCATGGAGAAGCTGATCCGGATCATCAAGTTGCCCGCCGCGGGAACCGGAGTCCGGCACCAGACCGGTCGATGCCAGGAACAAATCCAGCCAGCCGTCGTTGTCAAAATCGAGAAAGGCCGTGCCCCAGCCGACGGACTGCCCGGTGTCATAGCCTACTTTGGCGAAGTCGGTGCTGTTGACGAAGCTGCCGTCGCCCCGGTTCTCCAGCAGGACCATGGCATTCACCATATTGGAAAAATAAAAGTCCAGGTCGCCATCGTTGTCGTAGTCGCCGGTGGCCAAGCCCATGCCGTGCACGACCGAATCCGCTCCCGAGGCCGCCGAAACGTCGGTGAAGCACCAACCATCGCAGCCGGGGCCGTCGTTGCGCATGAGCACATTGCCCAGGGCGTTCACCACTTTGTCATTGACGACGTACAGGTCGAGATCGCGGTCGTTGTCATAGTCAACCCAGCTGGCCGAGAAGCCGGCGCCCAACAATTGCTCGAAGCCCAACAAGCCCGAGACATCGGTGAAACTGCCATCGCCGTCGTTGTGGTAGAGCGCATCGCGGCTGCGGGAAAAGTCCTGAAGGTCGCATTCGGGAACGCAGGACCAATTAACGACGTAGAGATCCAAATGTCCGTCCGCGTCATAATCGCCCCAGGCGGCTGTGCTGCCCTTGCCGATATCGCCGACGCCGGCCTCGAGAGTCACATCGGCAAAGCCCTGGCCCTTGAGGTTTCGGAAGAGGCGATTCGGTCCCATGTTCAGCACATAAAGATCGCGCCAGCCGTCATTGTCATAATCGGCCCAGACAGCGCCGCCGCTCGGGACATCGGTCAAACTCAGCGCAGCCGAGAACTCGGATACCGCGAAGCTGCCGTCGCCATTGTTGCGATACAAGACGTTGGGATCGAGGTTGCCTGTGACGAAGAGATCGACCCAGCCGTCGTTGTCATAATCGGCCCAGGCTGTCCCGGCGGCCAGATACTGCTCGCCAAATCGTCGGGGCGCTTCCTCCTGCCAGATGGCGCGGTGAGAAGCGGTTATGCCGGCCTCCAGGCTGACATCGTGAAAATGAATGGTGTCGCTCATAAAGTAGAAGAAGAAGAATAGCAGCGGCAAACCCATAGCCTCGGGCCTTCCTTAGATCATCCCGGCCAACTGAAGCGCCGGCCTGGATTCTTCGGGGGATTCGGCGATCTGTCCGTCCCGCAGGTGGATGATGCGGTCCGCGTATTCGTCGACGATTGGATCGTGACTTGACAACAGGATTGTGACGCCTTCCTGGCGCACGATACTTTGCAAAACAGCCAATATCATGTGCGTCGTCTCGCTGTCCAGTTCGCTGGTCGGTTCGTCAGCCAGGATTAAGCGCGGCGACGTGACCAAGGCGCGGGCGATGGCGATGCGCTGCTGCTGCCCGCCGGACATCTCGTAGGGTCGATGCGCGTAATAATCCTTGAGGTCTACCTGTTCCAGATTCTTGAGAATGCGTTCCTTGCGCTCGCGGCGCGGCACGCCACCCAGGCGAGCCATCAATTCAAGGTTCTCGTAGGCGGAAAAGCTGGGCATCAAACCCATCTGCTGGAAGACGAAGCCAATACTCTCGCGGCGCCAGTGGGTGCGTTCCCTTTCGTCCAGCCCGGATATGTCGTCGCCATAGATCCAGATTTTGCCACGGGTCGGGTTGTCCAATCCGCCGAGACAATTGAGCAAGGTGGTTTTGCCGCTGCCCGAGCGCCCGCGCAAAGCGACGAACTGCCCGCTTTCGATTTCGAAGGTTACATCTTGTATTGCCGCTACCTCGCCCGAATCGGATGCGTATACGCGGCTGACGTCTTGCGCGACAATGGCAAGCGCAGTCATTTCCGCCTCCTTCCGCGCCCATCCTCCGCCCCGGATTTGCGCAGTCCCAGCCTGGAAAGCAGGCCGTCCCCCGCGCCATTATCACCGGCGCGGATTTCCTGTTCGATTTGAATCTCGCTCTGTGACGAGGTCTCTTCCAGGTTCTGTGCCGGGCGGATCAACAATCCCCGATCCGTCACTTCCATTTCGACGCGGTTTTCGATTGCCAACTGTTCTCGATAAGCCTTGGGGATTTGCAAGCGTCCGGCGGAATCCAGCACGATCAACTCCTCGAAGTGTTCTTCCCATCCCTCTTGCCCCCCGCCTGAGGCGAAGGAGCCGTCTTGGGGCCGGGGTTTCCGTTTGCGCCGGCGCAGCACCGTTTCGCTGGCCAGCTTGCCATCTCGTATCGCTACAACACGGCCGACATGCTGCGCGACCAGCGGATCGTGACTGACGATGCAAATCGTCAAGCCAAGATCGCGATTCAAGCGTCGGAACAGGTTGTAGACCTGGTCGGAGGTCACGGAGTCAAGCTCGCCGGTGGGCTCGTCCGCCAGCAGCAGTTTCGGCTCGTTGGCCAGCGCCACCGCGATCGCTACGCGCTGCTGTTCGCCGCCGGAAAGGGCGATGGGCTTATGGTTGTAACGATCGGCGAGATCGACCAGGTCCATCAGTTCGCGCGCGCGCTTGTCCACCTGCGTGCCGGTCTGGCCGGCCAGCGTCATCGGCAATTTGATGTTATCAAGCGCGGACAGGTAGGGAATGAGATTGCGACTGCCTTGCTGCCAGACGAAACCGACGTCCACCTGTCGATAAGTCGTCAGTTCGCGATTGCTCAGCTTGAGCAAGTTCTGTCCGTCGATGATCACCTGGCCGGCGGAGGGCCGCGTCAAACCGCCCAAAACATTCATCAAGGTGGTTTTGCCACTGCCGCTCGCCCCGACGACGCCGACCATTTCCCCTTCGCGGACGGAGAGATCCAGGCCTTGCAGGGCCATGACTTCGATGTCAGCGACTTTGAATATCTTGTATAGTTCGTTGCAAATGACAAATGGATCTTCGCTAGCCATCAGAGCGACTCTCCTAACTTGACCGCTTGGAAAATCCGCATGCGCCGCAGGATCACCAGCAGGATGATCATAATCAGCAAGAAGGTGCCCAGGAACAGGGCGACGATCTGGGCGATCTCGGTCCAGGCCATCGTGATCACATAGGGCGGCACGACCCCTTCCAGGCTGCTGACAAATTGCATGTAGGGGATATAGAGTATGCTGACCGCCAGTCCGATGCCGACGCCAAGGGCCAAGCCCATCACGATCAAGAGACCCAATTCCCAGGCGACAGAAAGCATCATCGACGCCTGGGACAAGCCAATGGCGCGCAAGATGCCCAATTCAACGTAGCGACGGCGATAGGAAAAGACCGTGTAAAGCAAGAAGCCGATCATCGTCGCCAGCGAAGACGTGATGAAGCCGATGGACAACAAGCCAAAGAGACCTTGCCGTTCCGGTCGCGATTGTTCGCGCTCTATGCGCGTAGTGGGTTCTTCGATGAGGACGCCGGCGGCGCCGCGGTCGAACAGGGCGCGGGTAAAGACGCGCGGGTTGAATTCCGGTTCGGTGCGCGCGATCACGCGATGCGCCAGTTCTTGCTGCGCTTGTTCAAAGAGAAAGTCCAGGTTGCCGACGAAGAGGGGGCCGTCTTCTTCGGGATACCAGCGCGGGAAGTACTCGAGGCTGCCGACAATCTGCAAATTGATCTTGAATACGTCGCCCCCGCTGCGTATGTCCAGTTCCAGCAGATCGCCGATATCCAGACCACGCTGTTCGAGGAATTCGCGCGAGACCAAAACGTTGTCCTGCTGCAGCGCCAGGGCGTTGGTCAAGTAACCCAGGCGATAGGAGGCGAAGTCGGGGCGCCAAAAGATGACCGGACCCAGGTCGGCGCGGTCAACGCCCACGAATCTGCCTTCGACGCTGGTCATAGTCAGGCGCGCCTTGGCGGTGTATTCGCCGATGCGGGTGGCGCCACTGACATGCGGCATCGAGGTGAACTCGGAAATGTGCATATAAGCGGGAGGCTCGTCACTGCTGGCGCCGGGAATGCCGCCCCCGGTCTGGCTGAAAACGCGCACGGACATGTCGGCGGAGACCTTGTAATACTGCTGCTCGTAGAGATAGCGATCAATCGTGCGGGCGAAAGACGCGGTATAGATGCCCAGGCTGATGGTCGTTACCAGCAGGATCAAGGGCAAATAATAGGCGCCGGGCGAGCGCTCCAATTGTCGTGTCACGATCAGCAAGCCGACGCTGTTGCTCCATTGGATCAGCCAGGCCATTAAGCGCAGGATCGGCGGCAAAAGTCGCAGGATAAAAAGCGTCAAAGCGAAAATCGTCAGCGGCGGCAACAAGAATACAAAGGGCTGATTGTAGGCCTGGTCGATATTGCGCGTCCCGCCTTCCACGTCGATCAGGCCGCCTTGCTGCACGACCTGATAATAGAAGTAGCCGATAAGCGCCAGCAGCAGAATATCGACCCCCAGGCGCTGCCACCAGGGCCGCCGCAACAAGCGCGACTTGTCCATCTTGTAGCTGACAATGGTATGGCGAGCGGCGCCGATGGTCGGCACAACACGGATCAGAATCGTAAAGGCCAGCGCCAGCGCGATGGTTGAGCCGATAGTCGGCGGGATCGACACGATGAAATGATGTCCCCAGCGGAAGTCCATGAAGCTGCGCGTGGTGCCGATCAGTTGCGTGAAAGCGGTTGCCATGATCATGCCGATCACCAGGGCGATGAGTCCCATAATGATGCCCTCGACAGTGGTCAAGCCCACCACCTGGAAGGGCGAAGTACCGCGGCTGCGCATGACCGCCGTCTCGTTGCGCTGGCCGTCCACAACCAAACCAACCAGCATGACCAGGAATGCGATCAGCAGGGCCACAATGGGGATGCTGAAGACTGTCAGGGTCAGGGTCAGAACAGTGACGATACGCTGATATGGCCGCAACTCTTCTTCCGGCGATGCTTGAATATAGGTGCCGGGCAAGTATTGATCGGCTATCTTTTCGGTGTCGTTGTGTCGTTGGAGCAACTCATCGACGCGGCTGGTATTGACGCTGCTGCCATCGGTGACGAGATACCAAACCGCCAGATTGATCTCCGAGTCGGTATGGGGCGCCAGGCGATTGACATAGGTCGCTTCGTTTATGAGCAGAATATCTTGAAAGACGTTGGGACGGTAAAACCAGTATTCTGATTCATCGTCGCTAGGACGCCAGATGCCGGCGACGCGGATTGTAATGATTTGCATGGGATCGTCGTTTTCCAGCCGCCAGTTGTATCCGGAGTAGGTCTCGCCGACCTGCATGCCAAATTCGGAGGCGAATTCCTGGTGGATCATGACATCGATAACGCTATTGGGGTCGGGATCGGCCGGCGGCGGGAAAACGCCCTCCACCAATTCCACTTGCGCTTCGATGTTTTCCGTCGTGCCGAAGCTGACATAATCCAGCGAACGATTCTCGTCGCGGTAGTTGGTTTCGTCAGCGGGATAGAGGCGGAAGTTTTGCGTTTCCAGGTGGCGGACGATTCTGGTCGCGCGCAGTCCCAGTTCGTCCCCGCCTTTTTCGCGCAGGTAGCGGTCCAGGCCAGCGATGTCCTCCCAATTGACCGGCTGATTCCAGGAGCCGATATAGCTAAACATGAAAGAGAAGGGCGGCCGGTTGATGCGATCCGGCCCTTCGGTGAGGCGTTCGGTCAAGATGCGGAAGGCGACCGATTCGGAATAGATCGGGATGGTCAAAACGAGGGCGACGGCGACCGTAAGACCGATGATTGTCGCCAGCGACAGCAAGGGCTGCGCCAGCAGACGTTTGAGGGCGACTATGAAGATGGCGCGGATTCGCAAGCTGCTACGCATCATGGGCCGATGACCGTCTGGTTCTCTTCCGCGCCTTCAAGGATCTCGACTCGGCCGTCGCCCTCCAGCCCGAGCCGCACATCGACCCGGCGCTGCACGCCTTCGTTTTGGACGACGATGAAATTACGACCGCTGAATTGGCGGATCGCCGAGACGGGCAGCCAGAGCACGTCATCGCGCTCTTCGATTTTGACGGTGAATTCCATACGATCGCCCACTTTGTATTCATCCAGGGGCGGCTGCTCGTCAAAGGCGACATGAACATATTCATCGGTTGAAAGACCATAGGGCGAGGGCAAGCTGGCGATGGCGCCGGTATAGACATTGCCGGGCAAGCTGGCGCGCTTGATGCTCAGCGGCATGCCTTCGGCAAGTTCGCTCAGGTCATCGGCGTCCATCTCGTCCGTGACTTCCAGTACCGAGAGATCCGCCACCACCGCGATCGGCTCGTAAGCGATCATCGGCTCGCCGGGGTCGGGCGAGAAATAGACCAGTCGACCCGACATGGGCGCGACAAGCTCGGCTTTGGCGATTGTCGCCTTGATCTCGTCGACGCGCTTCTGCGCGCGTGTGACGTCAAAACGCAACTGTGGATCGACGCCCGATGTGAATTCGTCGAGGGAGACCTGCGCCAGATCGCGCTCAATGGTACGCAGGCTGATATTGAGCGTGTCGTCCGCGCTCGGCGGATCGGCCGCCTGCTCTACAGCATAATCCAGGCGCAGTTGCGCCATTTCCAGGTTGAGCCGAGCGCGTTGGCTGTCGTAGCGAACCTGGCTATCGGCGCTTTCGAAGATGGATTGGGCGATGGCGAGTTCTTCTTCGGCGTTGAGCAGTTGGCCTTCCAGCGCTCTTGTATCCAGGCGCGCCAAGACATCGCCTTCGTTCACAGTCGCGCCGCGCTCCACCAGCACCTCCAGAACGCGACCGTCAATCTCGAAGGCGAATTCTGCGGTGATAACCGGCGCGATGCGGCCAAAGAAACGGCGCTCATAAACGATTTTACCGCGCTCCACCTGATACACAGGTTTGCTAGGCACTACGGGTGTTGGAATAGGTGTGGGTTCGCCTTGGGTGATGGCATCGCCGAAGGTCGCCTGCGAAGCGCAACCTGTCAGCAGTGACAGACCCAACAGAAGAATGACAATGAATCGCACGTTAATCCTTTCTTAATGCCGTGATGTCTGCCAGAGAAGCGCTCAAGCGAAGTTCTGCCTGCGCCGAAGCCATTTCTCATGAATGGCGCTATTGTACAACATCTTGATGTAGACTCCACCCACGACCGAGCGCGCCTGCATGCCCGCCTGCGCGCCGCTGTCGGTGTAGAACCAGTCCGTCAGCGGAACGCGGCTCTCGCTCTCGTTGAGCCAGTCGACGAGCGGCGCGATGAAATCCTCGAAATCGTCTTGGGATTCCGCCAGGGACGCGGACCAGACGGCCCAATCCAGCTTGGTGTAAGTGTGCCGGTTATCCAGCGGCAAGCCGTAACGACCCCGCTTCTTCTTGTAAAAGGCGATCTCGGCTTGGCGCAAGATCGGCGGGAAAAGGTCCAGAGCGAGCAGACGATCCCAAACGAGGTTGTACTTCTGGCTCCAGGTGCCGGGACGATCAAAGGTCAGCCGATAGTGGTCGCCATCGGCGGCCATGCGCAGCCAGTCGGCAACCATGCGCTCAACTCGCTGCCGGATCTGCGCGGCCCGCTCCGGCTGATCCAGGCCCCGGCAGAGCCAGGCATAACCGGCGATCGCGATCAGCGCTTTGACGGATAGATTGACATTATGCGCCAGGTGTCCGGCAAAATCATCGGTGCAGAGTTGGTTTTCCGGATCGAGTCCCTTTTCCAGTAGATATTCGGCCCAGGCGGTGAGGGTCTTCCAGTATTTCCGCGCATAGCTGAAGTCCGAACGGGCTTTACAAAGGGCGGTCAGCATGATCAGCATATTGCCGCATTCTTCGACCGGCATCTGCCGCCACTCGCTCGCTTCGCCGCCGCCATAAACTTGTCCGTTGGCCAGGGGATAACGCCCGATATCGTGCGGAGCGAAGGGGAACTTCCAACGCGGGGAAGCGGCGTAGTCCAGGATTGGCGTCAACATGGCTTGTAATAGATCGGGATTAAAGAGCAAGAAAAACGGACTGGAAGGGTAGCTGACGTCGACAGTGCCCATGCAGCCATTGCTGAAATTCTCTTTGGAGAAGAACAAGGGCGTCCCGTCCAGATCGGCGACCAGTTTGTGCGCGCCCAGGCATTGTCGGAATGCCAGCGCCGCCAGACGGGCGTATTTCTCCCCGCCGACCGCGCGCAGATCCGCCATCAATTCCTCATCATAAGCGCGGCATGTCGCGCGAATCGCGTCGAATTGGCGGCGAGTCGCGCTGATCAGATCAGCGGCGGTCATGCCCTGCCGGCGCCAAAACGGGCGCAGCCGACGCCGCATGTATTCCGCAGAAAAGCCATCGTCATAAGCCAGGATGACCTGCCAGGACGCGCCGCTTTCTCCGACAATTCCGACATTACAAGACCAGGCCATAGCCGGGTGCGGCGGCCGGCTGTCGATGGTCCGCGGCATCTCGGTATCGTCGCGCTCGGGCAGACGGCCGGAATCCACAAATTGACTGCGCAGAGTCGCGTTGTCGGCTAAAGCGCCCTGCGCCGGTCCCATGGAACTGAAATACAGATAGCCCCAATCAATGCGCAGGTCATCGCCCGATTTCGCCAGCAGCGGCTGCTCCAGCGAACCCATCCATAGGGTGTCTTGATCGTCAAGACGGTGACGGCCCCAAATGACCTTCTGCGCCGGATTGTCGACGACCCAATGGCCCAGCACGTCAAGATAAAGCGCCGCGCGATGCGCCCGCCCATCCAGAGAACGCAGGTCCATTTCAATTGTCGTCAGCGGGCGCGAGAGCAACTCGAGGTCATGCGGGAGCGCGGCGGTCATAAAGGTGAGCGCGAGCGCGACCCCAGCCGCTTCAAATTCATAGACTGTGCGGGTTGGCAGGACGGTCAGCGAGGTCTGCCGCATGGCCGGCGCATCCAGGCCGATGTAATCGAGAGGAGCGCCGATGAAACGCCAGGTCTCGTCATCGATGCGGATCAGGCCGCAAATGGGATGCGGCTGGCCGGTCCAGTGACGGGTATCGTCGTCGGTCAGCCGGTCGGCCAGCGACCAGACGCTCATATAGGGATCGTTGACGACCAGCGGCGTGGCTGGCGGTCGCAGGCGTAAATCCTCGCTCATTGGCGCTTGACCTCCTGGATTATTATGGCAGCGACGCGGACTCGACGAGCTGGATATCAAGCCAAGAGAGTATACTGGCGTTCAAGCGCTGTGGACAGTTGGAGATGGGGCCAGGAAAGCGCAAAATCTACCACAAGCTCTCCCATTTAGTTCGGCAGTTCGGCAATCCCTAGGGATTGGGAAGACCGTCCGAACTGAACCATCACTACCGTTGGACAACAGTTCCTGTTGTTGTTGTCCAACGGGAGCGTTCTTGGGCTGGGCGGGGGATTCACCATAGAGGCGCAGAGGGGTATGGTTCGGGCGAGCCAAGGCTCGCCCCTACGGATTCCGACATTAAAGACATGTGTAGGGGCGACCAATCTGGTCGCTCGAAAATCAGCGAAATAATTTCAGGTTTTGCGGCTCTGGTCTGAACAATGCCAAGACCTATCGCTTGCCATAATTCAGTTTCGCAGTTTCGCAAAACCCTAGGAAAAGAGAGCATTGCGAAACAGAACCCACACTCCGTTGGACAACAGTTCCTGTTGTTGTCCAACGGGAGTGTTCTGGGCAAGCCGTCGGTCGCGCGCCGAGCGGCTCGTGGCATGTAAGACAATTCAATTTAGGGTATGCTGTAGATACGGCTGAAAACTTTCGATCCCTGAACAAGTGGAGGGCGCATGATCGCCGGGCATGACATCGACGCGTTATTGGAGGCCTATCGCGGACGCGGGCGCGAAGCGCTGCTGCCGGCGCTCTGGGACGCGCAGAGGGCGCATGGGCATATCAGCCCGGAAAATGTGCATCGGATATCGCATGTCTTGCGCGTGCCGGAAGCCGACATCTACGGCGTCATCGGTTTCTATACGCTCTTCCACGAAGAACCCACTGGCCGGCGCATCATTCGCGTCTGCGCGGACCCGACCTGCGCCCTGGTTGGCGCTGACGAGGTGCTGCATGGTCTGCACGACCGCTTGGGCCTCTCCGGCGATGGCACAACTGCCGACGGCGAATACACCGTTGAGCATTCTCCCTGCCTGGGCATGTGCGATTACGCGCCGGCGGCGCTGGTCAGCGAACGGGGCGAGGATGACATCGCGCTGCCAAAGGCGACGGTCGATGACCTGCTTGGCATCTGGAATGGCGCATATTTTACGCCGGCCGGCGATGATGAATCGGTCTTGCTGGATCCCTCGCTTGACGCGGCGCCGCAGACGCTCTCAGCATACGGCGACTACCGCGCCTTGCGTCGGGCGATATTCGATCTGTCGCCGGAGGAGGTGATCGCGACGGTGGAGGCTTCCGGCTTGATCGGGCGCGGCGGCGCGGCTTTCCCTACCGGTTTGAAGTGGAAGTTCACGCGCGGCGCGGCGGGCGACGTCAAGTATGTCGTCTGCAATGCCGATGAAAGCGAACCCGGCACCTTCAAAGATCGCGTCTTGATGGAGCATCGCCCGCACTTGCTGCTGGAAGGGATCGCGCTGGGCGCCTACGCCGTGGGCACGGGCAAAGCCATTATCTTCGTGCGCGGCGAATATCCCAAAGCGACCGCCATCCTGGGTTCCGCCATTCAAGAGGCGGAAGCGGCCGGCGTCCTGGGCGCGGGGATCATGGGAAGCGAGTTTTCGCTGGATATCGACATACGCCGGGGCGCCGGCGCTTATATCTGTGGCGAGGAGACCGCCCTCTTCGAAGCGATCGAGGGCAAGCGCGGCTTCCCGCGCATGAAGCCGCCCTATCCGACAACTTTCGGGCTCTTCGGGAAGCCGACCGCGGTCAATAATGTCGAGACCCTGTGCGCCATCCCCGGCATCGTCAGGCAGGGCGCGGATTGGTTCAAGGGTTTTGGCACGGCGGAAAGTAGCGGCACGAAGCTGGTCTCGGTCAGCGGGCACGTGGGTCGGCCGGGCGTATATGAGATACAGCCGGGCATCACGCTGCGGCGATTCCTCGACGACTATTGCGGTGGCGTCGTTGGCGAATTAAGAACGGTGCTGATGGGCGGGGCGGCGGGCACTTTCCTCTTGCCCCATGAGATCGACGTGCCACTGACCTTTGAGGATTTGCGCGCGGCCGGCAGCACCTTCGGTTCGGGGGCGATCATGGTCTTTAATGACTCGACCGACCTGCGCGACCTGCTGAGGCGGCTGGGGCTGTTCTTCCAGCACGAAAGTTGCGGCAAGTGTTTCCCCTGTCAGCTGGGCACCCAGCGTCAAGTCGAGATACTGGAGCGTCTGGAGGCGCCGCGCGCCGGCGATCGCGAGCGGCTGCACGATATTGGCTTGACCATGAGCGAAGCCTCGATCTGCGGTTTGGGTCATACGGCGGCGCTAGCGGTGCTGAGCGCGCTGGAGAAGTTCCCGGAGTTGTTTGACGCGGAGGAATGAGGGCATGACCGACGACAAGATCAAACTCACGCTGGACGGGAAGCCCGTCAGCGTCGCAAAAGGCGCGACACTGTTGGAAGCCGCGCGGGAAGCCGGCGTCGACATCCCGCTCATCTGTTACCACGAGGCGACCAGTCCCAACGGCCTTTGTCGCGTCTGCGTGGTCGATGTCGATGGCGGGCGCGTTTTGCAGCCGGCCTGCGTGGCCGAATGCGGCGCCGATACCCAGGTGGAGACGCGCAACGAGCGGGTCGAGCGCAGCCGGCGCACCATCCTGGAAATGTTGAACGCCTCGGTCAACCTGGAGCAAGCGCCGGAGATCCAGGACATGATAGCGGACTACAGCGCCGATGATGAACGCTTCCCCGATGCGCGGCGGCGCGAAAGCGAAGTGATCGACGACAATCCCTTTTACGTGCGCGATTACGAACAATGCGTCTTGTGCTGGCGCTGCGTGCAAGTCTGCGCCGAAGACGCCCAGTTCACCTTCGCGCTGACGCTGAAAAACCGCGGGCACGAGACTTCGGTGGCGACGGCTTTTGACATATCCATGACCGATTCGCCCTGTGTATTTTGCGGGCAATGCGTGGGCGTCTGCCCCACAGGCGCCCTGAAGCCGAAGGTGGAGTGGGGCATTGAGCAGGGCTGGAGCGACGAGGAGCTGCGGCGTCAGACCCGGCGCAAACGCAAGAAGGACAACGGATGACGACCGCTAGGCAAGCTAAAGAACTGGCGGGCGCCAAGCCGCTGAGCTATCAAGTCGTCGAAGGGGGCGAGGTCAGCCGCGTTGACGGTGGCGTGATTGACGAGCAACTGCTCTCGATCTATGTCAACGGGCAGTCGCTGGCGACGATGATGTGCAGCCCCCTGCAACTGGAGGCGCTGGCAGTCGGCTACTTGTACAACGAGGGCGTGATCGAAGCGGCGGACGAGATCGCCTTGCTGCAGAGCAATATCCCGAACAGCGTGGTTGACGTCATCCTGACGCGGGACGAGGTGCAGTTGCCCCGGCGCATGATCTTGACCACGGGCTGCGGCGGCGGCATGACCGGGCAGGAATTGACCAAGGCGCACCCGCCCTTGGAAAGCGCCTTCAAGACGACGCCGGATGCGATCCTGCGCTTGATGCGCGAACTACAAGGCGCGGCGGCCCTTTATAATGCCGTGCGCGGCGTGCATACGGCGGTGCTGGGCGACGAGACCGGCTTGCTGATCAGCGCCGAGGACGTCGGGCGGCATAACGCGGTGGACAAGGTAGCCGGGCAAGCGCTGCTGGAAAAGATCAATACGCGCGACCGCATCTTGTTGACCAGCGGACGCATCAGTTCGGAGATGTTGGGCAAGGCGCGGCGCATGCGTATTCCAATCGTCGCCAGCCGCACAGCCCCGACCAGCATCACGGTGGAATTGGCGGGGGCCTGGGATATCTGCGTGATTGGCTATGTGAGACGCGGGGGCATGCGCGTCTATACCTGCGGCTGGCGGCTCGGTTTAAGCGGGTGACTGCTGGCGGTCAGCTTCGGTCGTCTCGCAGTTCCTCCGTTCCAAGTATAAAACGGGCGAGCTAATAGCTCGCCCCTACATGCCTCCCATTTATTGATGAACCTGCAAGATTTCCAGCTACAATCACATCGAAAACGGTAGGGGCGACCAATCTGGTCGCCCGCAGCCGCATTTGCAATTATAGAAACGGACGAGCTAATAGCTCGCCCCTACATGCTTCCCTTTTTGGCAGGCGACAGGCTTAGTCTCCGTGCGCTATGCGCCTCTGTGGTGAATCCCCTTGTACAGAGCGCGCTATGCGTCCCAAACTCTCATGCGCCTACACTTCGACGACTTCCCCCGTCTGGTCGCTGCGATAGCCGCTCTGCGCGCCCAGTTCGCGCTTGAAATCCGCGCTACGCAGGACGCTCAGCAGGGCTTGCAGGCCCGTCGTTTCCAGCGTTCGCTCCGGAATCACCAAGTCGAATCGTTCCCAGGTCAGGCCGAGGAAGTCCAAGCCCATGGCTTCCGCCGCGCTGCGCAAACCCATGCCGCAGTCGCCGATGCCGTCCGCGACGGCCGCGGCCACGCCCAAATGCGTGACTTCCTCGTGTTCGTAACCCGCGATCTCATCCGCCGCAATCCGGTGCTGCTCAAGCAAGTGGTCGAACAAGACGCGCGTACCGGCGCCGCGTTGCCGATTGACATAGCGCAAGCCGCGAATTTCGGCGAACTCGCTGATGCCGCGCGGATTGCCCGGCGGCAGTATGAGTCCTTGTTCGCGCTGAGCGAATATGACAAGCTGGCAGGGTTCGTCTCGCAAGTATTTGCGGGTGAAGGGCAGGTTATAGGTCGCGGTGGCCGGATCGAAGAGATGACTGCCGGCCAGATGGGCTTCACCGCGCCGCAAGGCGATCAAGCCGCCGATGGAGCCTACATTGACCGAGATCATGCGCCGCGCCGGCGAGAACAGGCGCAGATGCGTCGCCAGCAGATCGAGCATGGGATCGTGGCTGCCCATGACCATGATCGTGCTTTTGACCTGCGACAGCGAACGGTACAAGCTCACGCGCATTGCCTGGCCACGATCGACGCCCTCGTGAAAACGGGGGATATGCGCCAAGCCATCCGCTTGCACCAGCGAGGTGATGACACCGGCGCCGCGCTGCAAGGGCGTCGCCTGCAGGCGGCCGTCGATCTCGGCCAGCGCCACCCGCAGGAAATCGTCGTCGCCGAGGGGCGATACGATTTTGCGCGTCGAGACCGCCTCGACCGTCACGGGCTCTTCGCGCGACAAGCCCAGCCATCCCCGAATCAAGGGCGCGATCAGCAATTCACCGGTGAGCGCGGCGCTGACCGGATAGCCGGGTACGCCGATAATCGGCGTCGTTCCGATCATGCCGATGATGACGGGATGACCAGGTCGAACGGCAATACCATGGACCAGCAACTCGCCCAATTCCTCAATCGCGCCGGCTGTGAAGTCGTGGCTGCCGGCCGATGAACCCGAGAGAACCAGAACTAACTCCGGCGCGGAACCGAGCGCGTCTTGGAGCGCGCTGCGTAAGTCACCGAGTGAATCGCCGACGATCTCGGACGTGGTCGCCTCGCCGCCCGCCTCGCGGATCTGGCTCCGCAGGATCAGGCTATTGTATTCGATGAGTTGACCGCGTTCGGGGCGACGGCCGGGCGACACGAGCTCGCCCCCGGTCGGGATGATCGTGACGCGCGGCTTGCGCCGCAGCAAAACGGTCGTATGTCCGCAGCCGGCCAGCGCGCCCAGATCGACCGGCCGCAACTGATGATTCACTTGCAGGACGGTCTCCGTCGTCACCATATCCTCGCCCATAAGGCGCACGTGCTGCCAGGGCGCGACCGAGGCGTAGATCAAGAGACGGCCATCGTCGGTCTGATTAACATTCTCGATCATGATCACGGCGTCCGTGTTGTCCGGCAGGGGATCGCCGGTATTGACCGCGTGCGCCCCCCGCCCGAGCCGCAGGCTAAGGGCTTGTGTTTCCCGCGCATCCCGGGTATCGGCAGCGGCGACGGCATAGCCATCCATGGCCGCGCAATGATAATGCGGCGAGGATAGCTTCGCCCGCACCGGTTCGGCGGTGACGCGTCCCAAGGCGTCGGCCAGCGCGACAACTTCACCCGGCAGCGGCGCCAACCGTCCGGCGGCCAGCAAAGCCGCTCGCAGCCTCGCCCGCGCCTCGTCCAGCGGTAGATCTTCCAGATAAATATGACGTTTTGACATCAGCGTCACCGTCGACTCACAAGGGCGCGACATCAACCAGGCTGCCGGCATCCAGGCCACCGGAATTGAGCGGCACACGCAACAAGGCATCGGCGCCCACCAGCGTGAAAATCAAGTTCGACTTGCCGAACAGCGGCTCGGCCAAGGGATACTCTTCGTCGGTCGCGCGCAAGCGTACGGCCAGCCAGTCCTCGCGCCCGCTTTCGGAAGCCACGCGCAGGGCCAGGCGCGCGCGTATCATCGGCGGCCGCTCGAGCGTCTGACCCAGGAAGCGGGCGATCAGATGCGGCAGGATTTGCCGCGCGACCAAAAGCGCCGAGACCGGGTTGCCCGGCAAACCGATCACCGGCTTGTCCTCACAAACGGCGATGATGGTCGGTTTGCCCGGTTTGGTCGCCAGCCCGTGCTGCAGCAGTCCCGGCGCGCCCAGACCGTTGATGACGTCCCGGGTGTAGTCGCGGGCGGAAACCGAACTGCCGGCGCTGAGCAGCAGGATATCGGACTCGGCGAAACCTGCCTCGGCCCGAGCACGGTAATCCTCGAGCGTATCGCGCGCGATGCCCAGGCGCAGCGGTTCCGCGCCCAAGGTTTGCGCCAGAGCGCTCAAGGTATAGGCATTGATATCGCGCACCTTGCCGGGCGGAGGCTTGCGCTCGGGTGGCAGCAATTCGTCGCCGCAACTGAGGATGCCCACGCGCGGCGCGCGCAAGACCTCAATTTGCTCGACGCCAACCGCCAGCAGGCCTCCGATATCGGCCGCACGCAGCCGATGACGCCCCGACACGATCGCCGCGCCCGCCGCGACATCCTCGCCGGCCTGGATGACGTTCTCACCTGGGGCCACCGCTCTCATGGCTTCGATTTCCCCGTCGCCAATCGGTTGCGTGGTTTCGATCATGACGGCGGCATCGGCGCCTTCCGGCAGCATGCCGCCGGTGTGAATCGCCAGCGCTTCTCCGCTGCCGATATCGCGCGGGGGTCGCTGCCCCATTTTGATTTCGCCGACTACCGCGAGGAAAGCCGGCAGCGTCTGGCTGGCGCCGAAGGTATCGGCGGCGCGGACGGCGTAGCCGTCCACCGTGCTTTTGCGGAAAGCCGGCACAGCCTCGGGAGAGAGGATTTCGGTCGCGCTGACGCGGTCCAGCGCTTCAGAAGTCGCGATGAACTCGCGCGCCGGTTTTGGTTGCCAATGCCTATCCAACAGCTTGAGCGCATCGGCAACCGGCAGCACTTGGAAGAATTCTGGTGAGGGCATGGGATCCCCGCGGATGGCAGATGGTCGTCAGGGAGAGTTTACCACAGGGATCCCGCGGCGATTGAAATTGAGCGACTTGCTGTACAGGACAATCGTACCAGAATAGTCATCCACTGCGACTTCGCTACGAACAAGCTCAAATTTAACCACCGAGTACACCGAGAACACCGAGAAAAGCGTTTGACCAGAAATCCCTAGCGCCTTATGACATGGATTTTGAGCGGAAAATGAACATTATCGACTAAAGTAGTGAGTGGCTTTTCCAATTCTGAGTAAGGATCATTCGTCAAAATAGCCTTCACTCTGTGCCCTCGGTGTTCTCGGTGGTAAAGAAAATATGGTGCGATTGATCTGCTTGCACGGTCGCGCCCACGGATGCCAAGCCTTAAGCGTAGTCGCTGTAATCGTAGCGGTAATCGACCGCGGGGCTACGCAGTTGCGCGTCCATGCCGCCATCGACGACGATGCGCGTACCGGTGATGTACGTGGCGTCATCCGAGCAGAGAAAGGCGACCGCGGCCGCGATATCCTTCGGCGTCCCTTGCCGCGCCAGCGGGATGACATCCGAGGGCGGGATGGGGGCGTCGCCCACGGAGATGCCGTGATCGACGCGGATGCTGCCCGGTACGACGGTATTGACGCGGATGCCAAGTGGCGCCAGATCGAGCGCCATAGCGCGGGTAGCCGCCTCGATACCGCCCTTGCTGGTATCGTAACCAAACATCTGCCGGTGCGCGCGGGAGGCGCCGCCGCTGCTCACATTGACGATGACGCCGCCTTGTCCGCGTTTCGCCATCAGACGAGCGGCCTTCTGCGAGCAATGGAACATGCCCGACAAGTTGACGGCGAGCGTCGTTTCCCAGGCTTCGTCGCTGTAATCGAGAAAATTGGCGACCACACCCGCTTTGTGCACGAAGGCGGCGTTGTTGACCAGGATATCGACCGCGCCAAAAGCCTCGAGACTGGTCGCGAACAATGCCTCGACCGCTGGACGTTGAGTAATGTCGCTCTCCACATAGATGACGCGGCCGGGCGCGGCGCTCAGTTCGGCAGCCAGGGTTTGTCCGCCGGCGACGTCGATATCTGCGATGACCACGTCAGCGCCTTCCGCGGCCAGACGGCGTACGCATCCCGCCCCAATGCCGTTGGCGCCACCGGTAACGATGGCGGTTTTACCTTCCAGTCGCATACTCATAATTCCCTTTCCAGTTGGTTTTTTCCGCAAATGCCTCTCATTCTCGAATATCCCCCAGCCGCGCCAGTTCAAAGGCTGAAATATCGAATTCGCTGCCGCCATCGAGCGCCAATTGCGCCAGAGTCTCGCCGACCGCCGCCGAATGCTTGAAACCGTGTCCGGAACAAGGCGACGCGACTACCACGCGTTCTGACTCCGGATGGTAGTCGATGACGAAGTGTTCATCGGCGCTGACCGTATACATACAGACATCGGCATGAATGAGATTTTCGCGCAAGCCTTTGAGACGAGGCACGGTCAAGCGGTGGTACATATCCGCCGTTTCTTCGGGGCTGACCTGGCGGCTTAATGCATCGGCATGTGTGCTGGTATGGTATTGCTCCGTCACGAGTTTGACGCCGGGCAGGCCATCCCGCGGCGCGGGAAAGGTCGACCAAAAGTCTTCGAGTCTGTCGCCGATCCAGATGACAAAGGGACAGTTTTCCGGGTAAAAGGCCTCCAGGTTTTCCGCTTCGAACCAGTAGATCACTTGTCGGCAGACCCGAATGCCGGCTCGATAGCTCTCTGGCAAGAGATCGCCGATCCAGGCGCCGGTGGCCAGAATCAACTTGTCCGCCCGGAAGTTGTCCCTGTCGGTAACCACTGTCACCCCCTGCGAGTCAGCTTGGTAGCGGATCATCTTTTCCTGGGTGCGGATAGCTGCGCCAGCTTCTATCGCCAAATCGAGTTGCGCGTTGATGCAGCGTTCCGGGCGCAGGACGCCGGCGCCGGGTTCATAATAGGCGCGGTCGACCGGCCGCGGCATCAGCATCGGGAAGTGTCGCTTGATTTCTTCCGCGCTGAGCACTTCGTGCGGGATGCCGTATTTTTCCGCTATGTCGACGGAAAGGGCGACAAAATCGCCTGGTACGTGAAAGCTCGCCGTAGCGCTTTCCGGCGCTATGATGAGCCCGCCGCTTTCGAGAAACAGTTCTTGACCCGTCGACGTTTCAAGATCACGCCAGATTTCGTTAGAGCGGCGGATGAAGGGCATGTAGATTTCGCCCTCGCCGATGGATTGGCGCGTGATGCGGGTATCGCCGTGGCTCGATCCCATTGTGTGCGGCGGATCAAAGCGATCAATGCCGAGGGCCCGGGCGCCGCCTTTGCTCGCTTGGTAGAGCGCTGCCGAGCCCACCGCGCCCAGACCGACCACGATCAGATCGTACTGATTCATTTTTCCGCGTCCATCTCCTTACGCCGAGCGTTAGTCGCTTCGACATCGATTGTCATCTTCTCGGCATCAATGAGCACGCCATAGTCGCGCGCCGCCGCTTCGGGCGAGACATAACCTTGCCGCGCATCATCCAGCACGCGCTGCGGCTCGCGCAGGGATGGCGGCCCAAATCCGCCGCCGCCGGGCAGCTTGAGCGTCACGCGCTGCCCGGGCTTCAAGACATAATGCGATTTGGGATGGGGATAGCCCCCATCGGAAAGCGCAACCTCACCGGTTGCGCCGGGCTTCCCGCCCAAAAGGCCCGCCGCGGCATTGCCGGTGCGGTCATACATGCAGGAATGATTGGCGTTCAAACCCGTGATGATTTCCATTTCCATTTCCTGCCCGAGCCCGCCACGGAAGCGGCCAGCGCCGCCGGAATCGGGACGCAGCTCGCGGCGGCGCATGAGCAGGGGCGCGGCGGTTTCGATCGCTTCGACCGGCACGCCCATAATGCCGCTGGGGAAGGCGGTAGCGGAAAGACCATCGCGGTCGTGGGCGGCGCCCATGCCACCGGCGGAGAAGAAAACATAGGCAAATTCCTCCCCGGCCGCATCTATCCCGTCCATCATCGTGTTCCATAAGCCGGCGGAGCCATTGGCGATCACCCCTTGCGGGATCACCTGCGCCAAAGCCGTCAGCAGCGGTTGGCTGACAAAGTGGCCGATCAGATGACGGGCGCTTACCGGCGCCGGTCTGCGACAATTCAGTATAGAGCCGAGCGGGGCGCGCACGTGAATGGGCCGGAAGGCGCCTTCGTTATTGGGGATACCCGGCGCCAGGGCAGCCATTAAGGTGTAGGTGGTGTAGGCATGCGTATAATTCAGCACGACGTTGATGCCGCGATCGACTTGCGGCGAGGACCCTTCATAGTCGACCCGCAGTTCATCGCCCTCGACAGTCAAGGCGCAGGCGATTTTCAGGGGCCGATCGAAGCCGTCGATGCCGATTTCGTCTCGGTAGAGGCCATCGGGCAAGGCGCTTATCGCAGCGCGCACGGCGCTCTCTGTGCGATCGAGGATTTGCGCCGAGACCGCTTCGATATCGGGCAGGGCATGCTCGTCCAGCATTTCGATCAGCTTGCGCGCGCCTACCTGGTTGCCGACTTGCTGGGCGTAGATGTCGCCGATCACTTGATCGGGCACGCGCACGTTGGCGCGAATGATTTCGATCAATTCTTGATTGACAACGCCCGCTTTGAATAGTTTCATCAGCGGGATGGCCAGGCCCTCTTCGTAGAGCGAGCGCGCGTCGCCGCCCATGGTCGCGCCGCCGATATCGACGGCATGGCATGTGCTGGCGAACCAGGCGACGCCGCGTCCGCGATAAAAGACCGGCGAGACAATAGTCAGATCAAAGAGATGACCCGAGGCTTCCCAAGGGTCGTTGGTAATCAAGGTGTCGCCGGGGTTCAGGCTGTCAATGGGGTGCTTGGGCGCTATATACCTGCGGACGCAGTTCGCCATGGTGTTGATATGACCTGGCGTGCCGGTTACGGACTGGGCGATCATATTGCCTTGGCGGTCGAAGACGCCGGCGGACAGGTCCCCGGCTTCGCGCACGACGGTGGTGAAGGAAGAATGGATCAAGGCCGCGGCTTGCTCGTCCACGACCGAGATCAAGCGACTCCAGATCACTTCCAGCGTAACAGGATCGATCATGGTTCGTCCCCTTGTAGCAGCAAAAGGCATCCGCCGGCGGCCGTCTGGGCCGTCCATCCGGGCAAGACCAGGGTTGTGGAGGCCGCTTCTTCAATGATCACGGGACCGTCGGCGCTCCAGTCTTCGCTCAGTTGATCGCGCCGGAAGACCGGTGTTTGGCGCGCGGGCGTATCCGCCCCAAAGCGAACCGGGCGGCAGGCTATCGGGGCATCGGTGGGGGCTGCCGCAGACAGCAGGGAAAGCGCTTCAATTTGCGGAGCGGGTCCCGTGATCAGGACGCGCCAGTTGACGGCTTCAATCGGCACACCGTCCGCGAGTTGACCGTAGAAGCGCCGATATTCCGCTTCGAAAGCGCGTTTCATGGAAGCGATATGATCCTCGTCGAGTCGTCCCATCGTGAAGGGCACGCGCACCTCATAGCCCTGCCCGACATAGCGCATATCGATGCTGAGTTGGGCAGAGATGTCATCGGCCGGGACGCCGGCGCCTTCGACAATCCCGCGGCCTTCCCTTTCCAAAGCGCGCAAGATGCCATTGAGTTCGCTCAGGTCCAGTTCGGTCAGTTTGGCGACGTAACTACGTGTGAAATCGAAGGCGATAGGCGCGGTCAGGAATCCAAATGCCGAACCGACGCCGGCCAGGGGCGGGATGATGATGCGCCGGATGCCCAGTCCGCCCGCCACGCCACAGGCATGTACCGGCCCGGCGCCCCCGGTTGCGACCATGCTGTAGCGTCGAAGTTCCAGCCCGCGTTCCGCCGCGTGTACGCGCGCGGCCGCGGCCATGTTCTCATTGACCAATTGATGGACGCCCCAAGCCAGACGCTCGACTGACAATTCGAGCGCAGTCGCCAAGCCTTCAAACGCGCATCGCGCCAGATCGAGATCCAGGGGCAGGCTGCCGCCTGCAAAGTAATCGGGGTTGAGATAGCCGAGCAGCAGATCGGCATCGGTTACAGTCGGCTCGGCGCCGCCCCGCGCATAAGCCGCGGGACCCGGGTCGGAGCCCGCGCTTTGCGGACCCACCCCCGGCAGACCCAGCCGATTCAAATGCGCGATGCTGCCGCCGCCGGCACCGATTTCGATCATCTCGATCATCGGCACCATGAGGGGCAATCCGCTGCCGCGCTTGAAACGGTGGACATGCGCCACTTCGGAATGATTACTGACCGTCAACCCGCCAGCGCGCGTAAGAACTGCTTTTGCCGTTGTGCCGCCCATATCAAAGGCCAGCACGTCGCTATCCCCCAGTTGCGCCCCCCAATAGAGTCCCGCCAGCGCGCCGCCAGCGGGCCCGCTTTCCACCAGCCGCACTGGAAAGGCTCTTGCCGCAGCAACGGTGGTGGTGCCTCCGCTACTGAGCATGATATTCAGAGGCGCTTCAATGCCGCTGCGCCGCAGCCCCTCATCCACGCGCGCCAGATAGCGTTCGGTGATCGGTTGCACATAGGCATTGGCGACGGTGGTGGACGTACGCGGGTATTCGCGCATGCCCGGCGCTACTTGATGCGATACCGAGATGGCGGCATCGGGCAAACGCGCTTTGACCTGCTCCAGCGCGGCTAGTTCATGCGCGGGATTGGTATAGGCGTGTAAGAAGCAGATGGCCAGCGCTTCGATATCTTCGGTCGCTAGTTGGGCGCAAATACCTCCCAAGGCATCCAAATCGAGTTCTTGCAAGATTCGTCCATCGGCCAGGATACGCTCCTGGACGTCGAAGCGCAGTCGACGCTCCACCAGGGGCGCCGGTTTGACCAGCGCCAGGTCGTACATATCGTAGCGACCTTCGTTGCCAATCTCGAGCGCGTCGCGAAAGCCGGCAGTGGTCAGCAGGGCGGTCTTGGCGCCCTTGCGTTCGATCAAGGTATTGGTGATGAGCGTGGTGCCATGCGTCACATATCGGATAGCATCCGGCGAAATATTCTGGGCTTCCAGCAAGTATCGTATCCCGTCAAGGGCTGCGACCGACGGATCCGGATAGGACGTCAAGAGCTTTTCCACCCATATTTGCCGGCTCTGTGGATCGAAAGCGACAATATCAGTGAAGGTACCGCCGATATCGACCGCGAGCAGGGACTCCGAAGTTGGCATGCCGGATCCGGCCTCTCCATAGGGATGCGTCAAATCGCCCGTCATCATAGTCATTGCGCGGAAGACTGTCAAGCAAAGCGGGTGGCGCGTCGTCGGCGGCAATTCAATTTGAAGTGATTGCCTTGGCTTGAACAGTCATTCTTGGCAATTGAAAAGAACTGAGATATAGTGTTAGAATCAAGTATCAATACGGGGATTAATAAGTTTGTATCAGCGAACTCAACACCCGTTGACGCATATCACCGTTTGGGCAGCGCTGAGTATTGGCCTGCCTTTGCTGCCGATTTTGGTCGGCGTGCTCATTGCGCTGATGCAGCGGGCGGAGATCTCGCTTTTGAATCTGCTTGACGGCATCGAGCTTTTTCTCATAGCGCTGTGGCTAGTGACAGCGACAAACGTAGATTTGGCCAAATTCCGGTTTACCTGGGCAAAACCCTTTCAATTCACCTTGATTGGGCTGGGCGTACTTAACTTGATATTCTTGACACTGGTTTATGTAAACAACCGTGTGCGCAGCTTGGACTTTGATCCAACTACTACGCTTATCCTTGCCACAGGTTTTTTTGTCGCCGTCTGTATCATTTCACTGGCGCTACAGCTCTTTATGAGCTTTGCTAACTATCGTCGAGGGGACTCAACATGAGCATGGAATTCGTATTTATTGTGCTTTCTGGAATGTTTTTGATCGCCCTGTACACCGTAAGTTATGTCGCCTATGCGATATGGTCGGACAAGGACCGCGATATCTTTATCCGAAAGAAAAGGCGGCAACAAGAAAAATAAGCCGGATTGAATGCTTGCTTGCGGCCGACGCTCCCTTTTTTGTAACGACATTCACCGTCGCTCTCCAACTCTATATGAGTTATGCGCGATATCGAACAGCAAACGAAAGAGAGCCTCAATGAAAAACGAATTTGTCGTTGCAGTCCTGTTTGTGGAAGCTCTGATAGCGATTTGGGTAGTTGGCTATGTCGCCTATGCGATCTGGTCGGACAAAGATCGCGATATCTTCGTCCGAAAGAAAAGGCGGCAACAAGAAAAATAAGTCGGGCTAAACGGCTCTCTTCGGGGATAGGCATCCTTGGCGCGCAAGCCTTCGCTTATAAGGCGCAGATGCCGATCAAAACGCGGCTTGCGAAAACTAGTGATCTGGCAGGGCTTCACGTTCGGCGGCCAGCAACTCGCGCAGGATGGCATCGGCGTCTGCGACCGAGTTGGTGAGCGGATCGGTCATCATGGCGCGGCGCAGCAGGGCATAATCTCCTTTGACGACGGCTTCGGCTGTCAGTTCGTGGGTATCGAGAATCCCTTCCTGCAGGCCGCGAAGGCCGCGCGGCATTTCGCCGACGGGGCGCGGCAGGGGTCCGTCCATGTCCAAGTCGCAAAGCAATTCAAGAAAGGCGTCTGCCGCCATATTGCTCACGGCGCCCCGATTGTAGGTATTGATATAAAAGCGTTTGCCAAGGTTCCCGACCATATTCTCGATGATGTCGGTGGCGTGGTCGGGACCAAAGGTAGCCATGTATTGGCTGATGGGCAGCGCCCCGCTGATGAAATCGTCGACTTGCCGCCACATGGCGTCATGGCGGGCATAACGCATGTCCGTTTCCCATATCGACAGGGGTGGAATGGGGTCGCGCAAGATGCCATGACCTTGATAGAAACGCAGGTATTCCTTGGTATGCGATACGCAGACTGGGATGACGCCAAAGATTTCAAAGAGCTGATAGCCGATGGCATCGTTATGGATTGCCTTTGCGCTCCGGTCGCCATCCATTGTCTTGGTCACAACGCCGCGGCGCAGGGTCTCGCAGATTTGCGCTGTGACATCGCGACCGTGAAATTCCGCCCGCAGCATCCAGGTGAAGTGATTAACGCCGGCGATGCGCAGGTCGAAGGCGCTGTCCAAATCGGCATTCCAATCAACCTCATCGTCAATGATGCCAGCGTACTTGGCATAGCGAATCTTGACATGGGGCATGTGCAGGGAATCGCATAGGGCCAGGCTCTTGACCCGCGGCGCATAGCGCGCCATCGCCATGCCGTTGACGGCGCTGGGATTGATATAGTTGATGGCCCAGGCATCCGGGCAAAGCCGCTCGATATCGGCAGCGCAATCCATGATCAAGGGCAACTCGCGCATAGCGCGGAAGATGCCGCCAGGACCGATAGTATCGCCGCTGCACATGCGAATGCCGTATTTTTCACTGATCTGACAATCCAGTCCGCGATAGCGAACGGTATCCTCGGCGAAGCTCAGCACCACAAAGTCGGCATTGGGCAGGACGTCCCTCCAGTCGCTGGCGATTTCAATGCGTAAATCGACGCCGGCTTCGGCAACGACTTGTTCAGCCAGCGCTCCCATTTTCTCCATGCGCTGGGGATCATTGTCAACGAGCGACAGCGTACCGCGGTTCAAGTGCGGAGAATGCACCATCTGCCAAATGGCTTGACGCCCGAAGAAGAGACTGCCCGAGCCGATGACGACTACTTTTGGATATTGGATCTTGGGCATTACCTTCTCCGCCGGTGTCGCCCTCTGCGTGTTTTGCCGGGAGGATTAATGGCTGGCGGCGCTTTGAATTCCGATTTATAAGGATGATCCGGAATGACCGCAATGCGCTGACGGATGAGCTTTTCAATGTCCTTGAGGTAGGCGCGTTCGTCGATATCGCAGAAGGAATAAGCGATGCCGGATGCGCCCGCGCGCGCGGTACGCCCAATGCGATGCACATAACTTTCGGGGATATTGGGCAAATCAAAGTTGATGACATGGGTTACGGCATCAATATCGAGTCCGCGGGCCGCGATATCGGTCGCCACCAGGATTGACGTCCGCCCGGATTTGAAGTTGGCCAGGGCGCGCGTCCGCGCTGTTTGCGATTTGTTACCGTGAATCGCCTCGGCCGGGATGCGCGCCCGGCTCAATTGTTTGGCGAGGTTATTGGCGCGATGCTTAGTTCGGGTGAAGACCAGAACACGTTCCGAAGCGGAGTCCTCCAGAATATGCTTGAGCAGCTTCCGTTTTTCGCTTCCTTCGACAAAAAATATCGATTGCGCGATCTTGTCGACGGTAGTTGCTTGCGGATCCACCTCGACCTTTACCGGCTTGCTCAGGATATTCCTGCTCAAATCTTGAATCTCTTGCGGCATGGTAGCGGAAAAAAGCAGGGTCTGGCGCTTTTGCGGCAGGGTGCGGATGATTCGCTTGACATCGTGGATGAAGCCCATATCCAACATGCGGTCGGCTTCATCAAGGACAAAGACTTCGACGCGGTTCAGGCGAATTATTTTCTGGTTCATCAAATCAAGCAAACGCCCCGGCGTCGCCACCAGAATATCGACGCCGCGCCGAATGGCATCCACCTGCGGCTGTTGACCGACGCCGCCAAAGATCACGGCATGTTTGAGCCGGCTGCGCTGGCTGAATCTGTCAAATTCTTCACCAATCTGCGCTGCCAGTTCACGAGTAGGCGCCAGTACAAGTACGCGAATGAATCCTTTGGCGGGATTGGCGTCCAGCGTTTGAATAATCGGCAAGACAAAGGCAGCGGTCTTCCCGGTGCCGGTTTGGGCGCATCCCACAATATCCCGTCCATCCAAGATATGCGGTATGGTCTGGGATTGTATCGGCGTCGCTTCGGTGTACCCGGCTTGTTTGATTATGCGAAGCAGGGATTTACTCACGTTCAGATTGTGAAATTGCATAAGGGTTTGGGTTTCTCGAATCTGTATTGGGGGCAAGGACTCATTATCGGACAAGAACAGGGATAATACCAGTGCGGTCTTTTTCTCGGCGTGAGAGTGGCTTCAATCCAGCTTCGGTTCGCTTTGTCTTTTTTCTGACGGTGAGCAGTTTTTCTGGGATCGTTCTGATTTATCACATACGCTGGCGCGCGCTTGGTGTATCATGCTTCTGATACTGGATAAGGACATGAAGGCAGGTAAAGATATGGGCAATCCCTACCAATACGCAAAAGACAATCAAGATCGTTTCCTGGACGAATACCAGGAACTGCTGCGCATCCGCACCATCAGCACACAACCCCAACACGCCGGTGACGTCGCCCGCGCTGCGGAATGGCTGAAGGCGATGATGCTGAAGATCGGCATGAAGCGCGCCGAGGTCATCCTGATGCCGGAGGGTCGCTGTCCGCTGGTTTTGGGCGAATGGGACGGCGCTGGAGCAGATGCCCCGACCATCTTGATCTATTGCCATTATGATGTGCAGCCGGCGGAAGTCGCTGATGGCTGGGATACTCAGCCCTTCGAGCCGACGATCAAGGACGGGAGACTCTACTGCCGGGGCGCCGTCGACAGCAAACTGCACGTGATGTCCAATCTCAAGGCGGTGGAGTCCTGGCTGTCTCAAGACGAGAAACCCAAGGTCAACATCAAAGTCGTTCTGGAAGGGGAGGAAGAATCCGGCTCGGAGAATATTAACGCTTTCGTCGCCCGGCATCCCGAGCGGCTGGCGGCCGATATCGCCGTGATCTCCGACGGCGCGATCCTGGCGCCGGAACAACCCAGCCTGACCTATGGCTTGCGCGGCGTCACTGCGCTGGAAGTGCATGTGGCTGCGCCGGTCAGCGACCTGCACAGCGGGCACTGGGGCGGCTCCGTACACAATCCCATTCAAGCCCTAAGCGAGATCCTGGCGCAATTGCACGATGAAAACGGTACGGTGACGATACCCGGCTTCTACGACGATGTCGATGATGTCAGCGCCAGAGATCGCGCTTTGCTGGAAAAAGCGGCGCCATTCTTACAAGCCGAATGGGATGACGTCGTCAGCGCGCCGGCAGTCTGGGGCGAGGCGGAATACATCCTGCCGGAAAGGCTGGGCGCGCGTCCGACGCTCGAGATCAATGGCATCCATGGCGGTTATACCGGTCCCGGCATGAAGACCGTGCTGCCGGCGCGGGCCTTCGCCAAGATCACCTGTCGGCTGGTGCCGCGGCAGCATCCGGCGCGCGTTCTGCGCTGTGTGGTGGACCACATCAAAAGCATCGCGCCGGAGACGGTCAATGTCGACTTTCAGTTCGGCGGGATGGGCGCCGAAGCGGTGCTGTTGGATGTCGATGGACTGGCGATGCGGTCCGCCGCCGAGGCATACCGGCATGCCTGGGGCGCCGAGCCGGTCTTCGAGCGCTCCGGCGGCAGCGTGCCGATCGCCTTTGAGTGCATGAAAGTCGCGAAAGAGGTGGTGATCATGAGCTATGGGCTGAAGAGCGGCCGCGCGCACGGTCCCAACGAGAATATCTACTTGGGTAATTTCGCCAATGGGATTCAGGCGACGATCAAGTTCATTGATGTGGTTGGGGAGGGTCGGGGGTAGCTTCATCCACCACGGTGTTCCTCGGAGGCAACTATGAACGACAAAGATCCACAGCAGAACGACATTCCGGTACAAAGCCCAGAGTCTAAGGAGCTTGCCCCAGATAACACAGGCCGTCCACCCGAATCACACAGTCCTCGACCGGAACCTTCTTATGGAGAATTAACGGAAGGCGAATCTGGCGCGTCGCTTTGGAAGACGATAAAAATGGCTTTGCGCGATTGAGCAAGTCTGCGCAACATATTGAATCGTGCCAAGTTGACGGTTGGTCAATCCTGCGCTTTGCGCGCTCTGACATTAATGATACCGTTCAAGTACCTGCTCGTAACGAGCCACCGCCACCAGCGCTCAGCCATGTCTAGTTTTGAAGCCAACAGCCCTCTGCCTAGCTAATCAGCCCAATTTACAGTCTTTTAACAGACAGTTTGCAGGCGCGTGAAACTTTTCGCGGCGCCTTCGCTTAGACTGCTGGTGAATCACTTGTCCAACGGTCATTTAATCAGGAGGAAAATCCAAAATGACAGTCAAACGATTCACCCTGGTCCTGGCGCTGCTGGCGCTTTTAACGGCGGGCGTCAGCGCTCAAGACGACTCCGGCCCAAGGCGTTTCAGCCGCGTATCAATCCGGCACGGCGCATTCGCTTTCTCGCTCAATGACCCGATCTTGCTGGAAGCGACCGGTTTGGATGCCGAGGCTTTGCGGGCAGCGCTGATGGATGGCAGCATCATTGCCGACTTGATCCAAGCCAATGAAGGCGATGTCGCGACCGTGATCGCGGACATAAAGGCGCAAGCGACGGATGACATCAAGGCGCGCGCCGCGTCTTTCCTGGAAGGCCTCGGAGCGCGCGTCAATGAGGAACTGAATGCGGGCCACTCGCGGCGTGGTTTCTGGGGACGGCGCTGGCATCGACTGCCGCGTATCTTTGCCTATGCCGGCGTCGGCGATACGGTCATGGATGCGACTGGCTTGGACACGGCTGGTTTGCGCTCGGCGCTGGCGGAGGGCTCGACCATCGCTGAATTAATCGAGGCGAACGATGGTGATGTGGCGAGCGTCGGCGCGGATATCACAGCGACAATCACGGATGCGGTAAATCACGCGACCACCCAGCGTGTTGACAGCCTGGAGGGGGATATCAGCGACGCTTTCAACAGCGACTTCGCGGAAAAATGGCGCCGCTGGCGCAGGTTCCCGAAGCCGCGCGGCCTCTTCGGCTTGTGGGGATTCGATAACGCGCCGGACAAGTCAACGGCCGCTGCCGCCGACGGCTAAATCCAGCCGCGTCACAGTTCTAAAAGCATTGGGAGCGCCGGGTCAAGCCCGGCGTTTCCTGTTCGTTGGGCGCTCACACCGGCCAGCGTCCGGCCTTCAGCAGGACCGCCTCATCCTCGCCGGGCCAGGGCGGCGTCGTCGCGATGACAAATTCCAGCGGGACGTCGCCGGTATTGCGGAACTGAAAATGCGTGCCCAACGGGATTGTCAGGCTGACGCCAGCGCGCGCGTCCAGCACTTGCTCGCGGTCGCCCTGCGCCCGCCAGACCTGTCCCTGACCTGCCAGGAAATACCAGATTTCCTCAACAGTGCGGTGCTTCACGGGAATTGAGACGGCGCCGACGGGCAAGGCGCAATGCACGACGCTCGCGCCCTCCAAATCATGCAGAAGCCGTATCTGCGAGCCATCGGGCGCCAGCGCATCGTAGTCATCCGAGACAACACTACTTTCGAAAGGCCGCATCGCTACTCACCCTCGCAGCGCTTCCCAGCGCGCCCGCACCGTATCCCAGACTTCAGGATTGATCAGATTGGGCGGGCGCTCGCCGCGCAAGACCTGCAAGATCTGTTCCATGGCGTGCTCGAACAGGCGTCGCCTGCCCAGCACCGACGCGCCGCCGATATGGGGAAGGATGACAACATTGTCGCGATTGAGCAGGGGATTATCCGCCAGCGGCGGTTCAACTATGGTGACATCCAGGCCGGCGCCAAAAAGCTGACCGCTGTCGAGGGCGGCGGCCAGCGCCTCTTCATCCACCAGTTTCCCGCGCGATACGTTGACGAAGATCGCGCCCGGCTTCATTTGCGCGAAACGCTGGGCGTTCATGATCTGCTTCGTTCGCTCATTCAGCGGCAAGTGCAGCGACAGGACATCGGAACTGCCCAGCAGAGCTTCCAGCGAATCGGCGCGGGCGACATTCAGTTGCTCGAAGCGCTCGGCGCTGATATGGGGATCGTAGGCGACGACCGTCATGCCCAAGGCGGCACCGACGCGGGCGACGCGCCCGCCGATCCGCCCCAAGCCGAGCAAGCCAAGCTGCTTGCGGGCTAGCTCGATGCCGACATAGACGTCCCAGGCGTTCAGTTTCTCGCCTTGGTCAAGGGCGCGCCCCATATCATTCTCGATCCGTTTGACGCTGCGCGCCACATTCATCATCAGCGCGATGGCGGTCTCGGCAGTAGGGATGGTAGGCGCGTCCGGCGCATTCACAACCGCAATGCCTCGTTTGGTCGCGGCAGCGACATCCACCGCGTCGTAACCGATGCCCGTGCGCGAGATAACCAACAGATGCGGCGCGCGGTCCATGGCTGCGCTGTCATAGATTCTTCCGCCCGCCATCACGCCGTGAGCGAGCTCCAACTGATGATAAGGATCCCGGTCCACTTGGTCGCCCGGGCAGATGCCCGCCGCGACATCGTCGAACATGCTTTGGTATGCCCGGGGCACATCACGTTCAAACCAAATTCGGTACATCCGCTACGCTTTCATTTTGTTCATTTATCGGTTTCGCGAAGCTAGAAGTGCACGTTCTCGTCGATGATTTGTCCGACATCGTCCGTCGCTTCGCGGATGGCTTTGAACTCGGCGGTCAGCGCGCGATTGAAAGAGGAGATGTCCGAGCTGTGCATGACGAGGTTGGCGCCGGCTTTGATCCATTCGATCTCGTGATGCGCGAAATTGTGATGGATACCGATGCCGACATTATGCGCGCGCGCCGTCGTGATGATCTTGCGGATAGCATCGTCGAAAACCGGATGATCATATTGCTCCGGCAAACCCAGGCTGCAGGAGAGATCATGCGGGCCGACCAGGGCGCAATCGACATAGGGCACGCTGAGGATCTCGTCGAGCCGCTCCAAAGCCGGAACGCTTTCGATGTTGACAAAGAGGGCTTTGTTGGCGTTGCGCTGCGCCAGGTAGTCCCTCAATTCCGGCTCCAATTCGATGTCGCCGTCCAGCGCGGCGCGCAGCCGCTCGCCTTTGAGCGGGCCCATTTTCACGGCGCCGCCCAGGACCTTCGCTTGTTCCGGGGATTCGACGTAGGGCGCGATGATGCCATGCGCGCCGCCATCGAGCACCATCTGCGCCAGATAGGGGTCGGGTTCGGGGATGCGCACCACCGGCGCGAGATCGAGCGCGCTAAAGGCTTGGCAGAGCCAGGAGACCGTCTCCCGGTCCTGTGGGGTATGCTCGGTATCGATGAAGACCATGTCTAGATCGAGGTTCGTGACCACGCGCGGCCAGATCGGCGAGGGTGAATAAATCGCCGTGCCGTAAACACGATCCCCCGCTCGCAGTGCTTGTATCAGTTGCTGTCCATTCATCCTGTTTTCTCTTGAAATTGTCGTTGGCAAAAAGGCTAGGCAGATATTAGCGGCAGCGCAGCGATAATGCAACAAGCGCGCAACTGGCATATTGGGCCCATCGGCTGCTCCGCACTATACAAAGCGAACATCATATGCCCTCAATGCTTGATTACAAAGTCTGTTTATGCGACACTGCGCCCTACCCGACAGGAGGGACACGCACCATGCGACTAGGACTGATGGTCGGCTATTCCGGCGCGCGCATAGACTTGCCAATGGATCTGATTCTGGAAGCGGACCGGCTGGGCTATCACGCCGTCTGGACCTCGGAAGCTTACGGATCGGATTGCGTCAGTCCCCTGGCCTGGATCGGCGCGCTGACGGAGCAGATCAAGCTGGGCACGGCCATCATGCAGATGCCGGCGCGCAGCCCGGCCATGACCGCCATGACCGCCATCACGCTTGATCAATTGTCCGGCGGACGGGCGCTGCTGGGGCTGGGACTCTCGGGTCCCCAGGTGGTGGAAGGCTGGCATGGGCGCCCTTATGGCAAGCCCTTGGCGAAGACGCGCGAATACGTGGCTATCGTGCGGCAAATTTTGGCTCGCGAGGCGCCCCTGGCGCACGAGGGCGAGCACTATCAGATTCCCTACCAAGGCGATGACGCGACTGGGTTAGGCAAACCGCTCAAGAGCATCGTTCATGGCCGCGCCGATATGCCAATTTATCTGGCGTCGATCGGTCCCAAGAATGTCGCGCTGACCGCGGAAATCGCCGATGGCTGGCTGCCGATTTTCTTCGCGCCGGCCGCCTACGACGCTTGCTACCGCGACGCCCTGGAGGCGGGCTTTGCCA
The DNA here is from genome assembly GCA_011525385.1 of Chloroflexota bacterium. Lineage (GTDB taxonomy): Bacteria > Chloroflexota > Anaerolineae > Aggregatilineales > Phototrophicaceae > UBA6055. Next base: position 8,830 of record WTGF01000116.1, on the reverse strand, counting down.
AAGCGGGACCGGGCAAAAGCCCGGCCGATTTCGATATCGCTGCCTCGGTCACAGTCGTGATCGAAGAGGATCTGGAAGCGGCCTACAACCAGATCAAGCCGGTATTGGCGCTGTATATCGGCGGCATGGGCGCCAAAGGCAAGAATTTCTATTATGATTTGGCTTGCCGCTATGGCTTCCCCGAGGCGGCGGACAGGATACAGGAATTTTACCTGAGCGGGCGCAAGGGCGAGGCGATGATGGCGGTCCCCGACGCGCTGGTGGACGCGGTGGCGCTGGTTGGGTCGAAGGAGCGGATCCGCGACCGGATTCAGCTCTGGCAGGATTGCCCGGTTGATACGCTTAACATCACGGCCTTCAGCGTCGATACGATTCGCTTTATGGCGGAATTGTTGCTTTAGCCTCTAGCGAGGACACATGCTGACGAGAACAAATATAGGATTGAAAGCGCTGCAAATTGGCGACATCACGATCGCTACGCCACTGCTGCTGGCGCCGATGGCCGGGCACAGCAATTACGCGCTGCGCCATCTCTGTCGGGAGCTGGGCGGCTGCGGGCTGGTCTGTACGGAACTCATCAGCAGCAATATCGTCAAGAATTCACGAGCCCGCGCCTTGCAGCGCTTCGACTGGCGCGCGAGCGAGCGCCCGGTGGCGGCGCAGCTATTTGGCGTCGACCCGGTGATCGTGGCCGAGGCGGCGCGCGTGGTAGTCGATCATGGCGCCAATATCGTCGATATCAATATGGGCTGCTGGGTGCCCAAGATCGCCAAGAAGGGCGGAGGCGCCGCCCTCTTGCGCGATGTGAAAAAGGCGACAGCGGTAGTCGCAGCCGTTGTGGAAGCGGTGAACGCGCCGGTGACGGTCAAGGTGCGCAGCGGCTTTGAAGACGGCGTGGTGACGGCGGTTCCCTTCGCCCGGGCGGCGGAAGAAGCGGGAGCGAAAGCGGTGGCGGTACATGCGCGCTTCGCCGGACAAGGTCACGGCGGCGCTGCCGACTGGGATGTCATCGCGGCTGTCAAGGATGCCACACTAGAGATGCCGATCATCGGCAACGGCGATGTGCGCTCGGGGGCTGACGCCGCCCGGATGCTGGAAGAAACCGGCTGTGACGGCGTCATGGTGGGCCGCGCGGCTCTAGGGCGCCCCTGGCTTTTTCGCCAGATCGAAGTATTCCTGGCGACGGGCGTCGAATTGCCAGAACCGTCACGCGCCGAACGGGCGCGCATCGCCTTGCGACACGCGCAATTGACACTGGAGACGACCAATCTGCCAGAGCGAACGGCGATTTTAGAGATGCGCGGACAGATATCCAAGTATCGCCTGGACGAGCCCGGGTCGCGTCAAGTGAGGAATCGCCTGGTCAGGATTGAATCTTATACTGAGTTGGAGTCGATTTTGCATGAAGTGGAGACAGCTTCACCCTAGATGATCGTTTACGACGTAGGCAGCCTCGGCAAGAGCTACCCCGGCCAAGCTGTACCTGCCAACAACAACATTAGCTTCCAGGTGCGCGAAGGCGAGATTTTCGGCATTCTGGGCGAGAATGGCGCGGGCAAGACCACCTTAGTCAAGCAGATGGTCAATTTGCTGGCGCCCAGTTCCGGCAGCATCCAACTCTACGGCAAGTCGATCAAACATGACAGCTTGCATGTTCCGTTCATTGTGGGTTACATGCCGCAAGAAAGCCTCGCGCTAAACAATCTGACAGCTGGGGAAGCCTTGTACTTTAGCGCGCACCTGCGCGGGCATAGCCGTCGCGAAGCCCTGGACGAGCGGGACCGGCTCTTGGACAGGTGGCAGCTTTACGATCTTCGCGACAGACACAGTTCGCAAATGTCGGGTGGGCAGCGCCGCCTTTTGCGCTTGGCAGTGGCCGTGGCAGGCGCATCCAAAGTGCTCGTTCTGGACGAACCGACGAACAATCTGGATCCGCAAAAACGCCGTATGGTCTGGGATAACTTACGACAGCTCAATCAAGAGCACGGGACGACGATCCTGTTCATCACGCACGACGCCATCGAAGCTGAGAAGATCATTGAGCGCGTAGGTATATTGCATCGGGGCGAATTGGTCGTCGCCGGCGCGCCTCATGCGCTAAAGCAAAATCTCAAGAATAAGCTACGTTTGGAGATCGCGTTCGAGCCGGGCCAAGCACCGCTGCTGCGGGCTGATCTCACATTACGCCGATTGACGCGGACACGCTGGCAAATTTATCTAGAGCAACATCAACTGGGCGATGTAATGGCTGCCCTGGATATCGACCGCTTGACCGATATAAAGCTGAACTCGGCTACTTTGGAGGATCTATACTTTCATTATGTCGAAGCGGTCTAGGGCGCGGAGTTTCCCGGTACAACTCGTTGACCTGGTATTGATCGAGTTGAGCAACTGGCGTTGGTGCTGGCGCTCGCTGGTGGTGGTAGGCGCATTGGTCCCGCTTTTTGGCATGGTCGGCTTGTCAATCTATGCCCGCGATCTGGGTCCTCAGGCTTTGAACACCATTTATAGCGGCAGCCTGGTGATGTCGCTGATGCTGGGCAATCTCGGCAGTATTCAGTCACACGTGGTGTTCATGCGTTTTCAAGGAACTCTTGACTTTTTCGCCACCTTGCCGATCCACAGATTTACGTTGCTGCTGGCCATCATTGTCGCCTTTTTTCTGATCTCGCTGCCGGCGCTGCTCGCGCTGCTCATCATTGGCTCGGCCCTCTTGAAGGTTTCCCTCGCGCCGCACCCACTGCTGCTGCTAGTGATACCGCTTTGCGTCGTGCCGATGTCCGCTGTCGGCGCGCTTATCGGTGTCAACGTGGAAAGTCCCCAGCAGGGCAATTCACTGAGTATATTGACGACTTTCCTCTTCGCCGGCTTGGGCCCCGTCCTCTTCCCGGCGGAGCGCTTACCGGAAATATTGCGACTGATCGGAGAAATCAACCCAGCGGCGCGGGCGGCATCAGCGCTGCGACAGACTTTGATCGGTCCGCTCGACGAACAGATCATGTTGGATTTGGCGATCGTTATCGGCTTTACTCTGTGTGTTTTGTTTTTGGTCGGGAAAAAGCTGGATTGGCGCGCGCGCCACCGCCTGTGATACTGTATATTCTGCGGAAAGTCCTTCTCCAAAAGTCAGCAATGTAGAAGCGCGCCGTGTATAAATGAGCCAATAAGACGAAGGGCGGGGCATGACCTATCTCATAACCGGCGGGGCGGGGTTCATCGGCAGCCACGTCGCCGAGCAGCTTCTGCTGCGCGGCGACGTCGTAGTCGTCATCGACAACTTCAACGCCTATTACGATCCCGCCATCAAGCGCGGCAATGCCGCGCGGCTCGGCGCCTACGAGAATCTCAAATTGATCGAGGGCGACATCCGCGACCTGGCGCTGCTGGAGCGGCTTTTCGCCGAAGAAGGGATCAGTCAGGTGGCGCACCTGGCGGCGATGCCTGGCGTGCGCGCCAGCGTCGAGCAAGTTCGCCTGTACATGGATGTCAATCTAACCGGCACTATGAATCTCTTGGAAGCCAGCAAAAGCAACGGGGTCAAGCAATTTGTCCTGGCTTCAACCTCATCGGTCTACGGCAAGACCGAAGTCCTTCCCTTCATCGAGAGCGATAGCGCGGACCGCCCGCTGGCTGCCTATCCCGCCAGCAAACGCGCAGCGGAATTGCTGGCTCACTCCTACCACAACCTGGCCGACATGAATGTCAACGTATTGCGCTTTTTCAACGTGTACGGTCCGGCCGGGCGCCCGGACATGATGCCCTGGAAGCTGATGGAGGCGACACAATCGGGTGAAGTCATCAAGTTATTCAATAACGGCGATATTCACCGCGACTGGACCTATATCTCCGACACGGTGGGGGGCGTGCTGGCGGCGCTGGACAAGCCCCTGGGCTATGAGGTCATCAATCTCGGCTGCGGCGCGCCAATCTCTCTGTCGGACTTCGTCGAAATCATTGAGGAATACGCCGGGAGAACCATCAACAAACTAGCGGCGCCCACGCCGCTCAGCGACCCGCCGATCACCTACTGCGATAACAGCAAGGCGCGCGAACTGCTCGGATTCTCGCCGACGGTGAGCACGCGAGACGGTCTCTGGCGCACCTGGGAGTGGTATCGGGAGTTTCAGGGGATATAGCCGGTTCTTGACCGAGTTCGCGATAGCGTATCCATTTCAGTTGAAATACCTTTAGACCGTCCTCGTTATGTGATCCTTAATCCAAATTGCGAACGATTTGGTAGGGGCGACTGCCAGATGGCTGTTGTTCTTTATTTCAACCGACTTCGATACACTACCTGGCAATCGCTTCAAATTATTTTTTCACCACAGAGGCACCGAGGACACAGAGTTTAAGTTTTTTCAGATCAGAAATCCTCTGGATTGACATACAAATGGGTGAAATTGCTTGTCGCGGAATCCAAAATTGAAGTGCAATTTCGCAATTCTTATAAATGAAAGTCTTTTCTCTGTGCGCTCTGTGCCTCTGTGGTGAATTCTAAGTTTGTCTTTTCATCATTCCACTAGATACCATTTTGAAGCGATTGCCCTGGATACACTACGAAAATTTGACAAACATATGGGAACAAGCTACAGTCGGTTTTGTAAACTGGAAACTGTTTACTTGCCCACAATTTTTAGTGGGGGGCAAAGCGTTTGTGGCGGGCGCGGAGATGACAACGCAGTTCCGCAGGGTAGTGGGGCAAGCGTCAAATGGAACAGAGCGAGATATCATTGCGGAATGCGTCTGAAAGCGCGCGGAGCGAAACTCCGCTCTTGCGCGCTCGAAACGTAAGCAAGGCATTTGGCACGGTGCAGGCGCTCAGCGACGCCGAGATTGATGTTTATCGAGGCGAAATCGTCGCGCTCGTCGGCGATAATGGCGCCGGCAAGTCAACACTGATCAAGGTATTGTCCGGCGCGCACCGGCCCGACGCGGGCGAGATCGTCGTGCGCGGTCAACCGGCCGCCATCCACAATCCGAACGACGCATTTGATCACGGCATCGCCACCGTTTATCAGGATCTGGCGCTCCTGCCGACGCGCGACGTCGTCGCTAACCTGTACGTCGGCCGCGAGCTAAGCAAGAACGGCATTTTGGATCGGCGACGGATGACCGAGGAAGCGAACCGAGTCGTCCGCCAATTGAAAACCAATTTGCCATCGGTTCATACACGCGTGCGCCACCTTTCCGGTGGGCAGCGGCAAGCGGTTGCCATCGCGCGGGTGGTGCATTTTGGCGCGGAAATCTTGCTCCTGGATGAGCCGACAGCTGCATTGGGTGTCAAGGAAGCGCACGAGATGCTGACCTTGATCGAACACCTCAAGGAGCAGGGCAAAGGCATCATCGTCGTCAGCCACAATTTGGCGCACGTATTCCGAATCTGCGATCGCATCACGGTGCTGCGGCATGGCCGCACGGTAGGCACGCTTATCAAGGAAGAGACCGATTCAACCGAAGTCGTCCGCATGATAACCGGCGCCGATCTCTTGTAATGCGGATCGCCGCCGCAGGTCTGTATTGTCGCAGCAACGGAGCGAGGCTATGGCAATAAAGCAAAAGGAAGTCGATACCACCGTTGACGAGGCGGGGGGCGAATCGCGCTGGAAGCGCTTGCTGGCGCAGCGAGAGATCCAACTGCTGCTGGTGCTGGTGGTCTTCACCGTTCTGGTGCGGGCGGGCGGGGCGCCCGGTTTCCTGGGTCCGACGCATTTTCCTATTTTCCTGTCACAGGTCGCGCCGGACATGCTCGTGGTCATCCCGATGGCGATGCTGCTCATCGGCGGCATGTTTGATCTATCAGTGACCGGTATCGCAAATCTCAGCGTTGTGCTTATCGGCTGGACATTCTCGCGCATGCTGGGTCAACTGGACGACACTCTCCTGATCATTTTGGTGGTGGCGATCGGTTTGACAGCCGGCCTTGTCGTCGGGCTGATCAACGGATTGGCGGTGACGCGTTTGCGTATGAATCCCCTGATGACCACGCTGGCAACCTGGTGGATGGCGCAGGGCGCGGCGACCGGCGTCGCCGGCGGGGAATCGCGACATAATTTTGTCGGCTCCTTCCGCGATATCGCTCGCTTTCAGCCCTTGCGAGACCTGGGCGAGGCCTTCCCCTTCTTGCAGGAAATGAAGATCAGCACCCTGCCGATGCCGGTGTTTTACGCGGCGATCGTCATCTTTCTCGGCTGGCTGGTGCTGAATCGTACGCGTTTCGGCTGGCATATATACGCCACCGGCAGCGACCGGCAAGGGGCTGCGCTTAACGGCGTCAATGTCAATCGCGTCACCTTGATCGGCTTCGTCGCCACCGGTATGGCGGCCGCTATGTGCGGGATCGTCTGGACCAGCCGGCTGACATCGGCGCCGCCCAATACTCTGGGTGGGCTGGAGTTGCGCGTGATTGCCGCGGCGGTTATCGGCGGGGCGGCGCTCACCGGCGGGGAGGGGAGCGTGCTGGGAGCCGTGCTGGGGCTCTTCTTCATGCACATGATCAGGAGCGCGACCATACAGTTGGGCTTGCCCGTGTATTGGGAGTTCTTCGTCTTGGGTGTGGTACTGTTCACAGCGGTTGCGTTCGACGCCTGGAGCAAGCGGCGAGCCGCAAGCGATCGATGACGACCGGCAATCGGCGGTCGTATGGACAAGTTGTGTTTCCCGATAATTGGCAGGAAACGCGCTAGAAGAGGGCAGATGTGTTTAGCGGCGCATCCGCATCGCCATCGTGGTGAATGTTGAAGTCATATTTGTTGTCAAAGCCTTGCCCGCGGATCTCAGTCACCTCGATTATATTTCCCAAAACAAGCGCAACTCTTGGAGAGCATAATGAAGAAGTTTGTGGTTCTATTATTGATAGTTTCGCTGTTCATCGGCGCGGTAGCGACGGTCGGCGCGCAAGATAGCAGCGAAGACATCTACTATATGGTCGGTGGCAACCTGGGGCATCCCTGGTGGAAACAGCACTTCGAGGGCATTGAGGTGGCGGCCGAATGGCTGGGCATCAATGTCGAGATTGTGGGTCCGCCGCCCACCGATGGCATCGCTCTGGAGCAGATCAAACTGCTGGAGGAGATTGTCGCCAAGCCGAATACCGCCGGCATCATGATGATCGGTTTCGACGTCACGCTGATTCCGGAGGTATCGAAGCAGGCGATGGCGGCGGGCATCCCCTTCATCCAGTTCAATGGCGATCTCATTGACAAGAGCGCGCGTCATGCCTTCGTCGGCACAGGCGACTTTGCATTTGGCGAATCGGCAGCGCAGTTGGTACTGGATCGCTATCCCGATGGCGCCAAAATCGGCGTGGTGGCTTTCATCAGCGCGCAGCAACACCGCGACCGCCTGAACGGCTTCCGCACAACGCTGGAGGAGTCAGGCCGCGCCTACGAGTTCCTCGAACCGGTAGATGACAGAGCGTCAATGGACGGCGCTTACAACGGCGCGCTGAACCTGATTGAAGCCCATCCCGATATGGACATCATCTACTCTGGTGACGCCTTCGCGGAAGGCGTGGCTAACGCCGTTAATGACATGGGTCTGGTTGACAGCATTGACGTGGTCGGCGGCGACCGCGCTGACTCGCTGCTGCAGGACATCAAGGACGGCAGTGTCATGGGCACGATCGCGCAAGACACCTTCGCCGAGGGCTTCTTCGGCGTGCTCTACATGTATGTGGCGCGCCAGGGTCTCGTCTCGCAGGAAGGCGGCCGCCTCGCCCTGCCCGATACATCAATCACGCAATCCTTCACCATCACCGCCGAAACGGTCGACTTCTTCCTCGGGGTCGAGCCAGACAAGCCGATGCTGCCAGCCGGCACAGACGGCAGCTACTACATGGTCGGCGGCAATCTCGGGCATCCCTGGTGGAAGCAGCATTTTGACGGCATCCAAGCCGCGGCCGACTGGCTGGGCATTAATGTCGAGATAGTGGGTCCGCCGCCCACCGATGGCATTGCTCTGGAGCAGATCAAACTGCTCGAGGAGATCGTCGCCAAGGAAGATACCAAGGGCATCATGATGATCGGTTTTGATGTCACGCTGATACCCGAGGTTTCGAAGCAGGCCATGGCAGCGGGCATCCCCTTCATCCAGTTCAACGGCGATCTGATTGACAGGAGCGCGCGTCACGCCTTCGTTGGCACCGGTGACTTTGCATTTGGCGAATCGGCAGCGCAGTTGGTGCTGGACCGCTATCCCGATGGCGCCAAAATCGGCGTGGTCGCCTTCATCAGCGCGCAGCAACACCGCGACCGCTTGCACGGTTTCCAGACGACGCTCGAGGCATCCGGCCGCCCCTACGAATTCCTGGAGCCGGTCGATGACCGCGCCTCGATGGACGGCGCTTACAACGGCGCGCTGAACCTGATTGAAGCCAATCCCGATATGGACATCATCTACTCGGGCGATGCTTTCGCTGAAGGCGTGGCTAACGCAGTCAAGGACATGGGCCTGGTCGACAGCATTGATGTGGTTGGCGGCGACCGCGCAGATTCGTTGCTGCAAGCCATCAAGGACGGCGATGTCATGGGCACGATCGCCCAAGACACCTTCGCTGAGGGCTTCTTCGGCGTGGTTTACATGTATGTGGCGGCCGAAGGCATTGTCGCGCGCGAAGGCGGGCGCATCGCCCTGCCCAATACCGTGATCACGAAGTCCTTCACCGTTACCGCCGAGACTGTCGATTTCTTCCTGGAAGGCTAGCGGGACAATAGCAACGGGTCAGCCACCGGCTGACCCCTACAAGGTTCATCGTGAAAATGTAGGGGCGACCCGGTGGACTCTGTTGAAGAACCGCCTAGACCCTCACCCCAAACCCCTGTCCCCCCTCGGT
>WTGF01000106.1 GCA_011525385.1 Chloroflexota bacterium | reverse complement strand
CTACGTTAGCTCCCCTTCTCCGTTGCTACGGGATACTTCCCCCGTGAGGCGGGGGATCGAGGGGGCGCCAGGTCGGGGGATGGGGTAGAACAAACGCGCGCGCCCCTACAGGTTTCGACTTTGATGACGCCCGCCGCAGCGCGGCCTGGCCGCAATTATGTACTTTGTATCATCGCGGTGGGGATGTTAGACTTAAACACAGGCATTCGACGACGAAGGGAGAGCAATCCGTGGAAATGACTATGACCTGCGCGGAGGAATCCCGCGCGGCAAAGGAGACACTGGCCGGCACCTTCAAACCGGCTGACACCTTCTTCCTGATCCAGACCAGCTTGGCGGAATATGGCGGATGGGGAGGCGAGATTGTCAAGAAAGCCGGCGCATCCGGCGGCTTCGCGCCCTATTTGCAGCATCTGATGAAGGCGCCGCGCGCGAAGATCCTATTCATTCGGCGACCGGCCTCCGAGGGCAAGAATTTTTACATTGCGGTAACTAATCAAGGACAGCCCCGAATCTATCATACGATTCTGAAAGACTATGATGAGATTCTGACGCTGGAAATCGATAGCGTCGGCGCTGGTCTTCCCCCGCGCATCAATGGCTATAACATGCACGACGAGGGCGAACTCTATACCGTTTGCACCAACGGCCGGCACGATCCCTGCTGCGCCGCGCGCGGCGCGCCCTTTTATCAGGCGCTGATCGAGCAGGCCGGGGAAGACAAAGTTTGGCAAACGTCGCATATTGGCGGCCATCGTATGGCGGCGACCATGATCGCCTTTCCGCAGGGCATCGTTTACGGGCATCTGGATCCCTCGGATGCCGAAGCGATCGTGACCAATCACCGTGCCGGCTACCTGATGACGCACAAGTATCGCGGGCGCGGCGCTTACACGGGGCACCGTCTGGACGGCGACGCGCACCAGGCGGTTGGCGCGGCCGAGGGGCGCATCCGCGAGCGGGCGCGGCTCTATGCCGATGCTGATCTGCGGCTGTCGGAAGTGATCGCGACCGGCGATCAGCGCTGGCGGATAAGTTTTCTTGACAATGCCGGAGCGCGGCATGATGCCGATGTCAACATGGGCCTGTCGGCGCCGCGGCAGACCTCTTGCGGCGACGCGCCCAAGCCGATGCCCCAGCACGAAATCACGATATTGACCTAGACCCGGCGCTGGCATAGGGCTTGAAGCCATAATGGCCCTGTCCGGGCAGATTTTTTCTCAAGAACAAGCTCCGGCCGCGCGCAGTTATTTGGCCTTGCATTAGTCCGTGCGAGTGAAGAAAACCATGTCCTACGCAGCGCCTTCAAATCGGCCGCGGACCTCGCTGATCCTTTGGCCCCTCAGGTTCGTCCTGCTGAGCGCGATTGGCGCGGTTTTGCTGGCCTTGCTGCTTTCGCTTCTGCTAATCGCCTGGCAGGTTGTTTTGCGGGACCGGGTCGTGCCGGGCGTACATGTCGGCGGTGTCGACCTAAGCGGTATGACCGCGGCGGAAGCGGCAGCCGCGCTTGACGAAGAATTTGCTTCGCTGACCGAGAGTATTTACGTCTTGCGCGACGGCGAACGCGCCTGGCAAGCGCGGGGGAGCGAACTGGGATTGCGAATCGCGACCGAGGACATGCTGGGTCGCGCTTTCGCGGTGGGGCATTCGGGAGCGGCCTTCGACGATATCAGCGCGCAAAGCCGGGCCTGGATCAGCGGCGAGCGGCAGCCCGCGCGTTTGATCCTGGATGAAAATGTCGCGCTGGATTATCTGCGCCTTTTGGCGCGCCAGATCAAGCGCGATCGGCAAGACGCCAGCTTGCGTATCGTTGACGGCGGGGCGCAGGTTCAGGCGGGTGTGGCCGGGCGGACGCTCAACATACCGGCGACGCTCGCGCGCTTGACCGCGACCTTGCGCGCGTCCGCCGAGGGCGTCGACATTGAAGTCGTGGTTGATGAGCGGGGGCCGCGGCGCTGGAATGTCGAGGAGGCGGCGCTGCGCTTGGGGGCGGCGCTTTCCGGTCCGGTACAGCTCTTCGCCAGCGATCGCGACGGCGGTCCTTTGGGTCCCTGGACTGTCAGCCCCGAGCAGATACGCGCTTTGCTGAGCGTTACCCTGCGGGACGACGGTGCGGGCAAGCGTTACGATGTCTCGATAAAGGCCGAGGCCTTCGGCGAATTTCTGCGCTCGCTCGCGCCCGGGCTGATCATCATTCCGGTCGACGGCCGTTTCGATTTCAATCCCGGGATGGGCGAGCTAATCGCGCTAAGTCCGTCGCGGGGCGGGCGCGAGCTGAACATCGAAAAGACGATTGCGCAGTTGGAAAAAGCGGTTTTCAGTCGGGAGTCAAGGTTGGCGCCGATGGTCTTCGATTACAGCCTCCCGCGCTATCACGAGGGCGTTTCGGCAGCGGCGCTCGGCATCAAGGAATTGGTGGCGGAAGCGACGACCTATTATTGGGGTTCCCGGCAGAACCGGCGGGGGAATATCGCCGTCGGCGCCGGCAAGCTGAACGGCATCATCATCGCGCCCGGGGAAGAGTTCGCTTTCAATCATCATTTGGGCGATATCAGTCCGGAGGCCGGCTTCGTCGACGGCGCGGTGATCTTCGGCGCGCGCACTGTCACGGGCATCGGCGGCGGCATCTGCCAAGTGAGCACGACGGTGTTTCGCGCCGCCTTCAGCGGCGGCTTCGCTATCACCGAGCGCAACAGCCACGGCTACCGCGTGGGCTATTATGAATACGCGGGCGCGGGACCGGGTCTGGACGCCGCGATCTGGCAGCCGACCAGCGATTTGCGCTTCTTGAACAATACACCTCATCATCTCTTGATCGAGAGCGAATTCATGGGCGCGAAGGACGCGCTGCAGTTCCGTTTTTACAGCACAAGACATTGGCGAACGGTGGTGGAGCCGCCCATCATACGGGATATCGTCGAAGCGCCGCCGCCTCGTTTCGAAGAGAATCGAGATCTGCTGGCGGGCCAAACGCGACAGGTGGATTACGCCGCGCAGGGCGCCGATGTCTGGGTTTACCGCAATGTTTACGACAGGGCGGGGGACCTGGTCAAGCGCGATCACGCCTACACGCATTACCAGCCCTGGCGAGCGGTCTTCGAGGTCGCGCCGGGCGATCCCAGGTTGGAAACGGAAGCAGGCGCGGAATAGAGCCGCGTATGCGGCCGGATCTAGCGACGAGGTATCGCAATTGTAGCTGCTTATGTCTCGGTTATTGCAGGAACGGGGCTGCATATACAGCCCCGTTGCGATTCAGTTGCGCTAGACAAGCGTTTGCACGCGGACCGGTTCCACGAAGCCCTTTAAGATCTTTTCCAGCGCCATGGTATGGCTGCAGACGCCGCGTTGCGCGAAGAACGAGGCCGTACTGGTCCATTTGCCCTCATTGTAGGTGATGTGATGGTTCTTGTTGTAGCCCTCGAAAGTACAATCGAAAGAGGCGATGCGGATGCGGTCGCGCTGGTCCGAATAGCGCTTGGCTTTTTTGACATCGCTGACGATATTCTGGCCCGGTGAATAGGGAACCGGACGTCGTTTGAGCAGGGGTTTGAACAGGTTCTCCAGCGTCATGATATGCGGGCAAATGGCGTATTTTTGGAAGCCCGGGCAGGTACAGGACCAGCGGTCGCCCTCGAGGCTCACGACGTAGGCGTTATTTTCGCCATGGAAGGCCACCGTCAAACTATTGAAAGTGGCGCGTTCAGGCTGGCTCGCGTATTCACTGGCTTTCTGAATCTTGTTGATCATGCTGGCGTCCATCGTGTTCCCTTCTACTTTGAGATAACCTGACGGAAAAATAAGAAAACGCGGCGCAAGCTATTCGCTCTGCGCCGCGTTCGTTTCGTATGCTTTGCAATGATGAATTGTCAATTGAAACGACAATCATTACCCTAATCCGTTAAGGACAGCCATGCGCTTCTCTTTTTTGAGAAACCACCTTGCTCGTGCAAGGAGAAGGCTTTGTTATTCTGTGTGAGCGCGACATTCCTGGGACCTTTTCGCCGGTTACGCGCCGAGCGGCTGTGATTGCCAGACCTTCACATATCATGTGAAGACGGGTTTCCTCCTCTGCGCGCTGATCGTTTCTATACACTCAAGTTTAAGTCAAGGTTAACCGGGTGTCAAATCCGCTCCGCCGTTTCGCGCTGTAAATCCTCCCAAAGTTTGGGCATTCAAATCTGCCAATGCGACGATGTCTCATTGGCGTCTGGCATGCTGCATTCACCCCTGCGAGTCGCCGTCAATTTGGCCGGCGCGGCACTGTGAAGCGCCGTCCGGCAGCAAACCCAGAGTCAAGGATTCCACATATATGCATTGCTGCCAGGGGATAGACAGATCGGCCGCGGAATAGCGGTCGCGGGTCAGTTCGATGTCCGCGCCGCGCAGCAAGGCGAAGGGCCTGGCTTGATCGCGCTCGCCCATGACAACCTGGGCGCAAGCCGCCAGCGAATCGGCGACGCCGACCTGCGTCACCGCCATCGGATTGCCAAAGAGATCGTCCTTGCCCCGTTCGTCTTTGATGGGCTTGAAGCCGGCGACGCCGAGCGCGATGCCGCCGGTGCCGTAGCGTCCCGGGAGCAGCCAGCTATCCGTCAATATGACGCCGATGTGCCGACCGAGACGCTGCTGCAGCGCCTCGAAGATGGCCTCGGCGCCCTTAAAGGGGTCTTCGGGCAAGAGCACGACTTGCCCGCTGGGGATATTGGAACGATCCAGCCCGGCATTTGGCGATATGATGCCGCTCCTGGCGGTCAGGAGGAATCCCTGTCCGATGCCGCCGAAGACATGGTCAGCTTCGTCCAGCACCAATTGGGCGACGGCCGCGGACATATTGTATCGCTCGGCCAATTGGCGGGCGCGGGGGCTGGCCTCAATGTCGTCCAGCTTGTAGATCCGCCCGGCAGCGATGGCCGCGTATTTGCTGGAAACGGCCAGCACATCGCCGTCTTGCAATTGCAGTTCGGCGTCCGCCAGGCCGTCAAGTATCGTCTCGATCAGATCAAAGGGGCCATCGTGTACCGGCGCTTGAATCGGGTAAACGGTGAGCGTTTCTGGCATGGTGCAAGTTTCCGGCTCGCTGGTCGAAATCGACCGTCATCTTATCACAAGTCGAGAATCCTGTCAGCAAAAGCTGCCTGAGCCACATGGCTATCCGGGCGCGGCCGAGAGGATCAAGACGCGATCGCGGCTGCGCTGCGCCAAGGCGATCGCGCGTCCGTCGGGACTGAATGCCAGATCGTCAAGCGCGATCGGCAGATGGGCTGTCGGCGAATCGCTGTTCATGGCGTTGACAAGGTGCAGTTGGATTTGACCATTGGGGTCTTGGCCGGCAATTGCCAGCAGGATTTCGGCGCCCCCGACGACGCGCCGGCGGATGTCGAGCTGCGGCATAATCGCGCCGGGGCGGTGATAGAAGCGCAGATCTTGCCCGGCGTCGATATCGACAAGATAAAGGCTGTCGCCATTGCTATAGAAGAAATCGGCCAGGTCCGCGCTGGGAGAGGCCCGAACCAATCCCATCCCATCCATGCCAATCAAGGCTTTCGAAAACACCAGGAGACCGTCCGCAGCGTCATAAATCCAAAGCGCGGCGCGCCGGCTGGCGACGCTCTCGCCGGCCAGCGCCAGCCAGCGTCCGTTTGCGCTGAAGGCGATGTCGGTCAAGGGATAGGGAAAGGCAAAGCGAAGCGATGCCGCTGCGCTGGGGGCATCCCGAAAGTCATCGATCTTCCAGACGATGAGCTCGCCGCCGGGACCCGCCAGTTTGCTGTCCCCGCCGCCGCTAGCCGCTGCCAGAAGGCTCCCGTCGGCGGACCAGTCCAGGGCCCTCACGGATCCCGGCAGTGACGGTGATAATTGCATAGCCATCGAGACTGACGCCTCTTCGTCGAGCCTGAGAAGGGAGACGCGGCCGTCCTGACCCCCGATTGCCAGCTTGTCTGCAATTGTCACACCTGTCACACCTGTCACGCCTGTCACAGCGCCAAAGGCAAATGACGTAGCCCCGAAGCCACCGGACGCGTATCGGTACACCGGGAGGGGATCAAAGCCCGGATAACGGTAGAACTGCAGGTCACCGTCCGCGAGAAGTACCGCGAGCGATTGATTGCGGGGAGACCATGCTACTTGAAGCGGCTCGTCCGCCGGTATGACATGGGTCGTGTCCAGCCGGTCGAGGTTGGCGCTGCTGATCATCATTGCCGCGTCCGCCGAGGCGCCTTCGGGGGACCGGCCGCCGGCCGGGCTTAACCCGTCGCGCGCCGGCGTGCTCTTTTCACTGACGGGAGGGGCGACCGGCTCCAGATAATAGGCGTTGGCGTTGAGGTCGCTTTCGACTGTCCAGCCGATCAACCCGTCAACTTCAACCTGCCACCAGACAAAGGCGCCGTCGCATGCCGGCCCGTCGAGTACCGCGTCCAGGACCTGGCGCGGCGGGATTTCGCCGATCTGTTGGGCGCCGAGTTCCGGTCCGGCACGCAGGCGATTGGCGAGCGTCCGCGAGGCGACGCGCGCGCTCGCTTTGCCGATATCGATTCGCGGTCTCAGGAAGCCCTGATAAAGCGGCGGGCAGAAGTGAACCGTGCCGCTGCTGACCTCTGCTGGGTCAAGGACGGGCAGGCGACTGCAATCGCCAGCCAGCTCCAGCACGGAAAGGCTGACCCAACCCTGCCGAAAGAAGAGCCAGTCGCCGGCGAGATTCTGGCCTAAAACGGCATGGCTGTTTTCCGGCGAGATTTGTGATACCTGTTTGTCCCGCGGGGCGCGTCGGACATTGACGGCCCTTTCTCGCGGTCGCAGGTAGCAGCCGGTACCCGCGCCCGGCGCCACATTAACCAGCGGCAAATTATAACAAGCGCCGCGCAATTCTATGGCCGACCTCGGGATCCAGCCAGCTTGGATTTGATACCAGAAACCCGTCGTGTCGCGCCCGATAATCTGCGCGCTTTCGTCAGCACTCGCGCCAATTGTTCGGATGACCGATGCCGCCAGGTTAGGTCCGTCGTACAAGGGCACACCGATGCCTTGAAAGGCGCAATTTTCGTCGGCTTCACGGCGCTTGGTCGAATTGCCGCTGCCGTCGGCCGGGCAGCCCAGGGCAAAGTCGCTACGAATGACGCCGAAATCTCGCGGGCAGATATCTTCGTTGTCGGGCACGCCGTCGCCGTCTTCGTCCAGGAACAATGAACAGCCGTCGGCCGCCGCTGAACCGGCTTGCCGCGGGCAAGCATCGACGCTATTGGCCCTGCCGTCGCCATCGCTGTCGCCTCTGCTGGCTTGCGGGCAGCCCGGCGGATCGGCGTCGGGCAGCCCGGCGATACTGGGACAGGCATCCCGGTCATCGGCCAGGGAATCGCCGTCGCGGTCCCTGGCGCTGGAGATGGAGGTATAGATGAGGCCCGTGTACACGCTGGTTCCGTCGTTGGCGCATTGCTGCGTCATCGAGCCATCGGCGGAGACGTGCAACAGGACCGGCTGATCCTTGTCGATCAAGCGCAGGCGATAGACCTCGATGCTCTGCGGGAGTTGCAACCCTCTCATTGGACGACAGCCGAGGGCGGTCGTTCTCACGTCCGTCACAAGCGTATGCGACCAGTCTTGCGCGTCGGCGAGATGCGGCAGGGCGCGCCGCGCCGCCGCTACGATATGCGCGGGCGTTTCAGCTTCGCTTTGCGCCCCGGCCATTGAGTAGAGCATCAATGTCAGCAGCGTGATCAGTGTAATACGTCGGTTCACAGGGAGCTTCCCCAGAAAGTTTTGCCCGCGCCATTGTAGCAAAGCTAGGGGGTCTTGTTATCCCTGCGTCTGCCCACCGTTTTGGGCAGGCGCCATGCCAGAGGCAAATATGGCTGCCGGGAATGGCTGCAAGATCAGGATTTCTCGACGGCTCACGAACTTGAAAATACCCTGTATCAATGCTGCAAAGGCTGGTACATTGGCAGTTTATGCCAGGAGCTTCAACGAGCCGGAAGCCAAGATGCCGCATCTCCAGGACATATATCGAATAGACAATTATATCGACACATTCGCGCTTGGGCATTATGCGCGCGTACTGGACGCCCTGGACCGTCGCAACGGCCAAATCATCGCCTTCAAAGTGTTGCGCCCCGAACATCTCGATGCGGAGGGCGATACGCGTTGGGAGTACCGCGCCTTTGGCAACGAGGCGCAGCTTTTGGCCCGCTTGTGGCACAGTCCGCATGTGGTCAAGCTTTACGACTGCGGGTATATCTCCGATCGAGCGGAAGCCCCGCGAGCGGGCGAGATCATATCCTACCAGAACAACATTCGCGGATTCGCGCAAGATATGGCGCAGTATGCGGTAGCGGGTTGGCGCCCCTATCTGTCACTGGAGAATCTGCCGCGCAATCACAGTTTGTTCTACTTGATGAAACCGAACCGTCCGAACAGTCGCTGGCGTCTGCCGACCGAAGAGGGTTTGTCCCTGGCGGTGCAATTCAGCGAGCTGCTGGCATTAGCGCATTCGCAGCAGATCGTCTATCTCGATCACAAGCTGGAGCATGTCTATTGGGACGGCGTACACCTGAAAGTGATCGATTTCAACAGCTCTCGTCAACTGAGCGGCGATAAAGCGGAGGAGCGCGGGCAATACCGCAAGGACTTGCACAATATGTGCGTGGGCGTCTTGTATACGCTCTTCACCGGCATGTCGCCGCAGTTGACCTCCTTGCGGCCACAGCCGAGCAGTCGCGACGCGGTGGAAGCGCGCTATAGCGATATCGAGAGCCTCGATTTCAGCATGGAGCCGAGCTTGAGCGATGGCATCACGGATCTGTTGCAGCGCGGCGCAACGCAAGAGCTGGAGTCCATTCGGGAATTCATCAACGGATTGCAGCGCGTGGCGGCGCAGCACGGCTGGGACTTCCCCGACTATTATGCCAGCGACCCCAGCCGCCAGGCGCGGGAACAGATGCGCGCCGGTTTGCAGCGGCTGCGCGAAGGCCACGAGCATGTGCGCGAGGCGCGGGATCTCTTTCGCGAAGCCTTGATCCAGGACGGGATCAGCCCGGATCTGGAAGAAGAGTTGCGGCGCCTGGTGCGGGTGATCAACGAGATGCTGAATCAGCGCGCGGTGCCGTAGGATTTGGCGGCCGAGGCACAGAAGTAGTTGCAGGTAAGTATTGAGGAAAGTGCCACACTTTGCCCCCACCCCCAAGCCCCCTCCCCCATAAAGAGGGAGGGGGCTTAAACGCAATGATTGCGCGACCTAGACACCCCTTCCCTCCTTGTGGGATTTCCGCCCCCCGCTTAGCGGGGGGACCGAGGGGGGCAAGGG
>WTGF01000017.1 GCA_011525385.1 Chloroflexota bacterium | reverse complement strand
CAACCTGGCCTGTACTCAACTGCCGATCTGGGGAGGGGGTACCCCCCCCCCCCCCGTATACATACTGTATCTATACTGTTACTCAAATACGGGGCAAGATCAGGGCAACTTTCGGGTATTGGGGGGACGAATTGCGCTTCATTGACCGCTCGCGCCTCGACCTACGAATTCCTCGAATCCATCGGTCCTTCCTTCGGCCTCTACAACTGGGGTATCAACCTGGACGCCGGCTCGGCCATGAGCGCCAACGGCGGCGCGCTCGACGGCGATACCGCTGTTGAAGCTTTGACCTTCTGGCTGAGCATGCTGCCCTATGCCCCGCCCGAAGCCACGTCCAGCACCTGGGACGAGGTCGCGTCCAGCTTCGCTGCCGGCCGCGCCGCGCAGGGCTGGGTCTATGGCGAAAACGCTGCCTGGATCGCGACCGATGACAGCCGCTCGGCCGTCACCGGCAACGTCGGCGTTCGCCTGCCAGTCACCGCGCCTGGCGTAATCGAAGCCGCCGAGATGGGCGAAGGTTACATCGGCTATTACGATGGCGGCGCCTTTGGCGTACCGCATTCGTCGCGCAACAAGGAAGCCACGCTGCTCTGGCTGCAATTCATCGGCCAGCAATCGGTGCAGGCGGAATGGGCTGCCGCGGGCGCGCGCATCACCCACACCGCCACCTTTGACGATCCTCTGATCGCCGAACAAGACGCCAAGGTTGACGGCTACTACACGCTGCTGGAAGAACAGGGTCCGCTCTTCGCTGGCGCGCCGCCCTTCCCCTTCCACGCACAGGTACGCGAAGTCATTGATCCCTTCATCCAACGCGCGATCCTGGGCGAGCTGAGCCCGGCTGATGCCTTGTCGCAAGCCGCAGCCGCCGTTGATGAAGAACTGTCACGCCTCGGCTACGGTATGTAAGCCACAGATTCAAGATTTCAATCAGGGTGACTGTACAGTCACCCTGATTTGTCATTAGGTCAGGAATCAATAAGTGCGCAATCCCCGCACAGGCTGGCTCTTGCTCAGCCCGACATTACTCATTCTGCTTTTATTTGGCTTCGCGCCTTTCTTATACGTTTTATTTGTCGGCTTCAACCAGTGGAATGTCTTTTCCGCCGACGATGGCTTGGTTTTCAACGGCCTGGATAATTTTCGGCGCCTGGTCTTCGACGATGACTTTCTTCATTCCGTGGGCTTGACCGCGCGCTTCGCCATCTTCGCGATTGGCAGCGAGATCGTTCTCGGCTTTGTGCTGGCGCAAATGCTGACGCGCAACTTCCCCGGCAAATCGCTCTTTCGCATCATCCACACCTTGCCTTTGATGGTAGCGCCGATCGCTGTCGGCGCGATTTGGCGTTTGCTGGTCATTCCCGGCTTTGGTCCGGTGCCATTTTTCCTCGATCGCTGGTTTGATCTTACCTATCAGATCGGCAGTTATCCCGACCAAGCCCTGTGGACGTCAGTGATTATGGACGTCTGGCACTGGACGCCCTTTGTCACGCTGACCATGTTGGCGGGCCTTTCTGCGATTCCCAAGGAGCCGGTGGAACAAGCCCAGGTGGACGGCGCCAACCGCTTTCAGGTCTTCTGGTACGTCACCCTGCCTTTCTTGCGTCCCGTTTTGCTGACGACCGTTTTTATCCGCATCATGGACGCCATCCGCACGGTTGATGAAGTCTGGATGCTGGCGGGCGGCGGACCCGGCACCCGCTTCACCGGCATATATATATGGCGTGTGGTCTTCCCAAGGACGGACTATGGCTACGGCTCTTCCATTTCGCTCATCACGCTCTACCTGACCATCGTCCTGTGCTGGCTGCTCTTCATCGCGATCTCCGGGCGGCGCAAGGGAGAAGTCGAATGAGGCAGTCGCGCAAGGACTGGTGGCGAAGCGGGCCACTCGGCGAGTCGCCCCTACCGGGTGCTGAAGCGGGTCCGCGCAAGGGAGAGGTCGAATGACGACTTCCTGGCGGCAGCGCGCGTGGCGCCTCTTCGTGACCTACGGCTTCTGGATCTTCACGACCATTGTGACCCTGTTGCCGATCTGGTGGATGTTTGTCGTGTCCATGCGCAGCCGCGTGGAACTATTTGGCAGACCCAATCTCAGCCTCAGTCGATTCTTCGTCGAGAATTACAGCAACGTGCTGACAGACAGTGCCTTCCAGCGCTACATGACCAATTCTGTGGTGGTATCGACCAGCAACGCCCTGCTGGTGATGGCTCTGGCGCTCCTGGCGACTTATGCCCTTTCGCGTTACAAGCTGGCGGGCCGGGACAATATCTTCTTCTGGCTGATTACCAACCGCATGGCGCCGCCGGCCGCTTTCTTGCTGCCGCTCTACATCATGTTCACGCGCACCTTTCGCTTGGGCGATTGGACGCTTTACGACACGCAGATCGGGTTGATCTTGCTCTATTGCGTCTTCAACTTGCCCTTCGCCATCTGGCTGCTCAAGGGCGTGATTGACGGCATCCCGATTGAGCTGGACGATGCGGCAATGATTGATGGCGCCGGATTATGGGGCGTCCTGCGTCACGTGATTATCCCCCTGGCCGCGCCGGGACTGGCGGTCACCGGCATCTTGAGTTGGGTTTTCGCCTGGAACGAATATCTCTTCGCCGCCAATCTGACCAGCGTGCAAGCACGCACGATCACCACCGGCCTGGCGGAATTCGTAACCGTCACCGGCACCAACTGGGGCGAGCTGGCGGCGATGTCGATGCTGACCTTGATACCATCGGCGATCATCGTCATCCTCGCTCAGCGTTATATCGTCATGGGTTTGACCTTCGGCGCGGTAAAGGAATAAGGCGATGCAGGAGCGACAAGAGCAGCAGGAGAAGAAAGACATCGGCGGCTTCCTGCCCTTTTACACCAATGCCTTCGACCGCGTCTTCATCAGCGTCGTCATCCTGATCGGGATTCATCTCTTCTGGCTGCGCTTTGTGGAAGCGGCGCTGCCCATAGAAGTGGCGACGGTGATTTCGCTGGTGATTGGGTACTATGTCGTGCGGCGAGGATAGGTGCCGCGCGACGGGTTTCACTTCCCCGAACCAGCGGTCAATCTCCCGATGAGCCGATCCTGAAAGACCCCCGAAATCACTAGAATTGGCAAGATCGTCAGCATGGTCGCCGCCGTGATGATCTCCCACGGGAAGGAGTATTCACCCGGGAAGAGCGAGATGCCCACCGGTGCCGTGCGCATGAAGTTGTCGCTCATCAAGACTAACGAGAGCGGAAATTCGTTCCAGGAAAATATGAATACGATCAGCCCGGTGGAAATCAAGCCCGGCGCGGACAGCGGCAGGATAATACTCCAGAAGATACGCAGGCTTGAGCGGAAAGCCTCGACGTTTAACTGCTCAGGCGCTGCGATATGTCAGTTTTGGCTAGTTTCGTTACTCAAACTCTTCTAGTCTGGTCTTCGCTAAGTGTTCGAGTCGACGCGCCTGCGCCCAAAGGGTGCGCCTAATTCCTGGTGTTACCTTGCGCTCACTAATAACCCTCGCCAGGTTGGCAATGGTCCGCGCTCGCCGCGCCAATCGAATATCGGGATGCTCGCGACTCTTCCGCAGTTCTGCGGGCAAAACGGACACGCGAACTGATTTCGGTAAGACAATATCGTCGGCAGGCTTTATGTCTTTCTCGTTCAGGATAACAGAGAATATTGAGTCTTTTAGGGCATTCTGGTATACCGTGTATTCAGCTTGATTCAGCGTTTCACTCGCTGCGACAGCTTTCAAATCCCAAAATGGCCACATCTCAATTTCAGCAACCTCAAAAGGATCCAGCACGCTCATCGCAACAGCGTCGGTTCGCTGATTGGTCAAGTGACGACGGATGCGGACCCGCAGTCTCTCCGTTGTTTGCCCCACATAGATGGGTTCGCCGTCATAATCATAGAAGAGATATACGCCGTATTTGCAATCGCCGACTTTGCGACCGTCACCATAGTTCGTATTCAGCGCTGCCGTAACACCATCATACAGCGCTTTTACTTCTTCTGGCTCTTTCCTCGGCATCATTGACGTAACAGCGGTATCAAGCAGTGCTTCGCTAACCACTCGATCACGGGGACACACACTGCATCGCCCAGAGCAAACATCGCCTGCGACGGTGTTACCGAATCGTAGCGCAAATGATCGGCGCCTTGAAGCCTCGCATATTCCTTCAAACTCATCCAGCGCACTGCAACATCGCCGCACCCAGCACGCACGATGGCTTGCTTCGCGGAGCCGCCGCGCGTTGTCCGCAATGCCCCGGCGCGTTCATCAGAGCGCACTTCCCAGACGGCCCGACCGCCTCGGGTACGCCGAAAAGCGCCGTAATAGCCGGGCCAGAATCGCCGTTGGTAGCGGGAGACGCGTTTTGATTGTAGGGGCGACAATGTTTGCATAAACGCGCGAAGGCGGTCGGGAGGCCACCAATCTCCGTCTTCCTCTGCGACGGTTGCTAGTCTGAGGTCCTTACGGACGTTCGGCGGTTCGGGCAGTTCGATAGTCCCTTTATGACCGAACAAGAATACTCTAGCACGACTCTGTGGAACAAAGGCGCTGGCGTCAACAACGATGTGAGCTGTCCGATAACCAAGACTGCGGATTCCGCCGACGACTGTTTCCCAATCCCGGCCGTCATTCGCTGTTAGAAAGCCCATAACATTTTCGATCATCATTGTGCGAGGCGCGCGCGCGCCCATCTCATCGAGAATCCGCAGGTAATCCAAAACTAGGCTGGATTGCGTTCCTTTTAACCCTTTGTAGTGTCCGGCAAGAGACATATCCGTGCATGGGAAAGACGCCGTAACTAGCTCGGTGTCTGGGATATCGTCGCCGTTTAGCGCACGGATATCGCCAACATGCAGCACTTCGCGTCCCCAGTTATCGGCATAGAGCTTTGCTTTCGTTTCGTCGATGTCGTTGGCGAAGACAGTTTTGATCCCGACGCGCTCCAAGCCGGCACGCATGAGTCCCATACCAGCAAAGAACTCAACAGTGCAGATCATGATACCAAATCTCGGATATGTTTAGTATGAGCTACACGCTTTCCCATCGTTGTTTCCAATCAGTGTATAATGGCTGACTTCAGTAAATGATCAAAGTCCGTATGGGTATGGCTTGTCAAAGTATTGGCTGCGCTGTGGTATCAATTGTCTTACCTCTTATTTCGCAAATTGACTTTGTCGACAGGAGCCACTCGGACGCCAACGCAACTACTTGATTCAACCCTAGTTTCCATTTGCCCGAAAGTGCGCATTCCCATATTGTTAACACTCGCCATCCGTTGTCCACGAGCGACTGGCGATTTGAAATATCACGTTCCATATTTCTTGCGATTTTTCGGTTCCAATACTCAGTGTTGGAATTCGGCATTCTACACCGCGGGCAGGAATGTCCATGCCAGAAACATCCATTAATTTGAATGACTGACTTATAGCGCGGGAATACCATATCGGGCTGGCCAGGTAGATTCTTCACGTGCAGACGGTAACGGAAACCTTTCGCATGCAAGCCCTTTCTTATCAAGAGTTCGGGTTTGGTATCTTTACTCCCGACTCTGGACATAACTTCACTTCGTTTAGCTAAACTAACGGTATCAGTCAACTGCAACACCTATCAGAAACTAAAATATTTCCAAGCGGAAGTTCAACACAAGCTCGATACTTGCCTAGATTATGTCACAGAATATCTCAAAGCACAAATGTTTCATTCCTATGTGCAGTGCTAAGTCCGCGTGAAGCAAATCATTCAATCTTTATTTGGGTGAAACAGTATCCCAAGCAACTTGCTAGTGCATAATGGACTGTATCTGTGTAACATTCGATAGCCTTTTTTGTCCGATTAAATGGCATTTCCGATCACCATAATGAAAATGAAATCAAACGAGCTTATCAACAACCGCGGGTTAATCCTGAAGCTAGTCGTAATATGTAAGGACTATTGCTATATACGTGAGATAGATGATTTCTTCCTTTATGCAGGTGCGGATGTAAACTGGAAAGAAGACCGCGAACAAACACAATCCAGCGAACGAATGCATTGTGTAGAAGAGTGGATTGAGGGCATAAAACTAAATGCTTCTCAAAGTCAAGCCAATGATATCTTGAGAAAAGTTGTAGGTTTCATTTTGAAGAAGAAGAGTATCTCGGAACTGGATGCAGAATTCTTGCGAAGCGAGCTCAGTGACTTTAATGGACAAGATTACGAGGCTAAATCAGAAGTTCCACTTATGCCGAAAGACATTGAACAATTGTTGGAACGCCTTATCAAAGGTCTGCCGCTTGCGATGTACCCTTTGCAAAGAAACAGGCGGAAAGGCAAACCAACAGTTGAATTTACTGACGAATATGACGTTCAGGATCTTTTCCACGCTCTTTTGCTTCCTTGGGTAAAGGATATTCGTAAAGAAGAGTATACGCCGAGCTATGCAGGAACAAGTACTAGAATGGATTTTCTTCTGTATGAGCACAAAACCGTTTGTGAGCTTAAGTATGTGCGAGACCACGCGCATGCGAGAAAAGTAGGCGATGAACTAACAATTGACATCGCCCATTATCGAAAACATCCGAATTGTGAAAAACTCTATGCGGTCATTTATGATTTACAGGGACTTATCCCCAATCCTGATGGTTTCAAAACTGACATCGAGTCGAATTCTGAATTGCTTACAGTCGAAGTCTTCATAATACCGCAGCGGACACTACAATAATTGATTAAGCCCCCGACACGCGCGGCATCCAAAGCGGCTCCAGGCCCCAGCGGCTGAACAACAACGCCCGCGCCATCTCAGCGCGTATATCGCTATAACCCGCATTGTCCCATAGATTGTTGCTTCGGGCGGGGTCAACCGCCAAGTCAAACAACTCGTAGCGATCAATCGCCGGATCAAAGTCAATCTGCGTAGACCTCACATTGCAGCTCTTCACGTACATCGCCGCCGACTTGTTGGGCAGACGCAAACTGTCGTCGCTCAGCGGCTCCTCTTTGAGCATTTCGGCGCGCAGCATCGCTTCCGTCAACCGGGCGCGCAGGTCTTCGTCGGCGTAGCGGTTTGAGACTTCGCCAGGGTCATCGCGCAGGTCGTAGATTTCGCCGTAATCGCGATTGAAATACAGCGTGAGCTTGTAGCGATCGTCGATATAAGTCTTCAAGTGCAGCGTCGTCGGCTGATGGCGGTTTTCCACAATGACATGGTCCCTGGCCTCCGATTCGTCGCCGGTCCAGACGGCTCGTTGATCGACGCCGGTCATCTCGTCCGGAATGTCGATGCCGCAGAAGCTGAGGAACGTGGGAGCATAATCAACCAGCGACTGTAGGCTGTGGCTGACATGTCCTGCGGGTATCTGGCCGGGCAAGCGCGCGACCATGGGCACGCGGATGCCATCGTCGTAATGAAATGCGCCTTTGGCGATCAGCCCGTGCTGGCCGAAGTAGTGCCCGTGATCGCTCGTGAAGACGACCAAGGTGTTTTCGGCTAAACCAAGTTGATCGAGGTGGTCGATGATCTCTCCGATGTATTTGTCCATGCAGCTGATCATGCCGTAATAGCAAGCGATGTCCTTGGCCAGTTCATGCGGATCGTGCAGATGGGAATGAAAACCGTGGCAGCCACTGCCATTGGCCTCCTGCCAGGCCGAATAATCGGGATCCGCTGTCTGCGTCAATTGCAGGTGCGGCGGGTTATTGTCGTGTTCGCCCGGCGTCACGGCTGGCACGGTAATGTCCGCCGGATCGACCATGGTATCCCAGGGCTCGGGCGCCAGGTATTTCGGATGCGGATCGAAGAAGCTCGCCCAGAGGAAGAAGGGTCGCGCCGACACTGACCCGTCGGGCTGATCCCGGTCACGGTATTCCGAGATTAGAGCCTTGCTTCGTTCGGCGATCCAGGCGTTATAGTGAAATTCTTCGGGGATGAGCCAGTGGCGCCGCTGTTCCACGACCTGGCCCGTCGGCTCCAGGAAATAGTCGCGCCAGTTGTCCAAGCCCTTCTCTTCCATCCAAAGGGCATAATGCTGCCCGACATGGGCTTCGTCGGTGTGGTTGCGCGCCAGTTCGACGTGGTCGAAGCCGTAAAATGGGCCGTCGAACTTCTCCCAGAAGTCGAGATCTTGCAGGATGGGATAGGATTCCAGCGACGAATATTCTTCAGTTGCGTACAGAGGCTGGAAATGCGCCTTGCCGACCAGAGCCGTCCGATATCCCGCGTCACCCAGATGCTCGCCCAGGGTCGCTTCGCTTTCGAGCAGCTTGGTGCCCAGCGACCAGGCACCGTGCTGGGATGGATACTTGCCGGTGATCATGCTGCTGCGGGTCGGCGTGCAGGTGGGGTTGGGGCAATAAGCCCGCGCGAAAGTCGTGCCTTGCGCCGCCAACTTGTCCAGCGCCGGCGTCTGAATCTCCGGGTTGTTTTGTCCCAGCGTGCGCCAGTGCTGCTGGTCGGAGGTGATCAAAAGGATGTTCATTTTAGACATGATCCTCTGCTCGTCGCCGGCGGCCGATGGGCGCTGTCAACGCTATTGTCGGTAATATCGTCGTCCCTTGATCGCTTCCGGCAACATGCTCTCGTCAGTATAAGCCCGGTAGCCTTCCCCGTAACCCAGCTCCTTCATCAGTTGCGTGGGCGCGTTGCGGATATGCAGCGGAATCGGCAAGTTGCCACGTTCCTTGACATCGTCGAGGGCGGTGAAATAAGCGTCCCCGGCGGCGCGGTTCTTGGTCGCGCAAGCCAGATAGACGACGCCGTGCGCCAGGTTGAATTGGCATTCGGGCAAGCCGATGGTCTCAACGGCGCGGAAGACCTCATTGGCCACGGTCAGCGCCGACGAATCGGCCATGCCGATATCTTCGCTGGCGAAGATGACCATACGTCGGGCGATGAACTTGGGGTCCTCGCCGCTGTCGACCATGCGCGCCATATAATAGAGCGCCGCGTCGACATCGCTCGCGCGCATGCTCTTGATGAAGGCGCTGATGGTGTTGTAGTGTTCCTCGCCGGTTTTGTCGTAGCGCAGATGCTTGGATTGCAAAGTCTCGCGCAGATGCTCGACGCCGATGCGCCGTTCGCTGTATAGCCGGGCGGCATTCTCCAACAAATTCAGCGCGGCGCGGGCATCGCCATTGGCGTAATTCGCCAGGAAGTGGTTGGCGTCGTCATCAATTTCGACACCCAGCGCGACGGTTCCCCGGGCGATGATCCGCTCGATCTCTTCCCCCGTCAGCGGATTGAGCGTGAAGACTTGCATACGCGAAAGCAGCGCCGATATGACTTCAAAGCTGGGATTCTCGGTGGTCGCGCCGATGAGGATGATGGTGCCGTCTTCGACATAGGGCAGCAGGAAATCTTGCTGGGCTTTGTTGAAGCGGTGGATCTCGTCCAGGAATAGGATGACACCCTGGGGCGGCCCGTCTTGGTCGGGCGCGTCAAAGAGCGCCATCTGCGCATTGGCGTTCTTGCCCGGCGCTCTGACCGTTTCGACGATCTGACGCAGTTCCGCTTTTCCGGCCGAGACCGCGGACAGGTTGTAGAAGGGCTTGTCCGCGACAGCGGCGATCATGCGGGCCAGCGTGGTTTTGCCCACGCCCGGCGGACCCCAGAAGATCATGCTGGGGATGGTCCGCCCCTGCAGGACGCGGTAAAGCGGCTTGCCGGCACCGACCAGGTGATTCTGGCCGATGAAACCGGCAAGATCGCGCGGACGAATGCGTTCGGGCAGGGGTGCGGGCGGCTGGCGCATGTCAATCGCGCCCCGATTCGGATGCCAAGAGCAAAGAATCGACCTCAGTTGATTTTGCAGTGAGACAATCCAGCGGGGGCGCCACCGAATGCTTCTGGCAAGCTTGCAAGACCTTGCTCAAAAGGATCAACCCCGAATAATCTTCACGATCTGATGCAGGTGATCGCAGTCGTGGTAGGCGGTCAGAACGAGCTGGTCATTGAGCGTGAAGCCGCCCCCATCGACATCGCGACCCGGGCGCTCCCAGAGCGCCGCGTCGTCTTCGGGCAGGGAGGCCAGAAGCGCGTGATATGGCGCCCGGACACCCTTCCACTTTTCCAATAGATCCAGCGCGTCCTGTTCGGCATAACCGGCTTCTATGACCATTTCGTCCTGATGCCGACCGGAGGACGGCGGCGGGTCATTGCCCTCGGCCAGGGCGCGCGCCCGCGCCAGAAAGGCGCTATCGACATCGTATAGGTGGCCCAGGACTTCCGATATCGTCCAACCGTCGCCGCCGTCGCGTCGCTCGAAGGCACCCAGGTCGGTGATGCTCGTGACGACTTGTTCGATATTCACCGGGTTCTTTTCCATCGCCCACAGTTGCCAGCGACGGTACCTGGAAAGCGCTTGCATGAATCGCTCCTTTCGATGGTTTGGGGCGGATTATAGCACAGCCGAAGCCGACCGTGAATCTGACTGCACAGCCGTCGGCTATTGCGATGCGGTTAGGAGTTGCGACCGCTATTGGCCGCGCGCGGCATCGAGAATGGCCAGCGCTTGGCGGGCGATCGCTACGGTCGGGTTGGCGCTGGTGCCGGGCGCGCGTTCCATCAAGACCTCGAGGAAGAATTCGTCGATGGCGAAAAGCGCAACCGAACCATAGAGCCCGCGGCCCAGGACATGCGGCTTGGGGAAGTCTTCTATCGAGTTTTCCTCGTCGATGCCTTCGCGGATGCCCTTGATCTTCTCGTAATGCGCCATGGCGTCATCGGCGCTGTCGAAATGACCAAATGTTATCTGGAAGTTGTTTGCCATCTGGTCGACATAAGCGACGCGGATAGCGCGGCCATTGTGTATGTTGCGCGGCGTGCCAACGCCCTCGTCAAAGCGCGAGTAGTCCCGCCGCCATTGCGTGGTGGTGATGATCTCTTTGGGCAGGCTATCGAGGACAACCTGCAAGGTATCTCTTCAACCGTCCTCTTCTTCCGGTCCGCTGGCGGCAGCTTCAAAGGCTTCGCGATTGCGCTCGAAGAATTTGATCGTCTCGCTGGCCAGCAGCTCCAAGGGGCTGACGGAGGTGGTAAAGATCTCCACATAGACTTCGACGAAGTAATTGTCGATTTGGAAAAGCGCAAACGAGCCATACAAGCCCGAGCCAAAGGCATTGGGCGTACGGAATGCGGCGTCCTCTTCCAAGTCCACATCCGCAGAGCGCAGCCCGCGCTTGCGCTCAAATTCGGCGGCGGCGGCGGCTTCATCGGCGAAGATGATGAAGTTGAGCAACATACTACTGCCTTGCTGAGTGGTATAGGGGATAGCGCGCCCAATGGCTGGCCTGCGGATGCCGCGGATATTGCGCACTTCGGCGGTGCCACTATCAGTCACGCGCTTCCACTCTTCAACCGCCGGAAGCGGATCGGGCAGCAACGCTATCAGCCGTTCCATGATGCTGGAATTGACCTCGTAAGGATCAACGAAGTCGGCCGGCGGCGGTGTCGGCGAGGGCGTCGCGGTCGGTTCCGGCGTTGGAGTCGGCGACGGCGTAATATCGAGCGTATCCACCGGACGGCAGGCGGCGAATACCAGCATAGTAATCAAGGCCAGTAATCGGAACTGATGCTGTGAATTTGGTCTCATGGCTAATCCCCGCCCTCTTCTTCCTCCTCGTACAGACGCAGGCGCTCGGGAATCTGACCCGTGACGATCATATCCGCCACTTCGTTTTCGGTCACTTCGCTCTTGTGGAAGTCGCCTAGCTTATGTCCGCGCTCGATGATGGTAAAGCGGTCCGCCACCTCGTATACGTGACGGATATTGTGGGTGATGAAGATGACGCTCATGCCTTTTTCTTTGGCGGCGATGGTATAGTCCAGCACCTTTTGCGTCTCGCCCACAGACAGCGCCGAGGTGGGTTCGTCCAGGATCAATAGCTTCTTGCCAAAGTAGACGGCTCGCCCGATCGCGATTGACTGCCGCTCGCCACCGGACATGGTGCCGACCGTTTCTTCGGAATCGCGGATGTGAATGCCGACGTCAGCCAGGGCTTGTATCGACTCGCGCGCCATCATCTTCTTGTCCAAGAATTTGAAGGGACCGACCTCGTACGTGGGCTCTTGCCCCAGCCAAAAGTTGCGCGCGATGCTCATCAAGGGCACCAGCGCCAGATCCTGGTGCACCGTCTCGATGCCCAGTTCGCGCGCGTCGTGGGGTGAATGGATGTTGACAGCCTGGTCGTCGAAGAAGATTTGGCCGCGCGTCAAGCTGTGGAAGCCCGTAAGCACTTTAATCAGCGTGGATTTGCCGGCGCCGTTGTCTCCCAGCAAGCCGACAATTTCCTGCCGATCAACATGGAAGTCGATACCGCGAAGCACCTGTACACTGCCAAAATACTTGTGGATATCAATCATATCCACCAATGCGTCGCTGTTCTTTTGCTCGTATTGCATGTTTCATGCTCCCTAATTCTGGCGCGCGCCGCGGACTAAGGTGTTCAAAACGACCGCCGCGATGATGATGACACCGATGGTGCCGGAGAAGAGTCGCGATTCAATGCCGACCAATACCAGACCGGTTTGCAGCATGCCGAATATCAGCGCCCCCAGCAACGAGCCGACCACGCTGCCGTATCCGCCTGTCAGCAGCGCGCCGCCGATCACCGTCATGGCGATGACCTCGAGCTCCCAGCCCGTGCCTTTCAAGGGATCGACGCCCGGGTTTCGCGCGGTCTCGTAGATGGCGGCGATACCGGTTAGCAAGGCGACGATCACGAAGTTCTGTAGTTTGACGCGATCGACGTTGACGCCTTGCGCGCGCGCCGCGCCCTCGTTGCCGCCGGTCGCGAAAATGCTGTTGCCGAAGGACGTGCTCGTGAGCACGACATGAAATATCGCCACGAAGATGAACCACCAGACAATTGCCAGGCGCACATTGGCGTTGCGCGGGATCTGCATGTGGAAGAAGTCGCCCTCCGAGCCGATCTGGAGCACGCGCCCGTTGAACAAATCAAAGTAGCCTACTTCGACGATTTGCCCGCCGCTGGCGCTGCCATGGTAAGACAGGACGGCCAGCAACCAGACAACAATCGCGAGCAGAATCAGCAGAATCAGCGCGAAAACGGCGCTGCGGACGATTGCGCCGCTGGTGCCGAAATCGCCGTTGTTCCTGCGGATTGACCAGGCGTGGCTCGCCCCTCGGTACAAGACGGGCAAGACGCGATAGGCGGTGAATGCGACAACGCCAAGACCGACCACCGCCAGCGCAAGAAAGACGATATTGCTGATGCCGATCACCGGCAGCGATTCGTGATGGTCGCTGTAGCGCAAGATGCGGCCGCCGGCGATGGCGACCAACGTGATGGCCCGGAATGCCAGCATTGTTCCCAGCGTCACGATAAAGGATGGTATTCGCGTTGAGATCAACAGAACGCCGTTAATCGCGCCCAGGATGAAGGCGATGAAGATGGCCAGCAATGCCGCCGGCACCGGCCCTACCACGCCGAATACCGGCGCGCCATGCGTCATAAAGTTCATAAACGATAGCGCGGTGACACCCAGGATTGAACCAACCGACAGATCAAACTCGCCCGAAATCATCAAATAGGTGACGCCGATAGCGATGACGCCTTTGGTCGCCACGTTGCTGAGAAAAGACGCGACCGAGCTGGGCTCGAGGAAGAGATCGGTAGCCATGGTAAAGCCCATGAAAATGGCAATGAAGCCGATGATCGCGCCGGCGCTGGGCGACTTGGCCAGGTTGGCGCGTATGTATTTGCCCGGTGTCAGGGCCAGCGCGCGCCGCAATTCATCCGACTGTTCCTCCACCTGACGAACCACGCGGTAGGCGAAGAAGGCCGGCAAGAAAAACAGCAGGCCCGCCAGCAGACGATGATTTTCCGCATCGCGAATCGTCGTCTGGCCCGGATACTCCGGAACGACCGCCGCCCCGGCCACCAGGAAACAGACCACGCCCGCGAACAGCACTGTCAAAATCGCCTGGACGAACTTGCGCGGCGGAGAGGCGATCAAGCGCGCGCCAGGTCGATCTCGCAGTGATTCCAGGGGCGGGATCAAGAACACCAGCAGCGCCAGCAGCGCCAGCAGCGCAATCACAAATAGACAGATGCTGATCAGCGCTTCGCCGATCGCGAGCGCCATGGACGCCAAGCCGCCGGTATCCGCGGCAATGGCGTTTCGCAGGTCGCTGTGCTGGCCGAGCAACAGCGAAAACTTCAAGCCGACCGGAATGGCGACGCTGAGCAGGATTGCGCCGCCGATCATGACCGTGACGAAGAGCATCCATTGGGACCAGCGCAGGCTCGCTTGCTCGCGCGTGTAAAGCCCGTATGCGGTGCGCAGACAGCAGGCAGCATAGACTAGGCTGGCAAATATGACGATATGTTCGACGCTATTCAGGCTGCTGCGCAGAATGTCGATCCGCTCGCCCAGGGGAACCCAGCCGAAAGCAACTCCATATGCGATCAAGAACCCCAGGACGGCAAAACCAAATATCAAGCCTGCAACGAGCATGCCGATATTGGAGGCTTCTCGTTTGCCTTCAAAATATGCTTGCATCATAAGCAATCACTCGAATATGACTAAAGGATTATCAGGAATAGTTCAAGCTGATGCAACTGAATCAGCGGCAGCCTTCGCGGAGTAAAAGGAAGTATAAGAAAATGGGTGGGGATGAATCCCCACCCACTGCGATTGCCGATCTCGGCTTTAGCGATAACCTTGAGCGGTCAGTTCGATGATGGCGTCAACATTGCTGCCATCGATGACGCCAGGACCGGTTAGAATATCGCCACCGGGGGCCATCTTGAACTGGCTGTTCAAGTAGAGCCACATGATCGTCTCGAATCCTTGCAGGTAAGGCTGCTGGTCGATCGCCTGGATCAGGTAGCCATTCTGGATCATTTCATAGATCTCAGCGCTGGTATCGTGCGTGGTGGCGAAGATATCGCCAGCCATGACGCCGGCTTCCTGGATGTACAGGTTCAGTGAGCTAGCCGGGTTGGGACCAAGGCTGAAGACAGCGTTGGTATCCGGATTGGCGTTGAAGTAGTCGGCAAAGGTACCGGCGGATGCCGTCACATCGTTATTGATGGTCAGCTGATCCAGCGGGATGCCAGCTTCTTCAAAGACAGAGCGGACGCCCGCGCAACGGGCTTCCAGGCCACTGTGTCCAACTTCCTGGATCGGGCAAACGGCTCGGGCGATTTCTACGCCGGCGGCGTCGGCCGCGTCAAGCACAGCGTTCGCGTTGGAGCGCCCGCCCAGGAACTCGTTGGCGCCGATGTAGAAGAGCGTCGGCAGCGCGTCGGGTGTGCCGGCGTTGGGATCGGCCGTGTTGAAGACGATCACAGGAATGCCGGCTTCGGCAGCGCGGTTGACGCCGTCGCGGATAACTTCGGGATTCGGAACCGTGGTGCCGATACCATCGTTATTGCGGGCCAGGGCGTCATCCCAGTAGCCAGCCATATCATCAATATTGTCAACGGGATCCGACAACCAGGCGCAATCCGCGCCCAGCAAAGAACAGGCGTCTTCCATACCCTTGATAACAACGACCCAGAAGGGATTACCAATACCGCCGTGGCTGACC
This sequence comes from Chloroflexota bacterium, assembly GCA_011525385.1. Taxonomy (GTDB): domain Bacteria; phylum Chloroflexota; class Anaerolineae; order Aggregatilineales; family Phototrophicaceae; genus UBA6055. Next base: position 46,824 of record WTGF01000017.1, on the reverse strand, counting down.
ATGCTGAAGGTCAGTTGGTCTTGCGCGCCAACGCCGCCGATGCCGGCAATCATGACACCCAGCGCCAAAAGCAGCACCGGGATTGTGCGAACTAGCTTTCTCATATCGAGACTCCTCCAAATAAACGTTAATGGTCACAATGTCTCAGGCGAATCGCCTGTTGAGACCGGTTTCAAATGACCGATACACACTCCTTCAACGGCGCGACCAGCCAAGTGTTCGGTATTATAGCGCAGATTTCGTATATTTCAAACGCTGCTGTTTTGGCTAGTGTATCGAAGTCGGATGAAATAAATAACAACAGCCTCCTGACAGCCGGTAGGGACAATCGAAGGTCCGTGTCTTCGCGACCCACCGAAGTCGCCTCTACCAAATCATTCGTAATTTTGGGCTAAGATTCTCATGTCGAGGACTGACTAAAAGTATTGCAACCGAAAAGGATACTCTACCGCGAGACGGCGGCGCAGGTCCGGGATCAGCGGATCTCTTCCACCGCCCAGTGATCGCCCATTGCTCGGCGTCCTTTTGCCAAACCGGGACCGTCGGAGACCTGCCGCACGAGGTCATCTCTGTTGAGCGCCGAATCAAGCAGGTTGACTCCCAGGCCAGGTCCCGCGGGGATATCCAGGTGACCATCTCGGACAACCGGCGTGAAATCGGTCAGAACGGCGAAGTATTCCAGGTAGAATGCGCGTACCGACTCCACGTAATACAAGTTGGGGATATGTGCGCCGAGGTGCATGCAAGCTGCGTGGCAGATAGCGCCGGCGATATTATGCAAGACGATGGGCACACCAAATGTCTCCGCCAGGTTAGCGATCTTGCGCGTTTCGGCGATACCCCCGTTCCAGACGGCGTCGGTCATCAGGATCTGCCAGATGTGTTTCTCCAACCATTCGCGGTATTGCCAGCGAGTCAGCAGCAGCTCGGAGCCGACGATAGGGATGCTGGTCTTCCGGGACAGCGCTTTGATTTCGTCGGGATAGACCGGCGGCAGAACCTCCTCGAGGAAAAGAATATTGTAGGGTTCGAGAGCGCGGGCGATGCGCTCCATGCTGACGCGGTTCCAGCGAAAATGGAATTCGACGCCAATGTCCATCCGATCGCCGACCGTATCACGAATCTGCTTGATCGGGACCAGTCCTTTTTCGATCTCGGCTTTCGTGATTCGCTGGCCGAAACTGCGCTCGCTGAACTGATCGAAGGGCCAGATCTTCATGGCGTAAATCTCGTCGTCGAGCAGGCTCTGCGCCAAGGCGCCGGCGTCTTTGTGCCAGGCGGCGTAATCTTGGCAGCGGCCGAAGCCGATGCAGGTGTTGTATGTTGGGATTTCCTCCCGTGTTTTGCCGCCCAGCAGATGATAGAGCGGCGCGCCATAAACTTTGCCCATGATGTCCCAGAGCGCGACCTCCAATGCGGAAAGCGCGCGCGTCTCGGCGCCGGCGTAGCCGTTATACATGATGTTGTCCATCACAAAGCGCCACAGTCCTTCAATATCAAGCGGGTCTTGGCCCAGGACTAGGGGCGCAATGGTGCCGTGCAAGGCCGCCTTGGCGCCGGGGATCTTGTCGACGGTTTCACCAAGACCGACGATACCGCTGTCAGTAAAGACGCGCACCGTCATCAATCGCGGATATGCCTTCCATTGCAAGCTTTCTATCCCAGTGATTTTCATGGGATCCCTCCGACTATGGCTGTTCGCTCGTCCGGTTCCGCGCCACGGGCCATCTCAGACCTCGATCACCCGGTTTTCCAGCGCGCCGATGCCGTCGATGCTGATGCTGACGACATCATCCGGCTGCAAAGTGAATTCAACCGGCGGCACGATGGCGGTGCCGGTCAACAGGATCGCTCCGGCCGGATAGCTATTGCTGCGCCCCAGGTAGTCGATCAGCTCCGGTATCGTGCGCTTGATCTGATCGGTGGAGATAGATCCGCTGAAAACCTCGGCGCCGCCGCGACGAATAGACAAGCTGATGGTGGTATCGAGCCATTGCTCCGATGGCGCGAGCAAGATGCCGGGACCAACTGCGCAAGACGCCGTGTAGACTTTCGCCTGTGGCAAATACAAGGGATTGGCGCCTTCAATATCGCGGCTGCTCATATCGTTGCCGATGGTGAAGCCGACCATCTCCATGGCGGGATTGACGACCAGACCGAGCTCGGGTTCGGGTACATTCCAGCTTGAATCGCGGCGGATGCCAACCTTGCCGAAGGGTCCGACGGTGTTTTTCAGCGAAGCCTTATAGAAAATTTCCGGGCGCTCGGCCACATAAACGCGGGCGTAGACATCACCGCCATCGACGGCTTCTTCCTGCCGGGCTTTGCGGCTGTCCAAATAGGTCACGCCGGCCGCCCAGACTTCCTGTTCGTCGACGGGCGGCAGCCAATGCGCCGTATCCGGCGATGGCGCGTTGTCCAGCGCGCTGGCGGGAAAGCTGATCTGCGATTCAGCCGCCGCGGCCTCTACCTCGGCGATAGCCCCGTCAACCTTGCCGCATGATGCCCGGAACCAGTCAGCCAGCGTTGGATAACGATGACTCACGTCGTAGACCGTGCCGTCAATAGACAAGCCGAGCCGCGCGCCGCTTTCTGGCTGGTAATAGCGGACTAACAGTGCTGCGCTGTTCATTTTCTCCTCCAAGCTTTCAGGTCACTGATTCCGAGCAAGTTCGCCTGTTGAACTGTATTCATCGTCCCATGACGACAAGAGCCGGTCACACTGCTCGCTTTGAACGATGCCAAGATCATACAACTGTAATCAGACAGATGCGCGGGACCCATTTTACCGCCCTCATTCGGTGATCGATTCGACCTCGACCCGCGAACCCGTCTCGTGACTCTTGACCGCGGCGCTGATGAGTCGCTGGATACGCGCGCCCTGTTGGAAATTCGGCGTCAAATCACTGTCGTCAAAGATGCCGTTGATAAAGCCGCGAATCATGAAATCTTCACGGCGGAACATATCGCGATAGGTATTGTGGACGGTATCGCGGCGGGCCTCCCCCCAGATATGGTCGGGAATGGGCAGTTCCTGCGGCATGCCTTCGCCGGAGCGCGCGCCTTTGACTTGCTGGATCCTGTCCCAGTCCGTGTAGCTGTAGAGTGTGCCCTCCGAACCGTGGAAGTCCATATGGTGCGTTTGACCGAAGGGACTGCCTTCGTAACAGAGGGCGGTACAGTGGATCATGCCAACGGCGCCGTTGGCGAACTCGGCGCTGAGCAGGCAACTGTCGTCCAAGAGATCGTAAGGCTGGCCTTGCGGATCAACTGGCGGTCGCGGGACGATGCTGGTCAGGCGGCAGGTGATGGCCCTGATCTCGCCGTAAAACCATTCCGCCAAATACATGAAATGCGATCCCAAATCGCCGACCACGCCGCTGCCGGCGACCTTGCGATCGAGGCGCCAGATATAGTCGCCTTCACGGGCATAACCGCTGTAGTAGCGCATGTTGAGATGATAGGGCCTGCCCAGATAGCCGCTATCGATCAACTCCTTGAGGTAACGCGCCGTCGGCATGAAGCTGTAGGTAAAGGGCACCAAGGTTTTGAGATTCTTCCGCCGCGCCAGGTCGGCCATTTCCCGCGCGTCCGCATAAGTCATGGCGATGGGCTTTTCACAGAGCACGTGCAAGCCCGCCTCAAGAGCCGCCATTGTGATGGGATAATGCGAATTGTTGGGCGTCGAAATAACGATGGCGTCGAGATCGGCATGGTCGATCATGTCCCGGTAGTCGGTATACACACTCGGTATCTTCCAAGTCTCGGCCATCTTGCCCGCGTTTTCCCGGTTGCGCCCGCAGATCGCCAGCGTTCGGGCCTTGGGGTGGCTGTCGAGCGCGGGCAGGTGCATGGCATCCGCCCACCAACTGGTGCCGACCACCCCGACATTTACCATGTTGCTTGTCATAGGCATCTTTCGTACAATGTCCCTGATTCAATCGACTGCCTATTGTAGTTTTTCGCGTGCCATTCGGCAACAAGGGCTTTGCGAGACAAGAGAATGCGCAATCTAATCTTCACTGGAATCGTCGACCGGCTGCTCTTCACAGCGATTGTATTGGGCATCCTGATGGCGGCCGTGGGTGGCTGGCGCTATTTCGACCTGGCGAATCAACTATCGAGCAATCAAGCGGCGCAGATCCACGAAGAGGGCGGAGAAGTCGCTATCGAAAGCAAGAGCCAGGCGCATGGTTTGATGGCTTCGGATCTCGAGCGGCGCCGTTTAGTGGCTGAACAACGCAATATGATGATGGTCGGCGGCGCAGGCCTGGCATTGATTGGCCTGGGCTGGTTCCTGGGCGATATTCTGCGCGAGCGGCGGGGCAAAGCCGCAACAGCAGCCGCGGCTGCTAGAGCAAGCTCAGATACCCCCGCACCTGGCTAAAGAAGGCAGAGTTTCTTGTCTTGAAGTATATTAAGTTCAGGTCTTGTCAATATGTCATGATTACAAGGCAATTAATTCCCGCAAAAAATTCCCGCTCGCCTTTCTATCAATACCATTGTCTGGAGTCAGAATTAGCTTGTTCAACGCCGCCCCTTGGAATTGAGTCACTCCTCTCGAATTACGCCCCGCCCAATGTTTCAAAACGATCGTAGATTCGAGTAACTCGGTTTGAAACATTGATATCAGAACTTGATTTACAATCTTGTTCGGTTCAATCCCGATGAAATAAAACATGAACACAGTTTTATCCTTTGCCAAGAATTCCAAGAGTTTGTCGATGTTGTATGCTTTAGGATTGGAATTCAGAATCATGATTTTGGTTTTGACATCTGTGGCAGTTTCGTATTGATTGAATATCCGCGTGTAGTCACCAAGATCATTGGCAGTTCTGAACTTAGGAATCTCCCCGTTGCCTTGAACTACAGCATCAATAAGCTGCTGTCTCTGCTCGTTGTCTTCACCCGCAATCATATATTCGATTATTCTGCCGCGAATGTTGACGTTTTCGATAAACCCAGCAACCAGTATTGCATCTGTTACCAGGTTCACTCGTGCATCGAGTTCTGATTTCAATTGCAGATACTCCGATGATCCGACAAACTTGATTGCTCTGTCGGGGGCTTTCAGAATTGTGCTGAGACTTATGCCGGGGACGACAAACTTGCTTCCATGAGGTGCAATATTATTCGTAGCTTCCACCAGCCGGGGCAAGTTTTCTTGGAAACCAACTGCCGAGTGAATATTAAAAAGCTCCTCGAAGTTTTCCGGTTCGTTGGCTAAGCCACTGAACACCTTCATGATGTCTGAACCATTCACACTGCCTCTGATATTGTTGACACGTAGTTCCTGAGAAGAGTGGCTAACTTTGCTCAAGAAAGTGGTGTTCGCCAAGTATAGGAGATTTTCAGACGGCGTGACCTGACATACCAAGAACGGCAACTCGTCATATTTTTGCAGAGTAGAGAGTGCTATAACCGTGTTGGAAAAACTGCGGGATCGGGAAGAATTGAATCTAATGGCAAAGTACTCAGAGTAGTAAACCGATCTGTCTTTCGTAAGTTTGAAATTCTCATGAACGCTCTTAGCCAAAGACGCTTTGTCTGTGATGCCGTCGTGTGATCGAATATAGTCTATTAACGAATAGACAGCTTTATTCATAAAAGCAACCTTTGTCGATCTATATGGTTTATGAATGAGTTTGATTCCGGATTGATATTTCTTTCCCAGAAAACACCGTCTGCATAGCCCTGTATTCGCTTGTCAGCTTCGGCCATCTCCAGTCTTTTTTCTGCCACACACGCGTAGTACTTGTCGATTTCAATGCCTAGGAATCGCCTCCCTAGTTTTTTTGCTACTACCGAGGTCGTGCCGGAACCCAGGAAGGGGTCCAAAATGACATCACCTTCTTTTGAACTTGCAAGAATTGCTTTGGCGACAAGTTTTTCCGGCTTTTGTGTGGGATGACCGGTATTCTCAGACATAGACCAAAAGGGCACAGTGATGTCTGTCCAAAGATTGGAAGGATGCGTAAGTCGGAAGTTTCCATTCTCTTCTTCCGACCAATCTTTTGGTTTGCCGGTATCATCTCTGTACGGAGCAATTACCTTTTTTTTGAGTTTTACCGCTTCAACATCGAAATAGTAATCATCCCCCACTGTAGCAAACCAAATATCTTCTGATGAGTTTTTCCAATTCGCTTTTGCGCCCCGCCCTTTTTCTCTCTCCCATGTGATTCTGTTTTGAATCTTAAAGTGATCCGATAACGCTCTGTACAGAGCTGACGATGAGCGCCAGTCACCACAAACATAAACGGATGCGTTTGGCTTCAGCCTATCAACAAGCTTACCCAACCAAGACCGTATCCAGTTTTCGTAGTCGTTGCTTCCCATTCTCTTGAAAGAAGATTTGCCGAAAACCTTATTCATATTGTAAGGCGGGTCGACGAAAAGCATGTCAACGAAATGAAACGGGAGATGATCAATCACCTCTAGCGTGTCTCCATGAATGGTTCTATTGAGCAGTTGTTCTTCGTCGTGTTGACAATCAAGTGATATCAGCCTGCTTTCCAATCGAACAACATCACCCTCACTTAGCTCAATCGTTTTGTTTTTTCGTGATTTGCTTTTGGACATGATTTTCACCTGACAAGTATATCCGTCGACTAGCTATTCACGGTTCTGATAATCCTTCCCGTAATCCATATCGGGAATGGGGCTGGTGCTGGTCCAGCCGCCGTCCACGACGATCGCCTGTCCAGTGATTTTACCGGCCGCCGGCGATGCCAGGAACAAGACGGCATTGGCGATGTCGCCAGTTTGGATGGCTTGCCCGACCGGGATCAGATTCGCCCAGCGTACTTCATAATCCGGATCGTCATCGAGGTTGCGCGGCGTGAGAACCGCGCCCGGCGCCACGCAGTTGATGGTGATGCCGTGCCTGCTCAATTCCAGCACCAGGTTCCGCGCCAGCATTTCCAGCGCGGCTTTGGTCATGCCATAAGCGCTGAGGTAAGGTACGGCGCGGTGCCCGGTCACCGAAGACATGAGCACGATGCGGCCGCCCCGGCCCTGCCGGCGGAATTGACGGGCAGCAGCTTGCGCCAGGAAGTAGCTCCCGCGCAGGTTGACACTAACCACGCGCTCGAAATCGGCCGGTTGATACTCAAAAAAGTCGCCCCAGGAGGTCAGCCCGGCATTGCAGACGCAGACGCTTAATCCGCCGAATGCCTCTACTGCAGTGTCGACCAGACCGCGAACATATTCAACATCCGCCACATCACCGGCTGCGGCCACGCAGGGCGCGCCCGTTTCCGCGCTGATGCTCTCGGCGGCTGCTTGCGCGCGCTCGGGCAAGATATCGTTGAGCAGCACGGCAGCGCCCTCTTGACAGAACTGCCGAGCCACTTCATAGCCGATGCCTTCGCCGGCGCCGGTGACGATGACGGTTTGATTTGAAAATCGCTTCTGTTCCATAATCGCTCTTAATTTGAAGCAGGTGGACAAATTATTTTGGTGGATTATATACTTTAAGTGATAATTGCATTTAGGGAGAATACTCAATGGCATCTCAACGAAATATTTCTTCGCTTCCTCGTTCAACTGCACCAGCTTCTCCAGAGGTGCGTATTCGTAGTTCGAAAGGAATAGCATATTGGGCAGAATCAGCCAATCTTATGGAATTTCTTCTCGATGAACAGAGCGTAGACTTGATCATAACCAGCCCCCCATTTGGACTAGTGCGGAAGAAGGAGTATGGGAACGCTGACGCTGTCGAGTATTTGGACTGGTTTCGTCCATTCGCTCGGCAATTTGCGCGTGTGCTGAAACCACAGGGTTCGTTGGTAATTGACATAGGAGGCGCATGGAACGCCGGTAGACCAACTAAAAGCCTATACCAATACGAACTCTTACTTACTCTCTGCAAGGAGTTTGATTTTCATCTGGCACAAGAATTCTTCTGGTGGAATCCATCTAAGTTACCGACTCCTGCGGAATGGGTCAACATAAGACGCATTAGGGTAAAAGATGCTGTAAATAACATCTTCTGGCTATCTCGTACTCCATTCCCAAAAGCAAGTAATCGCCGTGTACTAACTCCTTATAGTAAAAGTATGGAAAATCTGCTGGAGACAGGTTATCACGCCAAGAAACGTCCTAGCGGTCACGACATCAGTGACAAATTCTCTAAAGACAACGGAGCTGCGATTCCGCCCAACCTGATCGCAGTAGCTAACACAGAAAGTAACTCGCAGTATCTGCGTTACTGTAATGAAAATGACTTGCCGGTACACCCAGCTCGATTTCCTGCGGTAATTCCTGAGTATTTTGTGAGATTTCTAACCGACCATGACGATCTGGTAGTTGATCCTTTTGCAGGTAGCTGTGTGACGGGTGAAGTGGCAGAAAGGCTTGGACGTCGATGGGTTTGCAGCGAGATTGAAGAGAAGTATCTTCTCGGTGCTAGGGGGCGTTTTTTGGGCCCTTCAACGCCCAGGCAACTGCGCTTATCGGGCACGAAAGTCGAGACTTACAATATTCAACGCCCCGGGGCGCTCTGGGACGACAATCCCCAGACGCCACTTCCTGAAGATGGTGGGCGGTCTCGCCCCGCAAAAGTCAAATAATTAGTACCTTAAGTATGCCACCGACGTCTCGTGAAATAATCAACAGCGCGATCTTAGATGCCATAAATGAAGCTGGCGCAGTAGGTATGCTTGTTCAATCCTCGCCAGCACATCCAAGAGTATATCTTGTTGCGCAAAACGGATATCAGAGCTCCCTTTGGGTGTACTGCTGGACGTTAACTCACGGCGGACGTAAAACCCTTCCTGACGAGTATCGTATCCAAATGACATCGGTAAACTCTCCTTTGCCCGTAAACACGGGCGGGAATACGATACTGCTAGGTTTCGAGCCGAATCGACGCGTATTCGCAGGGTTTGACCTAGCGCGGCATCAAGTGTTCACCGGTAGGTCGCCATCAGTACAAGTTAGTCTTTCGACACTTAACGAGTCTCTCCAACATGGCCTAGCATTTCAGACAAAATCTAACAATGAGATTGCAATAGGTATCAGAAGCGATATGTTGCTGTTCTACTGTGAACACGCTAGCGAGTTACATAATTTAGGCGAGGACTCTACATATTTCGATACTGTCAATCGCGCTGTAAAGGTGCAGAGTATTGAGGAGAGCGTAATACTTTCGTACCCACGACAAAGGCAATTGGTGATTCATGAAACTGCACGCTGGTCGCGTTCGTCGACATTTAAAAAGCAAGTCTTGAACGCTTATGACTATAGGTGCGCAGTTACTAGGCGACAGTTAAAGCTTGTGGATGCAGCTCATATCCTCCCCGTCAAGGCGGGTGAGCAAAGCATTGATAATGTGCGTAACGGAATAGCATTGTCTCCAACCTATCATCGTGCTTTTGATAACGGTCTCATATTCTTGGATGATAACATGGTGATGCGCCTAAACCAGTCAACCGCCGAAGATCTCTATCGTCTAGGGCTAGATTCAGGTATTGAGAGTTTCACCGCAAACTTAGGGAGAATCCATCTTCCTTACAACCCGGAACAACAGCCTGACCCATATTTCATTCACCTAGCTAACAAATACAGAGGATTAGGTTAAGAAGAACAAATTGTGACAGGTGCTGGAAACCTATAGATTAGCTACTAGATTGTGTCATCCCTCTTACTTTAAACCACAATGCATAGAGCAAAAAAACGATAGGGAGGAGCGCGAATATGCAAGCTGATATCTACGGCGGCGCGGAATTGCTGAAGACCACCCGCACGCGCGGGCAAGGCAGAGAGGGCAAGTTGCCGCTGGATGCCGACATGCTGCTCGACGAAGCCAGCGGCAACCTCTTCGCCATGACGCAGAATGTGGCCATGGGCTGGCATCCGGAAGAGGTCAATCGCGAGCAGTACGTGATCTTGAGCACGCAAGGCGGCCTGCGGGACGAGGACGGCGCGCCGGTCGCTCTCGGCTATCACACCGGGCATTGGGAGATCGGCTTGCTGGCGCGCGCAGCCGCCGAGACGCTGCGGGGCAAGAACGCCATTCCCTTTGCCGTCTATTGTTCCGATCCCTGCGACGGACGCTCGCAGGGCACCAGCGGCATGATGGACAGCCTGCCCTATCGCAATGACGCCGCGGTCGTCATGCGCCGCTTGATTCGCTCCTTGCCCACGCGAGACGGCGTCATGGGCATCGCCACCTGCGACAAGGGTTTGCCCGCGACCTTAATCGCGCTGGCGGGTTGCGGCGATCTGCCCGGGATCATCGTGCCCGGCGGCGTGACCTTGCCTGCCGAAGGCGCGGAAGACGCGGGCACGGTGCAGACCATCGGCGCGCGCTTCGCCCACGGCTTGATCGACGTCGATTACGCCGCCGAGATGGGCTGCAAGGCTTGCGGGTCCTCGGGTGGGGGCTGTCAGTTCCTGGGCACGGCGGCCACGGCGCAAGTCGTGGCGGAAGCGCTGGGCTTGTGCTTGCCGCATAGCGCCCTGGCGCCATCGGGCCAGCCGGTCTGGCTCGATATCGCGCGGCGCTCTGCATTGGCGCTGCTCGGATTAAAGGCGGAAAGCCTTACACTGTCTGACATCCTGAGTCCCGCCGCGCTGGAAAACGCCATGTTGCTGCATTCGGCATTTGGCGGCTCGACCAATCTGCTCTTGCATATCCCGGCTATCGCGCACGCGGCCGGTTTGAAGCCGCCGAGCGTCGAGGATTGGGTCCGCATCAACCGCAGTACGCCGCGCTTGGTCGACGCCTTGCCCAATGGCCCCCGCAACCACCCTACCGTACAAGTTTATATGGCGGGCGCCGTGCCCGAAGTGATGCTGCACCTGCGCGATATGGGTTTGCTGAACGGAGACGCGCTGACGGTCACGGGCGACGCGCTCGATACGGCGCTCGATTGGTGGCGTGACAGCGACCGGCGGCGCTTGGCTCGGGAACGCCTGGCGAGGGCCGACGGCGTCGATCCGGAGGATGTGATCATGTCGGCTGATCAAGCGCGGGGGCGCGGGCTGACCAGCACAGTGGTCTTTCCGCTGGGGAACATCGCGCCCCAAGGTTCGGTGATCAAAGCCACCGCCATTGACCCGAGCGTCGTCGATGAGGAGGGCGTCTACCGCCATCGCGGGCCGGCGCGCGTTTTTACATCGGAGCGGGACGCCATCCGCGCGGTCAAGGGCTTAAGTGCGGATCGGATCCGCCCCGGCGATGTTCTGGTCTTGATCGGCGCCGGTCCCGCCGGAACCGGTATGGAAGAGACCTATCAGCTAACCTCGGCTCTGAAGTTCATCCCTTGGGGAAAGCAAGTGCCGATCATAACCGACGCCCGTTTTTCCGGCGTCTCCACTGGTGCCTGCATCGGGCATGTCGGTCCCGAGGCGCTGGCGGGCGGCGCCATCGGCAAGCTGCGCGATGGGGACTTGATCGAGATCGAAATCGACCGGGAGAGCTTGACCGGCGCGGTGAATCTGGTAGGTATAGGGGATGACGCTTTAACAGCGGATGCGGCAGCCGAACTGCTGAAGGAGCGCGAGCCCCATCCGGCATTGGCGCCGCATCCGGATCTGCCGGCGGATACGCGCCTGTGGGCGGCGCTGCAAGCGGCCAGCGGCGGCGTCTGGGCGGGCTGCGTCTATGATGTGGACAAGATTACGGCGGCGCTAGAGGCCGGCATGGGCGTCCTCGCCGACCGAACTGCCGCGCCAGCTTCTTTGGAGTGACAGAAAGTGACAAAAGGTCCAATCGAGGAAAGCATGTCAAATCAACAGAATCAAATCAACAAGGAAGTCGTCTGGGACTTCTGGCAGAAACTCAATCATGTCGGCCTGGAGAACTTGCCGGATGTCGTTCGCGCCGCAGTTCACGACGATGTCGATTGGAACGTCTCCGCGCCCATCGACCGCATAGTTGGCGTCGAGGCTTCGATCGCGGAGTTTTGGCTGCCGCTGCTGCGCGCTTTCCCCGGTCTCAAGCACAGGCCTTATATCTTCATGGGCGGCATTGATGAGGGCTCCAAACTCTACGCGACGAAAGCGGGCGAGCAATGGGTATCCGGCTGCGGCTACTTGACCGGCAATTTCGTCAATGATTGGCTGGGCATTCCCGCTACCGGCAAAAAGACCAACATTTGGTTTGGACTCTTTTACGTCATGCGCGATGGCAAAATCGCCGAGAGTTACATCCAATTGGACATATTGGCCGTGATGCGGGGGGCGGGCTATCAAGTGCTGCCGCCGGCCTTTGGCGCGGAAGGCGGCAAGGTGCCGGCACCGGTCGCCAAAGACGGCATCCTCTTGACCGAATGCGATCCGCTCGAATCACGCAAGAGCGCCCAATTAGTACAAGCGATGGGACGCGGTTTGCGGCGTTATGTCCGTAGCCGGGACGGCGGCGATATGCGGGCCATGGAACAAGACAAGTACTGGCACCCGGATATGAAATGGTACGGACCCAGCGGCATTGGCGCTTGCTTCAGCCTGGAAGAGTTTGAGGATTTCCATCAGCGGCCCTGGTTGCATGGCTTCGGCGACCGGAACCTCAGCCGCGAAGGCAGCGGGCGAACCATGGGGCGCATCGGCGAGGGCAAATATGTTTGCGGCGGTATCTGGGACACGGTATTCTCGCGCCATCACGGCGAGTACGCCGGCATCCCGGCCACGGGCAAGCTGCTGACCCTGCGCGACTTCGACTGGTGGAAGCGCGAAGGCGACTACCTGATCGAGAACTGGGTGCCCATCGACATGATCGACCTCTGCCGGCAGCTGGGCGTGGACCTGATGGCGCGGATGCGGCAGCAGGTCGAGGCGCGGGGGCGCGGATAGCGCCTGCTGACAACTGCATCCCCCCGGGAGCGACAACTTCGCTGTCAATGTTGACAGCCACCGGCAAATACTCCATACTCTGGGACAAATTGAAACGAGGGATTCGAATCGATGTTAAGCCAAGAAGAAATCGCCTTTTATCACGAGAATGGATACTTGACCGTCGAGAACGTGCTCAGCGCCGATGAACTGAATGCGCTGCGACGCGTGACCGACGAGTTCATCGAACAGTCGCGCTTTATCAGCGACCATGATGACATCTTCGACCTGGAGCCGGATCACAGCTACGACAACCCCCGTTTGCGCCGGATCAAAGAGCCGGTTTCGCATCACGAAGTCTATGATCAGACGCTGCGCCACGACGGCATTCTGGACATCGTCGAGCAATTGATCGGCAAGGGCGTGCGCTTCAACGGCAACAAGCTCAACATGAAAGCGGGAGCGCATGGCGCGGCGGTGGAATGGCACCAGGATTGGGCTTTCTACCCCCATACCAACGACGACCTGCTGGCGGTAGGCGTAGCCATCGACGCCATGACCGAAGAAAACGGCTGCATGTTGATGGTGCCCGGTTCCCACAAAACTGAATTGATCAGCCATCACGAGAATGGCGTCTTTGTCGGCGCGGTGACGGACCCCGATTATCAGCCACATCGCGTGGAAAAATGCCTGGTGGGCGCGGGCGGCATCTCGCTCCATCATGTGCGCACCTTGCATGCCTCGGCGCCGAACCATTCCGCCAATCCAAGGCGATTGTTGCTTTTCCAGTACTGCTCGATCGATTCCTGGCCCTTGCTTGGATCGCCCAATTACGACGCCTACCTCAGCACGGTTTTACGCGGCGAACCGGTCAAGCGCCCGCGGATGGATGCCCTGCCGGTGATCATCCCGGAGCCGAAGCCGGAAAACGCCGGGTCCATATTCGAGATTCAAGAGGCCTTGCAAGAACGCGAGATGGCCAAGCAATAAGTCCGCCATGCCGCCCTCGCACGCTCCGGTTACGAGACGCGCGTTCCATCTCCTCATATTCATAGTCGGTATCGTTTGTGTCTGTCTGGTGGCGGTACAGCCTTTCCTGCTGGACCGCATGCCGCGGACGGACGACGGCCTGTTGCAGATGTACCGGGGCCTGGCGCTGGATCATTCGCTGCGCGTCGATCATCCGCTGTGGCCGCGCTACTCATCGGGACTGGTCTACGGCTACGGCGCCCCGCTCTTCAACTATTTTCCAGCGCTATCGTATTTTCCCTCCGTTTGGCTGCACGGCCTTGGTTTCAGTTTCGTGGAGGGTTGGCTGCTGTCGATGGTCATTTACACGCTGCTGGCTGCGCTGGGGATCTTCCTGCTCGGGCGTTTGTGGACAGGTTCGGACCTGGGCGCTTGGATGGCGGCGCTGGCCTACAGTTACGCGCCATTTATCCTCTTCGACAGTCTAACGCGGGGCTCATCGTCGGAATTGGCGGCATTGGCGGCTTTGCCCTTTGTCATGCTCGGATTCACGCGGCTCGCCTGGTACGGGCGACGCCGCGACCTCGTCCTGTCCCTCGCGTCATTCGCGCTTTTCATTCCCTTGCACACCTTGATCACCTTGCACGGGACGGCGCTGCTGGCGCTCTATTGCCTCTTCCTGGTCTGGCGCGGACGTGAACGGCGCGCCGTCTTCCTTCGTTTAACCCTGGCGGGTCTGCTGGGGCTAGTGTTAACGGCCTTTTACTGGCTGCCGGCGCTCTTGGAAGCGGATGCCATCAAGCTCGGTATAATCAGCGAGCAACTTGGACATATTGACGTTAAGCAGCACCTGCGCCCCCTGAGCGAAATAATCGCCCCCCCGCATACCGCCGATCCCACGCAGCAGAACCAGGCGATTCCGATCAGCCTGGGCTGGCCGCAGTTGATCCTGTCCGCCATTGGATTGCTATTGAGCGTACGCTCGGCATTGCGGTCTTACCTCCCACTGATGCTGCTGATCTGGATCATTGTGCTATTCCTGGTCTTCATGAATACGCCGTATTCCGCCCCGTTTTGGGACGCTATCCCGCTGATAGGTTTTACGCAGTTTCCCTGGCGTTTGCTGGGCTTGGCGAGTACCCTGCTGGCGCTGGCATCGGGCGCAGGCGCCTTCATGATCGCGTCGGCGTTGCCCTCGGGAAAAAGCCGGGCATTCATGGTCGGGTCGATAGCCCTGATCATGCTGCTTTATGCCCTGCCCTGGACCTATCGGGCCTATCATGACGACCTGGGGGCTGATGATATCCACGATGTGCAGCGCTTTGAGCGGGACGGCGGTCAACTGGCGCTGTCGTCTTATGCCGAGTATTTGCCCGTCAATACCGACGCGGGTCAACTGGATTCGGGGCGGCTCGCCGAGCGATTCTCAAGGGCCGACGCCATCCCGCGTCTAATGTCATCGCAAGCGCTTGAGATTGTCACAGAGCAATGGGCCGGCACAGGGGCGAGCTTGCGTCTTGTATCCGCCGAAGCGCAGACCCTTGTCTTCGACTGGCTGTACCTGCCGGGTTGGCGCGCGGACATTGACGGGCGTGCGCTGGAGGTCTTCCCCTCCGCGCCGGCGGGACTGGTCGCCCTGGACCTGCCGGCGGGCGAGTTTGACCTGCGCATTGCGCTGGAGGCAACAACGTTTCAGTCCATCGCGCACGCGCTCAGTGGCTTGGCTGTGATTGGCGCATTGGCGCTGTTGGCAGCCTGGACTTATCTGCCCGCTGGATCAGCGCCGGAAACTGTGAATTCAGCATTTGATACGCGCCTGGTCCTCGGCTTTGCCGCGATAGGAATGGGTGTACTGCTGTTCAAGCTGTTGCTAACGAACCCCAACGACTCGCTGTTCAAGACCAACCGATTTGGCGACAATGTCGATCAACCCGAATTGGCCAACTTCGGCAATCGGATCGACTTGCTGGGGGCCGAATTGCCGCTGGATGTGATTGATCAGCCGACGCTCACGATCAAGCTATACTGGCGCTTGCATGAGGCGCCCCTGTCACAGGACTACGCTAGCATCGTTCGTATGCGTACGCCGCAAGGGCATGTGGTCGCGGAGTCGAGTTCTTTTTCTCCAGGTGGTCTGCCGACATCGAATTGGCTGACAAATGCCTACGTCGAGGACTTGATCACCTTGGAAATTCCGCCCTTCACGCCGCCACTCGCTGAGGCTTACAGCCTGGAAGTAGCGCTTTTCGATGTTGACACGCTGGAGACTTTGAGCGTGATCAACCTGGCTGGCAATCCGCTGGATGTCAAATATCCGCTCGCTTCGCTCCCATACCGCCCCTCCGATAGACAAGCTGTGGCGGAGGGCTTGCCCGCGGTTGATCAAAGCGCGGCGCCGGCCCTCCTGGTCGGGACGCCGGAATTGCCGCACTCGGCAACCGTCGGCGATGAACTGCGATTCAACTGGTCCTGGCGGAAAGCCAGCGCAGGCGCGACCGGCCTCGCGGCCCGACTTCTCTGGCTGGATACGGAAACAAAAGCAACTCATGTTTCGCGAACCCTGCCCTTGGTTATTGGATTTGACATCGCTCAATGGCGCCTTGGCGAGGTCTTTCGCGGTCATCATCGTGTGACCGTGCCGCCGGACCTGCCGCCCGGGTCCTATGCCCTGGGCGCGCAACTGCTTGACGCCGACGAAAACCCGGCAGCCGCAACCATCATGCTCGACGCGGTCATGGATATATCGGTTCCGGCCCGGCAATTCAACCCGCCTCAATTCGACTCCGCCGTTGGCGCTGTTTGGGACAACGGCCTTATCCTGCATGGTTATCGGTTTGAAGGAGCGAGCGAATTGAGTCTGGTCTGGGGAACCGAGCGGTCCCTGTCGGATAGCCTCCGTCTCTTTGTTCACGCGCTCGATGAGGGGGGCAAGATCGCGGCGCAATGGGATGGCGTGCCAGTAGACTGGACACGACCCACGTCCGGTTGGCTGCCCGGCGAATATGTGACCACAAGTCATCGCTTTGATCTGGCAGACGCACAGTATGATCTCCGTTTGGGCTGGTACGATCCCGCATCTGGCCAGCGCCTTGGCCTAGGCGACAGTGATGCCTTGCTGCTAGAGCGGCTCTTTATCTCCCAGTGAGTAAGCGGACTGTTTGCGCTTTCATACCTCTTGACAGCTTTGTATTTGCTGATTATGATACGCGCCCTTGAACAGATTTTCTAGTCGACGAACAATCGTAGAATCTGGAGAACAACGATGTACAAAGTCACAAAATACCCACACGGTACCTTTTCCTGGGCGGACAATACCTCCACCGATCCGGAGGCAGCCAAAGCCTTTTATATGGAACTCTTCGGCTGGGGCAATATCGACGAGCCCATTGGCGGCGACATGTTCTATACCATGTTCCAGAACCAGGGCGAACACGCGGCGGGTTTTGCCGCCATGATGCCGGATATGCAAGCGCAGGGCATTCCATCGCACTGGACCAACTACGTGTCGGTTGACGATGTGGACGCGATGGTGGATGTCGTCACAGCGAACGGCGGGACGATTGTGTTCGGGCCTATGGACATCTTCGACAGCGGGCGCATGCTGCAGTTCATCGATCCCACAGGCGCGCAGCTAGGCTTGTGGCAAGCCAAGAATCACATCGGCGCGGGCATCGTCAACACCGTCGGCGCCATGTGCTGGAATGAACTGCTCACCAAAGATGCCGATGCCGCCAAAGCCTTTTACAGCGCCTTGTTCGGCTGGGAATACCACGTCGATGAGAACGGATATATCCTCATCATGAATGGCGGTCGCAATAACGGCGCGATGATGCAGATGGACGAAAGCTTCGGCGAGATGCCCTCTGTCTGGCAGCCCTACTTCACCGTCGCCGACATCGACGCTTCAATTGCCAAAGCGGGAGAATTGGGCGCCACGATCATCATCCCCAAAACCGAGGCGCCCGGCGCCGGTCATTTCGCCTATATGTCCGACCCGGCCGGCGCTCATTTCTACATTATCCAACTGATCCAGGCCGAGCCCTGGCAAGACTAAGTCCATCAAAGATAAACGTGCCAGAAGACGGGCGATATTTCATTTTCGTCGGAATTGTACGGGCGAGCCGGTGGCTCGCCCTCAGCCCGGCCAATAAATTCACAATTGTGAGTATCAGCCTCACACCACCAGACAATCAGGAGACAACATATGTACACCGTAACAAAATATCCCCACGGCACATTCAACTGGGCGGATACCAGCTCGACCGACTCGGCAGCGGCCAAGCAGTTCTATATGGATCTCTTCGGCTGGGGCAAATTCGATATCCCCATCGGCGAAGGCATGACCTACACCATGTTCCAGCACCAGGGCCAAAATGTCGCCGCGCTCAGCGAGGCGACCCCAGAGGCCCTCGAGCAGAATATCCCATCGCACTGGTCATGCTATGTAGCTGTCGATGATGTCGACGCGCTCTTGCCCGTCGTCACGGACAATGGCGGCCAGATCATCTTTGGTCCCATGGATGTCTTCGACAGCGGGCGCATGGCCTTCTTGATGGACCCGACTGGCGCGGCTCTGGGCTTGTGGCAAGCGCGGAACCACATCGGCGCGGGCATCGTCAACACCGTCGGCGCCATGTGCTGGAACGAGTTGCTCACCCGCGACGCCGCGGCGGCCAAAGCCTTCTACAGCACTGTGCTGGGCTGGGAATTCCACGGCGATGAGCATTACATCCACATCACCAACCAGGGCCGCAACAATGGCGGCATGATCGAGATGGACGAGAGCTTCGGCGAAACGCCCCCCTGCTGGATGCCCTATTTCAACGTAGGCGATATCAACGCGGGCATCGCCCGCGTCAACGAACTGGGCGGGCAAGTGCACATGGGCCCGAACGAGGCGCCGGATACCGGCTATTGGGCGCTGGCAACAGACCCGGCTGGCGCGCATTTTTATATCATGGAGCTGCTCAAGGCCGACCCTTGGGAAGAATAGACAGGACCTCTGAAAACTAAAGCCTTGTAGGGGCGACCTATCGGACTCTGTTGAAAATCACGAATTACAGCCAATCCCGGTCAGTGTCGTGTAAATGCGAAAGACCATAATGGTCCAAAATAGCTCAGTAAAGCTCCCCCTCCCTGATGCTTCGGGGAGGGGGCCGGGGGGTGGGGTAGAATTTCAACAGCGACTATCAGGTCGCCCGCACAGACAGGAGAAGCTTCATGTACACCGTAACAAAATATCCCCACGGGACTTTTTCCTGGGCCGAAAACAGCTCAACCGATTCAGATAAGGCGATAGCGTTTTATATGGACTTGTTCGGCTGGAGCAAATACGAGATCCCCATCGACGAGAACAACACTTACACCATGTTCCAGCATCAGGGCGAAAATGTCGCGGCGCTGAGCGGCATGCTGCCGGAGGGCGTCCCCTCGCTCTGGTTCAACTACGTGACCGTGGAGGACGTCGATGCGCTGGCCCAGGTAGTCACAGACAACGGTGGTACGATCACGCATGGGCCCTGGGATGTCTTCGACAGCGGGCGCCTGCTGCACATCGCGGATCCCGAGGGAGCGCACCTCGGCTTGTGGCAGCCCAAGCAGCACATCGGCGCGGGCATCGTCAACACCGTCGGCGCCATGTGCTGGAACGAGTTGCTCACCCGCGACGCCGAAAGGGCCAAAGACTTCTACAGCAAAGTGCTCGGCTGGGAATACTACGGCGATGAGCATTACATCCACATCAGCAATCGCGGGCGCAACAACGGCGGCATGATGGAAATGGACGAGAACTTCGGCGAGATGCCGCCTATGTGGATGGTCTACTTCCACGTCGAGGATATCGACGCCGCGATGAAACGGGTCGAAGAACTGGGCGGAAGGGTGGTCACGCAAAAGATGGAAGCCCCCGACACCGGCTGGTTCACCGTCATCGAGGACCCAGCCGGCGCCGTTTTCTACATCATGCAGTTGGCGAAAGCCGATCCCTGGGAAGAATAGACTGCGCCTGAATAAAGGAAAATAATGTAGAGGCGACTGACGGTCAGAGTTGGCGGTCAGCGTCTACGCGACCCGCTGAGTCGCTCGCCTCCGCCATCCACACTTTGCTAACACAAAATAACGTATTCCTAACCTATCTGCGCCGCAACACAGCAGACATGCAGGGTTGAGCTATTAGCTCGCCCGTATCTACAATTGCAAACGCGGCTGCGGACGACCAGATTGGTCGCCCGCACTAACGGGAGACAAAATATGTACAAGGTCACGAAGTACCCGCACGGGACCTTCTAGTTGGGCCGACAACAGTTCGAGCGATCCGGAAGCGGCAAAAGTCTTCTATATGGATCTCTTCGGCTGGGGCAAGAACGAAGTCCCCATCGGCGAAAGCATGACCTACACCGTGTTCCAGTTGGAAGGAGAAGCCTGCGCGGCCCTGAGCGGCATGATGCCGAGTCAAGTGCAAATGGGCATCCCGTCGCAATGGAACAATTTCGTGACCGTTGATGACGTGGATGCGCTGGCGGATGTGGTGACGGCGAATGATGGCACGGTCGTCTACGGACCGGAAGATGTCTTCGACAGCGGGCGGATGATGCATATTCAGGATCCGACCGGCGCGGCGCTCAATTTGTGGCAGCCATATAACACCATCGGCGCTGGCATCGTCAACACAGTCGGCGCCATGTCCTTCAACGAGCTTTGGACCCCCGATGTCGCCTTGGCGAAAGACTTCTACCATGCCCTCTTCGGCTGGGAATACCAGCTCGATGGCATCTTCACCCGCATTTTCAATCGCGGTCGCGCCAACGGCGGCATGCTGCAGCTACATGACACAAAGCCCTTCTGGCTGCCTCACTTCCACGTCGCCGATGTCGACGCCGCCATCAGCCGCGTGAAGGAGCGCGGCGGCGCGATTGAAATCGATAAGCAGGTAGATGCCGACGGGGGCAAGTGGTCTGTCGTTGCCGACCCGGCAGGCGCCCTCTTCTACATCATGCAGTTGGTCAAAGCAGACCCCTGGGAAGAATAATCCCCGCGCTAAACAGGATGCTTTGCGCTGGGCGAGATCGCCCGCCGCTGCTTCCCATCTGGGACTGATAGTCGTAAATCCGCTGCTGTTGGGCCTTACTTGCCGTCATCAAAACAACTGATGCGCCAAATGTGTTCCTCGCGATCAAGCAATTCGTCGGCGGCGCAAGGACCCCATGAGCCTTTGCGATAAGTTTGCATCGGCGGCGCAGCGCGATCGTTTTCCCAGCCTTCGATGACCGGATCGACGATTTTCCAGGCGCTTTCGATCTCGTCGCTGCGGATGAAGAGCGCGGCGTCGCCATTGATGGCGTCGAGGATCAAGCGCTCGTAAGCATCGGGCAATTCGTCCGCCACGAAGGCATCTTCGTAGTGCAATTCCATATCCACGGATTTGGCAATTTGCTCATCGGGGACCTTGGCCTGGATCGTCATGTGCATGCCTTCGTCGGGCTGGATGCAGATCGATAGCATGTTCCGCGAGGGATCGCCGCTTTCGGCCAGCTCGAAGATGCTGTTGGGCGGCCGCTTGAACTGGATGTTCACCTGCGTCGTTTTGCTCTGCAACGCCTTGCCCGAGCGCAAGTAAAAGGGGATGTCTTTCCAGCGCCAATTGTCAATGAAGAGACGCAGGGCGGCATAGGTCGGCGTGTCGGAATCGGGCGGGACGCCATCCGCTTGCCGATATCCCTCATATTGGGCGCGCACCGTATCGCAGAGGCGAACAGCGCGGGCAGCCTGCAGCACTTTGACCTTCTCGTTGCGCAGGGCATGGCCATCAAAGGCCGATGGCGGCTCCATCGCGATCAGCGAGAGCAATTGCAGCAAGTGATTCTGCACCATATCGCGCATGACGCCGGATTTGTCGTAATAACCGGCGCGCGTGCCGACATCGACCGTTTCGGCCACGGTCACCTGCACATTGCTGATGTGACTGCGATTCCAGATCGGCTCGAAGATGGTGTTTGCGAAACGCATGAACAGGATATTCTGCGCCGTTTCTTTGCCCAGATAATGATCGATGCGATAGACCTGCGATTCCGTGAAGACGGCATGCACGGCTTTGTTGAGCGACTGCGCTGTTTCCAGGTCATAACCAAAGGGCTTTTCAATGACAATACGCCTCCAGGGCGGGGCTGCGTCGGCGCGCCCCCGGCCGTTCTCCCGCGCCATGTCCAGCCGGCCCAGGTTCGTCACCACATCCTCATAGAACTCCGGCGCAACCGACAAGTAATAGAGTCGATTGCTTTCGCCATTGTCGAGCGTAGCCAAGTGGTCCTTCAGGTTTTGGTAGGTCTCCGTATGCGGCAGGTTGACCTTGCTGTAGGACAGGCAAGACTTGAAGTTACGCCATTCACTCTCGTTATAGTGTATGGTGGCAAATTCTCGCAACGATTGGCGAGCGTGTTCGATCAGCGTCTCGTCGGTCCAATCGCGGCGGCCGACGCCGACGATGTGCAGCCGCTTTGGCAGCCGCCCTTTGACATAATTGCTGTAGAGCGCGGGGATGAGTTTGCGGCGGGCAAGGTCGCCAGTCACGCCGAAGATGGCTATCACCGTGGGGCGGTCTGTCATGGCCGATCCTGTTCTCCTGATCAGTCACGCGTATTCTAGCGTATATTGGCGCTTGCAACGAATCTGCCCCTTGGCCCACAAGGCGATCTTGAAGCGCGCAGTTGGCGATTGCTCCGCGTGACAAGCGCATAGCTGAATTCGTCAATAGAAATGCTATAATTGCGGCAACTGCAACGGGAGAATAACATCATGTCGGTCAGTGAAGTCTTACTACAAGCTAAAGCTTTGAGCCTTGAGGAACGCAAGGAACTGGTTAATTCCCTCATTGACCTCATTGCATTGGAAGAGAACAAACCTCAACGAAGCTTGTTCGAGCTTCGAGGCAAGGGTAAGGAAATCTGGCAAGGAGTTGACGTAAAAGCCTACATTGATGAACTGCGCGATGAATGGGATCGTGATCGTTGAACCTTGATATTGCACTGCGGGCTGCGCGTCAAATTTACTTGGATACCGCGCCCTTGATTTATTGGGTTGAAGGGCATTCCGGTTACATCGCGAAAATGGATCGGATCATTGATGTCATAGAGACTTCGTCGCTGCAAGCTTTGACTTCCGTCTTGACCTTAACCGAAATCATGGTCCAGCCTCTGAAGATGGGCAACACGAATCTCGCGCAGGAGTATCTCGATATTCTGGTCAGCAGGGATGATTATACCTTGGTGTCCATCACGGCTGAAATTGCCATCACAGCAGGCGCGATTCGCGCTCGCTATTCATTGCGCACCCCGGATGCAATTCATGTCGCTACCGCTATTGCGACGGACTGCGACACGATTCTCACCAATGACGCAGCGATGAAACGTGCGACCGACTTAAATGTCCTCCACTTGGACGACCTTGAACTATGAAATGCGCCTTCCCATAACGTTGGCCCCCTGATCATCATTTGCGGTCTCCGCCTGCTAGCGACTGCGGCAGTGTAAAGCTAAAAGTCGTGCCCGCCCCCTCTTCGCTGCTGGCCCAGATGCGGCCGCCGTGCGCCTCGATGAAACCGCGGGCGATCGCCAAGCCCAAGCCCGTCCCGCGCGCCCCGTCATCGCCCCGCATGCGCGAGCCTTCCCCGCGATAAAAGCTCTCGAAGAGGCGCGGCAGCACATCCTGCGGGATGTACGAGCCGCTATTGTGAATGTCGATACGAATATCGTCCGCGCTGCGGTAGGCGCGCAGCGTGACTGCCTCGCCCTCCCTGGTATATTTGATGGCGTTATCAACCAGATTGGACAAGACGCGTTGAATCTTGTCCGGCGCCATGCCTATCATATCGACGTCTTCGGCCACCTCGCCCAAGAGCATGATGCCATGCTGCCGGGCTTTGGGCTGCATGCTACCCATGGTATCGGAAATCAGATCGCTGATCGACGCCTGCTGCATATTGATGGTCAAGTGACCCACGTCCAACTGCGCCAATTCGAAGAGGTCGTCGATCAAATAGGCGAGATGTTCGATCTCGGCGCGGCTGCTGTCCAGGTAGCGATGGACCGTTTCCTTGTCCTGGACCACCCCGTCCAGCATGGCCTCGATCATAACCCGCATGGACGTCAATGGCGTGCGCAAATCGTGCGAGACCCAGGCTGTCAAGTCACGCCGCGTCTGTTCGAGTTGGCGTTTCTGGTCGTCGACTTCACCCAAGCTCTTGGCCATGGCATTAAAGGTGGCTGCCAACTGAGCGATTTCGTCATTGCCCGAGATTTTCAAGCGCGTGGAGAAATCGCCCCCCGCCAGCAACTGCGTGGCATCGGTCAATTCGCTCAGGCGGTCGGTCATAGTCTTGGACGCGAAGAAACCGATCGTCAGCGCGGACAAACCGGCGAAGACCAGCAAGACCGAGGTCAAAGTCAAGTAATGCTGTTCTCTAAAGGTGAAACGCGCGATCACCCAGACGTTGAGGAAGATCATCCCGACCATCAGGGCGATCATGGTCCAGATCGTCCAGCGCAAGCTGCGAAACCACTCCAGAACGCCCAGGCGATAAAAGGCGAAAGACAGCGAAGAGCTCAAGATGCCGGTGAAGGTCATGAAGGTGACCAATTGCTGCACATCGCTCTGTGGCAGATCGAACATGATCAACCCGCTGAACAAGGTGCCGGCGATAGGTATGACCAGGACGATGATGAATATCAGCAGGGGATTCCGCGACCAACTTCGTAGCATCTCTTTTACTCCGCCTCTTGACTTGGGGAGACCTCGAACTTGTAGCCGACGCCCCAAACGGTCCGTATGTAATCGGGCTTGCTGGGGTTGGCTTCCAGTTTTTCTCTCAGACGCCGCACGTGTACTGTCACCGTGCTTTCATCGCCATAGAATTCGTATCCCCAGACCTGGTCCAGCAATTGCTGCCGCTTGAAAACCTGGCGCGGGTGCCGCATGAGGAAATACAGCAAGTCGAATTCCTTGGCTGTCAGGGTCACCGGGCGCCCGGCGACTTCGACTGAGCGACTGCGCGGATCGAGGTGCAGCTTGCCGGAGGCGACCGGCGCCTCGCTTTCGACTGCGGCCGTCGCGCTGCGGCGCAACACCGTCTTGACCCGCGCCACCAACTCGCGGGGACTGAAGGGTTTGGTGACATAATCGTCAGCGCCCAATTCCAGCCCGGCGATGCGATCCACTTCGTTGCCCCGCGCGGTCAGCAATATGATCGGGATGTCGCCTTCAATACGCAGCGGGTTGAATTCCGATGGATGGCGCAGGCGCCGCGTGATGGAAAAGCCATCGACGCCGGGCAGCATGATATCCAGCACGATCAGGTCCGGCGTCTGCCCTTGCAAGATAGACAAAGCCTGTGGACCGGTCTCGGCTTCCGTGACGAGATAGCCTTCCAGCTCCAGGTAGCGGCGCACGACTTCGCGGATCGTACGCTCGTCATCGACGACGAGAATATTGCGTTGTTTTGACATCTTTCTCTTGCTATGCCTCTCCAATTGTCGCGTTCTTATTGTAACGTACCTGGCAAATCTGAAAAAAATATGAACGGAGAGCGGTCGCGTATCGAATCTGTGGTGGCTGGAAGGGATTCACCACAGCCGCCGAGCGGCAACAGTTTGCTGGATTAATGTCCATTCGACACGGACCCCGGGTCGCGCATAGCAAATCATATGTGTTTTGGGTTAAAGATCTCATGTCGAGGACTGGCTAAGCGTATTTCAAGCGAAAAGGACACACTACCCCACTTCCTAATTCAGGGCGGCGTTGTAAACGGCGCTTCAAAATAGTAAAGTAAACGCAGGCATCTAAACGTCCCAATAAGTCGATTCAGGAGAAAAAACAAATGAAAACGTTCATGGGTGTTCTCAGCCTGGCATTGCTTTTGCTAACGGCCGCGCCTTTGGCTTTGGCGCAAGACGGCGTTGAAACCTTGTGCCTGGTCACGGACCTGGGCCGCGTCAACGACGGCACCTTCAATCAATTCGCTCACGAGGGCGCCACCGGCGCAGCCGACGAATATGACCTGGAATACAAGTTCATCGAGACACAAGCCGAGACGGACTATGAAGCCAACATCCAGACTTGCATTGATGAAGGTTTTGAAGTGATCGTGACAGTCGGCTTCCTGATCGCGGACAGTACCTGGGCTGCCGCCGAAGCCAACGAGGATGTTTACTTCCTCGGCGTCGACCAGTTCGTGCTGGATGGTCCCCCGAATTACGTCGGCATTCAATTCCGCGAAGATCAATCCGGCTTCCTGGCGGGTGTATTGGCGGCGCAGGTGGCGGGTTCTGTCGGGTCGGATACCATCGCTGGCGTCTACGGCATCGACATCCCGCCGGTCAAGAAGTTTCGCAACGGCTTTGAACAAGGCGCGCGTTACATCAACCCGGATATCAACCTGCTGGGCGTCTATATCGATAACTTTGTCGCACCCGACCGCGGCGCATCGGCAGCCGAACAATTCATCGGCGAGGGCGCGTCGGTCATCTTTGGCGCGGGCGGTCCCACGGGTACCGGCGGCATTTTGGCGGCCGCGCAACAGGAAATCTATGTCATCGGCGTCGATCAAGACGAATGGGTCACGAGCTTCGGCAGTGGCGAGACGCCCGGATCCGAATACATCATATCGAGCGCGATGAAGCGCGTTGATCAAGGCGTTTACGATATGGTTGCGGCACTGGCGGAAGCCGATATGGAGAGCTTCCCCGGCGGCGGCGTCTACTTGATGGACGTCACCCTGAACGGCGTTGGCCTGGCCGAGCAACACGAAGCCGATATCGACGAAGCCTTCTTTGACATGGTCGCCGAAGTCACGCAGTTGATGATCGACGGCGAGGTCAGCACCGGCGTTGATGTGATTTCCGGCGATCTGATGGAAGACATGATGGAGGACGCAAGCCAGGAAGAAGACGAAGACTGAATTCGTCTTCTCGGCGAGGATTTCAGCCGTCCAATCTGATTTGGGACCTGCTTCGTACAAGGGGCGCAGCAGGTCCCTTTTTGATTCGGCAACTGTGTTACACTAACCGCAACGAGCGTTTGAAGGAGAAAGAAAATGAAGCATTTGATTATTCTCGTTTGCGTCACCCTCTTGCTGGCGCCGGCTGGCCTGGCGCATGAAGGGGCGGAGACCTTGTGCCTGGTGACCGACCTCGGTCGCGTCAACGACGGCACCTTCAATCAGTCGGCGCACGAAGGCGCGCAATTGGCCGCCGATGAATACGACATGGAATACAAGTTCATCGAGACGCAGGCCGAAACCGACTACGAAGCCAATATCCAGACTTGCATTGACGAGGGCTTCGAGGTCATCATCACCGTGGGCTTCCTGATCGCCGACGCCACCTGGCAGGCAGCCGAAGCCAACGAGGATGTATACTTCCTGGGCGTCGACCAGTTCGTGCTGGATGGTCCCCCGAATTACGTCGGCATCCAATTCCGCGAAGACCAATCCGGCTTCATGACCGGCGTATTGGCCGCCTACACGGCCGAGTGGCTGGGATCGGATATCATCGCTGGCGTCTACGGCATCGACATACCACCGGTCAAGCGCTTCCGAAACGGATATGAACAAGGCGCCCGCTATGTCAATCCCGATCTGAAGATCCTCGGCGTCTATATCGACAGCTTCATCGCGCCCGACCGCGGCGCATCGGCGGCGCTGCAATTCATCGGCGAAGGCGCCTCCGTGCTCTTCGGCGGCGGCGGACCCACCGGCACCGGCGCCATCCTGGCCGGCGCGCAAGAAGGCGTATACGTCATCGGCGTGGACAAAGACGAATGGATCACCAGCTTCGGCGCGGGCGAAACGCCGGGCTCGGAGTTCATCATTTCCAGCGCCCTCAAACGGGTCGATGAAGGCGTCTATCAGATGGCGGCGATGCTGGCGGAAGGCAATATGGAAGAATTCCCCGGTGGCGGCGTCTTCTTGCTGGACGCGGCCATGAACGGCGTCGGCCTGGCGCCGCCGCATGAATCCGACCTCGACATGTCCGTCTGGGGGAAGACCGCGGAGGTCAGCGCCATGCTCATCGCCGGCGAGATCGAAACCGGGGTCAACCTGCTCACGGGCGATCTGCTGGAAGATGAAGAGATGATGGACGAGGAAGAAGAGGAATCGAGCGACTAGTGTAAGTCGCCGTCCTCAAGGAAAGGAAGAGCCTCGTCATTTGACGGGGCTGTTTGCGTCGGTTATGACTTCGGAGTTAGTGTCACGATCGGTCTAAACACTGGAGGAAAAACAGGTTAGCGAAACGTTTTGTAATGGTTGACTTTTCACCAAAAGTCGGGCATAATCAGAGCGCAATCGCGGGGATAAACGTTGACGAAACTACGACAGTTGAAGATACCTTAATACTCAATCATTGAAGAAAAACAAGGACCACGTCATGGCAGAACAAATAAACGATCACGAAAGACGGATTTCAACCATTGAAGGCGAGATGAAATCCCTGGCCACGAAAGCCGACTTGGCGGAATTCAAAGCCGAAATCATGGAATACGTTCAAAGTGCGATCCAGAGTGCGATTCGGGCGCAGACGGAAGAGTTCCGCGCAACCTTCGACAAATTCAGCGAGGCGCTGAACAAACAGAGCGAAGAAATCCGCGACCTGCGCGAGCAGGACAGCCGCTTTCGAGGCGCGGCGGACGCGCTGAAGTACGCGCTGCCCTTTCTCATCAGTATCGTCGCAGTGCTAGTGGCGGTCTTGAAATAATTATCGGAAACCGAGCGGGAATGCAGCCTCATCAGAAGATGGGGCTGTTCTGTTTTGAAGTATCAAAGCGCCCCGTCCCTATTCACCCCATCCACCAGCCGCGTGATCCCCAGCGGATTGGCGTCTTTCAAGGGATCCGGCAGCAGCGCGTCCGGCACATTCTGGAAGGCGATGGGACGCATGAAGCGGTAGATGGCGTTCATGCCCACCGAGGTCGTGCTGGGCGCGGTGGTCGCGGGGTAGGGTCCGCCGTGCTGCATGGCCGGTATGACGGCGACGCCGGTCGGGAAGCCGTTCCAGATCACGCGGCCCGCTTTCTCGCGCAGTTGGTGCAGCAAATCGCCGATGCTCTCCAGTTCATCTTGCTCGGCGTGCACGGTACTGGTCAGATTGCCCTCCAGCGCATTGACAGTCTCGCGCAGGTCGTCGCCATCCTCGCAGAGCACGAAGAGCGTCACCGGTCCGAAATGCTCGACTTGCAAGGCGTCGTCGGCGCGGATGGCGGAGGCGGTCGTCTGCATGACCGTGTTGCGGAAGCAGAAGGAATCGCTGTCCGCGACGGCTTCGCCGCCGGTCAAGAGGCTGATATTGGGATTGTCCCGTGTTTGGCTAACAGCGCTTTGCAGCCCCTGCTCAATGGCCGCGTTGAGCAGCACGCCCTCCGGCGCCACGTTCATCTTGTCGGTCACCGCCGCGATGAAGTCCTGCGAGGCCGGGCTGTCTTCCAGCAAGATCAATCCCGGGTTGGTGCAGAATTGTCCCGTGCCCAGCGTGATTGAACCCACCAAGCCATCGGCGATGTCATCGGCGCGGTTTGCCAGCGCGCTTTGCGTGATCAGCACCGGATTGACGCTGCCCATCTCGGCGTAAACCGGAATCGGGCGCGGACGAGCGGCTGCCGCATCATAGATGGCGCGTCCCCCGCGCAAGGAGCCGGTGAAACCCACCGCTTCGATACCATCGTTGGCCACCAGCCATTGACCGACGTCGATGCCGCTGCCCTGGACCATGGAAAACATGCCAGCTGGGAAGCCCTGCGCTTCGACAGCCGCCGAAAATGCCAGCGCGAACAGCTCCGATGTGGCAGGATGGCCGGGATGCGCCTTGACCACGACCGGGCAGCCGGCAGCGATTGCCGAAGCAGTGTCGCCACCCGGGACGGCGAAAGCGAAGGGGAAGTTGCTGGCCGCGAATATCGCCACGGGACCGACCGGGAACTGCATCTGTCGCACGGAAGGTTGTCCGGGGCTCTCACTGTTGATGATGGCGCGCAGATAATCGCCCTCGCGCAATAGCGACGCGAAGGCGCGGATCTGCCCGGTGGTGCGCTCGCGCTCGCCGGTCAGGCGCGGCAGACCCAATCCTGTCTCGCGGTCGGCGGTATGCAGCAATTCGTCGCCGAGGGCCTCAATCCGAGTTGCGATCTCATCCAGGAAATCGGCGATTCTGCTTGACGAGTAGTTGCGCACATCTTCAAAGGCGGAAACCGCGGCCGCGACCGCGCGGTCGACCTCGGCTTCCGTAGCGTTGTAAAAGGGCAAATCGCCCGTCGCTTTGCTGCGCGGATCCACGCTGTAAAAGACTTCGGAACCCTCCGCCGAAGTTTCGCCGGCGATGTAGTTTTTTCCTGTCAATCCCATGTCGCTATCCTTATCCCTTTGATACTCGTAAATCGAGTTCGTCCACAATCCTGAAGAAGTCGGGCAAAATGTTCTCGTCGAAAGCTATCGTCGGACGTCGCACGGCGGCGCTGCCGATGTAGCCGGCGCGTTTCATCAGATGCTTGCGCAAATGCAAAGAAACTTCGTGCCCGCTGCCGGAGACGGCTTTCACCAATTTGTCGCCCGCTTGAATGATGCCGGCGGCCGCATCCGGTTCACCGCCCTTCCACTTGTCCCAGGCGTCGATGAAGATCTCGTTGAAGCCCACGCCGGGGATCAAACCAGCCGCGCCATTTTGCAACTCGCCAAGCGCGGTTATGCCGCCACCGCCACCGAACATGCCCGT
This sequence comes from Chloroflexota bacterium, assembly GCA_011525385.1. GTDB lineage: Bacteria > Chloroflexota > Anaerolineae > Aggregatilineales > Phototrophicaceae > UBA6055. The sequence goes on along the minus strand of WTGF01000017.1, from coordinate 16,333 downwards.
TCCCCGCGGGAGCAGGGGCGCCAGGTCCTTCATTTTGTCGGCCGAGCCGGGTCCTTCGATCTTGTAGTAGCGTACATTGGGGGAGCGATCAGCGATCTCCGCCAGCGCCTCGACCGGCAATTCCGTATGACGATAACCCGGGATATGCGGCGCTTGCTGTACGATGATTGGTACATCCGTAGCTCCGCCGAGGGCGACGTAGTGATCGACGAAGGACGCGCTGCCGTTATCCATAGTCGCCGGCGGCAGCACCATATAGGCAGCCGGTTGATATGACTGAAGTTCGCGCGCCTGTCCAATAGCGGCTTCCGTGCTGCCCGCCGCAAGGCCGATGACGAGCGGTACTTGCCCGGCCACTTCGTCCGCGACGATTTCAACATTCAGATGGCGCTCGGCGTCCGTGAGCTTGTAGGCTTCGCTGGCGAAGCCGTTGATGCCAATCGCATGGACGCCGCCGTCCAACTCGAAGCGCGCGATCCGGCGCAAACCGTCGGCGTCGATATCGCCGTTCTCAGCAAAGGGCGTGAACAAGATCGGGGCGATGCCTTCTATCATGCGCTTCTCCGCAACCGGTACTGGCGTTCAAGCCCGTAGCTTAACGCATGCGACGGTTGTTCACCACTATCAGTTGCGGCAGCAGGCTTTATTGTCAGCCCTGGTGGCTGAATTGGGGGATTTCTATTCGCGCCCCGCCCTTCATCGCCGATTCATGGGCGCAAACACCGGCGGCGGTCCAGGCGGCCGTCATGATCGCGTCGGGCCAGGGCGGCCGCCCTTCCACGATGCTGCTGACAAATTCATGCACCAGATGCGGGTGCGAGCCGCCATGACCGCCGCCCTGCAAGAAGGACAAATGCGCCTGTGTCTCGTCATAGACGCCGCGTTGCGTGAAGCGCGCGATTTCCGGAGGCAGCAAGTCTTGACGATCGGGCAGATCCAGCCGCTCAACGGTGATGTCGTTGCCGCGTCCCCAGTGCGTGACCACCGGCTTCATGCGAAAGACGACTGGCGGCTCGTCTTCGATCTGCTCCCATTCAAAGGTGGCTTTCTCGCCGTAGACGTTGAAGCTCTCGGTGTAGCCGCGCGCGGTGTGGAAGAGGCTGCGCGTGATCTCGGCGGCCAGCGGCGGATCGCCCCTGAGTTCAAAGATGGCGGTCTCGACGGGGAAGGGATTGCCGTATTGCTCGTGCAATTCGGCTCGCATGACGCCGGAGCCGAAGCAATGCACAGCCTTGGCCTGGGTATCCGCCAGCGCCAAGACGGGCGAGACGGCGTGCGTCGCGTAGTGCATGGGCGGCAAACCCATCCAGTAGAGCGGCCAGAATTCCATATCTTGATAATGCGCGCCGCGCAGGAACTGGATGCGGCCGATCTCGCCATTTTTGATCATCTCTTGCACATGCAAAAAACGCCGCGTGTAGACGGCCGTTTCCATGCCCATATAGTTCTTGCCGCTGGCGCGCTGCGCCGCCAGGATCGCGTCCAGGTCGGCGATACTGGTGGCCATGGGCACGGTGCAGGCGCAGTGCTTGCCGGCCTTGAGTACGGCGACGGTCTGCTCGGAGTGGACCGGGATGGGCGTGACCAGATGGACGGCGTCGATGTTGTCGTCAGCAAGGACTTGATCCAAGTCGAGGACGCGCTTCTTGACTCCGAATCGGTCGCCCATTTTTTGCAGCGCCTCAGGATCCGAATCACAGATGGTCAGGCTCTCGACATTCGGATGATGCAAGTATATCGGCACGAACTCGGCGCCGAAGCCGAGCCCGGCCAGGGCGACCTTGATTTTGCGAGATGCGGTCATTATTCAAAGACTCCTGTTGTATGCCAGACGAGTGTAGTGGTTCTATAAAACTGGACACTTTTTCCCAGAATTTGAGGGAGGGTTTTGATACCACTGCGCCGCCGCCGCGTAATAGTAGCTGCTGCGGGCTAAACCCAAGACTTCGCAGCAAGCTGATACCGGATGGTCTTGACTCAACATCTGCGCTATCTCCCGCTTTCCGGCGGCAGGCAGTTCACATAGTGCGAGGCTTTTTTTGCAATTTCCAGGTGCATGCTAAGCTTCCCCACCATCCGCTCCAGTTCCGCCTTCTCCTCTGCCCGGCGCTTGGCCTCTGTCGGCTGGCCATAAGCAAAATACTGGGTCATACCTTCAATGGCCTCGGCCTTCCACTTGTAGAGCAGGCTATCCTTGATCTTATACTCGCGGCTGGCTTGGGCCACAGATTTGGAGCCGCTGATGATCTCGAGCACGATCCTGACCTTGGTTTCCGGGCTGTGCTTCCGTTGTCTCGCCATGCCCCTTACTCCGTTCCTTTCACACTAGTATACTCTCTCAACTAGGTGTCCAGTTTTTCGGAACCACTACAGTGGCGATCCCCGGAGGCCGCGCCGCCTTGCCCGCCGCCCAGCACAAAGTCGCTCTCGCCATCGGGCAAGGCGCTGATTCAATTAGGGCGATCAAGAACTTAACTGGACTGGTAGACGGGACTATCAAAAATGTCGTCAGCAGATTGCGCGAAAACGGATATCTCCAAGTCGGGAATCCGTACCGACTCACGGATACGGGCGCGGAATATGTCCGTGACGCGGCATGAAGGTTTCAAGGCCGCGCCTATAGAAAACCATTCTTGCAACCACTGGGGTTGTGGGCAGAGGGTTTCGGCAACAGGGTTTGGGGGGAAAATCTTAAGATTTTCCCCCCAAACCCGCTAGAATTGCCGCGCCCCTTTGACAGGTCGTAGCCCATGCTTTATGCTTGGCGGGATTCGCTTGCGAGGGCTTTCAGATGCGACTCTACATCACAGGCGGTACCGGATTGGTCGGCAGCAATATCATTCGGCTGGCGCGCCGCCGCAATGACCTTGAAGTCATTGCGGCGCAATACGGTCCCGAGCCGGAATGGGAGGTCGATTATGAGCTGGATCCGCTCGACATGGCGGATACGGCTGCCGTGCGCGCCTCGATACAGCGCTACCGACCGGACGCTGTGATCCACTGCGCCGCGGTGCTCGATCACCCCTGGATGGACCAGCATCGCGCCGAGACCTGGCGGGCGACGGTTGACGGCAATCTGGCTTTCGCGCAAAGCTGCGCCGACATCGGCGCGCGTTATGTCTTCGTCTCCTCGGATTGGGTTTTCGACGGCCGGCAGCCGCTGGTCGATGAAGATTCGCCGCCGATGCCAGTGCTCTATTACGGCTTCATGAAGGCGGTCTGCGAGCGCGACATCATGGGCGTGGCCGGCTTGAGCTACGGCATCGGACGCCTGGCGGGGGTCTATGGCTTGAATTACAGCAGTCCCTCGCTGCTGCGCAAGAGCAATGACGTCGGTTTCGACCTGGGCAATTATGTGGTCGATCAACTGTCGCAGGGTTTAATCGCCGAGATCTGGACCGGTCCCAAGGTCAATGAAGTGGCGCATCCGACGCTGGCTTCCGATGGGGCGGCGATGCTGCTGCGCCTCGCCGAACATGACGAGAACGGCATCTTCCATTGCTGGGGCAGCCAGGCCGTCAGCCGCTTGCAATTCGCCTATCACTTCGCGGATACATTCGAGGTCGACCGCACGCTGATCGTGCCCGTGCCGACGGACCCGGCCGTGTTGGATCGCTATCGGCATATCAACATTCCCTTCCGCATCGTGACCAGCAACGACAGAACTTGCGAGGCGCTGGGCAGGAGGACGTATCATGTTTTGGACGGGCTGCGCGACTTCAAGGCGCAGTGGGACGCTTTTCATACCCTCACCGCAAAATGAGTTGAGGAGCGGACATGTTTGAAGCCATAGCGACGGGTCAGCGAATAGCGCAGGGCTGTGTCGGCGGTCAGTGTCTACGCGACCTACGCGCCCTGACCCTACAAGGTTCATTTGTGGCGAAATCTGTAGGGGCGACCTATCAGGTCGCCCGAAAATCACTCGCCCGCACTGAACTTAGGAGTAGTTGGCTAGCAAGCAAGAGCCAAGAGATGGAGTAAAGAATCTGATGAAAGCATTGACCTTGTCAGCCGAATGGGCGCCCAAACCCGGCTACGATTTGACCGAAAAAGAACGCGAGCTGCGCCGTCCGCGCAATGCCAATATGACCTGGAAGGGTCCGCGCATCACGCTGGGCGATGCGCCCGACCCCAGCCTGAAGCCCGATCAAGTCATGCTGGCGATCGCGGCGGTGGGCATCTGCGGCTCCGACATGCACATGTACGAAGCCGGGGAAGACGGCTACATGGTCTATCCCGGCCTGGTCCACACGCCCAATATTATCGGTCATGAATTTTCCGGCCGCATCATCGAAGTCGGCGCCGAAGTCAAGGACTTGCGTGTCGGCGATCTGGTCGCCGTTGAAGAGATCCAGTGGTGTGGCGAATGCCTCGCTTGTCGGCGCGGATTTGTCAACCACTGTCTGGATATCGAAGAGCTGGGCTTCACCATTCCCGGCGCCATGGCGCAGTACCTGCCCGTGCGCGCGAAGTATTGCTGGAAGCTGGACGAGGTCGCCGAACGCTACGGCGAAGAGGAAGCCCTGGTCATGGGCGCCATGGTCGAGCCGACGGGCGTCTCTTATCAGGGACTTTTCAATCGCCTGCGGAATTGGCTGCCCGGCAACAACGTCGTGATCTTCGGCGCCGGGCCCATCGGCTTGGCGGCGGAAGCGCTGGTTATCGCGGCCGGCGCCAACCAGGTGATCGTCTTTGATCCCTCCGAGAGCCGCCGCGCCTTCGCCGACAAGATGGGCGCTTCGGTCTCCCTGGACCCGACCGGCATTGATCTCGACGAGGCCATTATGCAGCATACCTTTGGGAGCGGCGTCGACTATGTGGTGGAATGCGCCGGCTTCGCGGACCGGACCATCGAGCCGCTGGACCGGTGCCTGGCTGTCAACGCCTCGATCATCGATATCGGCATGGGCGGCGACGAGCCGACGCTGCCGATCGTGGCTTACAAGCGCATGGGCGTGCAGTATGCCGGTTCCCTGGGCCACGCCGGCGGGCCCTTCCAGCAGGTGATTCGTCTGATGGCGTCCGGCCGTATCGACATGCGGAAGATGGTCAGCGCGCGCCTGCCGCTGGCGGAAGCGCCGGCGGCCTTCAAACGGCTGGAAAATCGTCAGGACGCCAAGATCATCTTGCAGCCAAACCCCCTCTAAATCTCGCCCGCAGTGCAGTGTCTACGCGCATCATAGCAATAGGGTGAGACTTGATAACCATGAGGATCATATGGCGAGATTACCAATTCTTCAAATCGCAGCGCTCACATCGTTTTGACAATTCGCAAGAAGCGCTCCCCTCCCTAACGCTTTGGGGAGGGGCCGGGGGAGGGGTTTTTTGGGCGATGGCATACTGATTCTGGGCGGGATCGCCTTCTGGGTATTGGCGGGGCTGTGCTATTTCCGGCTCGATCTGGTTTGGCGCTTGTATTCGCTGGAACCGCGCTGGCGGGAAGATAATCCCGAACGCACGGAGGCTTGGGACGCCAAGACGCGGCGCTCGGCCCTGGGATTTGTCTTGGCGGGCATCGCCTTTGTGGCCCTTGGGCTGACAATATAGCAAACTGATCCCGCTCGGCGCTGAGTTGAGTGATTTGACGGGCGAGCCGCTGGGTGCCTAGCGCTTGGAACAATTGTCGAATGCGCGGACGACCGTCCACGTATGCCGTTGTGGCTAGCAAAAGGCGGTTTATGCCTCAACCTCCCCAAGGTTGTGATACAAGCGCACCGCCGCCTCGAGCGAAAGGAAAAAGCTCTCGATATCCAGTGACTCGTTGGGCGAGTGGATGCCTTCGCCATGGCCATAGGCGAAAGCCGTGATCGGCAAGCCGATCAAACGATTGAAGACGCCGAGAATCGGGATTGAGCCGCCGGTGCGCACCAGTTGCGCGCGTCGCCCGATGGTCGTCTCAATGGCGGATTGCACCGCCTCGAGCCAGGGACCCTCGGTCTCGAGTTGGAAGTACCAGGCTTCTTCGCCGATGCTGCATTCGACCTTGACGGCATCAGTGGCGAAGCTCTCCACGTATTGTTTCAGCGCGCCGGCGATTTTCGCCGGGTCTTGATCCGGCGCCAGACGCATGGTGATTTTGAAGCCGGCTTCGGCCGGTATGATGGTCTTGATGCCCGGTCCTTGATAGCCGCCCCACATGCCGACGATATCGAGTGTCGGATAGACGGTCGCGCGTTCCGCGGCTGGCGCTATTATCTCGCCCCAGAAACCCGAGACGCCCGCGCTTTCCAGCAAAGACGCCGCCTGGAATCCCGCTTCAATGCGTTCCTTTTCGGCCGGCGCCGCTTCTTTCACGTCATCGTAGTAACCCGGCAGTTTTATGCGCCCTTCGTCGTCATGAAAGGAGCCAATGATCGCCCCGGCGACATGCAGGGGGTTCTGCACCAGGCCGCCGAAGAGCCCGGAATGGATATCGGCACTTGGTCCGCTGACGCGCACCTGCGCTGTGACCATGCCGCGCCCGCCGTAATAGAGCTTTGGATCGTCGGGCGCCAAGTCGCCGTCGCAATTCAGCAAGACATCGGCGCGCAGCCGTTCCTTGTTCGCTTCGACAAAGGCTTGGATGCTGGGCGAGCCGGATTCTTCTTCGCCTTCGAACATGATCTTGATATTAACCGGCAGCCTTCCGTTGGTTTTCAGCAGCGCTTCGAAGGTCTTGAGATTGCCCCAGATCCCGGCTTTGTTATCGCTGGCGCCGCGCGCGACCATCGCGCCGTCGCGGATGACCGCCTCGAAGGGCTCGGAGTGCCACAGGGGCAGCGGATCGACGGGCTGGACGTCGTAATGCGAATAGACCAGCACCGTCGGTCTGTCCGCGCCCGCCTTGAGCCATTCGCCATACACGACCGGCAAACCGTCGGTGGCGATGGCCTCGCAGTTGTCGAAACCGAGCGTCTCCAACTGCTCGACGATCCAGTCCGCGCAGGCCTTGACATCGTCCGCGTGTGCCGGGTCGGCGCTGATCGATGGAAAGCGCAGCAATTGCTTATAATCTTCCATCATCTTGTCAGCGGTTTCTTGCAGATAATCGATCGCGTTTTCTACGGTATCGGTCATGGTTTCGCCTTCCGGGATGGGAATAAAGGATTGCCTGATGATAGCGCAATATTGGTTTTTTTCACCACAAAGACACAAAGGTCACAAAGATATTTTCGCCACAAAATAAAAGAACTCCGTAAGGCTTGTCCGGCACTCTCGGAGTCGCGCCCGCCTTTAGTCTACCCCCCTCAATCCCCCCATTGCAATGGGGGGAAGCTCGTTTCGACGTTGCACCAACGGGAGTTTTCTGATGATGCAAATGTCGATATCTGCTGTTTTCAAGCACAGGCTCGCTACGTTAGCTCCCCTTCTCCGTTGCTACGGGGAAGGGGCCGGGGGATGGGGTAGGAAAAAACGCGCTAGCGCTATGGAGCGCCGGACAAGCCCTACGATATGTCATTTCATCGTGATGGACCGAGGGCAAAAACCAAACAGTCCGCTAACGGCGCGCGCAAATATTATTCCTTCACATAGGGTTGCCCCACAGCTTTCGGCGGGCTTGCGCGACCGATGAAACCAGCCAGCACGACCAGCGTGACGGCGTAGGGCACCATCTGCAGGAACTGCACCGGGAAGCCGACGCCAACCATCTGCAAGCGTATGCCCAGCGAATCGGAGAAGCCGAAGAGCAGGGCCGCGCCGAAGGCCCCGATGGGCGTCCATTTGCCGAAGATCATCGCCGCCAGCGCGATAAAACCAGCGCCGCGGGTCATGCCGTCGTTGAAGCTGCCGGTCGCTTCCAGCGAGAACCAGGCGCCCGCCAACCCGGCGACCATGCCGCTGATCCAGACATTGGTCCAGCGCGTGCGGTTGACATTGATGCCCAGCGTATCGGCCGCGTGGGGATGTTCGCCCACGGCCCGCGTCCGCAAGCCCCAGCGCGTGTAGAACATCACGATATGCGTGAAGGCCAGCATGACAAACATCATGAAAAAGATCGGTTGATTGGTGAAAATCGCCTCGCCGATGACCGGCAGGTCGCTGAGGATGGGAATGGAGATGTTGCCGAGTTTGGCCGCGCCCGCTTCGGTCGAGAGCAGGTACTCGCGTCGAACGAAACTGGTGACGCCCACCGCCAGGATATTGATCACCGTGCCGCTGACGATCTGATCGGTGCGAAAGGTGATCGAAAGCCAGCCATGCAAAAGCGCGATCAAGCCGCCACTGAGTACCGCCACGATAACCGCCAGCAGTTGCGCGGTTTCCAGCGGCAGCCCGGTATTGCGCAGGTAAAAGAGCGTGGTGAAGCCGAAGCAGGCGGCGAAGAGCATCATGCCTTCGATGGCGATGTTGACAACGCCCGCTCGCTCGCACCAGATGCCCGCCATCGCGCCGATGGCCAGCGGAGTCGCCAGACGAAGGCTTTCGGCGACGATGGTGGTCATATTGGTTTCGTTGCCTGCTGCGGCGGCGATGATCACGGAGGGTATGAAAAGGACGCCGCAAAGCACCAGCAAGCCCAAGCTGGCCCGCCGGGAGCGGGGCGCGCGCAACTCCGGGAGATTCAGGATGCCGGTGATGAGGAAGAGCAGGCCGATGACGCGCAGGTAAGACGAGGTGGGCACATTGATATTGCCGACTGACGGAGTCTCGCCAGCGGAAGTCGTTTCGAAGGTCAACGTGGTGACAAGATCGCCGTCGATGCCACCAGCTTGCAAGAAGATAAAAACACCCAGAACGAGCAAGACGATGGCAATGATGCGGATGCGACTCAGCTTGAAGCCGGGACGGCTCGAGGCTTTGGATTTGCTCGAAGTCCGCATCGTCCTCAGCCTCCCCAACCGGTCGAGAATACCAGTTCGCCTTCTTCTTCGGCGCTGCGCTTTGGCACGCGCCAGAGGAAGCGAATGATTTGATCGGCTGCCACGAACATGATGATCAGCGCTTGCACGATCTTGACCAGGTCAATCGAGATATCGGCGCGGATTTGCATCAAAGCCGCGCCGCTCAGCAAACCGCCCCAGAGCAAGCCCGCCCAGACCATGCCTTTAGGGTTGTTGCGCGCCAGCAGAGCGACCGCGATGGCGTCGAAGCCGACGCCGGCGAAGAAGCGCGGCAGCATTTCGTGCTCGACGCCGCTGATTTCGATGGCGCCAGCCAAACCCGCCAGCATACCGCTGAGCGCCATGGCCAGCACGACATTGCGCGGCACGCTCATGCCGGCGTACTTGGCGGCGTTTTGATTGGCGCCGACAGTCCGCAACTCAAAACCGAGGGTGGTGCGGGTCAAGAACCAGTCGGTCAGCCAGACCGCCGCGATCATCAACCAGAAGCCGAAGTGCAGCTTCGATTGGTCGCCGACCGCGATCAAGACCAGGAATAACTGCAGCAGGCTCATGATGACCGCCCAGACGAGGCCGCTACGCATGGCCGCCCGGGGATTCTCGCGCCGTTCCGGCAAGTAGTTCAGCAGGAAGGCGACCAGCGCCACCGCCGCCATCATAATCACCAGCGCGAGTGGCGATGTGATCGTGTCCATGGTCGGCAGCATGGCAGCCGGCAAGATCACCGGTGTCTTGGGCACGCTGGAGTTGACATCGCCCAGGATAAGCGGATCTACGGACTTGATCAGCCAGTCGACGATCAAGATGGCGATGAAATTGAGCATGATGGTGGTGATGACCTCGTGAGCGCCGGTATAGGCTTTGAGCGCGCCCGGCACCGCTCCCCAAAGGAAGCCGCCGAGAATGCCGAACAAGATGACCCCCGGCAGCAGAATCAAACCCGATATGTCCGGCGAAGCAAAGGCGCCCAGGGCCGCAACCGCAATCGCGCCAGCGTATAGCTGGCCTTCCGCGCCGATGTTGAAGAGCCCGGCTTTGAAGCCCAGCCCAACCGCCAATCCAGCGATGATGAAGGGGATGGCGCGCACGATGGTCTTTTCCAGGTTGGAGGGGAAGAATATCAGCACCTGATCGCCCAGGCGCAAGAAGAGCACTTCCAGATCCTGGTCGTTTTTGAGGATGCCAAAGGTCTGCCCGCCCAGGTCGTCCGCGCTCAAAACGCGATTGCCCGGGCGCCGGATGACCAGGTGCTGACGCAAGGCGGCATCCAGTTGATCGGCTAGCATGACGTTCACTGACTCGCCGGTCAGATATTCGGCATCGATCATCTTGCCCACGATGCGGAATTGCGCGCCCAGCGCCGCCGGATCGTCGATGCCGAGTTCATCGAGCCTTGCTAAAGTTTCGATGGCTTCGCGCGCGTCATCATAGTCGGATTCTACGATGGCCACGATGACGTCGGCATCGGCGCTTTCGCTATCGATGCCCAGAGCCTCCAGTTGCATCAGCGCATCGTGACTGCGCGCCAGGCTGACCTGGCCATGTTCGTCGATGAGCTGAAGGCCCGCCAGCGCCGCCTCCAGTTCCCCTGCCGACTTGCTACCAAGCGCTGGGAAAAGTTCGGCAGCCTGGCTTAGCGTCTCCCCGCTTAGCTCTGCTTGTCCGGCCGCCAGCGACGCCAGCTCGCGCACGTCGGATCGCTTGAGATCGTCAAGTTCGTCTAGCAAGGGTTTGAGTTCGCGCAGGCCGCTCGCGCCGACTTCGCGAATGGTCGGGAGGCGCTCGGCGATGGCCGTGGCGGTGTCTTCGTCGACCTCGTAGCGCTCGAAGAAGAGCGTATAGACGCGGGTCTCTTCCATGCCGACTTCAACTATGCGCTCGAAGGGTCGCGCTTGCCGCGATAGGCTGCGCCCGGTGGTGATTTCGTTGCTGGCGGCATAGCCCCGCAATTCATCAAAATCATCGACCCCGGCAACATTGTTGATGGTCAAGCCGGTGATTGATTCCACCAGCGCCACATAAGCCGTTGACGAGACCCGCAAGCCCTCGGCGATATCCGGCCGGGTAGCGTCCTCGCTGACGGTGATCGTGATCAACGGGATGCCAGCCAGAAAAGCCGTGATCACCGCCAGGATTGGCACCAGCCCCGGCGAGACGCTCGCCCAAAGACCGATGAAGCCGCGGCGGCGGGCTGTTTCCGCAGTTGCGCTCATCTGGCACCTTCGATCTGAACATCGTCGCGTACGCCCGCCATGCGCAAGCCAACCGTATCCTTGTCCGCTTCTTCAATCGGCAGGATGTCGATGATTTGCCCCTCGAACATGACTGCCACGCGGTCGGACAGGCTCAAGACCTCGTCCAACTCCGACGAGACCAGCAAGATGCCGGCGCCTTCGTCGCGCATGCGGATGATCTGCTTGTGGATGAATTCAATCGAGCCGACGTCCAGACCGCGGGTGGGCTGGGAGGCGATCAGCAGGTCGACCCGGCGCGAAAACTCGCGAGCGACTATGACTTTCTGCTGGTTGCCGCCGGAGAGGCCGCCGGCCGGATTGTTGATGATAGGCGGGCGCACATCGTATTGTTCGACCAGTTGATGGGCGTTGTCGGCGATGGCGCGGTCGTCCACCACAATGATGTTGGAAAATTCATCTCTGTAATAAGTACATAAGACCAGGTTGTGCATGACGGTAAAACCCGCGACCAAGCCGTCGCGCTGGCGATCTTCCGGCACATGCCCGACGCCCTTCTCTGTGACCCGGCGCGGAGGCGAGCCTGTCATGTCTTCGCCTTTGATGTAGAAGCGGCCATCATCCACCGGGCGCATGCCGGTCAGCGCTTCGACCAGTTCGGTCTGCCCATTGCCTTGCACGCCGGCGATGCCGAGGATTTCGCCGCGCTGCAAGCCCAGGTTGACGCCCTCCACCGCGGGCAAACCGCGATCGTCGTGCACATGCAGATTGACAATATTGAGGATTTCGTCGCCGGGGGCGGCGGCGGCTTTTTCCACTTCCAGGATGACATCGCGCCCGACCATCAGCGAGGCCAGCGAAGCCTCGGTGGATCGCTCCGGGTCGGCATGGCCGGCGACCCTTCCCCGTCGCAGCACAACCACGTCGTCGCAGATTTCCAGCACCTCTTTCAGCTTGTGGCTGATGAAAATGATGCTGACGCCCTTTTCCAGCAGCGTATGCATGATCTTGAACAAGCCCCGCGTCTCTTGCGGCGTCAACACGGCTGTCGGCTCGTCGAGGATCAAGATGTCGGCATGGCGATAGAGGGCTTTGATGATCTCGACGCGCTGTTGAACCCCGACCGGCAAATCGGCGATCAGCGCGTCGGGGTTGACATCCAGGCCGTACTCGCCCGACAACTCGAGTATCTCCCGCCGGGCGCGGTCGCGCCGCAGGAAGGGACCGGAGACGTTTTCGTTGCCCAACATGACGTTTTCGGTGACGGTCAGCACATCCACCAGTTGAAAATGCTGATGTACCATGCCGATGCCGAGTTCGATGGCGTCTTTTGGTCCGGCGATGTCGACGGCTTGACCGTTGACGAGTATTTCGCCTTCGTCGGGTTTGTACAGCCCATAGATCATGTTCATCAAGGTGGATTTGCCGGCGCCGTTTTCGCCCAGCAAGCCCAGGACCTGGCCTTTGCGCAATGTGAGATTGATATTGTCGTTGGCCAGAACGCCGGGGAAGCGTTTGCTGATGCCGCGCACTTCCAGGACGGGGGCGGCTGCGGTCATGGGCGGGACCTTTCGGCTAGTGAGGCTGTGGTGACGCTTAGATTGGATTATAGCGCATAAACGGCCTCAGGATGTGTACGCGCGGATGACGAGGACTTTCTCCTACTGGCGCCTGAAGAGCGGACACGTTCGAAAAGACGCAGAGCATACAAATGTAACGGGTCAGCCAAGGCTGACCCCTACAGGTAGTATTTAGGTCGAAGAATGTAGGGCTTGATTGGTATTGTAGTGTTTGCAGTTGTTTGTGCACCCCTCATCCCCCGACCTCTGGTCCCCCCCACTCAACGCGAGGCGAACACCTTTTCATCGGGCACGATATCACCACAAAACCTGAAATTATTTCGGTGATTTTCGGGCGACCTGATAGGTCGCCCCTACATTTTCGCCACAAATGAACCCTGTAGGGGGCAGCTATTAGCTGACCCGTCGCTATCGTACCGTGTTACATCAAACGTGTCCGCTCCTCAGCCCACTGGTACGGAAAGGTAGCAAAATGACCTACCGCAACGCCTGCGCCATCAGCAGATCGGCCATCTGCTCTAGCAAGCGCGCGCGCTGCGCGCTGTAGGCGGGGTCATCCGCCAGATTGACGAACTCATGCGGATCCGACTCCAGGTCGATCAACTCGATATGCTGACGCTCGCCCTGCGCCACGCGGACTAACTTATAGCGCCCGTCGCTGACCGCCAGGAAACCCTCGCCCTCGGCAAAGACATAATCAGCGCCACCGGAAGCGATGCGCTCGCTCAAGGGAAGGCCGTCGCAAAACTCGTGCGGCAATCCAGCGGCGGCCAGGCAGGTGGGCAAGATGTCGATCAGCATCGTTTTTGCGTCGCTGACTCGCGCTTGATTATCGCCGGGGTATTTGACGATCAGCGGCAGTTTCCAAACATCTTCGTAAGCGCAGTTGTTCTTGCCCCATAAGCCGTGATTGCCCAGCATTTCGCCGTGATCGGCGCTGAAAATGATCAGGACATTGTCGCCGAATCGCCCCTCGACCGCGGTCAGGATGCGCCCGATGTACTCGTCAATCTGCGCGACATTGGCGAAGTAGTTGCGGCGCAGATCGCGCCAGTATTCATCGGAGTAGTTTTTGGTCGCGCCATTCGGCGCCGCGCCCGAACCGTCGATGGCGCCGCCGGGACGGCCGTGGTAGGTCGCGCTGTGGATGCGAGACGGGTCGTCAAATTCGGTCTCGCTGAAAATGCGGCGATCTTGCGACATGTCGACTCGCTCGAAGTATTCCGCTGGCGGGTCGAAGGGATAATGCGGTCCGCTGAAAGAGGCCCAGAGGAACAGCGGCTGGTCGCCGGCATAACCGTCGACATAGGCTGCCGATTTGCGCCCGACCCAGCTATCCGGGTGCCAGGCTTCGGGCCCGGGAAAGTCGAAGACTTTGCGCCTAGCTTTGTCCCAGATGGCGTCGCGGTAAGCCGCCAGATGACCGGCGGCGTCGAGCTCCCGGCTGTAATCGTCATAAAACCAGACCGAGACCTGCTTGTCGTCTTGCAGGTCGAGGTGATCCATACCCAGGCTGAGGTAATAATCGCGGAATTCGTCGTAGGGCAAGGTCGTGTCGGGACGCGTCTCGCCATAGGGCACCGGCGCGTAATGGCACTTGCCGACATGCGCCGTGTGATAGCCCGCGCCTTGCAAGAGGTTGTAGATATTCGGCAGTTCGGCATCCAGCGGAAGATCGCGGAAGTTGCTGTAGGAACCATTGTTGTGCGGGTACAAGCCGGTGGCCAGTGAACAGCGGCTGGGCAAACACCAGGGGCTGTTGCTGTAGGCGCGCTCGAAGCGGACGCCGGCAGCGGCCAGGGCATCCAGATTCGGCGTACCGATGACGCGATTGCCATAGCAACTCAAGGCATCGGCGCGCAGTTCATCGCAAGTGATGAGCAAGATATGCGGCGCAGCTTGGCTCATGCCTTAGCCCTTTGACCCGGTGAAGACGACGCCTTGGATGAAATAGCGTTGCATGAAGAAGAATAAGATCACGATCGGCAAGATGACGAAAACCGAGGCCGCCATCAGCAGATGCGTCTGCGAGTAATACTGTTCGTTGAACAGGCGCAAGCCCAGCGCCAGCGTATATTTGCCCCGATCCGTCAGGTAGATCATGGGCAGCAAGAAAGAATTCCAGTTGTTTTGAATGATGAAGATGGCGACGACGGCGAAGACCGGTTTGGCGTTAGGTACGATGATGCGCCGGAAGAGACCGACAAAACTGCAACCGTCAATCCGCGCCGCGTCGATAAGATCTTGACCCATAGTCATGAAGAACTGACGAAAGAGAAACACAAAAAAGGCGTTTTCGGCGAAGAAACCCGGCACCAGCAGCGGCGCGAAAGAATCCACCCAGCCCAGCTTGGAAAAGAGTATATAACGGGGAATGAGCGTAACTTCAACCGGGATCATCAGCGTGAGCAAGACGATGAAAAACAGCGTGTTGCGTCCCTTCCAACGGAGCTTGGCGAAGGCGAAGCCCGCTAGCGAACAACTCAGCGTGAGACCGATAATACGCCCCGCCGCCAGCAAAATGGTATTGAAAAAGAAGACATCAAAGGGCATGGCTGTCAGCGCGTCGGGATAGTTCGCCCATTGCACCGGATCCGGGATGAACTCGGGCGGGAAAGTGTAGACATCGCCGGCAGTTTTCAGCGAGGTGGAAACGACATAGACAAAGGGCATCAAGAAGACGATAGAGCCCGAAATCAGGATGATATGCGCCAGGACTTTCACCCAATCGATATCGCGCGCTTTAGCCCGCGGTTTATTTGCTATAGGTCTCTGTGCAATCGCAGCCATATTGAGATCACTCGTTCCTGATTTCGCCTTCGTAGAAAACCCAGGCGGCGGAAAAGCGGAAGATTAGCAAGGTCAGTACCGCGATATACATGAATAGCACCCAAGACAAGGCGGAGGCGTATCCCATGCGAAAGAATTCGAAGGCGTTGCGAAACAGGTGCAGCAGATAAAACAAGGTCGAATTCTGCGGTCCGCCCTGGGTCATGATGAATGGCTGCGCGAATACCTGAAAAGCGGCGATCAACCCGACCACAAGCTGGAACAAGATCACCGGCGAGATCATCGGCAGGGTGACGTAGCGGAACGATGCCCAGCGTCCGGCGCCGTCGACTTTTGCCGCCTCGTAAAAGTCGGTGGGAATGCCCTGCAAACCTGCCAGATAAATCAGCATGCCCGCGCCAACGCCCCAAAGGCTCATCAGAATCAGCGCCGGCAGCGCCCACTCCGGCTCGGAAAGCCAACCGGGACCGTAAACGCCGAAGAGCGACAGGAACCAGTTAATCAGACCCCAATCGCGCGAGAGAATCCAGCGCCACATCACCGCCACCGAGACGATAGGCAAAACCGCCGGCAAGTAAAAGAGCGTGCGATACAGCCCGATCAGCCTGATCTTGGTGTTTAGCAGCAACGCGATAAACAGACCCACGACGATCTGCAGCGGCACGGCCACCAGCGCATAAAGGGTCGTCACCTTGAGCGACTGAAAGAATAGCGGGTCGCTCAGCATGGTTTCGTAGTTGCCCAAGCCGGTCCATTGCGGCGGATTGACGATGTCCCAGTTCGTGAAAGAAATGACCAGCGACGCCAGGATGGGACCGCCGGTGAAGAGTATGAAACCGAGGATCCAAGGCGAGACGAAGATCCAGGCGTTGAGCGATTCCCAGAAGCTCAGGCGTTTGGGTTTGAATATGTTGATCACAAAAGAAGCCCCCATCCCCCAGCCCCTTCC
>WTGF01000005.1 GCA_011525385.1 Chloroflexota bacterium | reverse complement strand
ATGAAATGGGGTTCACGTCATTTCTATTTCCACCGACTTCGATACA
Source organism: Chloroflexota bacterium (assembly GCA_011525385.1). Taxonomy (GTDB): domain Bacteria; phylum Chloroflexota; class Anaerolineae; order Aggregatilineales; family Phototrophicaceae; genus UBA6055. The sequence continues at coordinate 9,377 of WTGF01000005.1, read as the reverse complement.
CTACCGCAACTTTGGGCAGGGCAATCGCATCAAATACAGGGACGAACTGTAGGGGCGTTTCGGCGAAACGCCCGCAAAATAGTTTCCTCCATTAATATTTCTCTGTGCTCTCGGCAGTTCCAAGAAAGTAATGAGAATCTGAAAAAGCGACGACTTGTAGGGGCGACATATCATGTCGCCCGAAACCACAAGTCGCGGCGGCAGCGGGCGACCAGATTGGTCGCCCCTACATGGCTCGCTTTTGTGCATTACGTTCTTGGTCTTGCTTATGTGTTTTGTGGCTTGAATAAAGTTAGTATTTTGTTCATCAAAGGGCATACTCATTTTGGAGCAGTTGCCCTATTTTAATTGTCGAACCATCTACTTTCTCCGGTCGACAATTGATATAATCGCGTTGAAATCATCAACTTTAGGTAGCCCGTTCCTGAGCAACCGAGCGGCGGGATTAGGCCAACGGACGTGACAGAACGAAAGCAAGCAAAGACAAGCATCAGGAGCTACCTGCTCAGGCGCATCCTGCTAGGCCTTATTTCCGCGCTGCTCGTTGGCATTGCTGCCCTGGCGATGGCCATTGCTTACGGCCGGATGAACCCCGGCGCCAACCCCCGGGGAGACGGTTCCGCTAGCGGCGATGCCCTGGAATTCGACGGTTCCATCATCATAGACCCGCCGCTAGCGATGCCGGATTTCACCCTGCGCGACCAATTCAACGAGTCCGTGAGTCTCAGCGACCTGCGAGACAATTACGTCTTGATAACTTTCGGCTATACAAACTGCCCCGACGTCTGTCCACTGACGCTTAACGAATTCCGCAGCATACGTGAATCTCTGGGTTCGTCAAGCGAAGAGCTCGCTTTTGTCTTCATCAGCGTCGATGGCGAGCGCGATAGTCCCGATGCTTTGCGAAGCTATCTTGCGCTGCGGGATTTGGATGGCATCATCGGATTATCGGGCGCGGAAGACCGGGTGCGGGCGCTGGGCATTGATTATGGCTTGTCTTTTGAAATGACTACGCCGGACAAGCGCGGCGGTTATCTGGTGAATCATACAGCGGGTTCTTTCCTGCTGGACCCCAACGGTCGCTGGATCAGGCGCTACCAGTTTGGCCTGCCGCCCCACAGGATCGTCGCCGACCTGGAGGGACTGCTCGCTTCTTGATTGGGGCAGTCAGATACGAGGAACGCGAGGCAAAATCGTGGAAAGCACCTCGTAGTTAATGCTGTCGATCCAAGCCGCGACTTCGTCCGCGCTTATCTCATCGTCGCCTTGCTTGCCCAGTAAGACAACTTCGTCGCCGGCGATCACGTCTGGTATATGGCTGACGTTGATGGTGGTTTTCTCCATGCTAACGCGGCCCGCCAAGGGCGCTCGTTTCCCATGCACCAGCACCTCCCGCCAAGACCGCGGCGCTCGGCGCAAACCGTCGGCGTATCCCACCGGCAGAACCGCGATCTTTTCTTCGCCGCGGGTCCGATAGCTGTTGCCATAACCGACTGGCGAGTCAGGCGGCAATGTCTTGACCTGAGCAATGACCGTCTTCCAGGACATTACCGGCTGCAGTCCTTCCAATGAAGTCGCGGACTCGCAGGGTTTCAAGCCGTAGATCAGCAAGCCGGGACGCACCAGGTTAAAGCCGTCGGCGGCCGGGTTGACGGTCGCGGCGGAATTGGCGGCGTGGACATACCTGAATCCGCAGCCAGACTCGCGCATCGTTGCTACCACATCCACAAAGGTCGCGCGCTGTTGAGCGGTATAGTGCGGGTCTTCATCGGCAACGGAAAAATGCGTATATATACCTTCTGCCAGAATGGCTTCACATGCGCGCAAATTCGTCGCCAATGCCCCCGCGTCGTCAGGCAATATGCCGAGCCGGCCCATTCCCGAATCGACCTTGATATGCGTCTTCAGTGTGCCGCCGGTTGCCCGCGCTATGTTTTGAAATCGCACCATCTGCCCTATGTCAAACAGAGATACGGTGATGTCATGCTGAACGGCAACCCCGACGGCGTCGACCGGGACGTAACTTAAGACCAATATCGGCGCGGCCATGCCGGCGCGGCGCAATTGAAGGGCCTCGGCCATATTGGCGACTGCCAGGCAACTGGCGCCGTTTCGTAAAGCAGTGCGGGCAACGGCAACAGCGCCATGTCCGTAAGCGTTTGCCTTGACAACCGCCATAATTCCAGTGTCCGCGCCGACCTTGGCCTTGATCAATCGCACATTGGATGCCAGCGCCTCGAGATCTATATCAACGCGGCTCGGCCGCAGCGACTGCATGTCAAGTTCGCTATCCTTTAGAGCATCAGTTATCGGACTTGCAAGTTCACTTGTTCTTCCCATCAAAGCCTTTCAAAGCGTTCGAGTATCCCTGCAAGATGTCAATTGTTGGAGCCGTCACAAATACACGACAGCGTCTATGACGGGACGGCTATTGAAGAGGCGCTCTTGGCAAGCAGTATAGCAGTGGCATTTGAAGCCTGCTGTGAATAACCGAGACGAAATGGCCACTGGCGCGCGCGGAATTGACTTTGATCGGCCTGTGCTATAATGCTCGCGTTTTGCGGGAGAAAATATGTCCTTTGAATTCGAAGTCATCGCCACGGACGGAAAGGCGCGCGCCGGCATCCTCCATACGCCGCATGGCGATATCCCCACGCCGGTTTTCGCGCCGGTAGGCACAGCCGCCACCGTAAAAGCCATGCCGCCAAAGGACCTCGAAGCGCTGGACGTGAGCCTGATCCTTTCCAACACCTATCACCTCTTTCTGAGGCCGGGCGACGAGCTCATCCGCGACCTGGGCGGCTTGCACGAGTTCATGCGCTGGAAGAGCCCGATCTTGACCGATTCCGGCGGATTCCAGATCTTTAGCCTGGCCGAGATCAACTCCATTGACGAAGAAGGCGTCACCTTCCGCAGCCACCTTGACGGCAGCCGCAAGCGCCTGGACCCGCGGCGATCCATGCAGATCCAGCAGAACCTGGGCGCCGATATCATCATGGCATTCGATCAATGCCCGGCGCCCAAGGATCGGGCGGAAGTCGAGCGGGCGCTCGAGCGAACCCATCGCTGGCTGTTCGAATGCCGACAGGCGCATCCCGACGATGACGGGCAGGCTTTGTTCGGCATCGTGCAAGGCGGCATCTTCCCCGACCTGCGCGAGACTTCAGCGGAGTTCGCGACATCGCTTGATCTGAAGGGCTATGCCATCGGCGGACTGGCCGTCGGCGAGACAAAAACCGAGATGCGCCAAACTTTGGACCATACGATTCCCTGCTTGCCGCTTGACCGGCCCCGTTATTTGATGGGTGTTGGGGAACCCGATGATCTGGTCGCAGGCATCAGGCGCGGTGTTGACATCTTCGACTGCGTCATACCAACTCGGCTGGCGAGGCACGCGGCAGCCTTCACACACAGCGGCCGCATTAATCTGCGCAATGCCCGCTACAAGAAGGATGAATCATCCATCGATCCAAGGCTGGACAATTATGCCAGCGGGTTCTCACGCGCCTATTTGCGTCATCTCGTCGTCGCCAAAGAGTTGCTGGCGCATTACCTGATTAGCTTGCACAACATCGATTTTCTGGTCAGTCACGTGGCAAAAATGCGGGAGGCAATCATCGACGGTCAACTGGAAAACTACGCATCGCAATTTCTGGCCGATTACCTTCGACCGACACAGGACAGTTGACTGGTATCGCCTGATTCTTGATTCACAGATTGACGCCGTCAAAGAGGTCATCTTCGTCGGCGCGGTTATGATTCGGCGTCGGAAAAGCCCGCGTGAAGCCCTGCCTGCTGTACAAGACTCGCCTTAGCCAGCGCGCCGTGCGCGTGATGCGCCCGCCTCCCTGGCTAGCGTGACAACGACTGGCGCGCTCCCAAATATCCAGGTAATCGGCGATCGGGATGCGCGCGTGGGTTGGCTCGACGTGGTCGAGGATTTTGACAACATCAATGTCCTGGTTAATGCCCATTCGGCGCGGATCTTGCCCCTGAAGCCTGGCTGTCAGGATCCGCGCCCAAAGCACCGCCGTCGGGAAGGCGGCGTAATAGAGCTTTTGCGGCTTGCAAGCGGCTGGAAGATCGCCCTTCCGCAAACGGTGAAATGCGCCTTCGGTAGCCCGTTGAATCGCTATGTGATCAGGATGCCCATAGCCGCCGTATCGGTTGAAAGTGACCACCACTTGAGGGCGTATCTGACGCATCACCTCTGCGACAGTCCCTGTCACGCGCTCAGGATCATGTTCCCACTGAAAGCACAGCGAATCGGGATGCTGTGACGTTTCGCTGCCTGTCATGCCGCTGTCGCGATAACCCAACAGAAAGACCTCTTTGAAATCGAGATGCTGACGGGCGCATTCCAGCTCGCTCAAGCGCAGGTCCGCGACCGTTTGGTGTTTGTCCTGCAAATGCGGCGGCACCGTTCCCACATCGCCGTTTGTGGCGCAAATAAGGTAGACGTCGACGCCGTCATCAATCCATTTGGGGATGGCCGCGCCCAAGCCGAAGCTCTCATCATCGGGATGCGCGAAGCTGATCAGCAGGCGGCGCTTTTCCATGTCGTCTCCGCTGTGTCATTCACAAAGCTACGATCTCCCTATTATACTGACTGTCCCTTGCCGAAGTGAGTATCACTTCCCTATACTGTCCCCTGTTTTGAAGCTAGCCATTCGAGAGGACTACATGGGCTTGACCGGTCAAAGACGCTTGGTTTTGATAGCTGTGCTCGCCGCCGCGGTTGTGCTGGCGGCAATCGGAACCAAGGCCCAGAGCAACGCCGCGACCCAGACGGGTCAGGTTTTCGCGACTTCGACGCCTGCTGCGCTTGTCGAGGCGGGATCTGCAGTCGCGACTGCGACGCCCAGGCCGGGCTCGGCAGTCGTCATTGGTCCCTACGATTATCCGGACGGTTACAATCCGATGACCGGATTGCCCTATCCAAATGACGAAGTGCGCGCCCGCCGCAATCTGATCGTCAAGATCTCCAATCACCCGCCCATCGTGCGGCCGCAGCACGGGGTGAACGCCGCGGACCTCGTCTTCGAATACGAAGCCGAAGGCAACGTCACGCGCTTTGCGGCGGTCTATCGAAGCAACGCCCCGGAACGCGTCGGTTCGATACGCAGTGGACGTCTGCTCGATATTGAGTTGCTCACCATGTATTCGGCGCTCCTGGCATATTCCGGCACCAGTGAGCCGATACGCAAGATCTATCTGAATTCGGACTACCGCTACCGACTGATATCGCCTTCGATCGGCGACAATTGCGATAATGCCGGCTTTTGCCGCGACTTCACATTACCAGGGCGAGACTACGAGCATACGCTTTTTGGCGATACCCGGCGCATGTGGGAGGTAGCCACGCGCCGCAACGTGAATACCGGTTTCCGCGCGGTGGGATTTGCTTTCAGCGAGAGCACCGACATCGGCGGCATTGCCGCGCGCGATATTTTCATCAACTGGTCCTGGCGGACCAACGCCCGCTGGCAATACGACGAGGAAAGCAGGACTTACCTGCGCTATACGGATCATGAGCCGCATTTCGATGCCGCCGATGGCCAGCAACTCTGGGCGGACAACCTGGTGATTCTCGAGGTCCCACATCGCAGCCGGCCCGATCTCTTCCCGCCGGGCGCCACGAACGCATCGCTGGAAGTTGCTTTGTGGGACAGCGGTCGCGCCTACGTATTCCGTGACGGCGTCATCTTTGTTGGATTCTGGAAACGTCTGGGAAGCAGGCCCGGGGAAGCCCTGCAATTGATGCTTGGCAACAGTGAAGTGATTCCATTACGCCCCGGCCGGACCTGGATTAGCGTCACGCGTTCGCTAGGCTCTGCAATTGTAAACGCGGAACACCAGCAAATTCCGACTCTAACGCCAGAACCATAGGCGAGCGCTTTTTCCAGAGGGCATCCCATGGCAATGTTGAGGATCAGCAAAACAGACGAGTATTGAGGGATTGTCAAATATTGCAATCGCAGCGCGCGATTCAAGGCTTTGTTTTAGGAGCCATCTTTCTGGCGATTGGCCTTGTCGTCGCCTTCGCTGTGGCTTATGCCGTCACTGACGGGCAAATCGTCGAACTGGCGCGCGTGGCATTATTGCATCTGCAACTGAGAGAACATCAAAGCGAGCTTTACGCGCCTTACGGCAAGGGCGAGGGCGCGATTCGCTTCACGATACGGCCCGGCGCCGACGCCGCCGCAATTGCCGCCTCCCTATTCGACGCAAGCTTAATCCGAGACAGGCAACTTTTCCTGGATTACGCGCGCGTCGAAGGTTTGGACCGCAAGTTCGAGGCGGGCGTCTATTTCCTGAACGAGACACTGTCAATCGCCGAAATTGCGCCCTTGCTTACCGATTCAAGCTCGAGCCACATCCTTTTCCGAACCTTGGAAGGCGCCCGCATTGAAGAGATCGCCGCCTTGATCGACAGCAACGGCCTGTTCGGATTCAGCGGCGACGATTTTCTGGAGACGGTTCAGGCGGGCGCGGACTTGCCGGCGGACTTCGCCGGCTGGGCGGGCATACCCGCTGGAGCGTCTCTGGAAGGTTTCCTGTTTCCCGATACTTATCAGTTGCCGCCCGATATCAGTCCGGTCGCCTTGCGGGGTTTCCTGCTGGATACGTTTCGCGATCGTGCCGGCGATCAATTGCGGGCGGATGCCTTGGCTCAGGGATTTACCATTCATCAGATCGTGACTCTGGCGTCAATAGTCGAACGGGAAGCGGTCTGGCGAGAAGAACACGACGACATCGCCGGTGTCTATCGCAATCGTCTGGCGATCAACATGAAGCTGGAAGCCGACCCCACCGTGCAATATGGGCTGCAAGGAAGGCGTGATGGCTGGTGGCCCAATATCACGCGCGCCGACTACCGGCAAGTCGAGTCGCCCTACAACACTTATCTCTTCGGCGGTTTGCCGCCGGGGCCGATCGCGAGCCCGGGCCTTTCCGCCATTCAGGCCGCTATATATCCGGCCGAATCCAACTTTTACTATTTCCGCGCCGCTTGCGACAACTCTCATTTTCATAATTTTGCGGTCACATTTGACGAGCATGTGGCGAATGGCTGTTGAAGGCGAGCGTCCCCGACTCCGCTTCCCGGCCATACGCTTGGCGGCCTGGATTCTGTTGACAATACAGTTGGCCGCCTGCGGCCTTCTGCAGCCCATGGAGATCCGCAAGCTCGCCCTGCTGGCGCCCTTTGAAGGACAGTATCGCGAACTGGGTTACAACGCGCTCTATGCCGTGCGTTTGGCCGTGTCCGAGGCAGGTCTCGATAACGTTCAGCTGCTGCCGGTAGATGATGGTGGAGACGTCAGTTCGGCAAGCGCGCGAATGCGGGCGCTGAATCTCGATAGCGCGGTCGTCGCGATCATCGCGCTGGGCGAAGCGGCTACGCATCCATCGACCCAGCAGGTCAACGACAAAGCCCTGATTCTCATCGGCAATTGGGGGCACAATCGCGCCGACGAAGACAGTCTGTATGCGACTGATCAAGGGCGAGCGGAATCGGGCGCGCGGGACGACCTGCTCATCGCCAGGCAAATGATCAGCGGCGACGACGCGCAGCAAGAAATCTTCAGGAGCAACGGAGCGCTTGCGGATGCGCAGTTCTCGGCGCGCTATGTCGGCGGCGATCAACAGTTTCCGGAACCTAATTGGCTGACCAGCTTGACCTATGACCTGGCTCGGCTGGCGCTTGTCGCGATTGCCGATGGCAGCGAAGCGCGCGACGCCGCCGTTGCCGGTCTTAATGGACAGATCCGTTTCGCCGACGGCTATTGGCGAGAGGCGCCGATTCATCGCTATCAGTTCCAGGGCGGCGATCTTGTACCGCTATCGGCCTAGACGTCCGCCCCGTCGATGACGTCATAGAATAGCGGTAGCGGATCGACCGGCGTATCACTATAGACGAGGGCTCCGTCGAGTAGCGAAAGCGCGCCCCGCAGCGCGTCCTGCCCATTGGCGTGTATCGTCATCAGCAGGTCATTGCGGGCGACTGCATCGCCCACATTGGCATGTATCTCGATGCCAACGGCGTGATCTATGGCGTCGGTTTTGGTGGCTCGGCCCGCCCCCAGCGCCAGCGTAGCCAGACCGACTTTGTCCGCGCCTATGCCCTGAATGTAGCCGTCTTGCGCAGAGCGCAGTTCCCGTCTGATTTGCGCTTGCGGCAGCTTGCGGAGATCGTCGATCTGCGCGAGATCGCCACCCTGAACCTCGACCATTCCGCGAAAGCGGTCCAGAGCAGCGCCGCCGCGCAGCATGCGCAGCAGGTCGGCGCGCGTTTCATCCAGGTCAAGCCAGCGTTTCCCCCCGCCCGCCAGGCGCAGCATATACGCCGCGACCTCAAGGCAATGCGCTTCAAAATCCGCCGGACCTTGACCTCGAAGCGTGTTTACGGCTTCGGCTACTTCCAGGGCGTTGCCAACCGCGACCCCCAGCGGCTGATTCATGTCGGACAAGAGCGCTACCATGTCGCGGCCGGCGTCGACGCCAATGCGCACCATGATGGTCGCCAGTTGCCGCGCTTCGTCCAGCGTCTTCATGAAGGCGCCTTGACCCAATTTGACATCGAGCACGATGCCATTGGCGCCGGCTGCCAGTTTTTTGCTCATGATGCTGCTGGCCATCAGCGGCAGGCTGGCGACGGTGCCGGTGACATCGCGCAGCGCGTATAATTTTCCGTCAGCCGGCGCCAGGGATTTGCTTTGACCGGCGAGCACCAGTCCGGTATCGTGGGCGATACAGCGAAACTGATCCTCGGACAGGTTGACATTGAAGCCGGCGATCGACTCCAGCTTGTCCAATGTTCCTCCGGTGAAGCCAAGTCCGCGGCCGCTCATCTTGGCGATTGGCACGCCAAAAGCCGCCACCAAGGGCAATACCACCAGGCTGGTCTTGTCACCGACGCCGCCGGAGGAATGTTTGTCAACGGCATAGTCGAGGATGTCGGAGAGATCCAGCATATCGCCGGATTCGGCCATGGCAATCGTCAAGGCGACAATCTCGCCGCGATCCATGCCTTGAAAGATGATCGCCATCAACAGGGCCGATACTTGATAGTCCGGGATCGTTCCCGCGGTATAGGCTTGGACAAAATGCCGGATTTCCTCGGCGCTCAAGGACCCACCATCGCGTTTCTTGCCGATAATATCGATCATGCGCATATTAGCGTCGCTCCTTCATTGTCATGCGGACGGTGCAATTCCATTATAAGGCTTGTGCGTTATTCTGGCGCGGGGATTCGATGGAGCGCAATTGGTCCTCAGATGCTCGCAAGATGCCCTCATTTTGCCCCCCTTTTTGGGTGACCGTATAGATACAGTATGTATACGGGGGGGGGGGGGTACCCCTTCCCCGGATCTGAT
>WTGF01000102.1 GCA_011525385.1 Chloroflexota bacterium | reverse complement strand
GGGTTTCCGCCCCCCGCTTAGCGGGGGGACCGAGGGGGGCAAGGGCCGGGGGGTGGGGTTGAATAAAAGCATTTTCGTATTCTCATGACTTACTTGGAACTACTTCTGCCCCTCAGTGCTGAATCCCCCCATCAACTCAAAATTGGAAACACGCCGAAAAGGTACAGCGGCACCAACCCGGCCACCGCGCAGAACGCCAGACCTATCAGGATTAGCGTCACCAAATCCACGCCATGTCTCTTTTCTTGCCTTTGCGGCAGCAGCGGCCCGGTGAAGCTGCCGGTGGCGTCAAGCCTGCGACTGCCATCCAGGTTGAATTGGGCCGCTGGCGGACCGGGTATCGGTGAAGCCGCTTGCCCGGGCGCGGAAGCGGGCGGCTGTGACGGCGCGGCATTGCTCATGGATTGAGACGGCCCGACCGGAACCTGCCCTCGCGCATTCAGGGGCGGAAACGGCGCTGCGGGCGCTGCGCCCGGGGGCGGCGTAAAACTTGGCGCTTGCGGCGACCCACTTGACGCGGACGATATAGCGGACGATGAAGCGGGCGGATTCCCTGCAATGGTCGGCGCCGCCATACGACCGCTCTCGGTTTGCATTTGAGCGTACTTCGCGCGCTCGCGCGCCCGCTGCAGAATGTGACCCAACTGATCCGCATGCTTGTACCGGTCATTCGGCCGCTTGCTCATCACCTTGGCGATAATGTTGCTTATCTCCTCGGGCAGGTTCGGATTGATCTCGGTCGCCTGTGGAATCTCCGACTGGATATGCGCCAGCGCAAGCTCCCTTTGGGACGCGCCAATGTAAGGCAGGCGGCCGGTGAACATCTCGAACATGACGACGCCGATCGAATAAACATCGGACGCGGGCGAGGGTTTCTCGCCGCGCGCCTGCTCCGGCGCGAAGTAATGCGGGCTGCCCCAAACGACTTCGCTGCGCGTCGGCGGCATGGTGTCCGTATAAGCCTGGGCGATGCCGAAATCCGTGACTTTGATGACGCCGTCGCGATTGATCAAGATGTTCTGCGGCTTCACATCGGCGTGAACCAATTGCGAGCGATGCGCGAAACCAAGGCCGGCGCAGATTTGGATGCCGTAGTCCAGCGCGCGCTCCAGCGGCAAGGCGCCCCGCCCCCGGATGACCTTCTTCAGGTCATGTCCCTCAATCATTTCCATCACGATGTAATGGGTATGCCCGTCGCTGCCCACATCGTGTACGGTCACGATATTGGGGTGCGACATCATGGCGACGCTGCGCGCTTCTTGCTGGAACTTTTCCAAAAAGGCCGGGTCTTGGGTCAAGCTGGGTCGCAGGATTTTGATCGCGACCATGCGACCAAGCATACGGTCGAGAGACTTGTAGATGACCGACATGCCCCCGGAACCCTGTTGGGCAACCAACTCATAGCGTCCGTTTAGCAGCGTTTCTCCCGGCATTGCTGATTCCTGCTCTTGATCATGAATTCGGGTCAAAGAATTGTCGGTATTCCAAAAACGCGCTGCGATCCGTCAGGCTCGCGATGTAATCAGCCACAACTCGCTCGGTTTCTTCCTTGGCCAGCCTGGCGCGGAAGTCATCCGGCAATTGCCGAGGCTCCTTCATATACCCGCTGAACAAGGCCTGCAAGATCTGCTCGGCCCGGGTCTGCATACGCACGATTCTATAGTGCCGATACATATTCTCAAAGAGAAAGTCTTTGAGATCGCGATTCTGTCCCTGCTGCCGCTCGCTATGGCTTACCAGCGGTTGCGACTGGCGCTGCACATCCAACGAACTTCGGGGCTGCGCCGCTTCAATGTTCCCGGCGCTGTTTTGCAGCACATCATCGACCTGCATCCCAACCAGTTCTCTGATGACATGATGCCGGCCCACCTCGTCCAGTACGCCGCCGGTCCATCCCAGTCGCTCGCTGACAATTCGCCAGATATCCAGACCCTGCAACTGTTCCGCGTGGATGAGCCCGGCTTGCAGACCGTCGTCGAGATCGTGAGCGTTGTATGCCAATTCGTCGGCAATGTTGGCGATCTGCGCCTCCAGGCTCGCCCCTGTCTCCGTCTCGATACCCGATAAATGGCTGATGTCATACTCCGTTTCGTGCTTGGCGATGCCTTCCAGGGTCTCGGCTGTCAAGTTCAAGCCCTTCCACTTGGGATAGCGCCGCTCCAGTTTTGACACGACTCGAAAACTCTGGTGATTGTGGTTGAAGCCGCCCCAATCGGCCATGAGTTGGTTCAAAATGCCTTCGCCGGCATGCCCAAAAGGCGGATGTCCCAGATCGTGGGCCAGGCAGATGGCTTCGACCAGGTCTTCATTCGCGCCCAGCGCCCGCGCCAGCGTACGGCCGATTTGCGCGACCTCAAGCGTATGCGTCAGCCGCGTGCGAAAATAATCTCCCGCGTCATTGACGAATACCTGCGTTTTGTATTCCAGCAGACGAAACGCCGCGCAATGCACGATGCGATCTCTGTCGCGTTGAAAAGCGGTTCGATAGCGCGGCTCCGCTTCATGGTGCAAACGCCCGCGCGAATGCCGACTGAACAGCGCGTATGGCGCGAGTGTCTCCAATTCTTGCTGCTCTAGCTGCGACCGGCTGCGATGCATCTGCCTTCCCTCGTTGCTGCACCCATTGTAGCGGCGCGGGGCGGTTTTCGCATCCCGGACGCTTGCAAACTTCCTGCGCAACTGGGCGGTGGATCTATTTTGACTGAAATACTTTGAGACAATCCGCGACATAAAATCCTTAACCCAAATACAAACTACTTGGTAGGAGCGACTCGCTGAGTCGCCCGATACTCATTCAGTTTCTACTCGTCGGGCCATCAGGTGGTTGTTGTTCTTTATCTCAACTGACTTCGATACCCTAAGGGCATCAGTATGAGCTAAAATAAAGCGCAACGAGACCTCCCCAGCGAAAGCGCGCCTTATGACAAAAATCGCAGCGATCCTGACCGACTTCGGTACCGAGGACACCTACGTCGGCACAATGAAAGCGGTTATGCTGGGTATTGCTCCTCAACTGCAAATTGTGGATATCACCCACGCCATCGGGCCGCAGAATGTCCGCGAAGGCGCATTCGCGCTCTTGAACAGTTACCGCTATTTCCCGGCAGGTACGGTCTTCTGCGCCGTGGTGGACCCGGGCGTCGGCAGCGCGCGCAAGCCAATCGCGGCCCAATGCGCCGGTTATCATTTTGTCGCACCGGACAACGGCGTGCTCAGCTACTGCTTGCTCGACCTCGATTCAGAATATCAGGCCGTCTCGCTGGAAAATCCCGAATACCACTTGCCCGGCCCCAGTCATACCTTTCATGGCCGCGATATCTTCGCCCCCGCCGCCGCGCGCCTGGCGAGCGATCCCGCCAGTCTAAAGGCTATGGGACCCAAGCTGGACCGGATCGTCACCTTTCCCAAACCGCAGCTTGATTACTCCCGACAGCGCCTGACCGGCGAGGTCATGCACATTGATCATTTCGGCAACATAATCACCAGTATCGGCATCTTGCGCTGGAGGGGCGCTGATGAACTGCGCCTTGACGCACTATGGAATGACGAGATCCCGGCGCTGCCGCTATCCGCCGCCAGCGCCAACGTCACAATTCACAGTCACACCATTCATGGTATCTCGCGCGCCTATTACGAAGCGCAACTCGGGGCGATCCTTGCCCAAATAGACAGCAACGGATTCCTCGAGATCTGCGCCAACCACGAAAGCGCCGCCGACCGCCTGGATATACAACTGGGCGACAAAGTCATGCTGCGACTGACGTCTTGAATCCTCAGTAAATCCAGGTAAGTAACGCAAAAAAACGAGTCTTGTAAGGCTTGTTCGCTACTCGCAGACCCGCGCCGACCTTCGGTCTATCCCCCTCCCTGATGCCTCGGGGAGGGGGCCGGGGGGAGGGGTTGGCTGCCCGCAACGTAAACAGGGGCGACCGGCGGGCTGTGTCTACGCGCCCTATCAGGTCGCACGAAGCAGTCCCCTCTGCGCCCTCTGCGCCTCTGTGGCCAATCCCCCGGCGACCCGCCCCTCACATATTCCGCCCCCGTTTGCGCACATCGCCCACCCGCTGCGTGATCCCAAGCGAATCGAGATGCTCCAGCAGCGCGATCGCGTACTTTCGTGAGGTGCCGAATTGATCGCGCAAGGTCTTGGCGTCAATCTCGCCATGATCGCGAATCCTTTGCCGAATCTCGCTAACCATAAATTCGTAATCGGCGCGCGCGAAGGCGATCCTGTCGTTGACATTGACCAACCTCCGCAAATCGAGCAACGCCCGCGCGACATCTTCGCCGACGATGTCGTTCATCTCCTCAATTGAAGGCGGCGTATAAGGCTTCGCTTGCAAAACCCGCATGAGCTGGTCGATCCTGGCGCTCTGATCGTCGTCAAAAGTCACCGCGTGATTGTGAAGACGCAAAAGATTTCCTTCGCGGGCAATCCGCTCGTCTCCCTCAACGAATTGATCAAGCAGGCTGAGCTTGATATCAAGCTGACTGCGCAATTGCGCCCGCGGCATCCCCAGCCGCAGCGGATGCGCGCTGTGAAAAGCGCCCAACTGCGCCAGCGCCCGATCCGCCAGCTTCTGCCATGAATCCGCTGACCAGAAGCCTGATTCGTCTACCTGCTTGACCAAGCCAAGTGCCAGCGCCTCGCTCAAGGCTTGGCTGAGCTCTTCATCGCTGTATCCCAGGCTGGACTGCAACTCTCGGGGCCTAACCGGCGTCTTCCCTGCTGCGGACATCGCAAGTCTTTCCGCCGGCGTACCGCGCAAACGCAGTTCCAGGTCCTGGATGATGCCTTCCTGGAATCGTCGTAACCGTCGCCGAGGCTGCGCATCGACGATCACGCCGCCGCCGATGGTCTGCGCCGGCGAGGGAAAGCGCAATATGTAGCGGGCGCCGCGAGCGAGCGGCAGCGCATCGCGCAGGCGGATTTGCAGCCAGCCTTCGTCGCCCGGATATAATTGCTCGGCATCGAGGAGCCGCACCTTGGCCATCGACTCCGCAGCGCCACAGAAAAACTTGACCTCCGCGTTGTGTTCCAGCGGACGGTCAAGATCCGCGAGCTGAAAAAACTGCGCGTCGACCATGACGCTTGGGCGGACCTGCCCCGGCCACGCCAGCATGTCACCGCGCCGGACTTGATCGCTGCTGATGCCGGCGATGTTCACAGCCACGCGGCTGCCCGGCCGCGCGCTTTCAACAGCCCGTTTGTAGCTTTGCAATCCGCGGATGCGCCCGGCGATCCCGCTCGGCTGCAACTCGACGCTGTCGCCCACCGACAGGCTGCCCCCCGCCAGGGTGCCGGTCACAACAGTGCCGAAGCCGCCGAGGACGAATACCCGATCAATCGGCAAACGCGGCTGACCGTAATCCACCCGCCGCGGCGCGCCCTGCAAAACGCCCTGCAGCGTCCCCAGCAAGTGATCCAGGCCCTGCCCGCTATGGGCGGAAACTTCGACCATAGGCGGCGCTGGCATTTGCTGCCCTGCGAAAAGCTCTTCGATATCCAGGCGCACCAGCTCGATCCAGTCCGGGTCGTCGATCAGATCAACCTTGCTGATGACAACGATAATGTCGTTTACGTCCAGCAGCCGCAGAATGGCGAGATGCTCGCGGGTCTGTGGCATGATGCCTTCGTCAGCGGCGATGACCAGCAGCGCCGCGTCAATGCCGCCAACGCCCGCCAGCATATTTTCGATGAAGTCGCGATGACCCGGCACATCGACAATGCCGACCGTCTCGCCATTGGCCAGGCTCATCCAGGCGAAACCCAGATCAATCGTCATTTGACGGCTCTGTTCTTCTGCCAGCCGATCCGGATTTATCCCGCTCAGTTTTTCTACCAATGTGGACTTGCCGTGATCGACGTGGCCCGAGGTGCCAATGACCCGCATGTCTTATCCGCCGCCGATCGCGCTGCTGTCCAGGAGGCTTTCCCCGCTTTGCATGCTGCCGGTCTCGTCGCTGAACGCGCTGCTGTCGTATTCGTGGAGCATGGCTTGATAGCGCTCGCGGTACAATTCGGCGCGGGCGCGTTCCAACTGCCAAAGCCGTTCGATATTCGCCCGCACATCGGGGATTAGCGCTTCAATGTCGCCGATCCGATGCACGAAGCTGTCGAACTCCCGGTCGTGATTGCGCCAGACCTCATCGCTGGACAGGGTCAACTGTTTCCAGCGCTTTTGATCCTCGTCCCGCCAGTCGTTCCATTCCTGGCGGAAGCGCTCTTCGCTAAGCCGCTGCATTTCCGCAACTTCGTTGATGCGCCGTTCCAGGCGGTCGCCGATGCGGTTGAAATCGTCGATGATGCGTTTCATCTCCCGATAGGCTTGCGCCCAGATTTCGAAGCGCTCGATGTTCTTCTGCAACTCGGCATCGTGCACGCCAAAGCGCTTGGTGAGATCCGCCATTTGCTGGTCGCGCTGCTGCGTCATCAATTGCTGCTGGTCGATGAATTGCTGCAGTTGCTCTCTGCGTTCGCGGTCGACGCTGTTGTAATCCTGGATGCGCCGTTCGTTACGCACTGTCAGGTCTTCAATTAATCCCAGTTTCGGGGCAATGCCATCGACCGATTTCTTGTACTCCGGCAGTTCAGTTTCGATCTCCGCCAGACGCCGAGCGTCGGTCCGCCGCTGTTCTTCGAGGAAGGTGAGGCGGCGGTCCGGCCCTTCCAGTTTCTTGGTCAGATCGTCCATTTCCTGGTTCAGCACGCGCATCGCGTTTGTCAGCCGATCGCCCTCGCTTTGCAGTCCGCTGATATTCGCCAACTGCTTTTCGATACGGTCCGTTTTCTCACCGAGCTCGCGAACGCTGCGCTGCACTGTGTCCCGCTGCAAATCGACTCGGCGTTCCGCTTCGCGTTCCGCTGTCAGACGCCGCGCTTCAGCATTTTCCAGCATTTGCGCCATTTCCAGCCGCAGTTTATCGATGATGTCATGTTCTTTTTGGGCCGGCAGCGTCTCCTGCTTGATGACGCTTTGGTCGGACTCGACGCCTTTGACGCGCCGCTGCATCTGATCGATAAGCTCGACTTGCTGCGCGACGCGCTCTTCCAGCGCCGCGATAATGGCTTTGTCGCGCCGGCGCTCCTCGTCCAACCACTCGATCATGCTGGCGATTTGATTGATCTGCATCCTGCCTGCTCCCCCCGTCACATTGACCCGCGCGGGATGACGGTGTGCCACGATTATAGCATTGGCAACGCTTGTGGACAATTGCTGCCGAATTGTCGCCCCCGCAAGTCCCCCGAGAGCGCCCCGAATCGCCCCCGTATTTCCCCAGATTTTGAGGGGGTGGCAGGGCTGGAGGGCGCGGTATTGCTGGGTTTTTGTTTGGCGGGGTGGTAGGTTTTTTTTGGCCACAGAGGCACAGAGGGCACAGAGAATTTTTTTCACCACAAAGACACGAAGAGCACAAAGATTGTTTTGCCACAGAGGCGGATTTCCACCCCTCCCCCGGCCCCTCCCCATTGCAATGGGGAGGGGAGCTAAGCATTCCGTATATCGTAGTATTCTGTTGTCTTGCGCAAGGATTGGCCATCTTTCTTGTATCGTTTCGGTATGGTTATGGTTTACATTAGGACCAATTTGCACTTTCGGACAAGCCTTACACGGTCCTTGAAGGAAGCGCGAGAAATTGTTTGGCGGTGTGGCGGTTTTTGCTGTTCATGGGTGGTTAGGCGAAGTCGAGGAGTGTGCGGCTGGTGCGTTGGGCGCCGTACCAGGCCAGTGCGGTGGCGATGACGGTGTCATCGTGTCCGCCGGAGGGGGCGCTGTAGCGCCAGGCGCCGCTGGGCAGGCGTTGCAGGGAGTAGTCCGCCAGTTCGCCCAGCAGGACGGGGTCGTCCAGCAGGCTGATGTCGTTGCGCTCGATGGCCAGGGCCAGGGATTCGATCAGGGGAGATTTGGATTTGCTGGTGGTGAAGAAGGGTCGCACGGGCAAGCCTTCCCGGGTCAGGGCTTCGATATTGGGTTCGCCGATGCTGTTGGCTTCGGCCCAGATGATTTGCGGCTGCCAGCGCTGGACCAGGGATTTGAGCCGGTCGCGCTGGAGGTCCCAGCCGACCCCGCTGAAGCGGTCGAGGGCGGTCATTTTGCCGGCGGTGGCATCGATGATGGCGATGGCGGTGTAGTCTTTGCTGCGCCCCCAGTCGACGCCGGCGACGTAGGTATGGCCGGGTTGGGGCCCGTCGAAGCCTTCGGCGGCGACGGCATCGCTGATGCCGCGGAAGACTTGTCCGCTGTGGTCGGAGAAGTGGGCCAGGTATTCGCTGTTCCAGACGTGTTCCGGCGTGAGGGCTTCGATCTCGGCGAGTTCTTCGGGATCGATGAGGGGGTTGTCGGCGGTGGTAAAGTGGAAGGATTGCCAGTCGCTCCATTGGGGGTCCTGGCCGAGTTGGTGGAGGTTGTAGAACCAGTTGCGTCCGTTGGGGGTGCTCAGGAAGAGGGCGCTGCCGCGGGTGGTGGCGAGCATGGGTCGGATGATTTGGATCCAGAGTTGCGGGTGCATGAAGGCGGCTTCATCGAGGACGACGAAATCGAGTCCTTCGCCGCGCAGGTTGTCGGGGTACCAGGCGCTGTGGACGGCGATCATGCCGCCGCCGGGCAGGTCAATGCGGCGTTCGCTTTCGCTGATTTGCTTGCTTTTCAGTGGTTTGAGCGTACTTTTCAAGTCGCGCCAGACCTGAGAGGCCATTTTGCGGGTGGGCGCCAGCCACCAGCAGCGTTTGTTCTCGGCTAATGCCGCTGTGATGATGCTGGTCATTCCGAGTTCGGTTTTGCCCCAGCGGCGTCCGCAGGCGACGACTTTGAAGCGCGCGGGGTTGTCCATGACTTGCGCCTGTCCAAGGTGGAAGTGTTTGAAGTGGATCGTGGTAGTGGTACTGGAATTTGATCTTTTCATGTTGGGTCGGTGCCTCCTGTAAGATATTGACATGTTTGAGCAGGGCTGAGAGAGCGGAATTGAGTTGGGTGAGCGGGGCTTGGGCCAGGGTATTCTCGTCCATTTTGGCAAGAATGGCGTGACAGTGTTCGATCATTTTGATTTGCAGGTCGAATTGCAGGCGTTCGAGATGGCGGGTTTGTCGTTCGCGGTAGTCGGCGCGGAGGGATTCTTCGGCGGCGCGCCAATTTTCCAGGGTTTTGACGGGGATTTCGAGCAATTTGCCGGCGCGTTGGAGATCGCCGTCGTATTGGTCGATTTGGTTGAGGGCGTCAATTTTGGCGTCAAGGGTGTATCGTCGTTTCATGATTGGTTTGTCCTTTGCTGAATGAGTTGTGATCAGGTTAGCACGGATGTTCTATGGGAGGGTGTAAATTTAGTCGCATGTTTGGGGATTCTAACGATTTGGGGGGGGAGGGGAGGTCGTGCCGGGTTGGCGTGTTGTGGGCGCGGTACGGGTTTTTGGCCACAGAGACACAGAGACGCCCGAGCAATTGTCATTGCCGCTCACGCA
>WTGF01000066.1 GCA_011525385.1 Chloroflexota bacterium | reverse complement strand
TGGCCGAGAAGATGGAGCCATGGCAACACTCATATGTTAGTACCGGACAAGCCTTGTAGGGGCGACATATCATGTCGCCCGAAAGCGCAAGCTACCGTGGCATCGGGCGACCGGATTGGCCGCCCCTACATTTGTCGCTTTTTCACATTACTTACTTGGGTCTACTTATAGCACAAACGCGCGCTGCCCATGGAAGCGGAGCGCCCGTATTTTGACCATGCCGTCGCGCAGCGCTTACATGTTCAGGGCGTCGTAGCCCGGTCCGCTGGTGAAGAAATCGTAATTCGGCTGAATGTCCGGGGTGAGATCGACAATGTCGCCCTCTTCATGTTCGATGATGACTTTGGTATCAAAGGGCACACGTTCTTGACCGTCCATCATTTCGTACTCGGAAGATACCTCTTCTTCGACGAAGATGGCTTCGAAGGGGCATTCGGGAATGCAGGCGCCGCAATCAATGCAGGTATCGGGGTCGATGAAGTACCAGGGCCATTCGTTTTCCGGTTTGCCGGCGATGATGCATTCCACCGGGCAGACCTCCACGCAAGCGCCATCCCGCAGGCACAGGCTGGTGATGATATGGGTCATTTGGACTCTCCTTGAACGTGTCTCGAGCCAAAGCATGTCGGCTTCCCAGCCGATAATTGGCGGAACGATTGCGAACTTCGGTTATGGTAGCGTATTTTGCGTCCCTCTGCTAGCGTAACTCTAAGCTTTATACCAGGATTTTCAAGGCTTTTAAGCATCAATAATTGGGTGTATGGCGCTTGAAAGCGCCTGATCGCTCGTCACCGGCGTCGGGGCATTCAGGACGGCTCGCCGCTTGAGCCGTGACGCAACTCTGCTATAATTTCGGCATGGCTCCAGTAGCTCAGTGGATAGAGCATTGGTTTCCTAAACCAAGTGTCGCAGGTTCGAGTCCTGCCTGGAGCGAAGGGTTGATGGATCAGGCGCTTTGCCTGATCCCTGTGTTTTCTCCGCGCATGCGCGTCCTACAGCCGGATCTCCCCCGAATAGCTGTCGATCCGCTCCCGCGCCGCCCCGACAAATTCGGCCAGGGGCAGCGCTCCCAGATCTTCATCGCTGCGCAAACGCAGGCTGACGGTGCGATTCTCGATATCGCGGTCGCCGACGATCAGCAGCCAGGGAATGTTCATCCGCCGGTGCTGCTTGATCTTGGAGCGCATATTGCGATCTTGCAGATCAGCCTTGACGCGCATGCCACGTGTCTTGAGCAACTCTTCAACCTCGACCGCGTAGTCGTTGTGGCTCTCGCGGATCGGGATGATGACCGCTTGAATCGGCGCCAGCCAGGGCGGGAAGGCTCCGGCGAAATGCTCGATCAAGATGCCGATGAAGCGTTCCAGGCTGCCGAAGGGCGCGCGATGGATCATGACCGGGCGCTTTCGTTCGTTGTCGCTGTCGACATATTCCAGGTCGAAGCGCTCCGGCAGATTGTAATCGACCTGTACGGTGCCCAACTGCCACTCGCGTTTCAAGACATCGCGCACGATGAAATCGAGCTTGGGTCCATAGAAGGCCGCCTCCCCCTCTTCAATGTGATAGTCTAGCCCCAGTTCTTCGCAGGCGTCGACAATAGCGACGGTGGCCTCTTCCCACAGGGCGTTGTCGCCGACATATTTGTCGCTGTCGGGATCGCGCGTGCCGATGCGGGCGCGGAAATCGCTCATGCCCAAGGAGCCGAAGACCTGCTGGATCAACTTGACGACAGCCATGAATTCGCCCAGCAATTGATCGGGACGGACGAAGAGATGCGCGTCATCGACGGTGAAACCGCGAACGCGGGTCAAGCCGCGCAACTCGCCCGACTGCTCGTAACGATACACCGTGCCGAACTCGGCATAGCGCAGCGGCAAATCTCGATAGGAGCGCGGCTGACTGCTGTAAATGCGGCAATGATGCGGACAATTCATGGGCCGGAGCAGGAACTCGTCGCCGTCGACATCAATGGGACTGTACTGGCTATCGGCGTAATAGGGGTAGTGCCCGGAGGTCTTGTACAGCTCGATATTGCCCAAATGCGGCGTGACCACCGGCAGATAGCCGCGCTCGATCTGGATATCGCGCAGCCAGCGCTCCAGCGTGTCGCGCAGGACAGCGCCATTGGGCAGCCACAGCGGCAGACCCTTGCCGACCATGGCGTCGATCACGAAGAGATCCAGCTTTTCGCCCAGGACGCGATGATCGCGCTTGATGGCTTCTGCCAGCCGCGCGCGATAATCGCGCAGTTCCTCCGGCGTCTCCCAGGCGGTGCCGTAGATTCGCGTCAGTTGCTGTCGCTTTTCATCGCCGCGCCAATAGGCCCCGGCGGGCCGCCGCAGCGATATGCTGACGGCTTTGGGATTGATCTCTTTGGTGCTTTCGACGTGGGGTCCGCGGCAGAGGTCGCTGAAGTTGCTCTGCGTGTAAATTGTCAGGTTCTCTGACGGAGCGGCGATGGGACTGCCGTTGTCGTCTTGCCCCCCATTCACGAGATCATCTATCAACTCCAGCTTATAGGGCTGGTCGTGGAAGATTTCGCGCGCTTCCGCCGGCGTGACCTCGCGGAGGGTAAATCTGTGACTTTGCGCGAGGAGCTTTTTCATGCGTTTTTCGACCCATTTGATATCCTCATCGTTGATGGCGGTCGGCAGATCGAAATCGTAATAGAAGCCGTCTTCGATGGGCGGACCGATGGCGATCTTGGCTTCGGGGAAGCGCTCCAGCATCGCCTCTGCCATCACATGGGCAGCCGAATGGCGAATCTTGTAGAGTTGACTGTTTTCATAACGTTCGTCGGACATGGATATTCCTCGGTCATTTGTATCTTGTTGCGTTGTGGGATCGGATGCGCTCTCCCGCCAAACAGAGTGGCGGCAAGAGCCCGTCAAAGTTTTGGACGGTGAGCCGCGGAAAATTATAGCGGAGAAAGCGGAAAAGCAAACGGGCAGGCCGGTTCGGGAAGACGGTGTTGATGGACTGGGGGATGAAGAACCGTTTAGTCGCCGATGACCACTAGCACTTCTTCAATGACGGCGGCCGCTATTTCTTGCGTGGCGCGCTCACCGTCGCTGCTAGTTCGCTGCTTGTCGGCGGCGGCGTCTCTGGTGACGCGTGTGAAAAGACTTTCGAAGACGTCTTGCGCCACCAGGTTGTCGATGGTGTCCTCAATAATGCTGCGCTCCAATTCGTCAACAATGATATGCGGCGTATCGACCACGGCATAACGGACAGGCGGCGTCTCTGGAATGGACTCCGTCACCATCAGGGTCAAATCCATCTGGCGGTGGACATAGGATATCGTAGCGAACAGCGCCGTGTACATGGCGCCATTTTCCATCCGTACGATCACGTCACAGGCGTCGCCCTCTTCGTGCATCTCGCAATACGTCCGGTCCGGGACGATCATCATGTCCACAATTTTGTTCTCCAACATCTGCCCGCATATCCTGTCTATTAGTGCGCCTAAACCATTATATGGTCAAAGACGCGAATATAAAATAAGCTTATCACAAAATGTTGCAGTTTTTTCATGTTTATCACAATGTTTTGCCGATAGCTGAGCGGGGGATCATCTATTGACCCGAATTCCAATATACAAATGACGCTTTTGGCATATCATAGAGCCGTTCAAATAAAAGTGAGACCGTCTCATGTCCGCTCCTTCTGACAACGACCATCCATTGTACGAAAAGCCAAAAGGTCAAGAGCGCCTTCAGATTTCCGCCTCACGACCTGGAAAAAAGCGCTTCCGCCGCCCGCCCGAAGATCAGCCAAAGCTGACGCTGGTATTGGTGGCGATCAATGCCCTGATCTTTGCCGCGATGATGCTATCCGTCGAAATCGAACGCGAGTTCATGCTACATGGCGCCTTGTTCCCGCCGCTTGTCGTGTACCAGGGACAGGTTTATCGCCTGTTCACCGCCATGTTCTTGCACGGCGGGCTGGCTCACGTGCTCTTTAACATGTACGCCTTGTACATCGTCGGCAGTACCGTAGAACCGATCTTTGGCCGGCTGCGCTTTTCCTTGATCTATTTCCTGGGCGGTTTGGCAGGATCGGCCTTGAGCCTGGCTTTGGGGGATCCGCTCTCGCCATCGGTCGGGGCATCGGGCGCGGTCTTCGCGATATTTGCGGCCGAAGCGGCGCATCTTTATCAGCACCGCGGCGTCTATGCCAATGTGAAAGGGCGCCTTCGTCACATGCTCTTTTTGATCGGCATGAACCTCGTCATCGGCTTTTTCCCTGGATCGCGCATTGACAATTGGGGGCATATCGGCGGCGTTATTGGCGGGTTCCTGCTGGCCTGGCGGATCGCGCCGCGACTGAGCCGACCGGCGATCCCACCGCGCAGCATGAGGGAGTTCGCCCGTTCGGATACCAATCCCGTCCGCACCCGCCTGCCGGAACTGGTCATCTATGTTTTTGTCTTAATCGGACTCATCGTCGTCGCCATCAACGCGCTCCCCGCGCAGATGCCCAACCTCGTACCGTAGTAAGGCGAGTTGTTGCGCGATCTCTTTGTTTTCTTGTGTCAGCTTGGTGATGACGGTCGAGAAATAGAGCTGGATGAAAAGCAGGAACAACGCGGCCAGCAGGAAAAGCAGGTTCGGCGGGTATTCGATATTGACCAAGTCGGCCAGGCTGTGCAAGAGATCGCGCCAGACGCCGACGACGAGCATCACGATGGCTGTCGCCAGCCACAAGAGCGAGTATTCCTCGCGCAAGCGCCGTCGCCGCACCAGTTCCAGCACCACGACGAGCGCGATCAACGAGGCGCCGACTGCAAACAATATGGAGCGGTCAATCATGTTCAGTCTCCCCTTCGGCTCAATGCAGCTCAAAGAACAGTTCAAAATGTAACTTACAATTTTAGGCATACAAAGGTGTAAAACGTGCCACAGAGACTGCTCGAATTGGGCGGACCGGCGGACGCAGCCCTTATACACATCGCCCCCGCCAATAGCTTTCCTCCGCAAACTTACGGGCCTATGCTGCGTTCTTTGACGGATCGCTATCGCGCGATCTGCTTCCCGCCGCGCGCGCTATGGGGCGATCAAACGCCGCCGCGGGAATTGCGCGAATGGCATGATCTGGCGGATGATCTGCTCGACGCTTTTGACACATGGAAAATGGGCGAAATCATCCTGGTCGGCCATTCCTTTGGCGGTATCGCTTCAATGCTGGCAACCATCAAAGACCCCGAACGCTTCCGAGCGCTGGTCATGCTCGATCCCGTGATTTTGTCGCGGGAATCGCTGGATTGGCTGAAAACGGCGACGGAAGACAATGCGCTTGATCAGACGCCACTGGTAAGAGGCGCCTTGCGGCGTCGCCGCGTCTTCGAGAGTCGGGAACAGGCTTTCCACCGTTTTCGCAACCGGCCTCATTTCGCTGATTGGTCGGATGAAGCGCTGCGCTTGTATGTCGACCATGGTTTAAGGGAACGCTCGAACAAAGCCGGTTACGAACTGGCCTGGCCCGTTGAGTGGGAAGTCTATTATTATTCCACAGTTTACGGGCGAATCTGGGAGGATTTGCCGAAGCTGGAGGGCCTGTTGCCAGTTTTGATCATCCGTGGCGGCGCGAGTGATACCTTCGATCAATCGGGTCAAGAAGCTGTACAGCGCCTTGTGCCTTCGGTGACCATAAGCGTGATCGAAAGGCGGGGGCACCTTTTCCCGCAGTCGGCGCCAGACGAGACCGGCGGCTTGATCCGCTCCTGGCTGCGCGCGGTCCTTTCTTAATAACGGGAGAGGAATCCCCGCCTCTCGATTCTCACTTTGTCCTTGACATCCAGCGCCCGGACTACTACACTTCAACTTCTCATTTGACGATGAGATGCCGAGATAGCTCAGTTGGTAGAGCGCGGCACTGAAAATGCTGATGTCCCCAGTTCAAGTCTGGGTCTCGGCACCTTAGGACTCATCCTCGCGATGAGTTTTTCTTTTCGCAAGAATGGCGGAGGCTTTCAAGAGGATTTCGTGATTGGTAGGATAGGGGAGTCATGGACAGTCCGACCCCTGCCTTATGAAGACGATTCTGCTGATTTCGCGTTGCCCGCCATATCCGCTGCATCTGGGCGATCGCCTGATCATCTGGCATTTGGCGCGGGAATTATCCGGGCGCGGCCATACCATCGACTTGCTCGCGCTTTACGACCGCGACGACGATCCCCAACGGATCGCGGAATATCGCGCTTTCTTCAGGCATATCGAGTTGATACGAGAATCCCGTCGCGGTGGCGAAGCTTACCTTCGGCGTCTGCTCAATCCGTCGAAGCGCTTTGCCAGGAATGCCGATATTAGTTTCAGCCCCGATTTGTGGCGAACGATCGAGCGGTATTTGCAAGGCCATGATTATGATGTGGCGCACTGCTTTGGCTCGGTCAGCGTTTACGAATACCACCCGCTCTTCGCTGACAAGCCCAACCTGATTACACCCTACGAATCGCATGCGCTCTTTTTGCGCAGCGCCGCGCGGCAGGGCCAACTCAGCGCTGCGCTGCGCCTGCCGATCGTGCGGCGCTTCGAGCGCTTCATGTATGCGCCCTATGACCGCACCGTGGTGATCGCCGAGAAAGACCGGGATATGCTGCTGTCACTGCAACCGGGACTGCCGGTGGATGTGATTCCCAACGGTATTGAATTGGGACGGTTCCCCTGGCAGGGCGGGGTTCGTGACGGGCGGACCCTGCTCTTCGTTGGCAACTTCGAATATCGACCGAATCAGGACGCGGCGCGGCTGCTAACTGAGCGAATCATGCCCGAGATCTGGCGGCAAATGCCGGGCGCGCAACTGCAACTGGTCGGCAACAACCCGCCCGAGTGGATGCTCAACCTGGCTGACAGCCGTATCCTTGTTAGCGGGCGCGTCCCGGAAGTGCAACCATTCCTGGCGCGAGCGACGGCTTTCGTCTGCCCCTTGCGCATGGGCGCCGGACTGAAGAATAAAGTGCTGGAAGCGCTGGCGATGGGCATTCCCTTGCTGGCGACGCCGCTAAGCGTTGACGGCATTAACGTCGAACATGGCCAGTCCGCGATCATCGCCGAAGCGAAAAACATTGCCGCTGCCGCGCTTCGTGTCCTGAGCGATGAGGAACTTCGGCGGCGCTTGTCCCGGCGCGGACGGGAAGTGGTCGAAGCCGAATACACCTGGGAAAAGGCAGCAGCAAGTTATGAGCGCCTTTACGACGAACTGACGCGGGAGCCTTGAGGCTTAGATCACCATCAGTTGGTCGCGCTCGGGCAATGGCGGGAATGGCGCCTGCGGCAAGGTCTGATACCAATAAGCGACCGAAGCGATGTCGTCCTGCAAGGGCAGATAGCGGCGATTGTAACCCCATCCCAGCGCTTGCATGGTGACGCGCAAGTCTTCGTCAAAGCGAATCGGATCCATGACATGCCAGCGGTACATGCCCATTCTTAGCTGTGACCTGTAATCGTTATCGGACCGGATCACCTGATGAAAACCGGCGTAGGGCGTGGTGTAGGTGATGTATCCCTGGTCGTGGCGCGGGCTGGGATCAAAATTATAGGAGCCGCAGAAATAGTCTTCGGTGCCGGTGCCGCAAATCGTGGGATATTCGTCGCCGTCGAGGTAGAACTTGACTTCGCCCTCTCCCCACCAGCCGTTATTGTTGACGCCCCAGGCCACATAGGTTCCGACATAATGTCCGCGTCCGCGGATGCCGTCGACGATGGTGTAGACATCTTTGAATGGCAAGGGATTGACGCGGCGAAACTGCGCGTGAAAATAGGCGGCGTCCTCGGGCACATCGGTCAATGTATAGTTGACCTGATAATAGAGCGTCATGTCCTCTTCGGCGATATTGCTCATAGTGATGCGGCAATGCCGACGGAAGGGCATCTCCCAGTACGAATTAAAGGCGCTGCCCGGATTGACACAGATCGGCAGCGAGGTAACCTGCGCGTACTCGCCCCAGCCAACCGCGAAAAAGTCGCCCACCGGGCATTCTACCGACGGGCTTTCGCTACCGTCCCAATAGATGCGCATGATTGAATAACGCCAGTTGCCAGTGGGCGTCATCCAGATTTGCTGGATCGCGCCTGGACCGTCGATGTCGGCGACGGTGAAGGTATCGCCGGCCTTGATGCGCACGGATGGCGAGACTTTCCAACCATGGCCTAAGTCGCGCGATGCCTGGCTGCCGGTCCCTTCGTTGGCCAGGCCGCCTTTGCCTTTGGCGCCATCAAAGTTCTCGGCGCTGATCGAGCGCGATTTTGCCGACGACAGACGCGAAAGAACCCCCAAATGTAATCCCAAACCGTTGAATTCACCCACCGTTGCCTCCCGTCAGATATGCGAATCGTTCCAGTAATTCCAATTTACTCGTGAAAAACATGTCGCCTGTCATACCATGCCGAAACCTCTCGGGTTGTCGGCGGGCGACCAGATTGGCTGTGTCTACGCGCAGTACCATGTCGCCCGAAATCTGTTCCTCAAGATGTTAATTACTGTCTTGGTCTACTTAGCTGCCCGGCTCCTCGGTTTTCGCGCTCGATTGCTGCGCCAGATTGTCAAAATGCAATTGGTACAGAGCGCAAACATCGGGATGCGAACCGGCGTAGACGTAGCTTATGGTATCGCCTTCGTAGCTTATGGTGCCCGCGCTTGCGCAAGGCTCGATATTCAGGCTTTGCGCCGATACGGCTTCTTCCTGCCCGCCCAGCGCGCAGTTAATCATCTCTTGATTGATGCGCGACTGGTTGATCACCAGAACAGCGCCTACCTGTGGAACTGCGTTGCCGGATTGGGATTTCGAATAAAATTTGGCTGCTAGGGCCCCTCGATCCTGGAAGCACTGCAAGATCTGTTCCGCCTTGGCGACAAAAGCTGTGATGCCGATTTGCCCGCCCACCAGGGCGGCGCCACCCACCGCGGCGAAGGCGCCGTCGAGGGTGGTATCGACATCGGTCGCGGTATAGTCCGCCAGATTGGGTAGAAGGCGCTGCGCGGACATGGCGTCTGAGGATGTATTGCCGGTATCGCTGCAAGCCGCGACGATCGTCAAGATCAGCATTAGCGCGCAGGCGAGTCTGATCGCCGTCAAGAGATTGCCCCCAAATATCGCGCACGGGTATCGTACGCCGTTATTCTATCAGATTATACGCGACTGGGGATTCTTTTTAGTCAACCTCCTTGCTCATGCAAGGAGAAGGCTTGTTATTCTGTGTGAGCGTGGTGGCCCAAATTCGCCGATTACGCGCCGAGCGGCTGCGGTTGCGAAATCGACGCGTAGCTAGTCGAAACTCACCCGCTTTGTTAGACTAGCCGGAATCAAGCGCATGACAATGGGAGGGCGGATGAAACTGCTTAGCTACAGCGCGAAGGGGCAAACCTATGTCGGCATCCTCGATGGTGACGGCATTCGCCGCGTCGATGCGCCGGACATGCTGTCCTTGATCGAAGCCGGCGAGCGCGCGGCGCCAGCCGGCGAGCGCAACGCCTTGGCTGAGGTTCGGATCTCCCCCCCGCTGCGCCCGGGCAAGATCCTGGCGATCGGGCGCAACTATGTCGAGCACGCGCGCGAATTGAATAACGAAGTGCCATCCGAGCCGTTGGTCTTCGCGGTTATGCCGAGCGCGGTCATCGGCGATGGCGATGCGATCGAATGGGAAGGCGACTTGACTTCGCAAGTTGATTGGGAAGGCGAGTTGGCGGTGATCATGGGCAGAACCGCGCGCCGGATCTCGCGGGAAGACGCGCTTGATTACGTCTTTGGCTACACCGTCGCCAATGACGTCTCGGCGCGCGATTTGCAAAGCCGCGACAAGCAATGGGTGCGAGCCAAGGGTTTGGACAGCTTTTGCCCGATCGGACCCTATATCGTCACGGCGGAGGCGATCGCCGATCCGCAAGACCTGACCATTGTGACGAAAGTGAACGGCGTCGAGAAGCAAAACGGCTCAACGGCGAACATGATTTTCAACGTGCGCGTATTAATCGAATTCTTGTCCCAGGCCTTCACGCTGAATCCGGGCGACATGATCCTGACCGGCACGCCTTCCGGTGTGGGCAAGGCGGCCGATCCGCCGCAGTTCCTGGGCGATGGCGATGTCGTCAGCGTCGAGATCGCGGGCATCGGCAAATTGACGAATCGCTGCCGGGTGTTGTAAGCCGCCACCCTCAATCCGTAGGGGCGACAGACAGCCTAGCGGGTGTTGGCGGGCTGTGTCTACGGATAGTGTATCCTTTTCGGTTGAAATTCAAATTTGCCAAATTCAGTTTCACCACAAAGACACAAAGGACACAAAGAAAAGACGAATTTAGCGCACGATTCTCGGCGCCCTCGGTGTTGAAGGGCTGTGTCTACGCGCCCCTGTGTGTCGCCTGCCGAACTTATGCTATACTATTCGCATAACCTTTGAAGAAGCCGACTTATATGCAAGCGGAACATTCCCCCATCGCCACTAAAGCCGATGTTCAGCGACAGACCCGCCTAATCGTGATGTGGATCGTTGGCGCGCAGATTGCATTTGCCGTTATTATGATTGCGCTATTCGGTATTCTCTTTGCAACTGCCGCAGGCTCGCCCGCGCCACAACCCATTCTGACATGAACCGTATTCTATTCGCCGCTGACTGCCTGGATGTGCTGAACGACGCCGAGGCTTTGCCCGACGCCTCGATTGACCTCATCTACCTGGATCCGCCATTCAATTCCAATTCAAAGTACAACCTGCCTTTTAAAGGCAAAGACAAGACTCACAAGCCAGTCGAAGCCTTCGTCGACATTTGGAAATGGAGCGACCGGGATGCCGAGACGCTCGACGACTTGGGGCGCGACCCGCGCACGCGTTCGCTTGCGACCGTCATTAAGTTCGCTCAGACCATAGAACAGATGAGTGGGGGCAGGCGCTCCGGGACCAGCCTTGCTTCCTACCTGCTGAATATGGCGCTGCGTCTGCAGGCGATGCGCCGGGTGCTGGCGGACACGGGCAGCATATATCTGCATTGCGATCCGACGGCTGGGCACTACTTGAAGCTGTTGATGGATGCGATATTTGGGCGGAAAAACTTCATTTCCGAAATCATCTACAATTATGGAACGCCATCGGGCGGAAGAACAAGTGGCAAGAAACCAGTGAAAACACACGAAAATATATTCACATACGCGAAGAAATATGGCGATCACGTTTACAATAGGCAGTTCACACCTTATTCTGAAAAGTACATGACCAATTGGTTTCGCCACGTTGATGAAAAAGGTAGGAAGTATCGGACGAGGTCAAGGAAAGGTAAGATAATTCGTCAGTACCTTGATGAAAGCCCAGGTGTACCACTGTCGGACACTTGGATAGATATAATGGCATTATACGGTCAATCGGGCTGGTTTCCCGGAACTCAGGAGAAAGAGAATCTCGGCTATCCGACGCAAAAGCCCCTCGCCTTGCTGGAGCGCATCATCAAAGCCAGCTCCAACGAAGGCGACATTGTGCTCGATCCGTTTTGTGGTTGCGGCACGACAGTGCACGCCGCCGAAACGCTGGGACGAAAATGGATCGGCATCGACATTTCCAAGTTCTCGACCGGTCTCATCCGCGATCGCATCCTGCACAGTTTCAAGTATCTCAACGTCGATGATATTGACCTGCGCGGTACGCCGGATTCGGTCGTGGAAGCGCGCCGATTGGCGCGGGAGAATCCTTTTGAGTTTGAGAAGTGGGTATGTGGTTATATTGGCGCGGAAGGCATGTTCCGCGAGCCGGGCGAAAGAGGAGCGGACGGCGGGGTCGATGGCGTGCTAAAGTTCTTCCCCGTGCGCGAGGGCAAAAAGGTCAAGCCGGAATATGCTATTGTGCAGGTCAAGGGCGGCAATGTCAGCCCGGACGCGGTGAAAGCGCTGCATGAAACGGTGCGCCGCTACGAAGCGACGGCGGGTGTTTTGGTCTGCTTCGGCGATCAGCTTGGCACGGTCGAGAATCAGCGCGTCAAAGCGACCTTCAGCGACGCCTGGGGCAGCTACCCGGTGATTCAGGGGTTCAGCGTCGAGCGGCTGCTGGGCGACGAGCAGTTGGATTTGCCGCTCTATGGCTACAAGCGCCGCGGCGCGATGCTGAGCTTGTAACGCAAATGCTTGAATGGATCCAAAGTCCCTCCCCCTTGTGGTGGAGGGATTTTGGGTGGGGGACCCATGCCAAAACCGGTAACGATTGCCGATGTCAAAGTTATTTTGACCCAACCGGGCAAGTCGCGGCTGGCGATTGTCAAAGTCACGACTTCCGAGCCGGGCTTGTATGGCCTGGGCTGCGCCACCTTCACACAACGCATTTTCGCGGTGGCGGCAGCCATTAAGCGCCATTTGAAACCCTTCTTGCTTGGCCGCGATGTCGACCGCATCGAAGAGATCTGGAATATGTCGATGGTGCACGGCTATTGGCGCAACGGGCCGGTGCTGAACAACGCGATTTCCGGCGTCGATCAAGCCTTGTGGGATATCAAGGGCAAGCGCGCCGGCATGCCGGTTTACGATTTGTTAGGCGGCAAATCACGCGAGGCGGCGCATGTATATGTGCATGCCGATGGGGGCTCAAAAGAAGAAGTCGCTGAAAACGTCCGTGCCTGCATGGAGCGCGGCTTTCGCTACATTCGTGTGCAGATGGGCGGATATGGCGGCCGGGGCAGCCCCATGATCAAGCCGAAAGGCGCGCCGCCGGGCGCCTATTTCGACCCGCGCGACTATGCCCGGCGCACGCTGGAAATGATTGCGCATGTGCGGGGAGAGGTCGGCGAGCAAGTTGAGTTGCTGCACGATATCCATGAGCGCCTGGCGCCGATACAGGCCGCGCAGTTTGCCAAGGACGTCGAGGGCTTCAAGCTTTTTTTCCTGGAAGACGCGCTGGCGCCGGAAGACATCGCATGGTTCCGCATGATACGCGCGCAATGCGCCACGCCGCTGGCCATGGGCGAGTTGTTCAACAATCCCCATGAATGGCAAGCGCTGATTCAAGAGCGCCTGATCGATTTCATTCGCATGCATATCAGTCAAATGGGCGGCATTACGCCAGCCCGCAATGTAGCGATCTTCGCGGACATGTACGGCGTCCGCACCGCCTGGCATGGGCCGAGCGATACCTCTCCGGTCGGTCACGCGGCCAACTTGCAGCTCGATTTGTGGCATCCCAATTTCGGTATCCAGGAATGGTATCGGCCTTCCGAGCTTGACTACGCGATCTTCCCCGGTTTGCCGGTTGTCGAGGATGGCTACCTGTACGCCAATGACCGTCCCGGGCTCGGTATTGACATCGACGAAGCGCTGGCGGCCAAATATCCCCCCGCGGACATCGTCGAGGACTGGACGCAAACGCGCCTGCCCGACGGCAGTCCGGCGCGGCCCTAGGCCACTTGTGACAATTTTGGGCAACCGATTCGGTCGCACGAAACCTAATTCAGGGAGGAGTTTGGGGTAGGGCTAAATTAAGACAAAACCTCGGGATTGCAGACGTTCTCCGCCACACCCTCCAGCAAGTAATCAACAATCAACTGCGCCGCTTCAATGGCGACGGTCACCTGGGCGTCGGATGTGCTTGCGGCCAGATGCGGCGTGTGGATCACTTTGGGATGGCCGATCAGGGCATGATCGGTCGGCGGGGGTTCCTGTTCAAAGACATCCAGCGCGGCGCCGGCGACCTTTCCACTCGCGAGCGCAGCAGCCAAATCCGCCGAGTTAATCAGCGCGCCGCGCGCCGCGTTGATGATGCGAATGCCGTCTTTCATCGTGGCGATTGATTCGGCGTTGATCATGCCGCGCGTCTCATCCGTCACCAGCGCATGCAGCGTCAAATAATCGGAGTTGGCATAAACCTCGGTCAGATCAAGCAGAGGCACGTTGATTTCCTCGGCGACCTGCGGCGGCAAATAAGGATCATGCGCGATGGTCTTCATTTCGAAGGCTTGCGCGCGGGTAGCGATCGCCGCCCCGATCCGCCCCAGCCCGATGATGCCCAGCGTCTTGCCTTTGAGCTCGACGCCGGTGAATGCTACCCGATCCCAACGTCCTTCCAACAGCGATTGATGCCCTTGCGGGATGTGCCGGGACAAGGCGATCATCAAGCCGAAGCTGTGCTCGGCTGTTGAGATGGTGTTGCCGCCCGGCGTGTTCATGACCACAATGCCCTTGGCGCTGGCCGCTGCAAGATCGACATTGTCGACGCCGACCCCGGCGCGCGCGATAGCTTTGAGCTGCGACGCGACTTTGATTAACTCGGCATCGGCTCTGACGCCGCTGCGGATGATGAGGGCATGAGCGTCGGCTATGGCGGCGAGCAGGTCAGGGCGTTCCAGCTTGCCCGGCGCGGATACGCGAATCCTGTCGCGGTTGCGCAGGATGTCGATGGCTTTCTGATTGACGTTATCCGGTACTAGCACGTGGAAGCTCATGCTTAAGGCGCTCCGTTCGATTGTGTCATTCAAGCGCCATAAAGGCGTCGATGCCGTCCAGGACTTCCCGCAGCATGTCCATCGTCACATCGCCCATATGCGGCAGGCGGAAAGTCGAGCCTTTGATCTGCCCATAGCCCTTGTCCATGGCAAAGCCAATTTCCTCCTGCATGAAACGATCCATGGCATCCACGTTGATGTCTAGTAAATTCTCTACGGTGGTAACAGTATTGCTGCGATAACCTTCTTGCGCGAAGAGACCGAAACCACGGTCGAGCGCCCAGCGATGCGTGGTATCGCGCATGTCTTGATGACGTCCCCAGCGCGTCTCGATGCCCTCCGCCAGGATCTGGTCCATTTGCAGGTCCGCCGCGAACATCAGCGCCACCGGCGGCGTTGAGGGCGTATTGTTCTTCAGCAAGGATTTTTCTAGCGTCAGGAAATCGAAATAGTAGCCGCGGTTGGGAATGCTTTTGGCGCGTTCCAGCGCCCGATCGCTGACCGCCGCGAAGGCGATGCCGGGCGGCAGGGCGAAGGCTTTCTGGCTCGAAGTCAGCGCGATATCGATGCCCCATTCGTCGGCGCGCAGTTCCGTTCCCAGGAATCCGCTGACGGTGTCCACAAAAAACAAGGTATCGGGATAGCGACTGATGACTTCTCCGATTGCCTGAAGGGGATTGGTAACGCCGGTGCTGGTTTCGTTGTGCACGACGCAGACGGCATCGTAGCTTTCTTTATCCAGCGCTTCCGCGACCATCTCCGGCGTATGCGCCCGACCCCACGGCACCTCGATGCAATCTACGCTCTTGCCGTTGGATCTGCTAATCTGCGCCCAGCGTTCGCTGAAGGCGCCGCCGGTTAAATGCAGCGCTTTCCGGTCATCGCGGATGCCATTGCGGCAGGCGCCCTCCCAAAAACCGCTGCCCGATGATCCGCCGATATAGACGCGGCTTTCCGTGAAGAAGGCCTGGCGCAACTTGCTTTGCAGGCGCGCGAACAATTCCGCGAATTCGGCGCTGCGATGCCCGATCATCCAGGCGCTTTGCGCATGCAGGATTTCCTCGCGCACCTCGACGGGACCAGGCAGAAACAAGCGTTTATGATCAAATTGGCTCATCCTTTTGGTCGCCTTCCCGGATCACTGCCTAATTGTGAAAAACTGCACAGATAAAGGCATTGTAGCCCAAAAACTGTTATACTCAAGCGCTGATCGGACCTCTCGATGTCGATCTACATACGGTGCCGTATCGGGCAAGGTTCACGATAGCAAATGGCAAGACAATTGAGAATAGTTTTGGAGCAAGTTTCTGGAGGCGGTGATGTTAAGGGTGGCGAACGCGCCCTGTTCCTGGGGTGTCATCGAGAACATTGAAGGGGAACGATACGATTATGCGCGCGTACTCAATGAGATTGAAATCAGCGGCTATGCCGGCACTGAATTGGGGGATTGGGGATTCATGCCCACCGACCCGGCTCAGTTGCGCGAAGAGCTGGCGCGGCGGAGCCTGGCGTTGCTGGCGTCCTGGGTGAGCGTTTATCTGCATGACGCCGATCGTCATCAAGAGAGCGCGGACGATTGCGTACGCACCGCGAAACTGCTGGCGGCGGTCGGCGGCGAGACATGTGTAATTGTGCTCGGGAACGACCCCTATACTGATCCGACACGCACCCTCAATGCCGGCCGCATTTCTGCGGAAATGAGCTTGGACGAGGCTGGCTGGGGGGTCTTCGCTCGTGGCGCGGACACCGTAGCGCGGCGCGTGATGGACGAGACCGGATTGCGCACCGTCTTTCATCATCATATTGGTACATGGGTGGAAACGCCGACCGAAACCGCGCGCCTGATGGAAATGACGGATAGCGAGACTTTGGGCTTGGTCTTTGATACCGGGCATTGGGCTTTTGGCGGCGGCGATCCCCTGGCCGACATCGAAGCCTTCGCCGACCGTATTTGGCTGGTGCATTTCAAGGATCATGATCCAGTCGTGGCCGCGCAATCGCGTCAGTACGACTGGGACGGCCCCGCTTCGGTCGGGCAGGGGATCTTCCCCGAATTGGGAAGAGGCGATGTCGATTTTCCGGGCGTCTTGCGTAAACTGGACGCGATCGGCTATGACGGCTGGATCGTGGTTGAGCAGGATGTTTTGCCGGGCTTGGGCACGCCGCTGGAATCCGCCACGCGCAATCGGGACTACCTGCGGCAAATCGGTTTGTGAGCCATGCCTGAACCCGTCACCCTGGGCGACATCGTGCGCGCCGGGCAGCGCCTGGGGGCGTATCTGGGGCCGACGCCGCTGGAAACCGCGCCGAAGCTGGGCGAGAACGCCTGGCTCAAGCTGGAAAATGCCAACAAAACGCATTCCTTCAAGATCCGTGGCGCGCTCAACGCTATACTGGCCCTCGATCAGACCGCGCGCGCAAAGGGCATCATCGCGGCCTCGTCGGGCAATCACGCCGGCGCGCTTGCCTATGCCGCCCATCTGACCGGCGCCTCGGCGGAAATCTTGATGCCCGCGAACACGCCCAGGAAAAAAGTCGACAATGTTCGTCAATATGGGGCCGAGGCGATCCTTTTTGGCGACAACTACGACCAGGCGGAAGCCGAAGCGCTCCGCAGAGCGGCCGGGGGCGGTACCTGGGTCTCGCCCTATAACGACGCGAAAGTGATCGCGGGCGCCGGCACAATCGGCCTCGAGATTGTGGAGCAATTGCCGGATGTCGAGCGTGTGCTGGTGCCTGTGAGCGGCGGCGGATTGATCGCGGGCGTCGCGACAGCTGTCAAGGGCCTGTCGCCAGCTGTCGAGGTCATCGGCGTCAATGCCGTGTCGGCGCCGGCCATGCACAACTTCTTCTATGGCAGCGACAAGCCGCAAGTCTGGGAGACGCTGGCGGAAGCGCTTTCCGGCGAGATTGAGCCGGGTTCAATCACCTTGCCCATCTGCCAAAGATACGTTGATGACATAGTGCTGGTCTCCGAGACACAAATTGCCGATGCCATGCGCTACATGATTGAGACGCAAGGCTGGGTGGTTGAAGGCGGAGGGGCTGTCGGCGTGGCGGCGCTGCTGCATGATGTTCTGCCGCGCGACGGTGCTGTGACCGCGGTCCTGGTCAGCGGCGGCAATGTCGATGGCGATGTGCTGCGGCGCGTGTTGTGTTTGGATTAGGCATGTAATAGAATTGTTGTATGGGAGGACAGGCGCGTGAATGACGCAAAAACAGTCAGCCTGCCGCTTGAAGATATCCGAGAATATTGTTCGCGACAACCGATTTTGCGGCTGTCACTGTTTGGCTCGGCCTTGCGCGGCGAACTCACGGCAGACAGCGATATTGATTTGTTAGTGGAATATGTCCCTGGGGCTCGTATTGGATTGCTTGCGATGTCGGGTCAGGAGATTGCACTAAGCGATATCATTGAGCGACCCGTGGATTTGCGCACACCCCAAGATCTAAGCCGCTATTTTCGTCAAGAAGTCATTGATAGCGCTCAAATGATTTATGAAAAAGAGTAGCGCCAATGACCGCATTCGATTGATGCACATGCTGGATGCGGCGCAAAGGGCGATCCAATTTGTTGCCGGCTTAAAGCGCGACGCGTTTCAAAAAGATGATTTGCGGCAATTCGCTGTAACAAGAGCTGTAGAAATCATAGGTGAAGCGGCCAGCAACGTCACTGACGATTGTCAAAAAGAACATCCTCAAATCGATTGGGCGGAAATCAAAGGAATGCGAAATCGACTTGCCCACGCCTACTTTGACATTAATCTGGACGTGCTGTGGGTGGCGGTTCAGGACGAAATACCGCGTCTCGTTGAAGAATTGCAGAAGATCGTCCCAGAGGATAATCAATTGTGAATCTAAACCGCGAGATGGCCGAGTTTTGGAAATTGAATCACCAATACTCTCATGCAAAACGCACTACCCAATAACCTCCACGAAGAAGAACAGGCAGCGCTCCTTCTAAAGGCGTTTGGCTTTGGTGAAACAGACGCCCTGAACCGCGTAGGCCAACATCTGCCGCAGGTCCGGCATCTCGAAGGCGCTGAGCTGCCCGCTTATCCCCTCTCGCTCAAGGACGCGCAGACCGTCATCGCCCGCGAATACGGCCTGAAAAGCTGGGGCGCATTGCGCCTGGCGATCAAGCTGAAAAACGTCGATTACGGTGATGCCCTGGAGCAATTCAAGAGTTTGGTATACGCGCGCGACGCGGCCGGGCTGGATGCATTGCTGCAAGGGCATCCCGAACTGCGCGAGACCCTGGACGATCCGCATTTCGATTTCGGCTCAACAGCCGTCATCATCGCCAAAAGCGATCTGGACGTGGTCGATGTGCTGCTCAGGCACGGCGCCGACATCAACGCCATGTCGCAATGGTGGGCGGGTGACTTCCACGTGCTGGAAATAGCGTCGGCGGAGCTTGCCGGAGCCTTGATCGAGCGCGGCGCGACTGTGACCGTGCATGCGGCGGCCGAGCAGGGCTGGCTCGAGTGGCTGAGTGACGCGTACGACAAGGATCCGGCGATTGTCAATGAGCGCGGCGGAGACGGCAAGACGCCGCTGCATTACGCCCAGGATCCGGTGGTCATGGATTGGTTGTTGGCGCGTGGGGCGGATCTGGAAGCCCGCGATCACGATCACGAGAGCACAGCCTTGCAGTGGAAAATCGGCGAGGGCAATCACGCTGCCGCTCGGGAATTGATCAAACGCGGCGCGACGGTCGATGTCTTCGCCGCTGTCGTGCTTGGCGATACCGAATTGGTCAAGGCCGCGCTGGAGCGATATCCCCATGCGATCCGCGCGCGGGTCAACCACGGAGGCTACGAGTTGACGCCGACGGCCGACGGTTCGCACCAGTACGTTTACGCCTTTTCCGGTGCTGG
Source organism: Chloroflexota bacterium (assembly GCA_011525385.1). GTDB lineage: Bacteria > Chloroflexota > Anaerolineae > Aggregatilineales > Phototrophicaceae > UBA6055. The sequence goes on along the minus strand of WTGF01000066.1, from coordinate 43,432 downwards.
CATGTCCCCGCATCAAGTTGCGCTGGAGTACGGACACGCCGAGATATTTGACTACTTGGTAGAACAGAGTCCACCGGACATGCGACTGCTGGCATTTTGCGCGGCCGGGGAGGCCGAAGCGGCGCGACAGATCGCCGCCGCGAATCCCGATATCGTGCCGCAACTCGGGGAAGCCGATCAACGGCAATTGCTGCATGCCGCCTGGACCGGCAAACTTGAAGTTGTCAAGCTGATGGTGTCGCTGGGTTTCAACTTGCATATCCGTGACGACGACGCCATGATGCCCTTGCACTGGGCGGCTTTCCACGGTTACCACGAGGTGGTGGCTCTTTTGCTCGAAGCCGACAGCGATCCACCGCTGGAATGGCTCAACGGCTACGGCGGTACGCCGCTGACAACGTGCTTCTATGGCAGTCAGCACACTTGGCTCAGCGGCGGCGATCATGCCGCTTGCGTACAGTTGCTGGTTGATGCCGGGTCGCCTATCAACGAAGCCTGGCTGCCGCACGATAATGCAGCGTTTGACGCGATCTTGAGAGCGGCATTAGACCGACGCCAGTCTGGCAGCTAGTCCAGCACGACCGATTCGCCCGTGAACTGAGTGCTGTCTTCCGTGTATTGCATGAGTTCGATGCGCAGGCCATTGGGATCGGTCGTCCAAGCTTGCCAGGCATTGTCGGCGCCGAGTTTTTTCCTGGATACGTCATAACCTTGCGCGGTCAGTTTTGCAATAAGGACATCAATGTCTTCGACCTCCAGACAGAAGTGTTTCAGTCTTGCTCGATCATCCTTGATGCTTTCGCGCTCGGCGAAAACTTCGATAAAACTCGTCCCGCCCGCTCGAAGATAAAAGCCGATACGCTCACCGCCGCGCATGAATTCAAATGCGATTTCCATACCGAGCAGATCGGCATAGAACTGTTCGGTACGCTGAAGGTCGGCCGCGCCGATACAGACGTGCGCAAGTCGCTTAATCATGAGATTTTCCCTGTTTCGTTCGTCGGAGCTTGTCTGTTTGTCCCCAAGAAACTCGCTCTTATTTGTCGTCCCCGGTTTTGATCATCGCGCGCATGCCGCAAATCGCCTCGCGCACCATGCGGAATGCCGGCGCGCCGGTTGAGACGATCTCGAAGTGCCCAACGCGCGGCGCTTCGATCAATTGGGCTTTGTCCCCGGCGGATCTGGCCGCCGCCAGGTAACGTTTGACATTGTTCATGATCGCGACGTCTTCCGTCCCGACGATATGCGCCTGTGGCCTTCCCAACGGCAGCAGATCGCTCGGTGAACCGGCGTCGTAGTTTGCGGGGACAAGCTCCGGACCTCCGCCCATAACAAGCTCCAAGGCATCGCTGCTAAGCTCTTTCTCGACAGCAAAGCGAATGTCGGCGATGGGAGCCAAGGCGACTACGCCCGCGATTGGCAAACCCTCGGCCGTATATAGCGGACTAGCCGCGGGCGCCTTGTGCCTTCCCGCCAGCCACAAAGCCAAATGACCGCCCGCCGAATGCCCAACGCTGAGAACCGAATCCAGATCGAGACTGTGCCTGTCGGCAAGCCGCTTCAAGTGATCGGCGGCGGCGCCTACGTCCAGGAACATATGCGGAAAATCGCCGCCATTGCCAGCCCGGCGATATTCGATATTCCAAACCGCAAAGCCATCGTCCGCCAGCGCTCGCGCCACTGACCCCATCGGTTTCAAATCGTACATTGCCCGGTAACCGCCGCCGTGGATCAAGATGATCGCCGGCAAGCAAGATAGTGGGTCTGACGCGGGCAGATAAAGTTCGCCGAATTGCTGTGAGTTCTTTCCGTAACTGTAGCGATGATCGGGCTCGACGACGGGAAATCGGATATAGTCTTCGGCTGTCAGCAGAGTCGTTTCCGTCTCGTTCATAAGATTCCCAGAGGATTGTCGGGATCAATCCCGTCGTCAAAAGGAATGTGGCGCACGACGTTGGTTACCTGGTATACCGAGCCCAACCAGTTATTGAAGATCGCGCGGGCGGTATCGCCCCAGGTATTGTCGAGGTAGGGCAGCATGTCGCCCTCGGGGAATTCCGGCAGTTCAGCGCCCCGTTCCAGCGCCAGATGCGCTTGTCGCAGGTAGCGCTCGGCGATATCGCGCGCTTCCAGCGGGAAATAATTCTCCGGGTAGGGTGGCTGTTCGTGCTTGCCGGCGAAGTAGAGCGCGAGGTCGCGCTTATACTCTTTCAGCAGGCTGTTGATGTCATATTCGGGATGCCCTTGAAAATAGACGATCCGCAGTTGGTCCGGGCTGACGGCCATATGGAATTCGCCATCAAAACTCTGGATAAGCAGGCTCAAGCCGGCCCCCTCGATTTGCTCCCGCGTGATGGAATTCCAGCGCGAATGCGGCACATCAAAGCGCGTGTTGATCTCGCGCAGCAGCGGATGCGCAGGCTCTGTAACGCGATGCTCGAAGACGCCCCATTTCTTGCTATCTCGTTTGACGCGCTCGATCTGATAAAAGTACTTCATAAGTGCATGGGTGGACAGGCAAGAACATAGAGTCGAGGTGACGTTTAGGCGCGCCCATTCGATGACCTCGGTCAAGGGCTGCCAGAAGTTCTCTTGGTCGAGGCTGGGATTGGCGACGTTGGCGCCAGTAATAATCAGGGCGTCCAGACCATCCTTTTTGACTTGCTCAAAGGTCGTATAGTACTGTTCGATATAGGCTTCGGTTTGCGGGCTGCGCTCCAAACCGGGTACGGAAAAGACATGTACATAGAATTGAGCGATCTGGTTGCTGTTGCCAACCAGGCGCATGAACTGCCGCTCGGTAATCTCCAACGCGGCATCCGGCATCATGTTGAGCAGGCCGATATGCAACTCGCGGATGTCTTGCTTTAAAGCGCGGTCCAGTGTCAGCACTTCTTGGCCACGCTGTTTTAGACGTTCAAAGCTCGGCAGCGGACTGTGAGCAACTAACGGCATAGTCGATCAACTCCAATTCAGGCAAAATTGCGGCATAGATTCGAGCCATCAGTATAGCATAGCTCAACGGGGCGCTCCTATTGGAATTGTCCCGGAGGCGTCCTGCGCAACGCGGCGCAGGGGTATAATGTAAAATGATTAAAATTCCCTTCGTTGCTTCGCGCGTTCTGGATTAGGAGAGCCGCCCATGTTGGCAATGCTTCGCGATCTTGTCTTTCGCTATGTCCTGATCTTTGTCGGGGTCGTTGCCGCCGCGCTGTCGCTGACCGTTTTCCTGCAGCCGCTGGATATCGCGCCGGCAGGCCTCGCGGGCGCGTCGACGCTTCTCAACGAGTTATTCGATACGCCGATCGGACTGATGATCTTCGTCTTGAATATCCCGATACAGGCGCTGGCATACAAAATGCTGCCCGGTGGCTCGCGCATGATCCTGCGGACGATCATAATCAGCGCGATATTGTCGCTGATGATTGACTTGCTCGGTCCCTTGGTACCGCGGGAAGGCATTAGCGGAGACCGCATGTTGAACGCATTGTTCGGCGGTTTACTTGGCGGCGTCGGCCTCGGCTTGGTCTTCCGCGCCGGCGCGACCCTCGGCGGTACGTCGACCCTGGCGCTGATCTTGCAGCGGCGATTCGGCTTTCCCATGAGCACCACGTTCTTGTGCACCGATGTCATCATCATCATTGCAGCGGGACTGGTCTACGGCTGGGAAGGCGCCTTGTACGCGGCGATCACCCTTTTCATCGCCGGCATGGCCTCCGATTATGTCTTGGAAGGTCCCAGCGTGATCCGCACCGCCATGATCATCACCGACAAGCCGGACGAGATTGCGGCGCTGGTCTTCGCCAATTTGCAGCGCGGCGTCACCAGTTGGACGATCCAGGGCAGGTATACCGGGGCGGAACACACAATGCTTTATGTGACAATTGGACGGTCGCAAGTACGCGAACTGAAGGAACATGTTAGCAGCATTGACCCGGACGCATTCATAGTCATTGGCTTGGGTCATACTGCTTACGGCGCCGGTTTCCGTCGCATGCGGAGCGACGCGCTCTAGGTCAGATGCTCGCCGCCGGTCAGATGAAGCAGGGCGCCACTGGTATGATCTTCCTGACACAAGTAGAGGACAGCTCGCGCTACATCGCCGGCCGAGCCCGTGCGTTTCAGCGGGATACGCTCAGCGACCTTCGCCCAAGCATCGTCACTTAGATCTTGCCTGTCCGTCTTCAGCACCGGACCGGGAACGACAGCGTTTACGCGAATTGCCGGGGCGAGCGAGAGCGCGCTGACCTGCGTCAGCATCCACAAGCCGGATTTGCTGATGCCATGGTGGGGGTACTTGGCCCAGGGTCCATCAACGCCAGCGTCGCAGATGTTGATGATCGTGCCGCCCGGTATGGGATTTTCTTGCATGATGAGGGCCGCGCGCTGGGTAATCAGAAAAGGCGCTCTCAAGTTAAGCGCCATCGTCAGATCCCAGTCTTCCAGGGATACATCGAGAAACGCTCGCTGCTGAAAAACCGCGGCGTTGTTTACCACAATGTCCAGCCGATCATAATGGGTCTGAAACTCGCTGAAGAGCTGCTCAACTCCCTCGGCTTGGCTGAGGTCCGCGCGGACCGCAAAAGCATCCACGCCCAGCGATTTGATCTCCTGCAGGGTATCGCGCGCCTGCAAAGGATCACTGCGGTGGTAATGCACGAGTATGTTCACGCCTTGCTTCGCCAGTTCCAGCGCAATGGCGCGGCCGATCCGGCGCGCCGAACCGGTAACGAGAGCGACCTTGTCGTTTAGTTCAATGCGCATGTCTCACTCCCGTCCATAGTTTCCGAATTTGCTCCCGTCCCTTGAGGCGCAGGGGAGCGCTTGCCCTTCAAGACTCATCCCCCAGTTGCCCCAAGTAAAGACCCATTTCTTCGTATTTCATCTCGCCCAGCTTCATATGGCGGACCATGCTGCCCCCGTCGATCACAAAGGTAGTAGGCAAGTTCTGTACGCCGTAGTCGCGCTTGACCACCTGGTTTATGTCCATCGCTACTGGCAAGTTGCGTACCCCGAGTTCCTTTAAAAAGCCGGTGATTTCCGCGGCGGTCTCGCCCAGGTTGATCGCGAGCAAAGCCGGTCCGTTCTCGTCCGCCCCATGCACCGAGACAAACTCCTCAAATGCCGGCAACTCGCGGACGCAAGGCGCGCACCAGGTCGCCCAGAAATTGAGGAAGAGCGGCCGCCCGGCGTAATCCGATGGCGAAACCAGCGTCAGGCCGTCCAGCAGCGGCAGTTCGAAGTCGGGCGCCTGGAAGTTGATCATCGTTCGCGGCGGCGCGGGTTGGAAGGTCGGCTGGGCGGCGGGCGCGTCGCGGCCTTCCAGGAAGATCATCAGCAAAGCGACGAATATACCCAGCAGCGGCAGGATCAGGAAGAGTAGCGTGGGGGAGTGGCTCTTGGACGCTTCTGTTTTCAAGCTGGTCAGAATCTCCAGTTTTGCTGGCGCATAAATCCATCGAGCTTTAAACACGGTATGCCGAAGTGTTCGCAGATGTTTGGAATTTTCGCCGCATGCTCTGCATAAGTTTCTTGAGTAACAACCGCTGACTCCAAGATTGCCGCGCGCGCTATTACATAGGGATCGGCATGATCACCTCCACTGTAAAGCTCGCGTACGCCAACATTCTGTTGACGAAAATGATCTACATCATAGATTTGCCTCAAAAACGTGCCTTCTCGCTCGATCGGAGCGAGAAACAGATTCTCTTGACGCTGCAACCACCTGAAGCCATCTTGTTCTACCCTCTGAGTCTCTAATTCTTTCAACACCAAACTGGTAGAAGTGACGATTCCGCTGCTTAGAAGAGGCTCAAACTCTTTCCAAAAACTAGGAAAGATCTCACGATAGTAGCTTGCGAACACATGCCGAAATACGTTTGTGTCAAATACGTATGTCATTGAGTTTCTTCAGCAGTGCGTCTTCTAACTTGTTGAGGTTTTTGGGCTTGACGTCCAAGTAACTTGCAAGTTCGACCTCAGTTATGAGGTTCTCATAATATCTCTTGAATGCAAGCGAAACGTACTTCTCTCCAAGGTAGGTAAGCTTGTTGAAGTAATAATTGCCGCCGCCGCGTCTTGGTATTACCTGCGCATCCCACTCTGTTTTGGCTTTTTCGTATTCTTTGGCGCTCACCAACTCGCGATCTAGGAACTTACGAAAAATGACTTCACGACTAACGCTGAATCGAGCGGCCAAAGTCTGGACATCCTCAAGTGGAGAAAGTGCTCGCGGCAACATATTGATCTCGCGTTCAAGAGCATCGTCCGGCACCACAATATGTCCAGCCAGGCGATTGCAAAAAACCTCCAGTCGTTGGTTGCTAAGGGCTAATTCTGCCAAGAACAGTTCTTCCGGCACGAGAACTCCGCTTGTTTGTGTCAGTAAGTGAGCTAGCTCGTGAAAAAGAGTGAAAATCTGACGTGATTTTGCGGTTGAGTTGTTTACATAAATTATTGGGAATTCGATATCGTACAAGCAGAAACCCGAATAGTCGGCATGTTCCATACCAAATGCGTCCTTGAACACATAAATGCCAACATCAAAGAACTTGCTGCGCCAAGTCTCGAGAGCTTCATCGATATCAACCCAGCCGAATTGTTCCGCTAACGATACATCGAGAGCATTGCGCACTTGCAGCACAACGTCTTGAATGTCAAAAGATGGATCAATTGTCAGTTGCTGTGTGATTACGGGCTTGGCAGGGTTTTCTCCCGAGTTTAGTTCTTCGAGCGACATCTGAAACGCCCTGGCCTTGCGCATCAAAATGTGAATCTTCGGTGGAATCTTGGCGAATTGTGCGGGCCCCAGTGTACGGAAGGAACTTTGTACGGGTTTTACATTCGGCGGTTCAGGGAAGAAAAAAACCGCAATTGGTACCTTAAACTTTTCTGCAAGCGCTTCTAGTTGGCGGAACGTAGGCATTGCCGAACCGTTCTCCCAATCTGAAATGTTGCGGAATCGTGGAGTCTCGGCTACCGCGTCCTGGGTATAACCCGACCACTCGCGCGCCCATGTTATGACTTCCGGCGTAACGGGCATGCGTTCAGATGCCATGAAATATCGCCCCACCCAACATATAGTTGACTGTAACTATGTGAACCGAGACTGTCAAGCAAGATAGAGGGAATCAATGACTGAGGAGATGAAATCACTCAAACACCCAGCCATCCACATCCCGCAACCAGCCAGCGCAAAGCTCGTCCTCGCTGAAAAAATTCGCAACCTCAATTTTGCCGTTCTCGACGCTGTCCGAGCCATGCACCAAGTTGCGACCGATCTCCAGCGCGTAGTCACCGCGGATCGTGCCCGCCGCCGCTTCCGCCGGCTTGGTCGCGCCGATTGTCGCGCGCGCGGCGAGAACCGCGTCGCTGCCTTCCAGCGCCATTACCACCACCGGCGCCGAGATGATGTACTCCACCAGGCCCCCGAAAAACGGCCGTTCGCGATGCACATCATAGTGCTTTTCCGCCAGTTCTCTGCTGAGCTGCTGCAACTTCATGCCGATGATCTTCAAGCCGCGCTGCTCGAAGCGTTTGATGATTTCGCCGGCCAGGCCGCGCTGCATCGCATCCGGTTTTACGATTATCAGTGTGCGTTCCAAGGGATTGCCTTTCTTGTAAATTCCGCAGATGGTTAATGCTCGTCATCTTACACTTGCTCGGCTCAAATGTGTATGCAACGACGGGGAGGGAATGAAACCGTGCGCGCCAATACGCTGAGAAAAAGGTCATGTAAAGCTGTATTCAGGTGATATACTTGCCTAGTCTCAGAGACTATGATGTTCAATTTTTTGAGAGAGCCTGGCATGACTAAGACGTTTTGGCGCGAACAGGTTGTGATTGTGACTGGCGGCGCCGGTTTCCTCGGTCGGCATGTGGTCGAAGAACTACGCGCGAACGAGGCTGGGGATGTCATCGTGCCACGCAGCGCCCAATACGACCTGCGCCTGGCAGGCGACGTCGAAGGCTTGTATGCCGATCATCCAGCGGCGACCATGGTGATTCATTTGGCGGCCACTGCCGGCGGCATCGGTATCAATCGCGAACACCCCGGGCTGTTCTATTATGACAACATCATGATGGGCACGCTCTTGCTGGAGGGCGCGCGGCGCGCGACTGTGGGCAAATTCGTCGGCGTCGGTACCGTTTGCAGCTATCCCAAATTCGCGCCAGTCCCTTTCAAAGAAGACGATCTTTGGGCGGGCTACCCGGAAGAGACCAACGCGCCCTATGGCTTGGCGAAGAAAATGTTGCTGGTTCAAAGCCAGGCCTATCGACAGGAATACGGCTACAATGCCATTCACCTGCTCCCGGTCAACCTGTACGGTCCACACGATAAGTTCGACCCCAAATCGGCGCATGTCATCCCCGATGTGATCCGAAAAATGGTCGATGCTCTGGAGCAGGGCGAAGACATAGTGACGCTATTCGGCGACGGCTCCCCGACTCGTGAATTTTTATTTGTACGGGACGCGGCGCGCGGCATCGTTTTGGCCGCCGAATTTTACGATAGTCCAGAGCCTGTCAACCTCGGCAGCGCTTACGAGATTAGTATCCGCGATCTGGTGCGGATCATCGCTGACGAAGTGGGTTACACCGGCGAATTGCGCTGGGATACCAGCAAGCCCAATGGGCAACCCCGCCGCAAGCTTGATGTTTCCCGCGCCGAGCGCGAATTCGGATTCGTCGCGACGACCGACTTCCAGGCCGGCTTGCGCGAAACCATCAATTGGTACCGATCCCAACGCTGAATCTTGACCATCGCCACAGATTCTTGAATTGTTGGTAAAACCGATACATCTTTGGTATGATTGTAGCAATCGTTTCAAGGCATCCTTGCGACGATATGGTTTTTTGTTCGACAAACTCTCTTGACCTGAAATTATTTCATAGAGATTTTGTTGCGGGAGGAGGGTGCGACATTGGGCGTCATACTTGAGGTTAAGGACCTCGTTGTCCGGTTTTATACGCAAGAAGGAACGGTCTACGCGGTCAATGGCGTTTCCTACGACCTGGAAGAGGGCGAAACGCTTGGCATTGTTGGCGAAAGCGGTAGCGGCAAGAGCGTCAGTTCCTTGGCTGTCATGGGTTTGATCCCCAGCCCGCCAGGCAAAGTTGAATCGGGCACGGTCAACTTTGAAGGACGAGATTTGCTGCAGTTGAAACCCGATCAAATGCGGCTTATACGTGGCAAGGAAATTGCCATGATCTTCCAGGATCCGATGACTTCGCTGAACCCGGTGCTGACCATCGGCACACAGATCACTGAATCACTGAAATTGCATGAGGGTATGAATACCTCACAGTCGCGCAAGCGCGCCGCCGACTTGCTCGATATGGTCGGTATTCCCGATGCCTATCGCCGGCTCGATGACTATCCACACCAATTCTCCGGCGGGATGCGTCAGCGCGTGATGATCGCCATGGGACTGTCCTGCAATCCCAAGCTCTTGATCGCCGACGAGCCAACCACCGCCCTGGATGTCACCATCCAGGCGCAGATAATCGAGTTGGTCAAACAACTGAAAGACGAATTTAATATGGCGATGATCTGGATCACCCATGATCTGGGCGTGGTCGCCGGCATAACCGATCGCATCCAGGTGATGTACGGCGGGCGCATTATGGAATCCGGCTCCTCGCACGAAGTTTTTGGCGATTCACGTCATCCGTATACGGTAGGGCTATTGGGTTCGCTGCCGCGTTTGGATTCCAGCGGCGAAGAAAAACTGGTTCAAATCGAAGGCTCGCCGCCCGATATGCGCAATGAACCGGCCGGCTGTCCCTTCGCCGCGCGTTGCGACGTTCGCGAGCAATTCGAGTTGCAAAGATGTTGGGACGAGCGACCGCCCCTTGAGGCGGTGCCCGATTCCAATGGCGATGGCACACATGTTATGTCTTGTTGGGCCGACATCCGCGAGGGGGTAGCGCAAAATGTCTAGTGAAGCGATGACCATGACAATGGACAAGGAAAAACGGGACGACGACTATATCCTCGAGGTCAACAACCTGAAGAAGTACTTCCCGATTTCCGCCGGCATCGTATTTCAGCGGCAGGTTGGGGCGGTGCGCGCGGTGGATGGCATCAGCTTTAATGTCGTTCGCGGGGAAACGCTGGGGCTGGTCGGTGAATCCGGCTGCGGCAAGAGTACCACCGGTCGGACGATCTTGCAGTTGTATCGCCCCACGGAAGGCAGCGTCAAATTCGAGGGGCAAGAACTCTCCACCATGACCGGTAATGAATTGCGGCAGATGCGCCGCAAGATGCAAATCATCTTTCAGGATCCCTTCGCCTCCTTGAACCCACGCATGACCGTCGGCAGCATCGTCAGCGAACCCCTGCAGATCCACAAGATTTACAACAACAAGAAAGAACGCCAGCAGTACGTCGAAGAGTTAATGGAGAAGGTGGGTCTAAATCCTTATTTCATCAATCGCTACCCGCACGAGTTCTCCGGCGGGCAACGGCAGCGCATCGGTATCGCCCGCGCGCTGGCGCTGGAGCCGAGCTTTATCGTGGCCGACGAGCCGATCTCGGCCCTGGATGTGTCGATCCAGGCGCAGGTGGTGAACTTGATGGAGGAACTGCAAGACGAGCTTGGCTTGACCTATCTCTTCATCGCTCATGACTTGAGCATGGTGCGCCATATCTGCGATCGCGTAGCGGTCATGTACCTGGGCAAGATCGTCGAGCTGGGTCCCGTGGATGAAGTATACGAAAACCCCCAGCATCCCTATACGCAAGCGCTATTGTCGGCGGTGCCAGTGCCCGACCCGCAAGTGGAGGAAAACCGCCAGCGCATCATTATCTCCGGCGATCTGCCCAACCCGGCCAATCCGCCCACCGGCTGCAACTTCAACACCCGCTGTCCGGTGGTCTTCGACCTCTGTTTCCAAGAGCCGGATCCCCCACTCATCGAGGTGCGGCCAAATCACTATGTGAGTTGCCATCGGGTGACTTAGTTCAAGCTAGCTTTTTGCCGCAGGGCAAGCCTCGGGGCGATCGCTTTTTTCTTCGCGGAGCCGCTTAATGACCATTATCGGCGCATATTTGGGCTTGCCTGATTGGCAGTGCTGGAGTTCAACACGAGCCGAAGCCGAACTGAAGCGTTACAAGCGCTATGGCCTCAACGCGATCTTTGCCGAAGCGGATCATTATCCCGGCGATATTATTCAAATCGCGCATGATAATGGCTTGAGCTTTGTCGGCGGTCTGACCTGTTTTCACGACAACGATGCGCTGGCGCATAATCCCAAACTTCATCCCGTCTGCCGGGATGGGCGACGGCGTCCGCAAATGAATTGGTATATTGGCATTACGCCAACTTGCCAAACTTATGCCCAATCGCGTCTTGATGTTCTCAAGCAAATGACGAAAACCTACAAACTGGATGGAATCTGGCTGGATTTCATTCGCTGGCCCCTGCATTGGGAACGTGAATTGCGCGATGATACCCCCGCACCGCTGGAATCGAGTTTCGACGAGCGCACGCTCAAGCGCTTTGCGGATTACGCGGCTATTGATATTCCCGCCGGCGCCACAAGGCAACAAGCCGATTGGATTTTGCGGGTGCATAGGGACAAGTGGATTGATTTCAAATGCTGGATCATCACTGACTTTGTCGCCCAAGCGAAATCAATAGTCGATACCTATTTGAAGGGCAAACCTTTAGGTTTGGATATCGTGCCAGCGAAATCCCAACAGCGAGAAGATCTGCTTGGTCAACGACTGTCTGAATTGTCCGCGCATGCCGACCGCTTCTCGCCAATGCTGTATCATCATGTTCTGGGTTTATCACCTGGCTGGATGACGGAAATCCTGGATGAGTTGGCGGCGCAGACGGATAGACCGCTCGTCCCATTTGTACAGGTCGATCCGTTGCCCAGCAACGGCGGTCCATGCTCAGAGAGGGAATGGGAGAAAGTTTTGAATGCGGTCCTGTCACATGGCAACTGCGCGGGGCTGGTCGCCTTTACCGGAGATATGCTGCATGCTCACGGGCGCGGGCCCTCGTTGGAAAAGCTGCTGCGGGGTTAATTGCGGCGGGGCAGCAAGCTCCGTCCTCCCCTGATCAAGGCGCGGCCGAATCACTACATGAGTTGCCACCGGGTGACTTGAATGTCGAGACTCTCTTTGCTATTTTTGGATTGAGACGTTGACGGAGTGAGAATCAGTGTTACCAAAAGGATTTGTCAAGCTCATTGCACGGGCGATCTTCGCGAGCGTAGTCGGCATGCTGGTCGGCGCTGTTTTGGGACTGTTCATCGTTGGCTTGGTGGCCGCCGCCGTAATTGTCATAACAGGCTCTTCTACAATGGTTTTGAGCTCCCTCGAAAGCTCGAGACAATCTTCTTTTGACTTCTCGGCCCTAGCGGTAGCCACATTGGGCGGTGGCGCGCTGTCTGGAATGATCTTTGGTGTGGTTTTTGGAGCATCTATCGGTTCCCAAGTAGGGGTTCTGTCTGTAGTGGCGGATTACCTCGTGAAGCGCATTGACGCAATTTCTAGCGAACCAATCAAGTGACGTAGAGAGATATAAGCGCGGGGTGGTGCTGTTGCTACAAACTCTCCGCTCTCTTACGCGTGCCAAGAGCACATTCAAGCTGTCATAGAAGCTAGGGCCAAACGTGGGTAATAATGGAGGAAATTCAGCCACAGCCTATTTTGCCTAAGCGAGGGCGCTGATTTGCCTGCTCAGCCCGTCAGAGCTTCTCCAGACAGAACGCGAATCGACGAACCTACTTCTCCTGCATAACCGCCCAAGTCCACAACAACATACCAGTGCCCGGCGCGAGGAATCTCGAATTGAACAGGCGAATGCTTGTAGTGGCCGCCGATATACTTGAATTTCTGCCCATAGCGGTACTTCCGTAAATTTGAACTGTCCAGCAAGCGAACATTGGCGGCGGCTGTAAGACTTACCTCAACCATATCTCCGTCTGTCCTATGTCCTAAGTCATGTTTTATGAATTGCATCGTCAATTTCCTCCGGAGACAGCGCTCAACGATTATTGTAACAGATTCTCTTGTACAAGCGTAACCATGTTGAATCGCCAATCCATGCTAGCTCAGCTCCTTGCCTAATCGGCGTAGTGTATTCGAATTACCGCGAGGATTTCGTCAGCGATTTCCTCGATGTTATGAGTTGCCGTACTTCGTGCAACAATATTTGACAGCGAAGCGCGGTACGCTCTAACTTCGTGCCCGGTAATATTGTGCCAGATAGGAAAAGAATGCGGTCCTCTGTCACCGCAAGATTTTCCAATGCGTCAAGCTCATATTTGGTCCAGTCTTTGCCAAAAAAGTCTTTTGACAATACGAGAATGCCAAATCGACTCGCATTTATTCCCGCGTTCAACTTCGCGACCAGATTATCGCCGATTCTAAGTTCAAACTCGTCATACCAGACGCGCAGTCCCCGCCCTTGAAGCAACACTGCCAGCGGCCGCGCGACGTCGTCTTTATCCTCCGACGCGTGAGAAAGAAAAACAACATATTGATATTCGTCTTTCCTGATTAGATATTGCGCCAACGGGTGCTCCCATCGTCAGGACTGTGCCAGCAAAGATTTACAGACTCAATGCAAACCGTTCGCAAATTCTATCAGTCTTGCGCTTCAAACGAAAGTCTGCTGGCACACAAAAAAGGGCAAGCCGTTGGCTCGCCCCTTCGGTTTGAGTTTGTCGTTTGGCTCACGTCGCCGGCGCAGCCGCCGGACCATCCACGATCTCGACGAACTCATCCGCGTTGAGCGTCTCGCGCTCGATCAGTATCTCGACCAGTTCTTCCATCTTGCCGCGCTGATCCAGCAGAATGTCTTTCGCCCGCTGGTACGCGCTCTGCAAGATGCGCTTGACCTCATCGTCGATCTGCTGCGCGTAATGCTCGCTGTAATCGCGCTGCTCGGCGATCTCGCGCCCCAGGAAGACGGCGCCCTGCCCGTTGCCATAAGAGCGCGGACCCAGCAAGTCGCTCATGCCGAACTGCGTCACCATGGCCCGCGCCATGCGGGTGGCTTGCTGCAAGTCGTTGCTGGCGCCGGTGGTGAACTGATTGAAGATGATCTCCTCCGCGGCCCGCCCGCCCATGGCGGCCACGATGTCGTCCTCGAATTTCTCGCGCGTGACCAGCATATCGTCGCCGGAGGGCAGGGGCATCACATAGCCGCCGGCGCGCCCGCGCGACACAATCGTGATCTTGTGCACCGGGCTGGTATTCTCCAACAGGTGGAAGAGCAGGGCGTGCCCGGCTTCGTGATAGGCGACTTTTTCTTTCTCTTCTGGCGTGATGACGCGGCTGCGGCGTTCCGGTCCCATCACCACGCGCTCCATTGATTCTTGCATCTCGCTCATGCCGATCGACTTTTTATTGCGCCGGGCGGCCAGGATCGCCGCCTCGTTTACCAGATTCTCCAGGTCCGCGCCCGAGAAACCGGCCGTGATCTTGGCTAGCGCTTCCACGTCGACATCCGCCCCCAGCGGCTTGCCGCGCGAATGCACTTTCAAAATGTCCTGCCGACCCTTGACATCGGGATTGTCCATGACCACCTTGCGGTCAAAACGACCCGGGCGCAGCAGCGCCGGATCCAGGATATCGGGTCGGTTGGTGGCGGCGATGATGATGATATTCGTGTCGTTGTCGAAGCCGTCCATCTCGACCAGGATCTGGTTCAAGGTCTGTTCGCGCTCGTCGTGCCCGCCGCCCAAGCCCGCGCCACGGTGCCGGCCGACGGCGTCAATCTCGTCGACGAAGACGATCGCGGGCGCCTCCGCCTTGGCCCGCTCGAACAGGTCGCGGACCCGGCTGGCGCCCACGCCAACGAACATCTCGACGAATTCCGAGCCGGATATGCTGAAAAACGGCACGCCCGCCTCCCCTGCCACGGCGCGCGCCATTAGAGTCTTGCCAGTGCCGGGCGGGCCGACCATCAGCACGCCCTTGGGCACGCGCGCGCCCAGGCGAATGAACTTCTCGGGCTCCTTCAAAAACTCTACGATCTCTTGCAGGTCTTCCTTGGCTTCTTCCGCCCCCGCCACATCGGTGAATGTCACTTGAGGACGTTCCATATCGCGCGAGACCCGGGGCTTGCTCCGGCCAAAACTCATCGCCTGGTCTTGGCCGGCGCGCATTGAGCGCATCATGCGCCACAGGAACCAAACGATGATCAGAATCGGCACCACACCGAGCAGAATCTGGAAGATGATCTGCTGCGAGTTATCGCCCGGCTGCGCCACAAAGGTCAGGTTTTCCAAAGCCGCGCCCGACACATCCAGGGCGTCCATCAATTCGTAGAAGCTGGACGATGAATCCTTATAGGCGGTTTGTGTCGTGCCATCGGTGTAGGTGACAAAGAGGTCGTGGCCGCCTCGCTCAACGATGCGCTCGACGCGCCCCTGTCGAATATGCGAGGCCAACTCGTTTATGGGCAAGCTGTTGGTGAAGCTGGGTCCGCCGCGCCCGTTGAAGACAAGCAAGAACATCACCAGCACGATAATACCGAGGATGATCCACATGCGTTGCGCATTGGGATTGCCGAAGGGCGATTTGTTGCCGTCCTGATTCTTTTTGTTATCCTTGCCGCCTTCGGTCACGTGACGTGGCGGATCGGGTCGATTGCTCATGATTGAGACTCCGTTCTCGATAGCTGCTCTCTTGATTGCGCCTCTTCACTACTATAGACCCACTTGCAGGGCAAAAGGTGATAAATCTCTTCGATTTGCCGGCGGACTGATTTCAGAAAATGGCCATTCGCGGTGTTGGGTCACGCGGTTTTCACCGTTCCGCCAGTGAATAATTAACGATAGTCCGCTATCATGAGCGCGACGACAAGGGGCAGCCACTGAACGGTATTGTATGACGAGTCGCACAAACGAGCAATGGATCGCGGCGCTGCGCGGAGCGGGCGACGCCGCGCAAACTGACGCGCTGGCGGAACTGCGAAAACGTCTGCAGCGCAGCATCTACTTTTACCTCAGCCAGGACCGCAGCGACCTGCGCGGATTGGCGGCGCAGGAATTGGCGCAAATGGCGGAAGACCTGGCGCAAGACGCCACCCTGCGCGTGATGGACAACCTGGATAATTTCCGCGGCGAAAGCCGCTTCACGACCTGGGCCAACAAAATCGCGGTGCGCCTGGCCATCAGCGATTTGCGCCGCGCGCGCTACAGGGACTTCAGCCTGGACGAATTGACGGCGGATGGCGAATTGCTGCCAGCGACAAGTCGCTTGGCCTCCCCGCCGCCTCCCACGCCGGAAAAAGTCGCCGAGCGCGACGATGTGCTCGAGAAAATCGAGTCCGCGCTGAAAGAGTCCTTGACCGAGCGGCAGTATCAAGCGCTGGTCGCTGTTGCGCTTAAGGGCATTCCCATGGACGTGCTGGCCGAGCGCATGGGCACAAACCGCAACGCGCTTTACAAGCTGATCCACGACGCCCGGCGCAAGCTCAAAACGCACCTCGAATCCCAAGGCATCTCCACTGACTATATGATGAACTTGTTCGGGAACTAGCGCTGCGGGCACTATGGCTTCTTGATCATCACCGTGCCAAAGCACATCTCGTCCGCCGTGCCCTCGCCCCAAACTACGTAACGCGGATCATCCGACGGTCTGTTGTCCCAGGTACAGGTCATGCGCAGCACGCTGCCGAAATTGACCTTCACCGGCTCGACGAACTGATAACGATCCTGCCAATGGAAATCCCAACGCGGGATGTCCAGCAGCATGACGGGTTCGTCTCCCTCCGGATTGAGTTCCATGCGGAAGCTGCGACCGAGTTCGTGCATGTGACCCAATACGCCGTAGAGAGTCAAGGTGAAGGGGAAAGGCGACGGGAAATCGCAATAGGTGACGGCGTGTTCGCCCGTGTTTTCAGCATAATCTTCCAGCGTCTGTCGGCAATCCTTCAAGCGCTTGTCCGGTAGTCTTGACAGTTTTTCGCCGTATAGCTCAGCGATGCGCTTGATGGCGTTTTCACGCTGGCATTGCGGACCTTCGACATCGCCGGGGCAGGGGATCTCCACCGGCGCGCTTAAGGGCAGCGTCATCAACTCCTCAAGTCCGCTGCCGTCCGGCTCCAGTTCCAGGTGGACCCGCGTGCGATCGGGCGCGCGCGTCCCCCACAGATTGTAGTGTATCTGAACGACAATGTTCTCGCCGGGCTCGACCCGATAACCCGTACCCTCGGGGTAGCGGACGCCGAATGTGCCGGGCGTCCAGGTCGCGATGATATCGCCGCCTTTGGACAAACCGGCGCTTCCATAGCAGGACCAGCCGGGGCGTCCATCTTCGTAATCGCGCGCGGCGATTTCCGGCGCCAACGATTCGTCGAGCAGATAGACGATGCCATGATGCGCCATCTTCGCCACATCGGGGATGAATTCGTAGGCGGTGATAAAACTCGGAGACCCGATCTCCAGCGGGAAGGCGAAACAGCGGTAATCGTCTTGCGCATCTTCGTCCGGTGGATAAGGCTCGTCGAGTTGCAGCGTCATATCGGCGCGAACCTCGGCGAAGGCATATGTCGCTGCTGGCGGTTCGTAGCTTTCCTCGTCGCCGCTTTCGGCGCCACCCTCGGCCCAGGCGATAATGGTAGCGATCTCCTCGTCAGAAAGGCTGCGGTCGTTCTTCAAGGGGATGTTCATGGAAGAGGGCATCCAGGGCGGCATCAGACGAGCCGACACATGAAATGCGATATCATCGGCGAAATATATCACGTCGTCTTGGCTGGTTAAGGGCGCGTAAGCGGCGATCTGCCCATCAGAGTGACAAGCGACGCAGCTTGCTTCCAGAATGGGACGAACATGCTGGTGATAGGTGGGATTCTCCGGCACAGCGACGGCGCTGAAATCGCCCGCCTCGGTTTCGTCTTCGTCATGTGTCTTGTCGCCATGCGCCAATGCCGAAACAGCGCTAAACAAGACTACCAGTATAATGACAATATATCTCATGACTTCACCTTTGGAATCCCTTGGCTGGCAAGAATATAGCATCAGTTACTAAACTGATTATAGGTCAGATGTGACGCCAAGCAACGTTTCTGGAGAATTGAGTAGTGGTGAAAAATGAGAACGTACCGAATCCGCATCATCTTGCAATAGAATCTCAATAGTACCAAGTTAGTCATGTGAAAATCTTTTCTCAAAGGCGAGTCACCCCTCCCCAAAGCTTTGGGGAGGGGCCGGGGGAGGGGTTAGAAAAGCGGCATTCCTGGGATTTCTCAGTCCCGAGTGCCTGTAATGAATCCCCCCCGTGTTGAACTCGCATCGGGCGATATCCACGATTTTCACCTCTCCCGCGCAATCCTTGCTAGAATACTTCCGTTAAGGCATGGCGGGGACCATACGAGAAGATGTTTCCAGATAGGCGCTGGGCAATCATTACGCTCATTCTGCTCGTGGGCGCTTTGGGTCGCATTCTCCATGTCACCGAGCAGAGCTTCTGGGTTGACGAAGGTTACGCCTTTTATCACGCGCATTTCCCGGATCTCCTGACATCGCTGGCGCGTGATACGCATCCGCCGCTCTATTTCGCGACGCTGCGTTTGTGGAGCGCAGTCGCCGGCCATAGCGAGTTGGCGCTGCGCTGGTTCTCCGTGCTGCCGTCTATGCTCAGTCTGGCGCTGATTTTCCAATTGGCGCGGGAGGTGATGGCGCAAAGAGCGTGGGCCGCGCGCGGACAGCGCCATAGCGCCGCCTATCTTGCTATGTTGATGCTGGCGCTGGCTGATGCCGAAAACTTTCTGGCGGCTGAGGCGCGGCACTACACCTGGCTGGTCTTTCTCGTGATCTGCAGTATGCTATTTTTCCTGCGCTGGATACGGCGATCGCGAAGATCCGCTGGCCTATTCTGGATTCTTGCCGCTGTGCTGATGGTTTACACGCACTACATCACGGTCTTTGCCGGCGTCGCCCAGGGACTCTACGCGCTGGTCTGCCTTCGCGGCCAGCAGCGAAGGCGGGCTCTGGCCGGTCTGGTCATTGCCGCCCTGGCGCTGTCGCCCTGGTTGCTCTTGGTCGGGGCGAAGCAGGTCGGCAACAGCGGCGCCAATTGGTCGGTCAGTCTGTCCCCCGCCGTCATCCGAGACATTCAGGTCAAGTTCTTTACCGAGCAGTGGGCGCTTGTTTTTGCGCTCCTGCTTTTGGGTTTCTTCACCGTGGTCTACGGTCGCGAAGGGCTGTACCGCTTGCGCTGGGAACGCGCAAGTTGGCTGCTATTGCTTTGGCTGGTCCTTCCCTTTGTCTTAACCCTCATCGCCAACGAGTTCCTGCCCTTTTTGCAACCGCGCCGTTTGACGCTATGGACGCCAGTTATCGCCCTGCTGCTTGCTTTCGGCCTGGGCAATGTCCGCCCGCCAATCCGAAACCTGCTGATTATCGCGCTGCTTGTCTATGGTCTGTTCCAGGTAGATTTCTATCGCGTCAAGCCCAAATGGCGCCAGGTCGCGGATTTGACTGCGCGCTATGCCGTCTCCGGCGATCTGGTGTTGACGGATATCGCCGGTGGCGACTACCAGCTCGGCTATTATTTCAATCGAGAGCTGCCGGACGGGAAGCTGCTGCCGGACGGCGCCCGATACGAGTCTTTGAAGATCCAACGCGATTTCTACCCGGAAACTTATGAAAGCTGGTTGCCGCAATTGTTGGATCGCTTTGATACGGTCTGGCTGATGCATTGGTCGAATGACCCAAGCGCCTTCAATTGGTTGCGCGAGTTGGGATTCCTGCGAACGGCGGATTTTATTCATGCGCACGACGGCGGCGCCTCCGGCGACATCGACATGCACGTCTATCGCTATGATCGCTTTGCTGATGACCCGCCACTGGTTCAATTCGACAATGGTATGGCGCTGAAAGCCGCGAAGATCGTGGAAATGCCCTTAAGGGTTGATCTGGTCTGGGAGACCGCGGTACTGCTGAATCTCGATTTTACAGTGTCGGTCAAGCTCTTGGATGAAAACGACTTGCTGGTCGCGCAGCACGATAGCCAGCCACAATTAAATTTGCGGCCGACCAGCAACTGGCATATCGACGAGACAGTTTTCTCGCCTCATGAACTGGAACCGTCGGGGAACTGGACAAGCGGCGAATATCGAATCGTCATTGAGGTCTACTTTTTTGAAGCGGGTCAACCGCTTAACATCCGAACGACATCCGGCTCAAATGCCTTCACATTGGGGACCATGTTTTTGCAAAACTCAAGCGAGTCGGCTTGATCAACCCAGGGGCCGCCCGCCATCAACCGGAATGATGTCGCCGGTGCTGAAGCGCAGATGGGCGATAGCGGCGTAAACTGCCTCTGCGACATCTTCCGCCTCGGCGATCCGCGCCAAAGGTGTCTTGGCTTCCTGCTCGGCCAGCAGCGCGCGCGGCATTCGGCGCGCATATTCGCCATTCACAAAGCCCGGCGATACCGACAGCACCCGAATTTGCGGTGCCAGCGCCCGGGCCAGCGACCGCGTCATGCTGTCCATGGCGGCTTTGCTGGCGCAATAGGCCACATTGCTGCCGACGCCGGTACGCCCGGCGATCGACGAGATATTGATCACAACCCCGCCATCTCCCGACATCAGTAGCGGTTTCAGCGCCCGGATCGAAGCGAAAGCCCCGCGCCAGTTGACCCGGAAGATGCGGTCGATAAGCGCGTCGTCGAGACCATCGAGATCCTCATGCGGCACAGCCGCGGTAACACCGGCGTTATTCACCAGGATATCCAGCCGCCGGCAGCGCGCTTGCACAATCTGCGCCAAGCGCCCTAAAGCCTCGCCATCGTCCACAGGCGCATGCAGCACGAGATGATCCCCGCCCGCCAGGCTTTCCCCCACCGCCAGCGCCTTGGCTTCGTCGCTGCGGTAGGTGATGATGACTCGGGCGCCTTCCGCGGCCAGGCGCCGGCAGATCGCGCTGCCGATCCCGCCGCCGCCGCCGGTCACCAGCGCGACTTGCCCTTCAAGCGTCCCGGGTTTCATTCTTCGTGTCCCTGCTCACAGCCTGTCAAAAGCTGCGCAAATCCGCCGGCAGGTGCTCTAAGCGGTTCATGTAATGCAAGATCGGTCGCGATCCCTTGTAATTGATCCGCGTGATCGCCGTGTTGTCGTGGTAGTAACGCCAAGTGTTGGGGCGGGACGGCAGTTGCTCAAAAATCGCCTTGAGCAAAGTGTCAAGAAAGCCGGCGTGAGAAATCAAGGCGATCACATCATCCCCTTGTCCGCGTTCTCGAAGCGCCATGGCCACCTTGATCGCGCGGAAGTTGCTGTGCGCCTCCGGCTCTATACCCAATTCGGCATCATACCAGCCCGTTTCGGTGATGGTATCCGGCAGATCGAAATCGGGAAACTCGTTCAGCATCGATGATCGGCTCATGCCATTGAAACCGCTGGTACGGCCATTCCGCCGCTGCCACAAACCGCCTTTTTCGTGAAGATCCGGCCAGACTTGCGGCCGCAGATTAAGCCCGGCGCCCAACGGCTGCGCCGTCAATAGCGAGCGGTACATGGCGCTGCTGTATAAATGCGTGATTTTGAATCGCTCGTCCATCACGTCTGTCGCGCTTGCCAGAAAATCCGCGAGGACATCGCGCTGGCGATAACCCAGCTCGGTTAGATCCGGATCCGCCTTGCGACGGTGGGCTGTATTTTCGCTGAGAGCATTGTTTTCCGATTGCGCATGACGGATGAGATAGACGTGCATAAAGAGGACCTTTGTCTCGCATCGACGGACAGATGATCGGATTATAAGCCAAATTTGCCTGAATGATACCCAAGCCGCATATTCACCTCGGTCTTCCTGAGTTTGACTATAACATATCAATGTGCAGCATGGATTCTCAGTAGTACCAAGTTAGTCATGAAAAAAAATCGCAATACCCAGCGACTTAAATCCCCTCCCCAAAGCATTCGGGAGGAGCCGGGGCGTTAGAAAAAAGGCGTTCGGAATTTTCATTGCTTACTTGGCACTACTTCTGGGAATTGGGGATAGGGCTATCATACAGCGCGCCGATTTCAAGTCTGGCTTATGCAGTTCCCAGTCGTTAAACTTGCTTGCGCCGCAAACGGGAAGACCCTTGCGATTGTGGACAAGATCGTAACCCTCACCATGAATCCGGCGCTGGACATTGGTACGCGCATCGCCTCTGTCGCCCCGGAAATCAAATTACGCTGTGCCGCGCCGGAGTTTCATCCAGGCGGCGGCGGGATCAACGTTTCACGCGCCATTCATTTTCTTGCTGGCGAATCCACAGCGGTTTATGCGGCCGGCGGGCATACCGGCGCCATGCTTACCCAATTGCTGGGCGCCGAAGGCATCAAGTGCCGCGCCGTGCCCATCGCCGGCATCACGCGCGAAAGCTTCGTGGTCTACGAAGAGAGCTCGACCCTGCAGTATCGTTTCACCATGCCGGGCCCCGAATTGAGCGCGGAGGAATGGATCGCGTGCCTGGAAGCGGTTTTCAATCTCGAACCGGATATCATCGCCGCCAGCGGCAGCTTGCCGGCCGGCGTCCCCGCCGAATTCTACGGCGAGATCACGCGCTACGCTGCGCAATACGGAATCCGCGTGGTCGTCGATACGGCAGGCGAGCCGCTGCATCGCGCTTTTGGCAAAGGCGTCTATCTGATGAAACCGAATCTGCGCGAACTGGAACTGTTCGCCGGCGAAAAACTGCATGACGAAGCCCAGATTAAAACCGTCGCCCGTCGCCTGATTGCCGAAGGTCTGTCACAGGTCATCGTCGTTTCCATGGGCGCGGCCGGCGCCGCGCTGATCACCGCTGACGAATATCAACTTTTGCGCGCGCCAATCGTTAAAGTGCAGAGCAAAGTCGGCGCTGGCGATAGCATGGTGGCGGGCCTGGTCATGGGCTTGGCCCAGGGTTGGGATCTGCGGGAGACGTTGTGCTTGGGTATTGCCGCGGGCAGCGCCGCCGCGATGACCCCGGGCACGCAATTGTGTCGCAAAGAAGACGCCTTCAAGCTATACAGGCGGATTTCGGATTCGGCATAAGATCCGCGGGAGTGTCGAAACACGTGGATATAGAACCTCCGCTTGGGCTCGCGTATTTGCGGAAAGGCTCCTCTCTCCAATGCTTTGGGGAGGGGCTGGGGGGAGGGGTTAGAAAGAGCAATATCCATCAAATTTTACACGCCCAGTTTTGCGGATAGCGACGCTAGAACGATCGTGAAACCATGACCGAAGGTTGGAGACTGCAAGATGACAAGCATAAGAGCGCGAAACGTCAATCATCCGGACCATCGAGAGAACCTCAAGGCGGACAAATACCACATCATTCGCGAGGCGATGCTAAGCGCGCTGCCGCTTGAAGACTGGATGCCCTTTTCGGCGTTGGAGGAACGCGTACGCGCCTATCTGGAAGAAAAGGATGTGTCAAAGTCGCTCTTTCCCAAGCCGGGTTCCGTGCGCTGGTATTGCAAGGCGGTACAACTGGACTTGGAAGCGCGCGGCGAAATCGAACGCCAGCCTAGAAAATCGCCCCTGCGCTTGCGGCGATGTCGAGAGGATCGCCCCTGTTTATGAAGACCGCGTCGCTCATGCGACGAGAAGGATTACAATTTTGTGTGAGCGCGACATTCCTGCGACCCTTTCGCCGCCGCCGAGCGGCTAGTCGCAGTTGACTTCGCCCGGTGACACTTCCTTTGCGCTGTCCCAGATTCGACGCCATTCCTCGAGGTAGAGACTTGCAATGACCTTGTCGCGGATGATCACGATGTTTTCATCATTGTCCTGCGCGGCGCTATTGGAAAAATTGAATGAACCCGTGATGACAGTGTCGTCGTCGATGATGATGACTTTATGGTGCAAGATGTATCGATTGCCGTCCTGGCGCACCTGGGCGCCGGCGCAATACAGGGCAGGCAATTGACTCCAGCTCGCCCTGCTGTTGCGCTCTTCAAAGACCCCACGCAAAACAAAGTCCGGATCTGTCATTTTTTCGATCATCGCGCCCGCCAATTCATCGAGCGAAAACACGAAGCTCATGAAGCGAATGGAGGACTGCGCCGCTCCTACCGCCGCCCTCAGCGCGGCGATTTCATTGGCTTCCGGGGCGAAGATGATGCTGATCTCGCCGGCATTTCCCCCAATGCTGATGATGCCGTCATTGGATGAGCGCGCGCCAAATTCTCCTCGCTCGAACATTTCCTCGAACTCGGTCTTGTAGGCCGCAGCCGCACCGGCGCTTTCCAATACCAGGACATTGTTGTTATTGCGGTATGTGCCGTTGAGCGTGTAATTCCAGGAACCGGTCCATACAGCGCGCTCGTCGACAATTATGAATTTGTTATGCATCAATCCGCTGCGATTGTCCGCTACGATTGGCACTCCCACCGCTCTTAGATCTCGCAGTTCCGTATTCGAGTCGTCTTCCAGCCCATGTCTGTCGTCAGTCACGATCCGCGCCGTCACGCCCCGTCGCTGCGCTGCGAGGATGGCCTCATAGAGGAGCTTGCTGTTCAGCTCGAAGGCAGCGATGTCCAGCGAGCGCTCGGCGGCGTCAATCGCGCTGGCAAGCGGCGCGTCTATGCCATCAACATAGTCCGACCTGTCTACGCTGGCATCCGGCTCGTTAAAATACACTTGCCAATTGTCGCCGACATAACCGCGCCCGAACCTGTATTTCACGGTGATAAAAGGCGATGTTGTTGCTGATGCGTCTTCGCCTTTAACAGGAGGAGTGGGCGCAGGGGGCGACGTAAATTGCGACGCCAGCGCTGCGGCCAAGGCCATGACACAGATGATAATGAAGGGTATCAGGTGTTTGCTGTGGCGCTTCATGAACCGTGACCGCGAATCGTCCATGCTGCTTCAATGCTGACGCGCTATGACGTAGCCGGACTATATCCTGTTTTTCCTCGCCAATCCAGCGAATTTGGCAGTGTATCCACTTCGGTTGAAGTCTTTTGGACGGTCCTCGACATGAGATCCCTAACACAAATTACCAGCGATCTGGTAGGGGCGACCTATCAGGTCGCCCGAAACAAGCTCCAAACATACGGATTTTACGGCGATTTCTTGACCGATGAACGGGTGTCGGCTCCCCTTCTCATAATGCTGTGTCGGCGGTCAGTGTCGAAGGGCAGTGTCTACGCGCCCTACGGCCTTCCCCCCTACAAGCTTCATTTATGGCGAGAATCGTCGGGGCGACCTATCAGGTCGCCCGAAAATCAGTGCAACAAATACAGATTTTATAGCGATATCACGCTTGATGAAAAGTTGTCCGCTCCCCAGCCCACAACGTGAGAAGGGGAGTCTTGTGACCTGTATTGAGCCGTTAAAGGCCCTTCCTCTTTATGGGGGAGGGGCTTGGGCTGGGGGTCTGAGCGATTATTCAACCAAGTTGGATACGCACCCCAACAAGCGACCGTTAAATCGACCCGACGCGCGTGATATAATCTCTGGCGTTTTGTCCACATGTGCTTAGAGAAATAGCATGTCCCTGCTCGTCGCCACTAACTTGGGCAGATTCTACGGCGCGGATGAAGTCTTCAGCGATATCAGCCTGGAAATATCCGCTGGCGCTCGCATTGGCTTGGTCGGTCCCAATGGCGCGGGCAAAACATCGTTGATCGACATTCT
The DNA here is from genome assembly GCA_011525385.1 of Chloroflexota bacterium. Classification (GTDB taxonomy): domain Bacteria; phylum Chloroflexota; class Anaerolineae; order Aggregatilineales; family Phototrophicaceae; genus UBA6055. Next base: position 17,845 of record WTGF01000066.1, on the reverse strand, counting down.
GGCTGGTCTCGACTTGCCGACGTCGGGCAGTGTGACCGTCGCCGGAAAAATACGGCTGGGCTATCTGCCGCAGCGTCCGGAATTGGCTGGCGCGCATAGCCTGTGGGAAGAACAGTTGAAGGCCTTTGCCGATCTGCGCGACATGGAAAGCCAGATTGAAAACCAGTTGAAGGCGCTGGAAGATCAACTGGCCGACCCGGATGGCTACGATGAAGCGCTGGAGCGCTACGGCAGTTTGCAAGCCGAATTTGAGCGCCGCGGCGGTTATGAGTACGAGACGCGCGTCAAAATGGTCCTGAGCGGGCTGGGTTTCACCAGCGACGAATACGGAATGCCATTGCCACAATTGTCCGGCGGGCAAAAAACCAGAGCCCTGCTTTGCCGTTTGCTGCTCGAAGAACCGGATTTGCTGCTGCTGGACGAGCCGACCAACCATTTGGATATACAGGCCGTGGAATGGCTGGAGAATTACCTCAAATCATTCCCGGGCGCGGTCCTGGCGGTCAGCCACGATCGCTATTTTCTGGATAGCTTCGCTGCGACGATCTGGGAGTTGGAATTCAAGCGCCTGTTGATCTACCGCGGCAATTACAGCGCATATCTCCAGCAGCGGGACCTGCAGCGAGAAAGCCTGCGCCACGAGTATTATTGGCAACAGCAATTCATCGAAAAAGAGTTGGAGTTTATCCGTCGGCACATGGGCAGCCGCCGCACTGCGCAAGCAAAAGGGCGTCTGAAAAAGCTCGAAACCATGCGTAAGCGAGGGAAAATCCTGGAAAGCGGCCCGCGGCATCGCCGCAAAATGTTTTTGGAAATGGGCGATCATCTGCGCAGCGGAGATCAAGTGCTCATGACTGAAGACCTGCGGATCGGATACGAGGCCGACAGTCCCTTTATGACGGTGCCCGATGCCTTGGTGCTTCGCGGCGAAACTGTCGCGCTCATTGGTCCCAACGGCGTCGGCAAATCAACCCTGCTCAAAACGCTTGCCGGCGACCTGGCGCCACTGGGTGGGGGGCTCACGCTGGGCGCCAAGGTGAAAGTAGGGTATTTCGCACAAGCGCATGAAAAGCTCAACCGCGATAACTCAATCCTAGACGAGATCCGCGCGACCAAGAAAATGCCGATATCCGCGGCGCGCGACTATTTGGGTCGTTTCATGTTCAGCAACGAGGACGTCTTTCGCCCGATAGCCAGCCTGTCCGGTGGTGAACGCGGTCGCGTGGCTCTGGCCAAGCTGACCTTGCTCGGCGCCAATCTGCTTTTGCTGGATGAACCGACCAATCACCTGGATATCGACAGCCAGGAGGTATTGCAGGCGGTGCTGGAAGGCTTTACCGGCACTATCCTGCTGGTCAGCCACGATCGCTACCTCGTGGACGCGCTCGCGACTCAGATCTGGGAGATGACGGCTGGCAAGTTGACAATGTACGATGGCGATTATCAGAGCTTTCTCCAGGATCGCAGCGGGGGCCCCCGCGCAGCGGGAGCGAAAGTCAAGGCCAAAGGCGGCGCTCCGCGGGACAGCGGCGGCGCTAAAGGCGCAAACGTCAGCGTCAAAATTCGTGGATTGAACCCCTTCGAAGCCGCTAAACGCGTGGCCGAGCTCGAAGCCAAGATTGACGAATTGGAAACGGACTTGAGCGAGATCGACCGGCTGTTGCATAACGCCAGTTTGGCGGGAGACGCCGAGAGCGTGCGGGTGCTCGGCGAGGCTTATACAAAGACTCAGGCGAAACTGGAAGCCGCGCTGGACGAGTGGGGTGAATTCGCGGATTGAAGCGCCTGGGACACCCGCCGCGGCAGTGTATCTTTCGTGGTTGAAGCAAAATGCTTAACCACCGAGAACACCGAGGACACCGAGGACACCGAGAAAAGCAAAACATAGCTCATGCTATGTTTCGGGCTTGCTTTCAGCCACAAATGAAGTTTCGCTGACGACCTCGCCGTATTCAGGTGATGGAATTTAGTGGGAAGCAGACACAGGACCCTAAACTCGGTGATCTCGGTGTCCTCGGTGGTTAAAATAATTCGATGCAATTGCTCTGCTGCCGCCGCTTCGGACTTTCCTAAACATCAGTCTCGCGATACAATTAGAACATGCTTGCTAAGCTGGCGATGAAGGAGTGTCATCTTGGATATCACCTGGTTTGGTAGAAACTGCTTTCGCATTATCGAGCGCGGCCATACCTCTGTGGTGACCGATCCTCACAAGCCCGCAAAAGGCGCGCCAGAACTGAAGCTGCGCGCCGATCTTGTCACTGTCAGTCACGATTTGTCTCGACACAATGTCGAGCAAGTTAAAGACCATGACTATGTGATTTCCGGCCCGGGAGAATATGAGGTGGGCGACCTGTTTGTCACCGGCATACAGCTTCATATTCACGATCCCGCAAAAGACCGTGTTTTGGACAATATTGCTTACCTTTTCGAGTTTTCCAACAACCTAAGCGTATTGCATCTGGGAAAGCTGCGGCAGGTGCCCGACCAATCCATGATCGAGCAACTTGATGAAGTCAATGTTTTATTGATGCCCGTGAATGGCGGCGCCGGCTTGCCCAATGAACAACTGGCGGAATTGATCAGCCTGATCGAACCCAATCTCGTCATTCCTATGTACCATGGCAAGAACGGCAGCGCCGACGGAGGACCGATCGTCGACAGCTTCCTCAAGGCCATGGGCGTCGGGCAGACGGAACCGGTGGATACGCTGCGAGTGACAATGAGCCTTCTGCCGGAACAAACGCAGGTGGTGCTATTGCGAGCGTCCTCGGTTCTGATTTGAAACCTTCTTTGGACGCCCGAAGCGATTATGCGTTATAGTGGTGGTCAGGACCCGCCAAAAGCGAGCGCAAACCTATGCCAAACGGAAGTGTCAAGCTGCTGATGAACTGGGACATCAAACCCGGGCTTGATCAAGAGTATTTTGAATTCGTGATGCGTGAATGGGTCCCCAATACAACAAAGTTGGGCCTGACGCCGATTGAAGCCTGGTACAGCGTTTATACCGATTCCGATATGCCTAAAATCATGGCGGGCGCTATCGCCGAAGACGACGAATCCATGCGCCGGATCATCACCAGCGCCGACTGGGCGGATTTGCAGGCCAAGCTGATGGAATATGTGGAGAATTACAGCCACAAGATCGTTCGTGTCACCGGGGATTATCAGCTCTAAGGAGAGTGGTGAATTTGGAGGATATGAAATACCCGGCCGCCCTAATATCTTCCTAGATAAACTACCTTTCCTGACGCTTCGGGGAGGGGCTGGGGGAGGGGTTAGAAAAGGCGACAAGTTGACAGGGGCGCTGGACGCGCGTGAAAATCTGAAAGTAAAAGGGTGAGGCTACCAGCCTCACCCTTTTTTTGCTTGACTTGTCGCGGATGTTCTACCCGCCCATGGCCGCGCGCAGAGAGTCGCAAGCCGGACATCTGCCATCCGGTCGAACGATCGCGTAACCGGATTGTGGATCGGAACTCCAATGCGTAGAGTCCACGTTCCACACGATGAACAAGCGAGTGAAGCCGGAACCGCGCAGGCGATGGACCGCGCCCGCCAGCCAGGAAGCCTGCTCGGCCAGGGTATTGCCCGAAGCCCAGGCAAAGCCGCCTGGCAGCGCCCCGATTCCTTCGCCGGTCAGATAACCCAACTCGGTGAAGCAGAGCGGCTTGGTCGGGAAGAAGCTGCGGTAGAGATTCATCATGCGTGGCAAGTACCAGGAGTAGTGGCCGGAACTGCCGACAGGCGCGCCGCTTGACGCGTCCGGCGGCACGATGCCCGCATTGTAGTGAATGCCCACGCAATCGAGTACGTTAGCGGCGCCTGCTGCGGCCATTTGGCGCATGTAACAGTCGTCATCGCCGCCGTTGGTGGAACAACCCTGGAAGAAGCCGGTCGGGGCAGGCGCTCCGCTTATGACGAGCGTTCCCGGATTTGCCGACTTGATCGCGTGGTACGCGGCGCTTAGCATTTGTGTGTAGTTGGCCCCGCTGATCAAGCCTGATGGCCATTCGCGGTCGATATTCATTTCGTTCCAGACTTCAATAGCGTCCGCGCCTCCGCGCGCCAGACCACCCAGGAAGTTGGCGAAACTCTGGTAATAGCCGCCCGGATTGGCGGCGATTGCGCCTGGTTCGCCGATGACGCTCAGCAATACTTTGAACCCGTTGGCATGGGCGCTGTCGATAACGTGCTGGAAGTTGCTCGCGGGCTCGCCATGCCATTTGACCTGGCGCTTGACCCAGCTCATGCGCGCACTGTGCATATGACCGGGATGCGAGAAGCTCAATGCCTGTCCGCCCAATTCAAAGCCGCCGGTATTCGCTGTGCTCACCGGCGCTGGCGGAACTGTGACAGGTGGACCGACGCTCTCCTGGGGAGCCGGAGCCGGTTGCGCCGGTGGAGGCGGCGCGCCAGGCACCCGCAATACCATGCCTACCGACAAGATATCCGGATTGACGATCCCGTTCATCTTCGCTAACTCAAAGTAATTGATGTTGAATCGCGCCGCAATTTTGGCGAGCGAATCCCCCCCTCGTACCGTATAGGTGCCGGTCGTCTGCACTGGCTGGGGCTGGCTGACAGGTTGAGTCGCTGGTTGGCTAACGGGTTGGGGGCTGGCCGGCGGCGGAGCAGGGGCAGGGGCAGGAACCCGCAATACTTGACCTACAAAGAGCACATCGGGATTGGCCAGCGAATTCAAGCTTGCCAATTCCAGATATGTCACACCGTATTTCGCGGCGATAGACGCCAGGCTTTCACCCGGCTGCACGGTATGCGTCGTGTAAGACGCCGGCGCCTGGGAGCTTGCCGATGAACCTGCGGGAGCAGGGGCAGGCGCATTTGGTCCCGGTATGACTATCTGGTTGCCCGCGTGAATCAAGTATGGCGCGCTCAAGCCATTTGCATCTGCCAGTCCAGCCAGCGAAATGCCATAGTTCAAGGCGATCCGAAACAAGGTCTCCCCCGCTTGAACAATATGGATCTGTTGTGCCAGAACCGCAGATGTCCCAACCGTCGTCAAGACGATTATCGTACCCAATAGGAAAATTAGACGCCGCATATCCGCTCCTTGCCTTTAGTTTCGCAACACAGTTTTGACAAACGCAAGCTCATTCTAGCATGGGTCAAAAAAAGCTGCTGAAGGCAAGCAGGCTAGATTGCTAGACTTTTCGGGCTTTGGGCAGCAATTGGGTCTGTAATTGCGGAACTTGCGCTAATGCCCGATTTCCATGCCCAGATCCACGACCGGCAGGCGAGGATCGCTGGCCGTGAGGGTATCCGCCACCCAAGCGTAGTCCGGGTCGGTCGTGGCGGCGAAGGCTCTGCTGGAGCCGGCGAGGAAGTTGAGCGTATAGGTTGTCGTGGCTGGAGCGCTAACCAAGGTATAGTATCCGGACGGCATAGTCACGATATCGTGCTGACGCGCCATTATCACGGCGTTCGAGCTTTTGTCCGCGCTGTAAACGCGTTGGTAGGCGTATCCCGTGGGACGATCGAACTTGAAGAAGCTAAAACGGTTCAACTGCGCTTCCAGCACATTGCCTTTTTCGTCAGTCTTGTGCGTATCGTGTTTGCGCGGAGGGTAACTCGACCAGTTGCCACCCGGCGTATACAGCTCGTAAACGAGCATCCGGTCCGCCGGAAATCCCGATCCGACCACCCGGCACATTTGCCGCGAGGCATTGCCGCCTCCCAGCAATTGCATTTCCACATCGCCTGGTGTGATCAAGCGCGCCTGACTGTCTCTTTCCGTTGGCGCCCAGCACGAGGCGAACTCAAAATCGTCGCTGATGGCTTCAATTTCAAATTCGGTATGGGGCGGCAGGTAGAGGGCATAGGGCATGCCCCCAAAGACATGCTCGCGCCGACCCACTTGAGAAAAATCGCCCTTGTTGGTGCGGATATTGCACTGGCCGCTGAGAATAACGGCTACGTACTCGAAGGCGTCGATGGCGATCTCGAACGTTCTGCCAGCGCTCAGGCGCACCGCCGCGAAGTTCATCGTATCCCAGCCGGCTCGCTTGGCGTCGAGCGCGGCAAAGGCGCCGGCTCTGCCGCTGTCATTCGCTTGGATATGCAGCCTATCCGCTGTGAATGCCGACATGGCTAAACTCCAGTGTTAGACATGGGACTAGGTTACCAGTCCACGCGTGACGCGCATGAACATATGCTCAAGATCTTTTTCCTCTTCGTTGAATCCCAGCATGGCGATCTCGCCCTCGAACAGGTCTCTGCTCAGCTTCGACAAATCTTCGTCATTGCCAGAGAAGTCAACGCGTACGCGCGCGCGACCGTTCTTGGGGGTGATCTCTTCCGCAGCGACGACATTGCGCATGCCGCCAGCCAATTTCAATACAGCTTGGGCGTTCTCGTGATCCATCACGGTGATGATGATCTCTCGATGCGCCATCAACTGTAATTTCAGTTCATCAATACTGCCTTGCATGATGAGTTCGCCCGCTTCGACGATGCCGATGTGCGAGCAAATGTCTTCGACATCCGCCAGAATATGGGACGAAAAGAAAATCGTTTTGCCCATATTGGCCAGCTCGCCCAGCAATTCGCGGATCTCGACGCGCGCGCGCGGGTCCAGCCCCGAGGCCGGCTCATCCAGGATCAACACCTGCGGATCATGCGCCAGTGTTCGGGCCAGGGAAAGCCGCTGCTTCATACCTCGGCTGAGCTTGTCCACCATATCTTCGCGGCGATGCTGCAAATCAACCAATTCCAGCAAGTCCGCCACCAGCACCTTGCGCTCGTTCTCGGATATGTCGTAACAGGCGGCGAAAAAGTCCAGGTATTCCCAAACGCGCAAGTCTTCATAGACGCCGAATTCGTCGGGCATGTAACCGATGGCGCGCCGCACGGCGCGACGGTCTTCCAGCACCGAATGACCCGCGACCCACGCTTGTCCGTCGTTGGGGCGGGTGAGCGTGGTCAATATGCGCATGGTGGTGGTTTTACCAGCGCCATTGGGACCGACAAATCCATAGATAGAACCGGCCGGGACGTCCAATGAGATGCCGCGCAAGGCTTCAAACTCGCCGAATGACTTCTTTAGCGCTTGCGTTTTGATGATCGCTTCTTCCATCATTGAGGGGCTCGCTCTCTCAATTGTAGCTGCCGGTCTGCTCGATGCGAATTTTCCGAACGCGCGCTGTGCCAACCCCTTCGTCGAATTTCAGGCGAATTTGGACTTCGTTGTTGGCGGCGAGGTAGGCCTGTGGATTTACAAGGTCCAATTCGTCGCCCTCGCGATACCCGAAAGCGTCGTATTCGTTTGTCATGGTGTTGAACAGCTCGATGTCCAGCGATTGCGCATAGCCGCCGCCACGATCGATCTCGAGCTGCATCCGCTCTACCTTGTCCATGGCCAGGCCAGGTAGCGGCCTGAGCAGGAATTCCACCGACTGTCCTTCATACAGGCTGAAATTCTCGGTGCCATTGCCAATTATGCCATCACGGCTCAAGGTGATCCAACTGAAGTATTCGGATGGCAGCGTCGCCCGTACCCTGGGCAAATTGATTTCGACATCGAGTTCGATCAAATAGAGTGTGGAATCAATGGAACTCCATGCCGCTCCCTCGATTTCCAGATCCCGCGGCCAGCTATCGTCCCACCCGGCGAGGTACAGCTTCGTCCCGCGCGCTGTTGAGTTGAATTGATCGAGCGCGAAACTCGCCAGGAAGGATTGTTCCCGCGCCGCCTGTTTTTCAGCGACCGATTGTACATTGAGGAAAGCCCGTGTGCGCAGGAATCGTTCGCCCTGGATTTGTTTCAGCGACATGGTGGTTTTGCTGCTTGAAAACGGCGACGTGCTGTAGGCCGGCGCTATGAGGGCGAGTTCCAGTTGGTTGGGCTGTGTTGGGTAATCGGCGATGTCGGCCCGCAAGGTCTGCCCGTCCAACGCCAGAATATCACCGGGCGCGAAGTCGCCGACCAGGGGATAGTCCAGCCCTTGACCCAGGATGACCGCATCGCGCAAGGTGATGTCGCTGTCGTTGCGGATGACGCCTTGATAGGTCCCCGCCATCCGTCCGCTTTCGAGGATTTCAAAGTCGAGCGCGAAGCTGCCGCCGATCGCCGGCCGCGCTATGTGCCCCGCGATGGCGAAATTGGCAAAGATGCCGCCGTCGATGGTGAAGTCCCCCGCGCCAAAGCGCGATCCCTGCCGGATTTCGGTCGAAGTCTGGATGGTATTGCTCGCGAAAAGCGTACTTGGCGTAGTCGCGCCGGCTACCGCCAGGAAGTGATCCTCCGGCACGTCCAGCGAATAAGTGGCGCGCCGGGGCGACAGCAAGCCGATGACCTGGTCCAGCCGCGCCTCGTCGCTATCCGGGAAGGATTGCACGACGCTGAGCCGGCTGACAATAATCTCGGTGCCGCGCAGGCTGAAGCCGACTGTCCAGGCGATTCCTGTAAAGACGACAATTACCAGGGGAATGGTGACCCAGCCCCATCCGCTGCGCTTGATCCGCGACAGCATGAAATAATTGACCGGTCCGATCAATGCGATGTATAAAGCCAGGAACAGACATAGCGTTTGCAAAGGCGGCAACAGGTCTACCCCGGGCAGGTTCGCGACCGCTTCCGCTCCCGATTCCGGGCGCGTGAAGCCCGAGACCCAAGTCGGATGCGGCGCCCGAGAGGCCAGTATCGCCATCCATAGACGGCTGATTTGCTCCCAACTCGCCAGCGGTTCCAAGGTCGGATCAATCGCCAGAAAGTCTACCAGTCCGGCGCCAATCTCGCGCCGCGCCAGAAGGGGCAGGCCGTCTTGCTCGACGAGCGCCTGCGCGTCTTCATGCAGAGAGCCGACCGCGACTATCGTTCGCTCCCGTAGTTGGTTGATGCTGTCACCGCTAAATCGCGCGAGCGCGCTGATGTCATCGAGAGAGCGGCTGTCTTCTGGCAGCAATGGCATTATTTCGCCCAGCGCCAGCGCGCTGGCTTGCGCCCCGGGACCGCCAATCACGATGAGGTGCCCGCCGTCCCGCACCCAGCGTCGTATCGCTGTCCGTTGCGGGCTGGATAGACTTTCGCTATTGACGTTGATCAGCAGCATCGCATCCAGCGATTGCAGAGCCATTGCTTTTTCCGGGATTTCGTGAATCTGCCAGAGCGCCTGCTCCGCCGCGGCGCCCCCGATGTGGACGCCGGAAAGGTTCGGCGCGATGACGTTGGGACCGCTAACCACGGCGTAGAGTTGATCGCCAGGCCGCAAGTCATGCAGCCTGGCTTCTCGCGTGGCATGAATGACGCCGTCTTCATCGATTAGTTCGACGCGAATCAAATCGGGGAAGGAACGCGCTTGTATGTAAACTGTGGCGGATTTCCGCGCGCCATTTGGCAAGTCAATGGAGGTGCTGAAGGCGTTGCCTACCACTGTGCCGGAGGTCTCCGGACGTATCACCAGGCGACCCTTGATGGATTCGCCGTTGTTGCCAAGTTCGACGCGCACCGGTGTCCACTGGCGGGTGCGGAAGAAGGAATCGAAACCGACCTCGACCCCCATTTCGATAACATCCTGGAAGTTCTGCTGGGCGCTGACCGGCAGCAACAGAAACAGCAGCAGCAGGGGAAACAATCGATGCAAATGCAGAGAGCGTACAGGCATTGCAATCCCAAGGTCTCTGGCGGAAGGCGCTGCCTATTGTATCACGCCCTTGCGCCATGTCATGGCTGCAATCTTGCTTGGCAGAGCAATCGCGCCAGAATCAAAATATGTCGAATGTCAGATAAATCTACCGAAATGTAGGGTCGGCCAATCTGGTCGCCCGACGATGCCATAACGGGCGACATGGTATGTCGCACCTGTTTACGTATAGCGCGTCGCTCATGCGACGAGAACGCTTGCGATTTTGCGTGAGCGGGACATTCCTGTGACCTATTCGCTGCCGCCGAGCGGCTACTTCGCCTCCTTTTCGGCGGCAAGGGGCTAAATCTCGGTGCTGGCGGTCAGTGTCTACGCGACCCTCGGTGTCCTCGGTGGTTAATTGTCAATAATCTGAAACGCACCTGTCGGTTCTGAAGCGAATGTCCTGAGCGCACGGATGAGACGAGGATTAAATGACGCGCTATGTTATATTTGTGGGGCTTCGCTTATCCAACATGCTTTATGAGGAGATGAACTATGGTTTATCAGGCCGCGGGCACGCGCTACGACACGATGAAATATCGTCGATCTGGCCGCAGTGGCTTGCTGTTGCCGGCGATTTCGATCGGCATCTGGTGGAACTTCGGCGGTGTCGATACGATAGAAAACTCGCGCGACATGCTGCGGACGGCATTCGACCTGGGCATCACGCATATCGACATCGCCAACAACTATGGTCCGCCGCCCGGCTCTGCGGAAGAGACCTTCGCCCAGGTCTTCCGCCAGGACCTGGCGCCTTATCGCGACGAACTCATCGTTTCCAACAAGGCGGGCTATCGCATGTGGGAGGGACCCTACGGCGAATGGGGCTCGCGCAAGTCTCTCATCGCCAGTTGCGACCAGAGCCTCAAGCGCGCCGGCCTCGACTACTTTGACATCTTTTACAGCCATCGCCCCGATCCCGACACGCCGCTCGAAGAAACCATGGGAGCGCTTGATCACATCGTGCGCAGCGGTCGCGCGCTCTACGCGGGCATCTCGAGTTATCGCCCGGCAATGGCGCGCGAAGCGGCGCGGATTCTGCGCGAATTGGGCACACCCTGCTTGATCCATCAGCCGCGCTATAATATGTTTGACCGCTGGATCGAAGACGGATTGACCGATGTTCTGGGTGACGAAGGCATCGGCTGTATCGCTTTCTCGCCGCTCGATCAAGGTATCTTGACCAACAAGTACATCGGATCCACGCCGGAAGATTCACGCGCCATCAAGCTGCAATGGGGCGATCGCCTTTCGCAAGAAAAGATCGATAAGGTCATCAAACTGAATGCCATCGCGCGCGAGCGCGGCCAAAACATGGCGCAAATGGCCTTGGCCTGGACGCTGCGGCTTCCAGAGATGACCTCGGCTCTGATCGGCGCGAGCAAGCCCTCGCAGATCGAAGATGCGGTCGTCGCGCTGAATAACCTCGAATTCAGCGACGATGAGCTGGCGCGGATCGAGGCGATCTTAAGCGAATAGGGCGCCGATGACCCTCCTCGTCATTGACTTGGGAAGCTCGTCCGTCCGTACACTGCTCTTCGATGACAGTGCGCGCTTGATCGAGGGAGCGACTTGCAGCCGCAAGCATGACTTCGAAACGGACCATGACGGCAAGGCGGAAGCCCAGGCCGATCATTTGCAAGCCTTGACCGAAGCCTGTCTGGACGACATACTGACGCATCCGGCGGCGGAGTCCATCACTGCGGTGGGCATGGCCAGCTTCGCCGGCAACTGGCTGGGCGTCGATGCGGATGGACGAGCCTGTACACCAGTCCTGACTTATGCCGATACGCGCGGCCGCAGCGCGATAACGGACTTGACGCACAGGCTCGGAGGCGCGCCCGACGCCTATCATCAAGCCACCGGCTGTTTCATACATCCCGCCTATTTCCCTGCGCAATATGCCTTCATGAAAGAAGCCGATTCTCAGTCTTTCAGACGGATTCAGCGGATTAGCGACATAGGCGGTTATTTCTATCGTCAATGGTTTGGGCGCGAGGCGCCGATCAGCTATTCCCTGGCAAGTTGGTCCGGTTTGCTGGGGACGGAGGGCTTGCGCTGGCACGCAGGTTTCATCCGACAATTGCTCGGCGATGATCTTTTGGAACGGCTGCCCAACCTGGCGGACTTCGATGCCTGCCAGATCGGATTGGCGGACGCTTACGCCCGGCGCTGGACACAGTTAAGTGCTGTGCCATTTTTTCTGGCTTTGGGCGATGGCGCTGTCGCCAACCTGGGATCAGGCGCCATCGATGCCCGTCATATCGCCCTAACCGTTGGCACCACGTCGGCCTTGAGAGTTGTTACGCGGGTGGAAACACTGCCCGATGGGCTTTGGCGATATCTCGTCTGCCGGGGCATGCCTCTGGTTGGCGGCGCTACCAGCGAAGGCGGCAATGTGCATCAGTGGGCGGTGGAAGAACTGGGACTTGATACGACTTCTCTCAACGCGCATTTGAGCGAAGTCCGCCCCGATCAACACCGGTTGACGGTTTTGCCTTTAATCGCGGGCGAACGCAGCCCGGGGTGGCAGTCGGACGCATCAGGCACCATACACGGCATCCGTCGCAGCACCAGCAAGCTCGATATCATGCAGGCGCAACTGGAAGCGGTAGCGATCCGCCTGTCTATGATCTTCGACCAGCTCAAATCAGAAGAAAGCACGGTGATAGCCGGGGGAGGCGCCTTGGGGTCGTCGCCCGCCTGGACCCAGATGATTGCCGACGCTTTCAATGCGCCCATTCAACTGCTGGCCGAGGCCGAGATCACCGCCCGTGGCGTGGCGCTGCTCTTGCGCAACCGGCTGGACGGCACGCCGCTAGACGCGGAACCGCCGCGGATCAGCCGCGTCCTGCGTCCCAATCCCGAACATGTGCCAATTTACGCAGCGGCGCGGACGCGACAGGTTGATTTGTATCAGCGCCTTTATGGCTGAGGCTTCGCGACCTAAAGCATCTTGGCGTAGGCGGCGACATCCGCGACCGAGTCATTGCCACCACAGATCAGCAGCACCAGATGATCCCCGTCCCTCAGTCGGTCCTTGATCTTTTCCGCGGCGGCAAGCGTACTGGCAGCCGCGAGTTCGGCGAAGACTTTCTCGCTTTCCAGCATGATTTGCTGCGCGGCAATCATCTCGAGATCGCTGACAATGATCACATCCTCCAGATGCGCGCCGCACAGATCCAGACCGGTCTGTCCGACGAAGGGACCGCCCAGCGTTTTGGAGAGTGAGGTCGGTCTGATGTTGACGATCTTGCCAGCCTCCAGGGCGCGCGCCATGGTCGGCGCTTTTTCCGGTTCCACGCCCCAGATGCGCGCCGCGGGTTTGACGGCCTTGATGGCGCATATGATGCCGGCGATCAAGCCGCCGCCGCCGATGCTGACGATGATATCGGTCATTTGCGGGCAATCTTCCAGGATTTCCAGCCCAACGGTGCCGTTGCCCGCCATCTGCGCGGGATTGTCAAACGGATGCAGAGAGCTTCGTCCCTGTGCAACCCATTCATCGGCGCGGGCGAAGGCCGCAACGGCATCCGGCAGCAATTCGACCTCGGCGCCGTAATCGCGGGTGGCGTCAATCGAGCCACCCGGCGCGTTTTCCGGCATACAGACGATGGCATCGGCGCCGAGGACGCCGCTGCAATAGCCGACGGCGCGGGCGAAATTCCCGCCGCTGACCGCCACCACGCCTTTATCCAGCGCCGCTTGGTCCAAAGACAGCATCTGATGAAAGCAGCCGCGCGTCTTGAAAGAGCCGCTGTGCTGGAACAATTCCAGCTTCAAATGAACATTGGTTCCAAGCCGCTGGCTGAGCGTCGTCGAGGTCCATTGCGGCGTGCGGCGGTAGAACTCCTGCACACTGTCTGCAGCTTTCTGTATGTCGGCAAGTGAGATCATCAGTTGGCTCGTGGCTATACCGGGCGCATTGCCCACTATATCACGAATGCCGGGAGATTTCAGGCGCTGGACTATCGGACTGCGGACCTGGCCGGCCAGTATCCGCAATCCGAAAACAGAGCCATTTGTTTCCTACTCGCAATTCCCGTCGGTCCGAACGAAGTCGGCGCTGACCCAACCCCAACTATCGCGGAAGCTGACGTTGAACCATTTATCCGTGCGGGCTTGCGCGATCAACGTTGTTTCAAGTGGAATGATATCGAGAAGCTCGCCGCCGTCTGGCGCTGCGCGAAAGTTGAGCTTGTGCGTCGTCGTAATCGCGCAATTGTCAAGACGTCGGTATTGCACGGCGTTCACGGCAATCCCGGCTTGGGATTCTTGAAAAGAGACTTGTGTGGGAACCAGAACGAGCGTACCGGGCTGGTCAATCCAGGCGCAGGTCGTTCCCGCCAACCCGTAGGTATTTACAAAGGACAAGCGTGGCGCGTCAATCGACTCTTCTAGCAAAAGCAGCGCGCCCCGTCCTTTGAAACAGACCTGTACTCCCAAACTTAGATCGCCGCTGAGTTCCAGCGCATTGATTAGATTGTTGGGACCGTCCAATCCATCAATCTCCACTTGTTGACATTCGAAACCGCTTGTCGCCGAAGTGACCATCACCGAATCCACCACTCTTTCACAACTTTCGGGCGTGGGCGACGTTGCCTCCGGTGGCTGTGCCCTGGAAGCTGCGTTGGCATTCGAAGTGACGTACAGTGGATCCGGAGCGAGGGCTTGCGCTGGCCGTCGCTCCGGCACAAGTCCGTCGATCGTGCTCTGGTAGTAATCGAATGCCATATCGCCGAACACACTGCAGATTTCTACGCTTGCGTCTACGGCGGCCTGGAAATGTACCCCACCCCAAACGCGACTCTGGCCGCAATCGCGCGCGAAGTCTGTCCAGGTTGCAAAGTTCAGCTCCATGTCTTGTTCGGGAGCGAATCCGGGCTCAATCCTGGATGAGCCGGCTGGATAGGATACAGTCCAATCAAGCGCGTCCGTGCCCAGGAAGCGTCGCATTGCCTGCGCGTGCGCATAACAGCCGCAGGTTGATCCCGAGGGATACTCCGGGTGATCGGCTTCAGGCAGATAACTTTGCCAGGCTTTAGCTGGGATTTCCGCTCGACCTCTGCCGGGACCGCCCCATGCTATAACCGTCTCGTCGTCGTATATATGCCGAACGGCGCTAAAGGGGCGAATACCATCATAGCGCGCCTTCTCCTGCCAGATTGTGATCGAGCCATCAAGCGCCGCTGCCATCGCGAGCAGATATCCACGGGCGAAGTCGGCCGGCGACAAATTGTTGACGAAAGCCGCGTGGAGATATGAATAGGTAAGCGAAAGGATCTTGTTGTCGAAGAGTTCCGCTTTCATCTTCTCTTCATCCGTAAGACCCGCAGAGATGGAAAGCACATGGTCCGCTTGACGCTTGTATGCTTCCCAGTTGTCAGGATCGCTGGCCAAGGGCGGCCCAACGCGAAACTCGCGCGGATCAAAACTGGCGAAGGGTTCCGTGTTCGCCAATTGTGGCGTGACGAATTGCTGCACGGTGTATATGCCATTGCCCTGGCGCCGGATTCCAGGTTGCCAACGCGAAGCGTCAACCAGGTTGTAAGCGCTGTTAACTGGCGCATATCCGGTCGTATCCGCATAATCTCCAGTTTGGTTCATGCCATCAAAGAGCCGTCCGGCGAGCGCTCCCTTACCGGCGGCATTGCCGATGCCCTCCGGCGAATTGACATCTCGGCCGTCGTCCTCCGGGTCGAGACCGCTGTCGGTCATCATCTCGCGCCATACCGCTTGCCTTTCCGGCAACATGCCCGACAAAACATGATAAGCCGCATGCATCATAGCGATATTGATGTTGCGTGTCGTATGCTGCGTCTCCGGTTGACGCTCTAACCGAGTGTAAATGCCAACAGCACTTGGATGGTAAGGGGCCGCCGCATCGACCATGCCCAAGGCCAACACGAAGTTAATTCGGTTGATTAGAGTCGCGTCGCCTAGTGTCAGCGATACATCCGCCGCTATAATCGGGATCAGCCTGGGCAAAACAATATCTGGAAGCGGGTTTGCCCCTGCGATGCGAAAGGTCGCGCCCTCAGAACCGGGCGCTCGCTGAGCGCTAACTGATCCTGCCAATAACATGGTCAAAATGAACATCGTCACCTTGACCACATAAAATATCAAACGAAAAGTCATCGTATCCGTCCCTTCAGTCGGCTACATGTAAAGAGATAGTATGTTATATGAAATAATTATTAGTGCAAGGCTTATTGCTGTTTATATAACAAATTGACAGATATTTTGCGCCTTTCTATGTTTAGAATAGCTAGCGCGCAAAGCATAGCAAGATGTTGTTATCGCGCGATCTGTGCAGATTCACTTTTGGGGATAACGGTTTGGCAGGGGCAGTTTATGTGGCAACTTTGTTTGATTTACTCAAACTCGATGGAAGAGGTCTGGGCGATGCAACTGCTATCGGGTTCCCTGACCGGATTGTCCACAAAGTCCAGCGCGATCTCTACCGCGCAGCGCTCCGAGCGCAAGACGCCATGCCCGACGTGCGGGAGGACGTAGTTGTAAGAGATGCTTAAGGTTTCATCAGCCATATCGGCATAAGACGGCGGCGTGATGGGATCGAAATTCCCTGAAAGCAGGAGAGCGGGGATATCGCTTTCAACCGGCTTGTTGGCGGAATCCGGCCGCGCTTCCGCCCCCCACATTTCACAGAGGCGCTGCAAGGTGGCGCTTCCCTCCACCGGGTAATCCAGGTAGCCGCTGAGATGGGGGTGGGCGGCGATCAATCCCGCATAGTCGCGGTAGTTGGAAGATATATGTTCCTCCTGGCATTGCACGGTATAGTGCATGCCTAGCGAGGTATTCCTCATCAGCGCTTCGTGCGCGACCCCAAAGATGACGACATCTTGTATCTGGCCCTGGTGCAAATCGTATATCAGATTGGGGATGCGCTGGATGACCTGCACATCGTAGAGCCAACTGAATACCCAGTCGTACAGTCGATAACCGCTGATTTCAATTTCCAGCGTCTTGTACTGTGGCGGCGAATAAGTCGCGAGTTCCGGCTCCCGGTTCAGGTGGTGGTAAAGGTTGTAAAACACTGACTCCAGGTTCGGGTAGCGCTCGCTGCAAGTCGCTGACGCTGAACAAGCCGCGAAGACTTCTTGCAGCGCCCGTTCGCCGCTGTAAAAGGAATCGAGATAAATATCCGCCTGTGGCGGATAAACGGAATCGAGAATCACGCTGCGCAGATACTGCGGATGATCGCGCATTATGGCCAGTGCCAGGCGCGATCCATAACTCACGCCGACCAGGTTCCACTGCTCGTATCCCAGGGAGAGCAGCACGTTGACAATATCGCGGGCGTTGTTTTCGCTGTGGAAGGTCTCGAAATGGATATTCTGCCCGGAAAGGCGGCGGTGACACTCCCGCAAGATTTCCAGCACTACTTCCGCGTGCTCGGCGTGATTGCTCTGCAAGATTTCGTCTATGCGGTACAAGACTTCGCGGCAATAAAGCGGCGGATTGGAAAGCCCCGTGCCCCGCTGGTCAATCACGATGATGTCGCGATCACGGGCAAATGCGCGCAAGTATAGACGAAACGAGGTCTCCAATAGTTGCGTGCCGCTGCTGCCGGGTCCGCCAACCAAATAAACCAGGGGATCCGGTTTCGCTTGCGGGCCCTTGCTCTTGATCAATGTGTAGAATATCTCCACCTTGCCAGCAGCCGGATTATCGTAATCTTGCGGCAAGGTGACATAACCGCAGCGCGAGACATAACCGTAGGGCTCCGCCACGCATTCGGCGGATTCGAGCACGCCCTGGGCGCTTGCGCTCAAAGCGAGAACAAAGATCAACAAAAGCCATGTGAACGTAAATCGGATCATAGCCAGCAATCGTCGTATGCTCATGCCAAGTTAAGCACATATCGCGGATCAAATCAACGAAAGCGGGCGATGAAGGCAGGGCAATCGCTTTATAATGGTATCTAGTGGAACGATGCAACGAACAAACTGAAAATTCACCACAGCCGCACGGCGGCGGCGAATTTGGGCTACCGCGCTCACACAAAATAATAGACCTGCTTGGCTACCGAAGATTACGGTTTATCAAAAAAGAGGCGCAGAAGTAGGACCAACAAAGTCATGCTAATGCACTCCAAAATAATAGTCGGCGGTAGGGGCGACCCGGCGGACGCTGTTGAAAAACTGGGTTCAATAAGTGTAAATCGCCGGACATAGGACCGA
>WTGF01000082.1 GCA_011525385.1 Chloroflexota bacterium | reverse complement strand
CAATCACGGCGATCGTCGTCATCATGTCGGTCATCGGAAGCTTTATGACTTTTGACTTGGTCTGGGTGATGACCCAGGGCGGACCCGGACGTTCCTCCGAAACCCTGGCGGTGACGATGTACCGCCAGGCCTTTATCATGTGGCGCATGGGTTATGCCGGGGCGGTGGCGGTGATCCTGTCCACGATTGTTATAGCATTTTCTATCTTCTATTTGCGAGCGACATTGAAGCGAAGCGCCTTATGATACAGCGATTGTCCAAAGGGAAACGCTCTCTCGACCGATACATCGTGCTGGGGCTGCTATGCGTGTTCGCATTTGTCTGGGTTACGCCACTGGCCATTGTGACGTTGAGTAGTATGAAGACCCCCAGGGAGCAATCGCAGAGCGGCATCCTGGCGCTCCCAGAGAATGCCGCAATGATCCTCGACAACATAAGTTCCGCTTCCGAATTGGCCGGCATCGGCAACGGGATCCTTAGCAGTCTCATTTACGCTTTCGTCGGTTCTGCGACCGCAGTAGTCGCCGCTTCATCCGCGGCCTATTCTATTGCCATGCTGAAAATCCGCTTCCCTTTCTTCTGGTTTCTGATCATCTACAGCGGCACTATCTTCCCCTTTCAGATGTATCTAATGCCCTTGTTTGGGCTGTACCAGACAGTAGGTCTTTACGATACCCGGTTTGGAATGCTGCTGTTTTACTCAGCCATTGCTGTGCCCTTCTGTATATTTGTCTTCCGCAACTACTTCATCGGCATGCAAGGGGAAGTAATTGAGGCAGCGTCGCTGGATGGGGCGTCTTCCTTTCAAACCTATTTGCGCATTGTGCTTCCAATGGCGAAAGCTCCGGCTCTATTTCTGTTTGTGACGCAGTTCAGTTGGATCTGGAATGATTTCCTCTTTGGGCAGGTTCTTGCGAAGTCAGACGATGTGCGACCGGTCATGACATCGCTGGCGATGCTCTCTGGCACCTACGGCAAGGGTACCATCCCACAACAGATGGCCGGCGCGCTGACAGCCTCGATTCCGACACTCATCCTGTTCTTTGTCCTTCAAAAGCATTTTATGCAAGGCATTATTCTGAACACAGCAGGTGAGTAATTGATCCATCATTCCGGCAGGGCAAATTTGCACAGGGCACAACCCTGCGATATGCTTCAGTTAATCGCAAGTCCTATAGATCTTAAGGCAGATTTACGATGGCAAATATAAGCGCAGAAAGAGACGGTCTAGCTGACGGCATGCCACGTGACGAGCGTGGCTATTGGAAGCCGGACAAAGAATTTGGCGTACCGAATCCGGTATTCACCTGGCCGCCGGATCCCAAGGCGATCGCCAAGTGGGTTAAAGACTATATCTGGCCCGTCAATCTCCTCTACATGATCGTGGCGACATTGACCTGGCTGTTTCTGACGCCAGAGATGGCGCGCATGAAAGAGTTCAGCGCCGGCTGGATTCTCGAGATCTTCGTCCGCAACCAGATCATGTTAATCGCCTTGGCGACCGTTCTGCACGTTCGCTTGTGGGGGCAAAAGGCCCAAGGCTACCAATACAAGTGGTCGCCGCACTGGATGAGCAAGAGCAAGAAGTTCTTATGGAACGACCAGGTTCGCGACAATGTCTTCTGGAGCGTCGTCAGCGCCGGAACCATCTGGACCGGCTTCGAAGTACTCATGCTCTGGGCTTACGCCAACGGCATCATCCCCTTCGTCGACCCGCGCGAGCATCTGCTCTGGTTCATTGTAATACTCGTCCTCGTTCCCTTGTGGCGAGACTTCCACTTCTACTGGGCGCATCGCTTGCTGCATGTGAAGTTCTTTTACAAAATCGCCCATTACGTCCACCACAAAAACATCGACATCGGCCCCTGGTCGGGCTTGTCTATGCACCCCATCGAGCACCTGCTCTATTACACCTGCATGCTGGTGCATTGGGTGGTCGCCTCGCATCCCATCCACATGATGATGAACGGGCAGCACGCCACCTTCGCCGCCATTCTCGGTCACGGCGGCTTCGATGAACTTGTGATCAAAGAGGGTGTGTCGGTGCAATCAGCCGCCTCCTACTACCACTCGCTGCATCACCGCTATTTCGAGTGCAACTATGGCGAAATGGGCATGCCCTTCGACCACTGGTTCGGCACCAGCCACGATGGCAGCCCCGAAGCGCGGGAGCGCATGCTGGCGCGCAAGCGGGCCATGCACGGGGGTTAGCGCAATACGCGACAATTGATCCTACACGCCCGCATTCTGCGGGCGTGTTTTATTTATTTCCGAGAGAATCGTCTGGCTAATCCCGGGGAGAGCCCGTGGTCAGACCGGCGACTCTGCGCCGCTGCACGAAGATGGGGGCGTTATGCAAACTGAGGACGCGCATAGCCGGGCGCGAGAATGACGAGACGATTCTGTGGTGTCTTCGCTAAACTGTAGCTTAGGGCGGCCGGACGCTACGATCCCGGTCGAAGCGCAAAGTCGAAGGCTCTATCGCGATCACAAATGAGGATGTCGTTTTTCAGTTCCAGTTCCGCGACTTGCAACGCCGTTCGCTTGGCGCGAAAGGGGTGAATCTCGTCCATGCCATACGCTTCTTCCCGGTCCCAATCCGGATGCGTGAAGTAGAAGATGAAGGCGCGCTCTCCATTCACCAATACATCCGCATGACCGCCAATCGCGCCGTCGTCTCTGCGTCTGCCGGGCGCGCCCAGGATAGTCCCGCAGCGGCGCCAGTTTTCGGCGTCCGCCGACCGATAGACGCCCAACCCAGCCCAGGGATCCGTGATCATCCAGTAGCTGCCGCGCCAGAAGAAAACATTAGGACCTTCGTGTGGGCAATCGGTGATGACCGGACCATGCACCGTCCAGTGGTACAGATCGGTGCTGTCAGCCGCCCAGGTCTGCGAGCCATTAACTTCGTCCTTGTACCACATGCGCCAATGGCCGCCAGGCATTTGGTGCAGGGCTGCATCAATCACGCGATCGGATGACAAGCTCAAGACACTTTGAAACTGCCAGTCCCAAAGGTCACCGCTGGTCAGATGCGCGATGGCGCGGGGACCGGACCAGTCCTGGGGTACGCCGCGGACATAGCTCACATACATGTGGTACCGGCCCGCATGCCAAATGACCTCCGGCGCCCAAAAGGTATTCCTGCCGGGCTCAAACTCAAGCCCTGTCAAGACGCCGCGGTAGCGCCAATGCCCTCCGCAGTCGGCGGAGCTGGCGATGCCGATGTCCGTGCCATGCGCCCAGGCGACGCCGCGACAAGGCACATTGGCGCGCCGACTGGTATAAAGCAGCCACCAGGCGCCTTCCTGCCGGTTCCAGATCACTGTCGGATCGGCAGCGCCATCGTAGATCGGGTCGCGGTACAGCGGCGCCGGCGGAATAGGCATGGCTTCCCGTCCTGCCAAACTGGCAAAAAAGAGACACGCCCACATCATGCGGGCGTGTCTGCGTCTCAAAGGTCTAGCTGACGTCTACTCCCCGCCGGGTCGCAGCATGACCTCCACCGGTTCCCACATCTCGCCGGTGACATCCATGTCGTCCATGGCCAGCGCATCCAGCGCCGCCTGCGCCAGATCGCTGCGGTAGGCGCCCATGCCCGGCTCCTCGCTGATGACCAGCCCTTCAATCGAAACGGCTACGGTCTGCGCCCACAGATCCTCGTCCATGATGCCGATGCCCGCCGGCGAAGGCCAGATCAGCTTGCTGATTTCGTTCAACTGCCAGGTCTGATGGCTCTCGCCCAGCGTTGAACCGTTGTCCAGCACGATGCCGACGCATTCATCCGGGTTGTCGCGGCAATGGATCCAGCCGCGGAAGCTCGCTTTGAGGAAGGCTACGGCGAGATCTTCGTTGCCCTCTTGCGCCAGCCAATCAGCGTTGACAAAGACGTGATCCTGCAACATGGCTGTGCCGACATCGTTGAAGTCGATCACATTCAGGTCTTCCGGCTGATAAAGCTCGCCGGTATCGGGATTGACCGCCTCCAGGACCTGCGCGTATTCATTGTAGGTCATGGCTTGCGCGGCGTCCAGCTCGCCATTGAGCAGCAGCGACATATCAAAAGGCTGCTGTATGACGGTGACGTCATCGGCGTTTTCCGGATCGATATCGACCGCGCGCATGGCGGCGAAGAGCTCGTGCTCGTTGCCGAAGCCCCAGGTGCCGATGCGCATGCCTGCGAAGTCATCGACCGATTCAATACCGGTATCGACGAAGGAGACTTCCAGCGTACCGCTGCGCTGGAAGACCTGGGCGATATTGACCAGATCCGCGCCGCGCTCGTTCGATTCCAGCACCTTGGGCACCCAGGCCAGGCCGAATTCCGCGCCGCCCGATGCCACAACCTGCTGCGGCACGATCTCGACCGCGCCCTCCAGAATGGTAACGTCCAAGCCTTCATCGGCGTAGAAGCCCAGATCAACTGCCGCGAAATAGCCGGCAAACTGCGATTGCGCCACCCACTGCAACTGCAGCTTGATCGGCGTCAAATGGCCATCCGCCGTCGTGACGGAGACCCCAACCAAAAGAACAAGTACCGCAAGTAAAGCAAGTATTTTGCGCATTACGGATAACCTCCTTGAACATTAAACCAATGCACAACCGTGATCGGCCTCATTATACCGAAATCACGGGCCAAACCTAAAGTAGACCCTGCCCTACCCCACCTCGCGGAAGGACGCGTGCCAGGGCATCAAGCGCCGTTCCAAAACCAATACCGCCAGATAAAAGCCGATGCCGATCAAAGAAGCCATCAAAATGGCGGTCCAGGCTTTGGCGAAATCGAAAGCCCCGGCTTCCTGCGTGATATAAACCCCCAGCGTCGCGCGCGGTCCCCCGAAGAACTCCGCGACCACCGCGCCGATCAAGCTCAGCGCGCTGGCCACGCGCAAGGCGCTGAAAATAAAAGGCAGCGCGTTGGGTATGCGCAAACTGAACATGATGCGCGCTGGCTTGGCCGCGTAGGAATGCATCAACTCCAGTTGCCCGGCGTCAACCAGCGTCAGACCGCGCACGGTGTTGATCATGGTGGGGAAGAAGACGATGATCGCCACAATCGCCATCTTGGACGCCGGATTGGTGATGCCGAACCAATTGTTCATGATGGGCGCGAAGGCGATGATCGGCACTGAATTGGCGGCGATGGCGAAGGGCATGGTGGCCTCGCTGATGATGGTCCAACGCGAGGTGATCAGCGCCATCAGGACCCCGCTCCCGCAGCCGATGACAAAACCGCCAAAAGCCTCCCAAAATGTCGCTCCCGCAGCTTCGAACAAGATCGAACTTTCCCCCGGCCTCAACCAGAGATTCACTTGCAGCATGAACTCGCTGAAGATAGCCGAGGGTTTGGGCAAGAGGAATTGCTGAATATTGAAGAGCAGGACGATGACTTCCCACAATATGATGACGCCCAGAGCCACAGCGATCGTCGGACTGTAATAGCGCAGCCGGCGATTGACTCGCTGAGCCAATGACGGACCCTTTTCATTGACAAGCGCCATCGCTATTCCTCATGGGGTCGCGAAGGCGCCTGGACACTGCCCGGCGCCCCCGACCCGACTGCGTCGCGCAGCAACTCGCGTACCTCGGACACCAAATTATGATAAGCGGGATCGCTGCGTGTCTTGAAGTCGCGCGGGTAAGGCAAGTCGTTGCGAACGATTTTGGTGATGCGCCCGGGCCGCGGCGACATGACGACGATGCGGTTGGACAGGAAGATCGCCTCGGAGATGCTGTGCGTGACAAAAACGACTGTCTTACCGGTCTGTTCCCAGATTCGTAGCAACTCCAGGTTCATGCGCTCTCGGGTGAACTCGTCGAGCGCGCCGAAGGGTTCATCCATCAGCAGGATTGAAGGATCAAAAGCCAGCGCCCGGGCAATGGAAACGCGCTGCTGCATACCGCCGGAAAGTTGCCAGGGATAATGCTCCGCAAAAGCCTCCAATTCGACCATTTCCAGCATCTCACCCGCGCGCTTTTGCCGTTCAGCTTTGGCGTATCCCATAACCTCCAGCGGCAATTGCACGTTCTTCGTCACGCTGCGCCAGTCGTAGAGCGTGGCCGCTTGAAAGACCATGCCGTAATCGCGATCCAGCCGAGCATCTTGGGGTGACTTGCCATTGACCAGCAAGTCGCCGGATGTGGGCTGCAGCAGGTCGCCCACCAGCCGCATCAGCGTCGATTTCCCGCAGCCGGAAGGACCGACTAACGAGATGAATTCTCCCCCCCGGACATCCAGGTTGATGTCTTGCAAAGCGATCACCTCTTCGTCCGTGCCCGGGTTGAAGATCTTGTTGATGCCATTTGCCGCGATGACGACGCCTTGCTCAGCTGACATGAGCTTGCTCTACTCTAGGTCCAGTGGGCGGACGCGAAAGCGCAGTACAAAACGCTCGGCCAGGTTGACTGCCACAAAAAACAGAATGCCCACGGCCGCCGCCATGACAATGGAGGCCCACAGTTTGGGCGTCGAGATCATACTGTAATCGGAACTGAAATCGAGAATGGCGCGTCCCAGACCCTCGCCAATGCCCGAGGGCAATTCGCCGATGATCGCGCCGACAACGCTGGCCGTGGCGGAGACTTTCAAGGCGGTGAATATATAAGGCAAAGCAGCGGGGAAGCGCAGCTTCCACATGATTGTCCAGCGACTTGCGGCGTAAGAACGCATCAACTCGATCTGCGCCGGCGCCGGCGAACCCAAGCCGCGCAGCGTGTTGATCGTGACTGGGAAGAAGGTCAAGTAAGCCGCGATCACCGCCACGGACAATTGGCTGGCGCCCAGCCAGATCACCACCATTGGGGCGATCGCCAAAATCGGCACCGTCTGCGACGCCACCACATAAGGCAGCAAGCCCCGTTCCAGCAAGCGCGAGTGGGCAAAAACCGAACCGAGCACGAAGCCCAATACCGCGCCAAATATGAAACCAAATAAAGCCTCGCTAAATGTGTAGACGCCGGCATCGCTCAATATGCGCAGCAGCAAGAACTCGCCATTGCGCCGCGCTGGCTGCAGGAAAGCTTCGGCAATCATCTGCAAATGCGGCAGATTGAGATCATTCAGAATCTTCAGGTCCAGCAGCACCAGGTTGCGCGGCAGATTAAGGAACTTGACATCGGCGAAATCGCTCTCAACTGCCGCGATCCTCAGGTCCATGATCGCGCGAACGGCGCTTGATTGTGCCGCGTCTTCGGCGCGAGCCGCCAGGCTCAAGCGCCCCGGGAAAGCCGGCGCGATCGGCAAGAATGCCCAGCCTTGTGTACGATCCAGGGTCTTCATATAGCGCAGATTAACGTAAGGAAGGTTCTCTTCCGCATCCTCCTGCGGCGGGTGCGGCGGCATGAGATCGTCAAGATCTCTGCGATCGGCCACAACAGCATCAATTTCACCGGCTTCAAGCGCCAGCAAAGCCTGCTCCAGCGACGGCCTGCGCTCGTAGGTCCAACTCGCCTGTGGCAGCAGCAGCTTGTAATTGACGGAATCGGCGAAAGACTTGCTCGCTTCCCAGCCCACCATCAGCACCGACAGCGCCAGGAAAAATCCGATAACGCGGCCGATCTTGCCCGGCGAAAGCGCCAGCGCCGCCAGAACAGCGACGATCGCCAGCAACAGCCGCGCCAGCTCGTTGCTTCCCTCCAGCGTCGGTATCAAAAATAGCAGGAGGTCCAATAGCAGAAGCGCCGCGAAGTACATATTTCGCGCAGCCAGCGGTCGAACAAAGTGCGCTGCCAGAGCAATCAGCAAGATCAACGCTATCAAAACGAAGTAGGCGCTGCCCAGGTTACCTATGCTCTTGAACAAGACGGCAGGATCTAATGCTTCGGCGCCGAGTTCATCCGCCCAATTATCAGCGTATTGCGCCAGGGGCGAGCGGATGTCTTCGGGCTCGTTTTCGCTCTGCTCCGCCATCCAGATCGCCAAACGGCCCAATGTTGACTCGACTTGTATGGCATCCTCGAATCCTGAGCTATTGTATTGCGCCAGCAAGCCGAGGACCAAGCCGACCGCGACCAGCGTCAAGCCCAGCAGTAGCGGCTGTCTTAATCTCTGAAGGACCAACAAAGTCATGCAACTCCAAAATAATAGTCGACGGTTGGGGCGACCCGGCGGGTCGCCCGCAAAACCTAGCCGGAACGGTGGACGAGCCGCCGGCTCGCCCGTACAATAGTAACAATTGTCTGTCCATCTCTTGCATAAACCGCCTTCCGGGGGCCGCTACGCAGCTAGGAGACCTCGACCAAAGCGCGTCCAATAATATCCATCGCCGCGTCCATATCCTCCGCCGCCACGTTCAGATGCGGGGCGATACGAACGACATTCCCGTATAAGCCGCCCTTGCCCAGCAACAATCCCATATCCTTGCAGGTATCAACAAAAGCGGCGGTGCGCGCCGCGTCCGGCTCAATGCCCCCTGCCTTGACAATTTCCAGCGCTTGCATCAGTCCCATGCCGCGCGCCTCGCCAATGATGGGAAACTCGGCGGCGAACTCGCCCAGTTTTTCCGCCATTCGCGCCCCTTGGACCGCGCAGTTGCTTGGCACATCATGCGCTTCCATGTATTCGATGGTCGCTAGCGTGGCGGCCATGGTTACCGGGTTGCCGCCAAATGTCGAGAAGGTCAAGCCACCCAGGGCGTCAGCGATTTCCGGCGTGGCGATCGTGCAGCCGATGGGACTGCCATTGCCCATGCCCTTGGCGAAGGTCATGATATCCGGCTCGACGCCCCACTGTTCGATGCCGAACCACTTGCCGCCGGTGCGTCCCCAGCCGGTCTGCACTTCGTCAGAGATAAAAACGCCGCCAGCCTCGCGAACGATAGGCAGCACGCGCTCGAAATAATCCGCCGGCGGGACAATGAAACCGCCAGCGCCCTGAATCGGTTCCGCCATGAAAGCGGCGATGCGCCCTTCGGTAGCGGTGGCGATGGTTTCTTCCAGATCAGCCACACAAAGATCGACCACTTGCTCCGCTGTCAAGCCGGCAGGCGCGCGCAAAGTATAGGGATTGCGCACATGCTTGATGTAGGGATCGACGACCCCGCCCAGACGCCAGGGTCTCTGCGCGGACAGGCTCATCGCCAGCATCGAGCGCCCGGAATAGGCGTGGCGCAGGGTGATGATGATGGGATTGCCGGTGTAGACCCGCGCCGCCAGCACGGCGGTCTCGTTAGCTTCGGTACCGCTGTTGGTGAAGAAGCACTTACCCAGGCGCCCCGGGGTTAGCGCCGCCACTTTTTCCGCCAGGGCAACCATGCTCTCGTTGACATAGATGGTTGAGGTATGCTGCACTTTACCCAACTGCGCAATCGTGCGCTCGGTGATCTCGTCATTGCAGTGACCCACCGAGACCGTCAAAATACCGCCGAAGAAATCCAGGTAACGTACCCCGTCAACATCCCAGATATATTGATCTTTGGCGTGGTCAACCACCAGCGGGCTGTCGCCGTGATAGGGCACAGTTGCCGGGAACATCACTTGCTTGTAGCGCTCAAGAATCTCTGTCGAGTTGCTCATCCATGTTCTCCCGTTTTCCGCTATCGATTGCCTACTTTGTCATCGCTGATCGGTTTGACGCTTGTGTTATGCTCGGAAAATCGCCTATAGTATAACATATTCCAACAGAGTGTCTAATCAAAAGGAGTAATTTGCTACACTTTGTACAAAATTCGCTTAGGCTCAGAGCGCGATTTCAAGGTCTAACTATGCGATCTGCTGGCAATCGGCGACGCCGCCCGGCCCGGCCAGTGCGCGGGACGCCAAGAACATACGGATTTTGCCAAGAATACATTGTACAATAGCTGCATGGCGTATCCAACTTTTCTACCGGTCTCGACAATGTATGGATCAGAAGACCATCTTAGTGTGAGGAGCGATTCATGAGCAGGACCATCAAGAACTATATCGACGGCGATTGGGTGGCATCAGGCGCGTCGGCATTGATGCCGGTGCATGATCCGGCTACTTGTGAACATCTCGCCGACTGTCCGGATTCAACCGCGACGGATGTTGATCTGGCTGTACGGGCCGCCAAGGCGGCCTTCGACGAATGGCGCAGCACCCCGGTACTGGTGCGGGCGCAATACATGCACCATTTCAAAGTTATGGTCGAGGACAATTTTGAAGCGGTCTCGCGGATCGTCGTCAAGGAACACGGCAAGACCATGGACGAAGCGCGCGGCGAGGTGCGGCGCGCGATCGAAAGCATCGACTTCGCCATGAGCGTGCCGGTTCTCATGCGCAGCGACGGCTTGGAAGACATCAGCTCCGGCATCGACGAGACTACGGTACGCCAGCCGGCTGGCGTCTTCGCCGCCATTACCCCCTTCAACTTTCCTTTTATGGTGCCGCTTTGGTTCCTGCCTACCGCCATCACCTGCGGCAATACTTTCATTTTGAAACCATCGCCGCAGACGCCCTTGAGCACCGAATTCCTGTTCGAAATGCTCGACGAACTGGACTTGCCGGAGGGCGTCGTCAACCTGGTGAACGGCGCCGTTCCATCGGCGACGGCGCTGATGGAACATCCTGATGTCACAGGCGTATCTTTCGTTGGTTCGAGCGCGGTGGCGAAGATCATCTACGAAACTTGCACACGCAACGGCAAGCGCGTGCAAGCGCAGGGCGGCGCCAAGAACTACATCGCCGTGATGCCCGATGCCGATATCGAAGCCAGCGTCAAGAACATCCTGGGCGCGGCCTACGGTTGCGCCGGTCAACGTTGCCTGGCCGCGGCTGTGGCCGTGGGTGTCGGCGATGCTTACGACGCCCTGAAAGACGAACTGGCAAAACAGGTCGCCAACCTCAAGGTCGGCTATGGCCTCGATGAAACCACGCAGATGGGCACTGTCATCAGCGATAGCGCCAAGGAACGCATCGAATCCATGATCGCGCAAAGCGCGACAGAGGGCGCGGACCTGGTTGTGGACGGGCGCGACTACAATGTCGCCGGCTATGAGAACGGCTCTTGGGTCGGCCCCACCTTGATCGCCGACGTTCAGCCCGATACGACTATGGCGAATGAAGAGGTCTTCGGTCCGGTCCTGGCGTTGATGAAAGCCGACAACTTTGATGATGCCGTCGATATCATCAACCAGAGCCGCTATGGCAATGCCGCCAGCATCTTCACCAGCAACGGCAAAAACGCGCGCGAGTTCAAGTACAACGTCAACGCCGGCAATATCGGCGTCAACATCGGTGTGGCGGCGCCTTCGGCATCCTTCCCCTTTGGCGGGCAAAAGGATTCCTTCTTCGGCGACCTCCACGGCCAGGGCATGGATTCGATCGAGTTTTACACCGAGCGCAAGATCGTCATTGAAAGATGGGTATAGGACCGTCCATGTCATCACTGAACACATTCGGCGCGATCCTCAGCTACGCCGCCGAAATGGAAGCGCAACTCTGTGACTGGTACGGCGGCATGGGGGAATCAGCCAAGGCGAAAGCGGCTGACAAGCGCCGAAAAAAGCTGGAACGCGTCCGCCGGGAAAACGTGGTAGAGATCACGCTGGAACCGATAGCGGGGCTGGACGCGGCGGATTATGCGCTTGATCTGGCTGATGTTTCGCGGGAGGGACAAGCCGCTGTAGCAGACATCGCCGCGCGCTTCTATCGCGACGTGGCGCCCAAGATCAATGTGCGCGCCGCGCAGCGCGCCCTGGAGCGCTGCGGCAGGGAGCACATGAGATAATTGTTGTAGGGGCGATCTATCAGATCGCCCGTTCATGGAGATAGTCATGAAGACAATTGAAAGCATCAACCTTATCTATCGCGATCCCAAGGTGCGGGGCGGGCGCCCTTGCATTGTTGGCACCGGCTTGCGCGTCATGGACATCGTTATGGAGCAGCAACACGGCGAGAGAGACCCCGAAAAAATCGCCGCGCTATATGAAATCCCGATTGGAGAAGTGTACGCCGCTTTGGCCTACTATCACGAGCACAAGAAAGAAATCGACCGAGACATACAGGAAGACGACGAATACATCCGGCGTATGAAAGCAGATACTCTTGGACGCCAACCAAGTTAGGTATTTCATGGATGAAAACATGCCGCCTAGCGTAGCTCAGCAATTGAAAGCAAGTGGCATTGATGTCTCGTCGGTACATGCATTGGAGATATTCAGTGAGGGTGAGCCAAACCTGCTCGAACTAGCCACCGAAGAAAAGCGCGTGATTTGTACTCGCGACTCCGATTACGTGAGAATGGCGCGAGCGGGCGCGCAACATGCCGGAATTGTTTTTTCGAGAAGGGACAACGCAACATCGGCTACATGGTACGAAGTCTGCGCGAACTTGCTGACGACAGGGATGCGTCCGAAATGAGAAACCTTGTCGAGTTCCGCTAGTGCCGGACAGAATTACAGAAGAAAGCGGAGTATGACATGGCGCGCGTAATTGAAAGCATCAATTTAATTTGGCGCAGGCCCGGCTGCCGCAGGGGGCGACCGACTATCATCGGCCGTGGGCTGAAAGTGAAGCGCATCGTCTTTGACTATCAATATAGTGAAAAAAGCGCATCGCCAGAGGAAATCGCCGAGCGATACAAAGCGACCCCGGCGCAAGTCTATGCGGCGATTGCTTATTATCACCAGCATAAATCGGAAATTGATGCCGATATCGCTGAAGACTTGCGCTTCGACGAACGTTTGAAATCGGAAGGGCCGGAAGCGGCAGTAGCGTCTCGAGTGCGTATCGACGAGCCCGAAGAAGCAAGCATTGAGAGCCTGACTCTTATCAGCCGTAACACCGACCAACATCACGGCAGCCCGTGTATTGACGGCACGCGCTTGCGCGTGGCGGATATTGTCGTGGAGTGGCGTTACGGTGTAAATGAGCCCGAACTTATCGCCGAAAAATATGATCTATCACTTGATCAGGTATTTGGCGCATTGGCCTATTATCACGAGCGTTCGACCGAGATCGACAGCGAAATTGAATATGTCAGCCGCTTTGACGAGCGTTGGAAGGCGGAACGTCTTGTCCCAGAGCAGATTACGCTTCTACCTGGATGAAAACATGAACCCGGAAATCGCGAAACAACTGCGACAGCAAGGAATAGATGCATTGTCTGCACGAGGCGCGAGCATGCTTGAGACCGGCGATATGGAACAATTGCGCTTTGCCATAACAACTGGCCGAGTCATGTGTACAGAAGATTCGGACTTCACCGATTCGTCATTCTACAGATTTGAGCACTGTGGCATCGCCTATTTTCCCAACGGCAATCTCGGCATCGGTTACGCCGTCAATGCCCTGACTGCGCTCTATCAAAACGAGACGGAAGAAAGCATGAAGAACAGTCTCAGATACTTGTAGCCCGCAAAAGAAAAGGTCATCCTAGTGGCCAACCCACGTAGCGCGCGCCGCGCAACTGCAAGCCTCCTGGATCAGCGACATTTTTATCTTCTTCATGGGGGAAGCGGCCGGGGCTGAGGGTATTCAAAAAAAGGAGCGAAAAATGGACTTCGGCATTACATTCAAAGGCGATATTTCACCAAAGCGCACGGTGGCGCTGTGCAAACAAGCCGAAGTCGCCGGATTCAAATACGGCTGGTTCTTCGATTCGCACGTGCTGTGGCGCGAATGTTATTTGACCATGGCCCTGTGCATGGCCAACACCGAGGACATGATCTACGGACCGCTGGTGACCAATCCCGGCGTGCGGGAATGGTCTGTGGCGGCCAGCATGTACGCCACGCTGGCTGTACAAAGCGGCAACCGCATCGAGATCGGTATCGGCCGTGGCGACAGCTCGCGGCGCATGCTGGGCAAAAAACCCATGACCGTCGCCAATATGGAGCGCTTTGCCAATGTCCTGCGCGCTCTGGTACGCGGCGACGAGGTCGCCTACGACGACACATCGGCGCAATTCCCCTGGGCCAATGGCTATGAAATCCCGATCTGGATCGCGGCTTATGGACCCAAAGCGCTGGCGGGCGCCGGCCGCGCCGGCGATGGCTTGGTGATTCAGCTTGCAGACCCGGGATTGGTCAAGTGGTTCTCTGAACAAGCGATCGCTGGCGGCGAAACGGCCGGGATGGACATGTCAAATTACCAAATTATGTCGGCAGCGCCAGTTTGGATCGGAGATATGGACAAAGCGCGCGAACAAACGCGCTGGTTCCCGGCCATGGTCGGCAATCATGTGGCGGATATCGTCGAGCGCTATGGCATGGACAGCCCGGATATACCCGAGAGCTTGACCGCCTACATCGAAGGACGCAAAGGTTACGACTACAAAGAACATGCCGACAAAGACGCGGACCATCTCGACTTTATCACGGAAGACATCGTCGACGCCTTTGGCATCCTGGGCAGCGTCGACGAACACATCGCCAAGCTCAAGGAGCTGGAAGCAGCCGGCGTGACGCAGTTCAACATCTATCTGATGTGTGGTGAAGAAGAGCGCACCGTGGCAGAATACGGCGAGAAGATCATCCCGGCCTTTCGCTAGGGCGCAAATCCAGCTCGGGGAGGACAAAACGAATCATGGTTGTCGACAGCATCCGCCAGATGACCGTCGAAGAATATTTCGCCTTCGATGAAGCCAGCGAATACAAAAATGAATACGTTGACGGCGAGGTATATCCGATGACGGGTGGGACAGTCAATCACGATACACTCATTGTGAATACGATCGTCGCGCTTTGGCAGCGCGTGAGCCGAAGCGGTTGCCAAGTACATGCCGGGCATGTGCGCCACAGCGTCAGCCCGACGCGCTATCTCTATCCCGACGTAAGCGTCGTCTGCGGCGCGCCGGAAACCGATGAGCGCTCGTTGAACCTGTTTAATCCTGTGCTTGTCACCGAAGTAACCTCGCCCTCGACCAGTGATTATGATCGCGGCAACAAGCGGCGCCATTATCAAACCATCCCGTCATTGCAAGCCTACCTGGTCATCGACCAGGACGAAGCGCGGATGGAGGTTGATTCGCGCGCTGCAAGCGGCTGGCAGACCCATTCATACACGGGCCTGGATGCCGTCATCCCGCTGCCGGCCTTGGCTTGTGAATTGCCGCTGGCGGAGATATATCACGGCGTCGAGGTGTGACGCGGCGTGGAAGAGCGCATTGTGGCAGAATACGGCGAGGAAATCATCCCGGCATTTCGGTAAGGCGCAAAACCAGCTCGGGGAGGACAAAACGAATCATGGTTGTCGACAGCATCCGCCAGATGACCGTCGAAGAATATTTCGCCTTCGATGAAGCCAGCGAATACAAGAATGAATACATTGACGGCGAGGTATATCCGATGACCGGCGGCACAGCTTATCACGCAGAAATAATGTTGAACGTTGGTTTCGCGCTTAGACTGCGTCTGAGGGATGGCGAGTTTCACTTTTACAGCAGCGCCATGCGCATCCGTGTCAGCCCTGCTCGCTATCTCTATCCGGACTTGAGCGTCGTCTGCGGCGAACCAGAGCTTGACGAGCCAGCCATCAACCTCTTTAATCCCACGCTAGTCGCAGAAGTGCTCTCGCCCGCAACAGCCAACAAAGACCGTGGCTTCAAGCGCGACTTGTACCAAAGCATCCCTTCACTACAGGTCTATCTCATCATCGACCAATTCAAAGCGCAAGTCGAAGTGGCCTCGCGCGGTGCAAGCGGCTGGCCTGTGCGGACATTCTCGGGCTTGGATGCCATCGTGCCGCTGCCGGCGCTGGGTTGTGATTTGCCATTGGCGGATATTTATGACGGTATCCAATTTGACGCGGCAGAGCCTTCGTCGGCTGCCGAGTAAGTTATGCGCCCATCAACGAACGCTGAGCAAGATCTCTCTGACTTGCAGTGAGGAAGCGCGCACGGTGGCGGAATACGGCGAGAAGATCATCCCGCCTTTTAGTTGACCGCCGCCGCTCACTGGTAGGGGCGATCCGGCGGATCGCCCGTCGACAAGAACGGTTATCGAAAAAGGAGACAAAAATGGGAACAGTATTTGTAAACGGAACGATCATCACCGCCAGCGACATGATCAAGGCCGATGTCTTGGTCGAGGGCGAGATCATCACGCTGATCGGGCGCGACCTCGAGGGCAACGGACATGACTTGGTCGATTGCAACGGCAAATACTTGATGCCCGGCGGCATCGACGTCCATACGCACCTCGACCTGCCCTTCGGCGGCACCATCAGCAATGACGACTTTGATGTCGGCCATATGGCGGCGGCCTTTGGCGGCACCACCACCCATATCGACTTCGTGGTGCAGCCCATCGGCGGCAGCTTGCGCGACGGGCTGGAAACCTGGTGGGCGAAATCGCGCGATATCGCCCAGATCGACTACGGTTTCCATATGGCGGTCACCGATCTCAACGACGCCGTCATGAAAGAAATACCCACCATGCTCGACGAAGGCATCACCAGCTTGAAGCTCTTCATGGCTTACAAGAACGTCTTCCAAATCGATGACGCGACCTTATTCAACACTATGCGGGTGGCCGCCGACAACGGTATGATCGTCATGGTCCACGCCGAAAATGGCGATGTCGAAGCAGCCCTGACACCGGCGCTGCTGGCGGAAGGCAAAACCGACCCGGTTTATCACGCCTCGTCGCGCCCGCCCGAGATCGAAGGCGAAGCGACCAACCGCGCCGTGGTCATGTCCGGCATGACCGGTTGCCCGCTTTATGTGGTGCACATGACCTGCGAACCGGCCATCGAGGCCCTGCGGCGAGGACGCGCCCTGGGATACCCGGTCATGGGCGAGACCTGCGTGCAGTACTTCTTCCTCACCGTCGAAGATCACATGGCGCTGCCGGGATTCGAGGGCTCGAAGTACGTCTGCTCTCCGCCGATCCGAAGCAAGCACGATCACGGCGTGCTCTGGGGCGCCGTGCGCGATGGCACGCTGCAGATCGTCAGCACCGACCATTGCGATTTCTGGTATGACGGCGGGCACGGTCCCTGGGAAGAGTGGAACGAGCGGACCGGCGGCCGGGATTGGGTCGGATACGAAAAACAAGATCCCTTCTATCGCCGCCCGGGCAAAGAACTCGGCAAAGGCAATTTTGCCAAGATCCCCAACGGCATGCCCGGGCTGGAAGACCGCATGATGGTGATGTGGCATGCCGGCGTCAACAGCGGGGTGCTATCGCCCTCGCGCTTTGTGGAGCTGCACTGCACAAACCCGGCGCGCATCTTCGGCATGTACCCGCGCAAGGGCACCATCGCTGTTGGCTCCGACGCCGACATTCTGGTCTGGGATCCGCAAAAGGAACACACCATCAGCGCGGCCACGCACCACATGCGCGTCGATTACAACTGCTACGAAGGCATGACCGTCAAGGGCTTGCCGGTACAGGTCTATCAGCGGGGGAACAAGCTGGTCGATGGCGAAAACTGGCTGGGCAGCAACGGCGCCGGCCAGTTCATCAAGCGCGCCCCGGGCGCGCCGGTGCTTTAGGCGAGATATGCCAGAAACAGCGCAAATGGTGTTATATTAAAGTCAAGGCAAGCAAAATTGCGAGGACAATATGCGGGTCAAAGCGCGCGTTTACGATGTTGACAGCTTTTGGGAGTTTGTCCATCGGCCGGAAAACGCCGATAAACACCTTGAATTGCTAGACGGAGAAATCATCGAGATGCCAGCACCGGGCGAAGAGCATGGCTTTCTTGCCGGCTTGTTCTATCACCATTTTCTACTTTTTGACCCGGAACGCAAAATGGGTGTGCCAACGGTAGAATCTGGCTACTACACGCTGGACGACCACTATACTGTGCTTGCGCCCGATGCCGCATTCAGGCTAAGAGAGCGCGCGGATGCGCCGCTCAACAAGAGGTGGGTGTCGACGATGCCGGACATCGCCGTAGAAATCAAATCCCCCAAAGACAGCTTAGCGCAGATGCGCCGCAAAGCCGCAATTTACCTGCGGCATGGCGCGCAGCTAGTCTGGATTGTCATCCCCGACAAGAAGAACGTGGAAGTCTGCCGCCTTGACGACAATGGCAGCATCCAAAACGAAGTCATCAACGCCGACGACAGCCTCTCCGGCGAGTCCGTACTGCCCGGTTTTGAGCTTGAGCTGTCGAGTCTATTCAATTAGTGTGGCGACAACGCGAGGAAGAGATGGAAATCCAACAGCGCGTCTATGACATTGACGACCTGTGGCAACTCGTTTGTCAACCGGAAAACGCCGACAAACACTTTGAGCTAATCAATGGAGAATTGTACGAGATGCCAGCTCCAGGTGGAGAACATGGATTCCTTGCAAGTGAAATCAGCTTTTACATTCGACTATATGACAGAGGACGCGAACTTGGCGTCACGATGGTCGATGCAGGTTTCCACTCTCCTGACGACCGTCTCACGCTAATGGTTCCCGATGTTGCCTTCACGCGAATGGAGCGCGCTCCGAATCCGATTCCCAAGAAGTTCATGCCTTTGATGCCCGATCTCGCCGTCGAGATCGTCTCTCCTAGTAACACCATGTCGCAGATTCGTCGAAAAGCCGCCTTATATCTGCAGCATGGCACACAATTGGTGTGGATTTTCATTCCAGACAAAAAGACCGCCGAAGTCTGCCGGCTTGACGCCAGCGGTAAGATCCAAAGCGAATCCATAGACGCAGGCGGCGCGCTCTCCGGCGAAGATGTCCTGCCCGATTTTGAGCTCGAACTCACCACGCTCTTCGACTAATTGGAAACTGTGAGGAAAAGATGGAAACCCGCGAAGGTCTCTATGACATTGACGACTTGTGGCAAATCGCCTGCGATCCCGACAATGACAAACGTTACGAACTCATCGAAGGAGAACTCGTTGAAATGCCCACACCCGGAGAAGAGCACGGATATCTTACTGTGTTGCTTGCTAAGTTTCTTGTCGATTATGTAATTGAACATCAATTGGGGCGCGTTACCGCCGATTCCGGATTTCATGCCAAGGATGACCGATATACCTTGCTTGGTCCCGATATCGCTTTTCGCAGGCTCGACCCCGTCGCCGAACCCGCCTCGCGGAAATGGGTGCCGGTCATGCCCGACCTGGCTGTGGAAATCAAGTCGCCCAGCAATACCATGCCGGATCTGCGCCGCAAAGCCGCCCTATATCTCGAACGTGGTACACAGTTGGTCTGGATCCTCATCCCCGCCGAGAAGTCCGTAGAGGTCTGCCGGCTTGATACAAGCGGCAAGCTCCAAAGCGAATCCATAGACGCCGGCGGCGCGCTCTCCGGCGAGCAGGTGCTGCCCGGCTTCAGTCTCGAGCTTTCGGCGCTTTTCTCCTGATTCACCGCCATCTGAGCGGCTCGGGCCGCCTATATCGCTATCTTGGGGACCCGCGTTATAATCCCCCGCAAACTCAAAGGACGCTAGCGGAGGCGAACCATGCCCCTTACCATCACCCAACTCAAAATCAGCGACGCCGAATACGCCGGGCGCAACGAACGCCTGGGAGAAATCATCGACGAACTCGGCGTCAGCGGCCTGGTGCTCTTCGACGCCGACTACATCAAGTATTACACCGGCTTCGCCTTCATCCCCACCGAGCGCCCTATGGCTTACGTCATGAACCGCGCCGGTCAGCGGGCGCTGCTCGTGCCGCGCCTGGAACTGGAACACGCCGCTTCCATGTCCGTCATCGACCGCGTCGCCCACTATCCCGAATTTCCCGATCTCAAGCACCCGATGAACGTGCTGGTTGATCTGGTCAAGGATATGGGCATCAGAGACAGGATCGGCGCCGACAGTGACGGCTATCCCTGGATCTTCGGCTATCGCGGCCAACCCTTGTCACAACTCACGAAAGCCGAGGTCCTCAACTGCCGCGCGCCTATCGAAGACCAAATGATGGTCAAGTCGGAAGCGGAAATCGCCCTGCTAAAAGAAAGCTGCAAATGGGGCAATCTGGCGCATATGCTGCTGCAAAAGTACACCGAGGTTGGCATTGGCGAGGTCGAAGTGTCGCAGCGCGCCAGCGGCGAAGCCACGCTCATGATGCTGGACAGCATCGGACCGATTTGGCGCGGCAACAGCGAATACTACGAAGGCGCCATCGCCGGTTATCGCGGCCAGATCGGCCGCAACGCCGCCATCCCCCACGCCTTGACCAGCAACATAACCTTCCAGGAGGGCGATGTGCTGGTGACCGGCGCCAGCGCGGCGATCTGGGGTTATGTCAGCGAGCTGGAGCGCACCATGATCCTGGGCGCGCCCTCGGACGACCAGAAGCGCATGTTTGATCACATGCTCAATCTGCAGACGATCGCCATGGAAGCGCTGGAGCCGGGGCTACCCTGCAGCGCGGTCGATCGCGAAGTACGCGCCTATTTCGACCAACACGAACTCATGCCCTACTGGAAACATCACAGCGGGCATACGATCGGCTTGCGCTATCACGAAGGTCCCTTCCTCGATATCGGCGACGACACAGAGATCAAGGCCGGCATGGTATTCACCGTGGAGCCGGGATTATATATTCCGGAGTTGGGCGGCTTCCGGCACTCCGATACCGTCCTGGTCAGGGACAGCGGCGCCGAGATGCTGACTTACTACCCGCGTGACCTCGAGTCACTGACCATCGCGGTTTGACACTGCGCAGCCCTGACACTGTAAACACAAACGTATCGCCCGATGTTATGGATGGATACTCACATCTTACTTTTACAATCCGTTTACATTAGCGTAAGTACCATATAATAGAATTAAGCGATGCTTGAATTGTCCAAACCAAACGAAAGGAGACAAAGCATCTCATGAAACGCTTTGTTTTGCTCATGTTGTGCCTGCTGACAATTGGCGGAGCCAGCCTGGCAGCGGACCAACAACTGGATTTGCAGCAATACGTGCTGGATAACGGCTTGGAAGTCATCCTGGTGCGCGATACCACTGCGCCCACCGTCGCGGTGGATATCTGGTATAAGGTCGGCAGCGCCAATGACCCCGCAGGCAAGAGTGGCTTTGCCCATCTCTTTGAACACATGATGTTCGAAGGTTCGCCGCATATTCCGGACAACGGCATGGACCAGTTGCTGGAACCAGTTGGCGGCTCGTCAAACGCCTATGTCAGCACCGACTACACTGCCTACTACGATACGGTGCCATCTCATCAGCTGCCGCTGGCGCTTTGGATTGAAGCCGATCGCATGGGCGGCTTGGACGTGACGCAGGAAAACCTCGACAACCAGCGCGCCATCGTCATCGAAGAACTGCAGCGCAGCTACGACAACCGACCCTATGGTTCGGCGGTGAAAGCGCTCATCACCGTGCCCTATTCCTACGAACCTTACAAGCGACCCGCCATCGGCAACATTGACGATGTTAACAAGGCCCAAATCGAAGACGTGCTCAGCTTCCACCGCACCTATTACGTCCCGAACAATGCCACCCTGGTCGTCGCCGGAGACATCGACTTCGACGCGACGCGCGCTCTGGTCGATGCGCTCTTCGGCCCCATCCCGCGCGGCGATGACCCGCCCGCCCTGCCCGAGTTTGTGCCGGTCGATCAAGAGGAAGCGGAATACATCACCATCGAAGATCCCTTCATCAATCTGCCCGCGCTGCTGGTCGCCTACGAGATTCCGCCGCTGATCCATGAAGACTACCCGGCGCTGGACGTGCTCTCCCGCGTTCTGAGCGTCGGTGATTCCAGCCGCCTTGCCAAGCGACTCGTCGACACCGGCAAAGCGCTGCAAGCCGACGCCTGGATCTTTGACAATCGCGGTCCGGGCCAATTCGCCTTCATTCTGGTTGGCAATGTCGGGGTCGACCTGGCGGAACTCGAGGCGGCATCCTACGAAGAACTGCAAAGGATCATCGATGAAGGCGTTCCCCAAGAAGAGCTCGACAAGGTGATCGCGGGTATACGAAGCAGAGGGATTCTCGGACTGGAGACGGCTCTTGGACTAGCCGAGAGCGTGCAAAGCGCAAGCTACTATTTCGGCGATCCCCAAGCGGTATTCACTGGCGTTGACCGCTACAAAGCGGTCAGCAGCGAGGACATCCAGCGCGTCGCCATAGAGTATCTGGAAGAGTCCGATCGGCACGTCTTCAACGTGGTGGAAACCGATGCCGAAGCCCCGCCACCGGTGGAACCCTACGCCGCCGAGGACGTCGTCGAACAAGAGCCGGATTACCGCTACGTCATCGAACAAAGCGAACCGCCGCCGCCCCTGGATTCGAACGAATTCAACTTCCCCACCATCACCGAAAACGTCTTGGACAACGGCCTGGAAGTTGTCGTTATCGAGCAGCCCAACATGCCGATAATCTCGCTCGATGTCTATTTCGCCGGCGGCGGAACCGCCGCGCCACAGGATTTGCCCGGGTTGGCCGGAATAGCTGGTGACTTGATCACACGCGGCACCACCGCGCGCAGTGCCCAAGACATCGCCGGCGCCATTGAGCAAGTTGGTGGCGCTGTCGGCAGCGGCGGTGGCGGCGACAGTCTGCAGCTCGGCGTGTTTGCCTTGATCGAAGACGTTGATCTCGCCTTCGAGCTACTCGCCGATATGACGCTCAACGCCAACTTCCCCGAAAACGAAGTCGAGCGCGAACGAGCGGAGCGCATCAGCGCCCTGGAAGCAAACCTGGCGCAGCCAAGTTTCGTAGCCGGTCGTACCTTCGGGAGGCTGCTATACGAAGGCCATCCCTATGGCAACGCCACCACCTTCGAGTCCTTGGAGGCCATCACTCGCGATGACATTGTCGCCTTCTATGAATCGCGCCGTCATCCGGACAACGCGGTGCTGATCATCGCCGGCGCCATCACGACAGAAGAGGGACTTGAATACGCGACTCAGCACTTCGCCGATTGGGAAGGCTCGGCAGAGGCCGTCAGCTACCCAGCGCTGCCGGAACACAGCGGACGGCAGATCTTGCTGGTCGATCGCCCTGGCAGCACG
This sequence comes from Chloroflexota bacterium, assembly GCA_011525385.1. Taxonomy (GTDB): domain Bacteria; phylum Chloroflexota; class Anaerolineae; order Aggregatilineales; family Phototrophicaceae; genus UBA6055. The sequence continues at coordinate 41,095 of WTGF01000082.1, read as the reverse complement.
CAGGCGACCTTCCGCATCGGCAATATCGGCATCCAGGGCGCAAGTCTCGATTACTTCCCGGCCCGCGTGATGAACCACGTCTTGGGCGGCACCTTTTCTTCCCGACTGGTGCAAAACATCCGTGAGGAAAAAGGCTATACCTACGGCATCGGCTCCGGTTTCAGCTACCCGGCCGACATCGGATACTTCCGGGTCTCGGCGGACGTGCGCAACGATGTCATCGCGCCGGCGCTCGAGGAAGTCTTCATGGAGATCGAACGCATCCAAACCGAGCCGCTCACCGATGAAGAGATCAATGACGCCCGTGATGGCATCGTCGGCGAGTTCGTCTTCGGGCTCGAAACTTATCAAGACTTCGTCGAATCGGTGGCCTCCTACAAAATCCGCGGCGTTGAACTCGACCGGCTCAACAAATGGCTGGGCTATATCAAAGATGTTTCCAAGGATGACGTGCTGGATATCGCGAACAGCTACATCCATCCCGAAGATTTCATCATTGTCGTGGTCGGCGACGCCAGCGAAATCCAGGAGCAATTGGAGACACTCGGCGAGGTGACGCTTCTGGAAGCGGAATAGGCTGCACGATTATCCGATTGCGGAAAATCGAAGTTGGGAAACAGAAGACGATTGAAATTGAGGGCGATCCGGGGATCGCCCTCTTTCGATTATGCATCTTCAACGGTTGCGGGCGCTTCCTCTTCAAACCTGATCCGCTGGTATATGTCCCGCAGCCGCAGACTGCACTCCAGCGCCGCTAGCGCTACTTCGTCGCCCAAATCAGAGAAGCACTGGATGTGCCAGCCGGTTTCACTTCGCGTGTACAGTTCCACCAGTACTCGATGCTGATCGACGATGAGATAAGCCTCTATCGAAGCGACGTCACTATAATATTCGCGCTTCGAGATGCGATCATGTTCGATTGACGATGGAGATGTGACTTCCACGACCAGAATCGGATTGAGCAGGATTCGCGCATCGGCTTCAGTCTCCGGCTCGCCGCAAACCACGCTGACATCCGGCGCTAACAGACGCGCGTCTCCAGCTTTCACGAGCATGCCAGCAGCAATTACCTCGCATTCGGTATCCGCCAGCCGACTCCCAAGAAGGACTTGAATCCGGTGAATGATCCGAAAATGATTGAGTTTTCCCCCGGTCATCTGACGTGGCTCGCCATCAATGTATTCATACCGATCCTCGCTGTTTTCTGCAAAGTTAAGGAATTCTTCGACGCTCATCTGGCGGACCTGCTCGACAATCATCTCTTGGCCTCAGGCAACTCAATATGCGACGATTATAACACGACGCGACGACGATATCTCAAAACCAATTACAGGGAAGTGTATTGAAGTCGGCTGCAATTAAGAACAGCAATCATTTGACTGACGGTAGGGGCGATCTATCGCCCGACGAGCATAAACTGAATGGGGACCGGGCAAATGACAGTCTGTGGCCACGGCGACCCAGCGCCGCGCGTAGATCGCGTAGAAATTGACCGCCAGTCGTCCCTGCGGATAGACTTTATTATGGATGCGGGATATATGGTGGGAGTTTGACGCGGAGACGCAAGAATTTCAACCGAAAAGGATACTCTGCTGACTACTGAGACTCCTCCTCAAATTCGATTCGCTGGTAAATGTCCCGCAATGGCAGCCTGCAATCCAGCGCCGCCAGCGCTACTTCGTCGCCCAAATCAGAGAAGCACTGGATCTGCCAGCCGGTTTCACTTCGCGTGTACAGTTCCACCAGTACTCGATGCTGATCGACGATGAGATAAGCCTCTATCGAAGCGACGTCACTATAATATTCGCGCTTCGAGATGCGATCATGTTCGATTGACGATGGAGATGTGACTTCCACGACCAGAATCGGATTGAGCAGAATACGGGTATCGGATTCTGTCTCCGGCTCGCTGCAAACCACGCTGACATCAGGCGCCACCAAGCGCGCCTCTCCAACCTTTACTAACATGCCACCGCCTACTACTTGACAATCGGTATCAGCCAACAGAGTCTGGAGCCTGCCAGTAACATTTGCGATGATAGTAAAGTGATCCAGTTTTCCCCCGGTCATCTGACGCGGCTCGCCATCAATGTATTCATAACGATCCTCGCTGCTTTCTGCAAAGTCAAGGAATTCTTCGACGTTCATCTGGCGGACGCCCTCAATCACCGTATTCGTCCTCATACGACTTAACGTGAAAATATTATAACACTGGCAAAGGCATCCATAAACACGCTCATAAGGCCACCCAGCGCCTCTCGGCACTGCTTTTTCTGATGGCGTCCATCGCGATCTGACATTGATGCCCGTCGGCGAAGGTCGCGCCCCAGCCCAGGGAGCGCTTTTCCCGTATCGCAGCGGTCAACTCGACCATCAAGGCGACGAAGGAAACGTTCCAGATGCCTGCGCCGATGCCGTCCAGACCGGCGTTGGGGTCGCGCTCGCTCATATCGACGAAGTCCTCGCCAGCTTTGGCAACCAGCAGCCGCTCATCGTTGTCCGCCAGCGTGATCGTACCTTCACTGCCGAAGATCTGCGTCTGATTGCCCATGCCGTGTCGCGCGGCCCCGCTCAAGAATACCGAACACAGAGCGCCGCTTTCCATCTCCATGAGGAAGCTGCTTTGATCGTCGGCTGTCGCCCGCCAACCCTCACCGCTCTTTTTGTCAATGCGCTCGCTCACCATGGTTGAGACTTGCCCGCTGACCGTAGCGATATCACCGAGCCAAAAGCGCAAAAGGTCTATCATGTGCGAGCCGCTCGCCCCCAGCCGACCGCCACCCATGTCCTCGCGCGACCACCAGTCGCCCGCCGGTCGCGCGGCGGGATCGCCCCAGGCGCCGGAGATATTGACAATATTGGCATGCCGCGCCTGGCCGATGAAGCCGCTCTCAATCAGCGATTTGATCTTCCTGCGATTGGGATTGAAGCGCAACTCATGCCCAATAATATGCAGCTTATTGAGCGACTCGGCAGTTTCCAGCATATTCGCCGATTCATCTTGATTCATCGCCATCGGTTTTTCGCAAAGCACATGCGCGCCAGCCCGCAAGGCAGCCAGCGTCATCGGCGCATGATAGAGCGTCGGCGTCGCGATGCAGACCAAGTCAAACTGATGCTCGCCCATCATACGCTGCCAATCGTCGTAGACATGCGGGATCCCAAAGCTCTCCGCCGCCGCTTGCGCGCTCTCCATTCGCGCGCTGGCGATGGCCACCAGTTCAACATCACCGATGGTTTTCAAGGCTGGCAGATAAGCCTGGCGCGCGAAGCTCGCGCCGATCGTAGCCACTCTTATGGTCATTATGTCCTCCTAAATCAAGCCGCGTTCGCGCAGAACGTCGCCGACCGCTTTCAAGTTGCGCAGTTCCGCTTCCGAATAATTGCGCGAGATCATGACGCCGCTGGCGCCGCCGTCGAAGCCGGCCTGAACGCCCTCGCGGACCTCCTCTGGACTGATCTCTTTGCTAGCGCCGCCATGCCCCACGCCCACGCCGATGCCTGGATATACCGGCCGCCCGGTGTCGGCGATCAAGCGCGCGGTCCATTGCCTGACGTAATCCGCGTTGAAGCCCGCCAGCGGCCCCGCCTCGCGCGAGGAAATGAAATCGTCCAGGCCCAAGACCGTCGCCAGCGCCTGGTAGGCGCCATCGGGCGTCGCATCCGCCAGCACGCCTGCTTGCCAGGACGCCGCAAAATCCGCAAAGCGCGCGCCCGCCGGACTGTGATAGAGCACCGGCTTGAACCAGTCGGCGTAGGGCGCGTATTCGCGCTGGTCGTATTGCGCGCGCAGGTAAGGATTGTAGGTATTGATCACCTGCCAGATGCCGATGCCAAACTCGTACCCCGGATCATAGAACTTTACCAAGCCCTGCAACTCGCGATAAAAGGCATGATGAGAATCCAGCCACATCTTCTCCCACATCAGCACCTCGGGATAATGCAGCAGCTTGCGCAAAAGCAAGACAAAGACCCCTTCTTCGGGGCGATCGCCCGCGCGCACGCCCTGCAGAAAATCGTCGATTTTGCGATACCCGCTCAAAGCGCGCTCCACATCAATGCCGCGCGAGCGCGCCTCCGCCACATAATATGAATCAAAGCCGGTGGAGCTATCGCCGCGAAAGATATCCATCAATGGGCTTTGCCGTTCGATGCCCCACATCACGCCGCGCAAATCGTGATTGTTCAACCAATCGGAAAAGACCGAATGCCACCAAGTCTTGTAATCCGGATTCAGCAGCGAGGGACGGGTCGCCACCCGTCCCAGATGATCGCGATCGAGAAAATGCTCGAAGCCCGGCTGCCAGATGGACCGGATCCCCGAACTCGATGTCTCGCAATAATAGGTGTACACGCTCATGCCGCGCTTGCGCGCTGCCGGGATGACATCTGCCAGAGTATCAAAGCCCTTGTAAAGCGGATCCGGCGCGGCGAAGCGCTTCACAAACGTTTTTTGATAGTAGCGCGGGTCGGGCTCGAACATCGCGCCGCCCTGCAAATTGTCCGGCTGCTGAACGCCGTGATCGGGGAAGCCGAAGGCGGCCCGCCCGGCGTTGCCGATGCTCCAGCTCAAAGCCGAGATAAATAGCGTGTTGACGCCCGCTTTTTCCTGCAGAATATCAAGAACCTGCTCGACGCCTTCGTCTATGAAGCTGATAGCGCCAATCTGAATGCCCACAAAAGTTTCGCTCATGATTCCTGTCCACTACTCAATCGACTCAGCTTGATATGCCCCCGACATCAACCGCCGACTTCTGCTCGCTTGATCGTACACAAGCTTCCAGCATTGCCAGCGACATCAGATGATCGCGGCCGCTGCACTCCAAAGCCGTCCCATCCAGCACATGGTCCACAAAGCGCTCGAACAAAGCGCGCGTTTCCGTGATCCAGCGTTCATGCGCTGGCAGGCTCACCGGCGTCAATTTCTCATCATCGCGACGCGCGTAATACAGCGCGCCGAACTGTTCCCGATGCGTGATGATCCCCTCGCTGCAATCGGTTCGCCATTCGAAGCCCGGCACAGCCCAGTTGCCTTGCCAGGTGCCGTGATAATTGACGACCAGGCCGCCATCGAACTCGATCAAGGCCGCCACATTGCTCTCATGCGCGTACATGCTCCAGTCAGGATTCCAGGCGCGGCAACTGACCCGAACCGGTTCTTGCCCGTAGACATATCGCATCAGATCAAAATGATGAATGCTTTGCTCCCAAAGCATGGGCTGCCGCATGGTCAAGGGATAATCATTGAGATCACCTCGCCCGCCATCGCGCCAGCGCTCATAGGTGAAGCGGGCGAAGGCCGGTTTGCCGACCCGCTCCTCCGCCAACAAGCCCTTGAGCGCCGTTGTGACCTCGAGATAACGGAAATTGAGCCCGATCATTAGCGACGTGCCGGCCCTTTCGGCTATTTCCACGCAGCGACGCGCTTCGTCGAGATCCAGCGCCAGCGGTTTTTCGATCAGCATATGCAGGCCGCGGCCCGCAGCGGCGCGGACGATGCTCTCGCGCTCCATCGGCGGGTTCGCCAACACCAAGGCACCAACATCGTCCAGGGAATTCAGCGCATCTTCTACGTGTGCAAAAGCCGGACGATCCCCGAATTCAGCGCATGCTCGCTGGCAAGCCCGCGCGTCCGGATCGGCGTAAGCGAGCAAATCAGCGCGCGCGTCCCGCTTGATCACCTCCGCCCAATGACGACCGCGTACGCCCAGACCGGCCAGCAAGACCTTAAGCATCTCCGACCTGCCCCGCAAGACTGGTCAAGGCTCTCGCCAACACCTCCTGGCTCATGGCCGTCCAATCATCAAAACCGGTATCTCGCCGCAGACGACTGTTGTCCAGCCAACCCAGCTTGGCCGGCGACCGGGCAGCCGATTCATTTGCCGACGGGAGACGCAACCTAAGACCTTCAACAAGACTTTGTATCATCCGGGCGATCTCCAGATCCGACTTGCGCTCGCCGTTGGCGAGATTATACAAGCTATGGTTGAGCGCGTCGGCGCCCAGCAGCGCGGCGATCGCCCGGCCAATGTCCATCGCAAGAGTCCATTGCCGTACTTCAGCCGGGCTGGATACGACGATCTCTCCCTTGCTCAGCGCGTCCTGCATCATCTGACCCACCATGCTCAGTTTGGGCCGTGTGGCGCGAGCATATTCGAAGCTGCCATAGACGCCGCCAAGCCGCGCGCAGACCATGTCGCGGCCGTGCAAATGACGCATGGCGTCGACGGTGTGCTCCATCATCGTTTTGGCGACTCCGTAGACGCCCAGCGGGTCCGGCGGCCGCATTTCATCAACCAGCGTCGCCGGTGTTTGGCGAAAGACAGCATTGGAACTGATGTAGACGGAACGACGGATTCCTTCCGCTTCAACATATTCCATCACTTGCAAGAGCGGTACGACATTGGCGCGCAGATTGTCTTCCGGCGATTCTCCCCGTTCTTCCGGCGTAGCGGTGACGAAAGCCGCGTGGACCAGCGCGTCGGCAGGGATCGACGGCATAGCGGCGCAACTCGCTCGGACGCGCTCCACGTGATTCTGATTCCAGGTCGCGACAGCGGGATTATCAAATTCCCGATCCAGGGCGCTAACCAGCCAGCCATCTTGCGCCAGCGCTGAAACGATGTTGGAGCCGACGAATCCGTTGGCGCCGGTAACGATGACGCGCTTCATGATCCGTCGCCGACCGCCGCGCTGTCGCTTTGCCAATCTTCGGCGACCAGGTCGCCGGCTGACGCGATGTGGGCCTGCAACAATTCGACAGCCCCCGAAATGTCGCCACCTTCCATCGCGCCCAGCAGCGGCAGATGATTGCGGGCGATTTGCGTGAGATCGGTATTCCGCCGATTGACCAGAGCCATCACCTGGCGCACTTTCATCGCTACTGTTTGCCACATGGAAAGCAAGAGACTATGCCCGCTCATCTCGATCAAGGCGTCATGAAAATCGCGATCAAGTATATTGACTGTATTAATATTGTTGTCTCTACCAGCTAATATCATGTCTTCGACAGTGTCGCGCAATCGCCGCAAATGGTCGGGATTCCGCGCTCGTATAACTTCTTCAACCGCGAAGGTCTCCAGCAGACTGCGCATACTATAAATCTCTTCAATGTCCGTCCGCGTCAAGCGTCGCACCGTGGTGCCGTGATAAGGAATCGTTTCGATCAATCCCTCCGTGTTGAGGATGCGCAATGCTTCTCGTATAGGGGCTCGGCTGACGCCCAATTGCCGCGACAAGTCCATCTCGATCAGCGAATGACCGGGCTTGAGTTCACCTGTGAGGATGGCTTCCCGTAGGGTGTCGAGCGTCTGCTCTCGGATGGACAAATTCTTGATTTGCGGTAAATTCGGTTTCATGTGTCAGTTCAAGTGTCCGCTGTTATCGCGGTTGCGGTAGGCTGCCCAAGAATGACGGCCATCCACGAGATTCCGGCGGACTTGACAGCGAACCGAGCGCTTCCTATAATCCGGTCGTCTGTAGATTGTAGACAATCGCAGAGATTTTGGTGATTTTAATTTACGCCCTGCGACCTGTCAAGCGACGCTAGCGCAGAGAGCATACAGCCGCAACGGGGCCGCCATTCGCTGACACCAACACGGTTCATGTATGGCGAAAGCTGTAGGGGCGACCTATCAGGTCGCCCGAAAATTGCCATAAAAATACAAATCTATTGGCGATATCGAGCTTGATGAATAGCTGTCCGCTCCGCATCCGACAGGGAGAGGGTAAAAGAGTTCAATATGGGTCAAAAAACTTCCCCTCGTGAGACGGGAGATTGGGGCAATTCCTCAATAAACTCTATCAAGTCGCCCGACTTACGGACAGACTAGCTTCTGGAGTCACATTTATGAGTGAAAACTGGGTATTGACCGAGACCGAAGCGGTGGAGCTGCTGGCGCTGTTGATCAGTTCAGCGCGGATACAGTTGGACGAGCCGGCGCATTACGCTCCCTTGCGCTTGCTGACGGCGACTGAACGGCTCAGCACGCTGATGCTCGAGCGTGCTTCAGACAAGTCCAAGGCCTTCTTGCAAGACAACATCGAACGTATTCCCGAGATGCATATGGCAATGTCTGATGTCGAGACCTATACCGACGGCCTGGATCACCTCTGCCGGGAAGTGGCGGCTTGCTTGTTGCGCCATAGCAGTTCGGAGGGCGCCTCAGCATGAGCGAGCAGGTCCTAAACAATATCAGAACCCGTCGAGTCGTGCGCGAGATGACGGACGAAGCGGTCGCGCGCGAGGACGTTGAATCCATACTGGAAGCGGCGCGCTGGGCCCCCACTGGCGGCAATCTGCGCCCAATTCGCTATGTCGTCGTGGAAGATCCGCAAATGCGGCGATTGATCCGCTTGGTAGCGCCGGGCATGTTCCAAAAGGCCCCGGTCTTGATCTTGATCTGCATCAACTGGGCGATTATCGAGCAGCACCGGATGACGCTTAGCGATCGTACCTCGCTGGTTGATGTCGGCACCGCCGCGCAGACCATGATGCTTGCGGCGCACGCCATTGGCTTGGCCTCGGGTCCGGTCACGTCCTTCAGCAAAGAAGCGATCAAGGTGATCCTGAACTTGCCAGCCAGCTATTCGCCGGAGATGTTCATCTGTATCGGGCACAAGGCGGAAGGCGCGCGCAGGGGCATGCGCGCCTGGAAGAAAATCACCTGGCGCGATCTGACGCATTGGGAACGATTCGAAGACAAATGACGAGTATTTCGGGAGAATAAAGCATGGAAGGACGATACATCAAACACATGGCCTTCGCGGTCGCCGATGCCAGGGGCGCTTTGGGGCACTATCAAGACTTCATCGGCGTCGGTCACGATGCCGAGGTTCACGAATACGACAAGTCGCGCAACGTCGTCGCCATCTTCAACGTCGGCGATGTCGAGTATCAGTTATGCCAATCCATGGACGAAGGCGGTCGCTACGACGCCTGGATCAAGGAGCGCGGCTACGAAGGCTTGCACCATATCTGTTACGCTGTGCCGAATATCGACGAGGCACTGGACGACGCCCAAGCCAAAGGCGCTACCTTGAAAGAATGCGCCGCTTGCAAGGTCAAAGGCAGCCACGTGCATCCCGAAGGCTGGGTCGCCTTCCTCGAGCAAGAAGCCGGCGGCGTCGAATTGGAACTGATGCAAGTCTACACGCCGGAAGAACTGGAAGAATACAAGTCCGTCAAAGGCATTTAGACTGTGCCTTCGCGATCTCAAGACGCGCGTTACCGGGGATAAATATGGATAGCATTGAACTGCTGCAGCGGCTGGTGCAAATCCCCTCCCCTAACCCGCCGGGCGATACCCGCGCGATCGCCGATTTTGTCGCGGATGAAATGCGCGCCATCGGCTGTGATCTGCGTACCCCGGCGCCCGAGGCCAAACCCGAGGCGCGCAATGCCATTGCCACGCTGGGCGAAGGGTCGCCGGTGATCATGCTGCACGCGCATATCGATACCGTACCCATCGCCAAGAACGAAGCCGACAAATGGCATGTCGATCCCTACGCCGGTGTCGTCAAGGATGGCGCGCTCTATGGCAAGGGCAGCATCGACGACAAAGCGCCCCTGGCATCCATGATGCTGGCAATGGCCGACGCCGCCGGACAAGACGCGCTGCATGGAACGCTGATCCTGGTCGCCGCCGCCGAAGAGGAAGTCGGCGGTCAACTGGGCACCAAGTGGCTGGCGGATAACGGACACCTGCCCAACTGCGACTTCATCGTGGTCGGCGAACAAACCGGCAACAAAGTCGCCACCGCGCACAAAGGCGTCATGCGCGCTTCCGTGCATACGCACGGCAAAGCCGTACACGCCACCAATCCCGATCGCGGCGTCAACGCCATCGTCGCCATGTCGAAATTAATCGCGGCGCTGGAGAATTATCACAACGATCTGGCGCATCGAATTCACGTGGTGGTCGGCTTTCCCACTTGCAACATCGGCGTGATTGAAGGGGGCAGCACCGCCAACGCCGTGCCCGATGCCTGCCATATCCAGCTCGATCGCCGCATGATCCCGCGCGAAGATCCAGAAGCAGTCATCGCCGAATTGAAGGCTGTCGTCGAAGCCGTCGACATAGCGCCCGCGACAGCCGACATCGACAGCTTCGTATATTCCCCCTGGTTCGACTCGGGGCTGGATACGGAATTGGGACAAACCTTCTTGTCCTGCGTGCGTGACGAGCTCAAGACCGACCCGGGTCCCATCGGCTACCTGCCCGGCAGCGACGCCAAACATCTCATGGACCTGGCGCGCGGAGATATGATCATCTTCGGTCCCGGCAGCTACGAAGCGGCTCATGCCTACGACGAGCATGTTGAACTGACGGAATACCAAGCCACCACGGACATCCTGCTGGATTTTCTGCGGCGGACGCTCTACCGCCGGGACTGAGCGCCGCGCCATTGCCTAAGGAAGGGATTGTGAACCTAGATACCCTAATCAAAAACGCCGACGTCGTTCTCGAAAGCGGCATCGCCCGCCTCGACCTGGGCATCAGCGACGGCCTGATCGTTGCCCTGATGTCGGATTCCGCCGGCATCGACGCGGACGAGACCATCGACGCTTCCGGCAAACTGCTGCTGCCGGGCGCCATCGATATCCACTTTCATTGTCGCGCGCCGGCTTATCCGCAGCGCGGGGACTTCGCCACCGAAACGCGGGCTGCCGCAGCCGGCGGCGTCACCACCGTCTTCGAGATGCCAATCTCCAAACCTTGCTGCGCCACCGGGGAAATCTTCGCCATGCGCAAGGCTTTGGCGCAGCGCGACGCTTACGTCAATTTTGGACTCTATGGCGCGCCCGGCCTGCTGGATCGCGACGAAATCGCTGCTATGGTCGATCAAGGCGCTATCGCCTTCAAGATCTTCATGACTGCCGCGCCCAAAGGCCGCGATGACGAATTTGAAGGGCTATGCCTGCCGGAAGTGCCCGAACTTTATCAGGCGCTCGGATTAGTCGCCGAGACGGGCTTGGTCTGCGCCGTTCATGCCGAAAACAATCAACTGCTGGAATGGCATACCCGTCAGCTCGTCGCCGCCGGGCGCAATGATGTGCCGGCGCACGGCGAATCGCGCCCCCCGCACGTCGAAGCTCTGGCCATCGCCACCCTGCTCACGCTCAACGAAAGCATCGGCGCCAACTTGCACATCGCGCATCTCAGCGGCGCCGAGCCTCTGGCGGTCTTCCGCCGCTTCAAAGCTACGGGATCCACGGCCAGCGTCGAGACCTGCCCGCATTACTTGTTCTTCACGGAAGAAGATCTGGCGCGCGTCGGTCCCTACGCCAAAGTCAACCCGCCCCTGCGGAAAGAAGCCGATCAAGCCGCGCTTTGGGACGCCCTTATCGATGGCACAATCATGGCCATCACCACCGATCACTCGCCCTTCACCGCCGAAGAAAAAGAACGCGCCCGCACCGATATCTGGGGGACGCCGCCCGGCGCGCCCGGCGTCGAGGAATTGCTGCTCGGCGTCATGCACGAAGCGCTCTGCGGCCGCATCAGCGTCAACAAGGCGGTTGACCTGGTCGCGACCAACGGCGCCAAGCGCTTCGGCGTCTATCCTGAACGCGGGCATATCGGCATCGGCGCCGCTGCCGATCTCGTGATCTACGACCCGGATGACGAAACGACCATCAAGGGCGATATGCTTTTCAGCAAAGCGCGCGATTGCGACAAGCTCTACGATGGCATGACTTTCAAGGGTAAAGTCAACCGCACCATCGTCAACGGCAAGACAGTCTTCAAAGACGGACAAATTGTCGGCGCCGCCGGCGACGGGCAATTCCTGCGACCCGACCCGGCCCGCGTCAGCCTGGAATTCTAACGCGTTGCCTAACACTAAAGACCCACGTCAAGAATGCCCAACCAGTCGGGAACGCAAACTGCCAATGATATAATGTTCGGCGCAGTCTTATAAAAAAACTCAATAGTCCAAAGTTAGTCATGCGAAATTCCCTATCTCAAAGACGAGTCACCCTTCCCCATTGCAATGGGGAAGGGCCGGGGATGGGGTTAAAAAGAAGCGCTTCCGTATTCTCAATACTTTCTTGGAACTACTTTTTTTGCCCTCAGTGGTTAACAATCTGCACCGCGCGCGACAAGCGAGCCAAGTCCTTGAGATTTACCATTCCCAACAGCCTGCCAGAAGGAGGCATCTGATGCCAGAAGCACCCGCATGGCGTTTCGAAAAGATCATCAAACCGATGTTCGATATGCCCGCGCCCCATCGCGTCCTGGCCGGCGGGCGCGTCTTGACCTGCCGCGGCAGCGAGATCATCGACGACGGCTTCGTCGAGATCGACGACGGGACGATCAAAGCGGTCGGCAGCATGAGCGACCTGGGCGAAACGGACGCCCAGGTCCTCGATTGCAGCGGCAAAACGATCATGCCCGGCATGATGAATTCACACGCTCATCTGGCCTGGGACGGCGTACACGATCTGGCCCGGCAATCACTGGACGACCAGCCCGAGATCAGCGCCTACAAGTGCGCCGGCAATATGATCAAGAGCTTGAAAGCCGGCATCACCCTGGTACGCGACCTGGGCATGAACCAGAGCAATTTCTTCGCCAAACAAGCCGTGGAACAGGGCATCTTCCCGGGCCCGCGCCTGCTGATCGCCGGCGAAGCCATCGTCCAGACCGGCGGCCATACCTTTTGGTGCTGCCGGGAAGCCAGCGGCGCCGATGAGATGCGGCGCGCCGTCCGCGACCAAGTCAAGCGCGGCGCCGACTTGATCAAGATCATGGGCAGCCACGACTTGCTGGAGTTCACCGACGATGAATTGAGTGCCGTCATTGACGAGGCCCATCGCAATGGATTGCCCATCACAGCCCACGCCACCTTTGACGCCTGCATCCGGCGTATGGGGGAATTCGGCGTCGATGTGATCGAGCATGGCGGTTCCATGAGCGACGAGACCATTCAACTGCTGCTCGACAAAGACATCCCAATTGTCACCACCTTCGCGCCCCTGCTGATGCAATCGCAAGCCGACCTGGCCAGACAATACGACATCCCGGAATGGAAGATCGCCGAGCGCCAGGCCGCCGTCGCCGGCCGAGAGCGCTACGACGGGCTGATCAGGGCGGCGAGCGCCGGCGTGACCATCGCCTTCGGCACCGACGCCGGCAGCCCGGTCGTCGGGCACGATGTCGTCGCGCCGGAACTGGCCTTCATGGTCGAACTCGGCATCAAGCGCGACAATTACGACGCCCTGCGGGGCGCCACCATCGTCGCCGCCGGCCTCAGCCAACTGGAGGAGAAACTCGGCAGCCTGGAAACGGGCAAGGAGGCCGATATCATTGTCATGGCGGGGGATCCGCTAGCCGACCTGAACGCGCTCGAGCAGATCGAAATGGTCTTTATCGCCGGCAAACAAATGATTGGAGTCGCTTAAATGTCAAGCAGAATTACCGGTATTTTCAATATTCTGGCCACCCCTTTCGGGGCCGATTACTCGGTCGACTATGACAGCCTCAGGAACCTCGTGCGCTTTCAAATGGAGATTGGCGCGCAGGGCTTGACCATCCTCGGCGTGATGGGCGAGGCGGCAAAGCTCAGCGTCGATGAGCGCAGAGCAGTCATGGACACCGTGGTCGAAACCGTCTCCGGCGCTATCCCAATCGTAGTGGGAACCAGCCACAGCCAACTTGAAACCTGCATCGAGCTGAGCGCGGCCGCTTTTGCCGCGGGCGCCGACGGCGTGATGATCGCGCCGCCGCCAATGGACGATAAATCCGACCCGGCCATCCTGGCGCTCTACAGCCGCATCGCCGAGGGCATCGACGGCGCCATCGTGGTGCAAGACTTCCCGCCGGTCAACGACGTTATCATGTCGGCCGACGTCCTGGGCCAAATCGCCGAATCCATTCCAAACGCGCGCTACCTCAAGCTGGAAGATCCGCCGCTCATGCAGAAAATCGACGCCATCCGACAAGTCACGGACAAGTTCGAGATCTTCGGCGGGCTGGGCGGCATGTTCTTGCTCGAGGAACTCAATCGCGGCGCCTCCGGCACCATGACCGGTTTCGCCTTCACCGAGATCCTGGTCGCGGTCTACGGTGCCTTCAAAGCAGGGCGCCGGAACGATGCCGAGGCCATCTTCGACAAATACCTGCCGCTGATTCGCTACGAGAACCAGCCCCTGATCAACCTGACGATACGCAAAGCCTTCCTGCGTCGACGCGGCGCCATCGCCAATGCCACGCCACGACCGCCCTTCAATCCCATCGACGCCGGCACGGAAGCGGAAATCACCTGGCTGCTGGGACGCGTCGGCATCGACGATCCGACGCAGAAGCTGCCGCTCTAAACGCGCCACAAACCTAGGGGCGAGCCTTGGCTCGCCCACAATTGCCATAGACTCACACCATATGCTGCATGACTTACTTTCGATCACTTCTGTGCGCTCTGTACCTCTCTTTTAATAAACCGCGTCGCTCATGCGACGAGAAGGTTTATTATTTTGTGTGAGCGCGGTAGCCCAAATTCGCCGCTTACGCACCGAGCGGCTGTGGTGAATCCCCCCATATCAAACTCGCATAGGACAATATCGACGATTTTCACTTCGCCTAAACAAGCCTGACCACTGAACAATTCGCAATGAAAAGATATAATGGCGGATAGATTTCCATAGATAAGGACGTGAGACAAATGGATCTGGGATTGCAAAACAAAGTCGCCCTGGTAGCCGCATCAAGCAAAGGGCTGGGCTACGGCGTCGCCAAAGCCCTCGCCGCCAACGGCGCAAAAGTATCGCTCTGCAGCCGCACCGAAAGCGATGTCGCGGCCGCCGCGCGCGCCCTCGCCGACGACTACGGCGTCGAGACCCTCGCCAGCGCCTGTGATGTGCGTAAAGTGGAAGACATCCAAGCCTGGGTGGACAAAACAGTCGCGGCCTGGGGCGCGATCGACTGCCTGCTGGTCAACGCCGGCGGACCGCCCGCCAAGACGCTGAAGGAAGTCTCTGACGATGACTTTCAAGCCGCTTTCGAACTGACGCTCCTCAGCAGTTTTCGCATGATCCGCTTGACCATCCCGCACATGACGGACGGCGGATCAATCTTGACCGTCACTTCCGGTTCGGTCCGGGAGCCGATTACGCGCCTGGGTCTGTCAACCATCATGCGCGCTGGCGTGGCCGGCATGATCAAGACGCTGGCGGACGAGTTGGCCCCCGACGGCATTCGTCTCAACAATCTCGTCCCGGGGCGGATCGATACCGACCGTGTCGCGCAACTCGACGCCATCACCTCACAGAAGACGGGCATGAACTTGGAGGAGGTCCAGGCCCGCGCCATAGCGGGGATCCCGCTCGGACGCTACGGCACGATCGACGATTTTGGCGCGGCGGGCGCTTTTCTGTTGTCGTCGGCGGCCAGTTACATCACCGGCGCCACCTTGCGCGTCGACGGCGGTGCTGCCCGCTCCATATAGTCAGTCAAGCTGCTTCGGTCGAAGCCCAATGTCGCCCACGTTCCAACCGCTGAGATTTGCAGCTTAACCCAAGGGTATCGGCAGATGCCAATGGCCTCATCTTTTCAGGATAATCTCAGTAGAAACAACAAAGTCGTGCAGCTCCAAAGTAAAACTTAGCCGTAGGGGCGAGCCAAGGCTCGCCCGCAAAACCTAGCCGGAACGGTGGTTGAGCCTCGGCTTGCCCCTACAATCGCCCTGCGATTTTTGCACGACTTACTTGGACTGACATCTCTGCCCTCGGTGCTTAAATTGCCAGTACGCAGCCCGGCAACGAGATCATATCCTTGAAACCGAAGAGGCCCTAAAGAAATAAGGAGATGCCATGAAAGCTTATGAAGCGCTGGCGGCGCATATCGCCGAATACAACGACCTGCTCAACATCCTGAATACGCTCAAATGGGATATGCGCGCGAAGATGCCGCGCGGCGGATCGCGCTCGCGCGGCGCCCAATTGGAGACCTTGAGCAAACTCGCCAAAGACATTTTCGTCAGTGAAAAGACCGCGCGGCTGTTGGATGCGGCAGAAGACGAAAGCGCAACGGTTGAACTTGATATTTATCAGGCGCGCGCCCTGCGACAGACGCGCCAATATTACGAGATCCAAAAGCGCGTCCCCGCCGAATTGATCGGGCGCATCGCCGCGCTCAGTCCCGAATCGGAAACGGTCTGGGCACAAGCCAAAGATCAAAATGACTTCGCTGCCTTCAAACCCTACCTGGGGCGAATGCTGGCATTCAATATCCAGTTGGCCGAGGCCATCGGCTACGACGAGCACCCCTTCGACGCCTTGGTCTTTCAATTCGAACCCGGCATGACGGCCGCTAGTTTGGAAGCGCTCTTCGGCGAACTCAAAGCGGGCATCCTGCCACTCCTGGAAAAGATCGTCGCGAACGACGCGCCCTTGCCGGTCGACCTTTGGGGGCAGGAATATGACATCGAGACACAAAGGAAACTCTGCCATGAATTCGCGGAGCTGATCGGTTTCGACTTCGGGCGCGGAAGGCTCGATATCGCCCCGCATCCCTTTGAAGTGTCATTCACCCGGGACGACGTGCGCATCACCACCCGCTACGACATCAATTACCTGCCCATGTCGCTTTTCGCTACTTTGCACGAAGCCGGTCACGGTCTCTACGAGCAGAACGTCTCGCCAAGCTTGACGCGTAGCGCCCTCACCACTGATTTCCTGGGGCAATATGCTGTCGGCGGCGCCAGCTACGGCGCGCACGAATTCTCCTCGCGCCTCTGGGAAAACCAGATCGGGCGCAGCCGCGCTTTCTGGAATCTGCACTTCGGACGCTTGCGCGACCACTTCCCCGAGCAGATGGCATCCGCCGATGCCGAACTGGTCTATCGCGCTGTTAATCGCGTGCGCCCTAGTCTCACCCGCGTCGAAGCCGACGAAGTGACTTACAATTTGCATATCATGCTGCGCACCGAGATCGAGATGGCTCTGCTCGACAGGTCAATCACCGTTGACGAATTGCCCGAAGTCTGGAACGCCAAGATGCGCGAGTACCTGGGCTTGGCCCCGCCCGACGACCGGCGCGGCGTCCTGCAAGACGTGCATTGGTCGGCCGGCACCTTCGCCAACTTCCCCTGCTACACCATCGGCAATGTCATGGCGGCGCAGGTCCTTGAAGCTGCGCGCGCCCATGTGCCCGATCTCGATCAAAAGCTGGCGAGCGGAGACTACGGCAGCCTGCTAGGCTGGCTGACCGAGGCGATCTATCGGCATGGCCGCGCTTACACGGTCAACGAGTTGCTGCAAAGCATCTCGGGCGCCGATCTGCACGTATCGCCACTGCTGACTTACCTCGAATCCAAGTACAGCGACCTTTACGGCTTGAAGTAGCAAACAAGGAAGCATCCGCATGGTATCTCCAGAACCTTATTTGGACCCCGAGCGCTCGATCGACGAACGGATCGAGGACCTGCTGGGGCGCATGACCCTCGCCGAAAAAGCCGGCATGCTCTTCCATACCATGGTCATGATCAGCCCCGATGGCGATTTCAACCTCGATACGGGCGCTTTCGGCGGACCCTCCATCCGCGAACTGCTGGACAAACACATCACGCACTTCAATCTGGTCGGCTCCGCCGGCGCGGAGAAAATCGCCGCCTGGACTAACCAACTGCAAGAACTCGCAGCGACTCGACGGCTCGGCATTCCCATCACCTTTTCCAGCGATCCGCGCCACAGCTTCAGCATGAATCCGGGCGCCCATATGTCGACGCCCGCATTCTCGCAATGGCCCGAAGCGCCCGGTCTTGCCGCCACCGGCGACGAAGCCCTGGTCGAGCAATTCGCCGATATCGCGCGTCAAGAATACCTGGCCGTCGGCTTGCGCGCTGCCCTGCATCCCATGGCCGACCTGGCTACCGAACCGCGCTGGGCGCGGGTCAACGGCACTTTTGGCGAAGACAATGAACTGGCGGCGCGGCTGACCGCGGCTTATATCCGCGGCTTCCAGGGACCCGATCTGGGACCGAGGAGCGTCGCTTGCATGACCAAGCACTTCCCCGGCGGCGGACCACAGAAAGACGGCGAAGATCCCCATTTCGCATATGGTCGCGAACAAGTCTACCCCGGCGACCATTTCGATTATCACTTACGGCCCTTTGAAGCCGCCTTCGAGGCCGGCGCCGCGATGATCATGCCCTACTACGGTATGCCCATCGGCACCGAGCACGAGCCGGTCGGCTTCGCCTTCAACAAGGGCGTCATCACCGGCTTGCTGCGCGAAAAATACGGCTTTGACGGCGTCGTCTGCACCGACTGGGGTCCTTTGAGCGACACCCATGTAGCTGGAACGGTCTTCCCGGCGCGCGCCTGGGGCGTCGAACACCTCAGCCTCGCAGAGCGGGCGCTGAAGGCCCTCGAGGCGGGCGTCGATCAATTCGGCGGCGAACATTGCCCGGAAGTTGTCATTGAGCTGGTGAAAAGCGGGCAACTCAGCAAAACGCGCCTGGATGCCAGCGTCCGCCGCCTGCTGCGCGATAAATTTCGCCTCGGCGCCTTCGAACATCGCTTCGTTGACGAAGAGGCCGCCGCAAACATCGCCGGCAATCCGGCCTTCCGCGCCGCTGGCGAACTGGCGCAGCGCAAGTCCATCGTGCTCCTGAAAAACGACGATATCTTGCCGCTGAGCGGCCGACCGAAGCTCTATACCGAAAACATCGATAAAGCCGTCGCCACAGCATACGGCGAGGTGGTCGATTCTCCCGCCGACGCCGATATCGCCATCCTGCGCTTGCAAACGCCCTACCAGCCACGAAACGACATTTTCCTGGAAGCCTTCTTCCACGCCGGCGATCTAGACTTCAAGCAGCCGGAACTGGACCGCATCCTCACAATTGCGCGGTCGCTGCCGACCATCGTCGATATCTACCTCGATCGCCCCGCCGTGATCCCGGAAATCGCGGAGGCTTGCGCCGCTTTGCTAGCCAACTTCGGTGCCGGCGATGCCGCCGTATTGGATATCGTCTTTGGCCGCATCAAGCCGGCAGCCAGGCTGCCCTTTGAGCTACCCTCGTCGATGGAGGCTGTACGCGCGCAAAAGCCGGATGTCCCGCACGATTCAGATAATCCACTGTTCGCTCACGGATTCGGTCTGCGGTATTAGGAGGACGCCGGGCGACTTGATAAGTCGCCCCTGCAATGCTTGTCCGCAACTCGATTTTTGGTGAACATATTGGACGCTGGGACTTGGCTGACAGTAACGAATATTGCTATTTGGCGAGCCAAGCCACAGAATACAGACTGGCTATGTAGGGGCGACTCAGTGAGTCGCCCGTGTTCCATAACTACTGATGTTTGGATTGCCGTAGAAAATTAGCAAATGTAACTCTGCGTTGTAGTAGCGGACGAGCCTTACATCACATCGTAACGAAGTGTAGAGGCGACCTGAACCGCAGTGTCCACGCGCGGCCATGAGTCGCCCGCTTAAGATTGCTTGAAGTCGAAAATAAACGGGAGCGCTTCTCATGAAAATAACCGATGTCAAAGTCTATCTGGCAAAAGAATGGCGCACTTTCTGCTTCGTCGTCGTCGACACCGATGAAGGCATCAGCGGCATCGGCGAATCCGGGATGACCGGGCGAGAACTGGCCGTGCAGGGCGCCATCGAACATTTCAAGCCCCTGCTCATCGGGCAAGATCCCTTCCGCACCGAGCACATCTGGCAATTGCTCTTTCGCGGTGGCTTCTTCCCGGCCCAGCGCATTCTGACCGCCGCCATCGCCGCCATCGATATCGCCCTCTGGGATATCAAAGGCAAGGCCCTCGGCGTGCCGGTTTACGATCTCCTGGGCGGCCGCGTCCGTGACCGCGTGCTCACTTACAACCACAATACCGGCGATACCGTCGACGAACTGGTCGACTGCTGCCAGCGATCGGTCGCCGATGGCTGGAAAGTGCTGCGCTGGGGATTCGCCCACCTGCCGGGCGACATCTTGGAACCGCGACCGGCTGTGCTGCGAACCATCAAAGAATGCGAAGCGATCCGCGCGGCCGTCGGCGACGAAGTCGAGATCGCCCTCGACGTGCACACGCGCGTCAATCCCGCCGATGCCATCTGGCTCTGCCAGGAACTCGAACAATACCGCCCCTATTTCGTCGAAGATCCGCTGCGCGTGGAAAACGCGGCATCCTACCGCAACCTGCGCCAGCGCACCACCGTGCCCCTGGCCGCCGGCGAGCAGTACAATTCCAAGTGGGAGTTCCGACAGGTCATCGAAGAAGAACTGATCGACTATGCCCGCGTGGATCTTTGCATCTGCGGCGGCTTGACCGAAGCCAAAAAGATCGCCGCCGCCTGCGAAACCCATTACATCGACCTGGCTGTCCATAATCCGATCGGGCCCGTCGCCACCTCCGCCTTCCTTCACCTTTGCCTGTCCCTGCCCAATTTCGCCGTGCAAGAACTGCCCCGCCGCCCAGGCGAAAGCCTGCCCGATCTGATTATCAACCAGCCCGAATGGCATGATGGTTATCTACTGCCGCCGACCGCGCCGGGCTTGGGCATCGCGTTCAACCCCGAAGCCCTGAGCAAATACCCCTTCGAAATGAGCGAACTGAAGCACTTGCGGCGGGCTGACGGGGGCGTCACAAACTGGTAAACTAATGCGGCAAAGTGAAAGGACTTGACATGTCAATAGTAAAGCTCGTTTGGGAAATCCCGGCGCAATTGGGCGAAGGTCCGGTATGGGTCGCAGCGGAAAACGCGGTTTATTGGGTCGATATCTTCAGCAACCAGGTGCATCGCTACTCGCTCGCCGATGGCGCGAAAAAGACCTGGACCTTCGATTTCGCAGTGACCAGCCTCAATCCGCGGGGAGGCGGCGGTTTTGTCGGGACTATTGTAGACGGCTTCGTCGCCATCGACTTCGAGAACTTGTCCGCCGCGCCCATCCAACTGCCCGAAGCGGACATGCCAAATAATCGCTTCAACGACGGCAAGGTCGACAGTAGCGGGCGCTACTGGGCGGGCACCATGGATATCGATCAAACCGGAGCAACCGGCGCGCTCTATCGCCTCGATCCCGACTTGAGCGTCAGCAAGGTCGATGACGATTATATCATCTGCAACGGACCGACCTTCAATCTCGACAACACAATCATCTATCACACCGACAGCATCAAACGAGTCATCTATGCCCTGGATATCGGACCCGCGGGCGATCTGAGCAACAAGCGAATCTTCACGCAATTCACCCGCGACGACGAAGGCGTCCCCGACGGCATGACCGTGGATAGCGAGGACTGCATCTGGGTGGCCCAGTTTGGCGGCGCGCGCGTCACCCGTTACTCGCCGGCGGGCGAGATCCTGCAGGTCCTGCCGCTGCCGGCGCTGAATATCACCAGTTGCACATTCGCCGGCGCCGATCTCGATACCCTGTACATCACCTCCGCCAGAACCGCCATGAGCGATTCCGACTTGGCGATGTATCCGCTGGCCGGCAGCTTCTTCGCGTTCAAACCCGGTGTCAAAGGCGTCGCGACGCCCCTCTTTGCCGGTTGACCTCTACAGGTATCATGTATGTTTGAAAGCTGTAAAGCTTGTCCGCTACTGCAAATCATACACATTAATAACGGAAACAGTACCGAAACAATATAAAAAGGGGGCCGATCATTGCGAAAATCAACAAATTATTACATATTCCGCCAAGTTTAGCTCCCCTTCCTCCAATGCTTTGGGGGAAGGGGCCGGGGGATGGGGGTAGAAAAGGCGGCATTTGGTCGGAGTCGCGAACAAGCCATGTAGGGGCGACCTGTCAGGTCGCCCGAAACCTGCCCAAGGTTCTCAAAATTTTTATTTCTCCGAATTATTTCTATGTACTCCCTGCTTATACATCATGTGCAATATTCGCCATCGCCCTTGTTTAACCCCTGCCCTGACAAAGGCTGCGCCATGCTATCCATGGAAAAGAACATCCGACCGCCCTTTTCGCCGGACGATGCGCGAGACCTCCTCGAAGCGCATTACGGCATCAAAGTCCTTTCCGTAGGGGAGCTGCCATCGGAGCTTGACCGCAACTTTCGCCTGACGACCACTTCGGGGGGGCAATATGTGCTCAAGATCGCCCATGCCAGCGTATCGCCACAAGTGCTCGACTTGCAAAACGCGACCCTTAAACATCTCGCAGGGGTCAACCTGTTTCCCGAGATTATCCCCTGCTGCGATGGAAAGGATGTCATCGACGTTCGCGCAGGCGATGACCTCGTATACCACGCGAGATTGTTGACTTACATCGACGGAACACCGCTCAGCGAATTCCGACCCCATTCCAACGCGCTTCTGGACGATATCGGCGCCAAGCTCGGCAACTTGTCCGCGACCATGGCCTCCTTCCATCACGACGAACGACGGGAGAACTATCGCTGGAATATCGGCAATTTGCCACTGCTCGCGCAATATGGACAGGACCTGCCGCCAGCGAGAAAAGCCATCCTCGACAATTTCCTTAACTTGTACCGGGACGAGGTGATGCCGATACTCCCCGACTTGCGGGGCAGCTTCGTCTACAACGACGCCAATGATACCAACATCTTGGTCCGCGCCCAGGGCTCCTCGGCGCATGTCGCCGGCTTCATCGACTTGGGCGACATGGTTTACAGTCCAACAGTGACTGATCTGGCCGTCGCCTTGGCTTACATCATGATGCGCGCGCCGCGCCCCTTGGAAAAAGCACTGCCCGTAATCGCCGCCTATCATCGCGTCTTCCCGCTTGACGAAACCGAGATCCGCGTACTCTTCCCGCTGATCGCCGCCCGCCTCTGCCTCAGCGTCTGTATCTCCTGGCATCAACAAAAGAACGAGCCGGAGAACCGCCACCTGAGCGTCAGCGAAAGCGGCGCTTGGGATCTGCTGGAAGAGTTGAGCGGCCTGCATCCGCATTACGCTCATTATCTCTTCCGCGACGCCTGTGGCTTTTCCGCCTGCCCCGGGAGCGAAGAAATTCAAGACTGGCTGAGGGGACAGTCATTCGCGCCGATTCTCGGCGTCCCTCTCAACGCGGGAAATAGCGCCTTACTGGACTTTGGCACGAGCAGCCGGCTATTGGCGCGGGTTACGGATCTCGCCGACCCTGCGGCTTACGCCGAGCCTTTGCGGCGACAACTTGGCCACAGAATCGGCATCGGGCGCTACAACGAAGCGCGTCCGATTTACCTGGGAGACATGTTCGCCGTCGATCACCATGAACGTCGGGCGATCCACCTGGGCGTCGATCTCTTCGCCCCGGCCGATTCGCCGGTTTACGCCCCTTTGCACGGTACGATCCACAGCGTGAGGGAACACAAGGCCGAGCAAGACTTCGGACCCACCCTGATATTGAAACATCAGCGGACCGCCGACCTGTGTTTCTTCACCCTCTACGGGCATCTGAGCCCCACAGCGCTCGATCGCTGGGAACCAGGCCAAACGGTATCAGCCGGCGACCTTCTGGCGCATATCGGCGACTATCCGCGCAACGGCAACTGGACCCCGCATTTGCACTTTCAAATCATCATCGACTTGCTGGAGGAAGACAATTTTCCCGGGGTCTGCTCCCCCAGGCTGCGCGGACTCTACACATCGCTTTCTCCCGATCCCAACGTGATCCTGCAACTGCCCTTTCCAACCGCCGCGCCCGAGACACCCTCATCGGGCGACCTCTTGAAACGCCGCAGCGCTTCGTTGAATCCCGCGCTAAGCCTTTCCTACCAAGATCCATTGCGGATCGAACGCGCCTTCATGGGACACCTTTACGATCACGAAGGACAGCGTTACCTGGATTGCGTCAATAACGTGCCGCATGTCGGGCATAACCATCCGCGCGTCGTGGCGGCTGCGCAAGATCAGACAGCGATTCTGAATACCAATACCCGCTATCTGCACGAGACCATCCTCACCTACGCCGAGGCGCTTGCCGCGACCCTGCCCGATCCGCTTTCGGTCTGTTTCTTCGTCAATAGCGGCAGCGAAGCCAATGAACTGGCGCTGCGTCTGGCCAGCGCCTATACCGGCGGGGGCGACTTCATCGTTATTGACCACGCCTATCACGGCCATACCACAGCGCTGATCGACATCAGTCCCTACAAGTTCAATGGACCTGGCGGACGCGGCAAGCCGGACCATGTCGAAGTCGCGACCATGCCCGATGGCTATCGCGGCGCGGTCCGAAGCTACGATCCCGACGCCGGTGAATTCTATTCCCGCTCCATGAGCGAAAAAGTCGCGGCGATCCAGGCGCGCGGCGGTCAACTGGCCGCCTTCTTCGCCGAAGGCATCATGGCTTGTGGTGGTCAAATGCCACTCCCGGCTGAATATCTCAAACGCGCCTATCGCATCGCGCGTGATGCCGGGGGACTTTGCGTCGCCGACGAGGTGCAAACCGGCTTCGGCCGCGTCGGGGGGCGCTTCTGGTCCTTCGAGTTGAGCGGCGTCCTGCCCGATATCGTCACCATGGGCAAGCCAATCGCCAATGGCCACCCGCTTGGCGCTGTTGTGACAACGCCCGCCATCGCCGCTGCCTTCAATAACGGCATGGAATACTTCAACACCTTCGGCGGCAACCCCGTCGCTTGCGCCATCGGCTTGGAAGTGCTCAACATCATCGCCGATGAGAACCTGCAGCGCAACGCCTTCGATACCGGCAACTACTGGATGAAACGCCTGCATGACCTGCAAAGCGAGAACCCGATCATCGGCCAGGTGCGCGGATCCGGACTTTTCCTGGGCGTCGAGCTCGTTCGCGATAGCTATACACTGGAGCCTGCGGATTGGGAAGCGGCCTACATCGTCGAGCGCATGAAAGAGCGCGGCATCCTGCTCAGCACCGAAGGTCCACATCACAACGTGCTCAAACTCAAACCGCCGCTGGTCTTCCGCCGCGAAGATGTGGATCTTTTTGTGGATGTGTTTGAAGACGTTCTTCAGGATACGTTGTTGAGTGATGTGGCTGCGGTGGATGTTGGCAGTCTCACCTCTGTATGATACGCTAATGCAACAGATCGAAGGGATTGAAGACATGATTGGCATCAGGTACCTGACGAGAGCGGACATGGACGCCCTGGGTCTACGAAAGCTAATACAGGCGCTGGCCTTGCACAAGATGCGCAAACCCGAGCAACCCATTCATTTAGTCGACGCTGAGAGTGAAGAAGTGATGGAACTATCGCCCGAGGCGCTGCATTAATTGCATGGCATCTTGTTGGACTTAATGTCCGGCGAAGTCAAAACAACCATTCCCCACCACGCCGAATTGAGCGACGAACAAGCTGCCGACATATTAGGTGTTTCACGCAAGTATTTCGTCGACCTGCTCCAATCGGGCGCAATGCCACATTGCAAGAAAGGCATCTTCTACAGTGTTCGCATGGAAGACCTGATGCGCTACAAAGAAGAAACCGACCGCAAACGCGATGCCGCTCTTGATGAACTTGTTGCATTATCCCAAGAACTTGGTCTCTACGATTAATGAGACAGCCAACCGCGCTGCTCGACGCCAATATCCTATATTCTGCACAGATTCGCGATCTTTTCCTGCAACTGGCTAAAGCAAGCTTGTTCTTGGCAAGATGGACCGACTCTATTCAAGATGAATGGATTGCTGCGCGGCTACGAAAAAACCCTCAACTCGACCGCGAATCCCTCGAAATCTTGCGTAGATTGATGGAGACGGAAACTCTCCACGCCAGAGTGACCGATTATGAAAAGTAATAGGTAGTCTTAACTTACCTGATCCTGATGACCGATACGCTCTGGCCGCGGCAATTGTCGGAGACTGCGATGTGATTGTCACGCAGAATCTTAGACATTTCCCGCAAGAGAATTTGTCTCGCATGGTATCATTGCTCAGCATCCGGACGACTTTTTGCTAAGTCTACTTAGGCTTCAGACGAACAGGTTTTGTGCCGAAGTACGCCAAATCCGCGCGCGTTTAAAGAATCCACCATACTCGGTTGAGGAATACTTGAGAAACCTTGGCCGTAGCGGACTCCCAATGACTGCTTTGAAATTGCAGCTGTATTTGCACCTCCTCGATTGATTTCGTCAACGCAAACAACACATTCGCCCTGGCAGTATTCTCCAAAACCACGACGCTTGTAAAATCCCCTTACGGAGTTTGTTTCTGTTGTCTTAGACGAATCTGAAAGCAAATCGTTGATCTCAACTCTAGTCGCCGATGACCGCGACGCGATCGCAATATGAGAATTTTCATTGCATATAATTCACTTATTGCGTTTGCTTCGTTTGTGTGGTAGACTTGCCTCACCTATACACATACAAATGGAGGAAAAACATGAATACCAATAGCAGTGTCACGCGTATCTCGATACATGCTATGCACAGCCAGTATCACGAAGCAGATTAGACAGGAGCGGGCAATGACTGCTACTTTTTTGGAAAGTAGCTCAGGTCTTATGCCTAACAAGGAGTCCACGATTGCACATGAATCATCTATCGCTCTTGCGCGTCATGTTCAGAAAGGAGAAGATCTAAGGATTCGTGTCGTAGATGACCAGGAAGAGGAAATGATCGTGCTTCCTGCCACAATCGTGACACTGCTCTTGGGCATGCTGAGAATGAAGGCCAATGGACTAAACATGGCCTTGATGCCACTAAACTCAGAACTAACTACGAGTCAGGCAGCGGACATCATCAACGTCTCACGACCCTATCTGATTAAGCTGCTTGAAGCCGGTGAAATCCCATATCGCAAAGTTGGAAGTCACCGACGAATACGAAGGGAGGATGTCATGGCGTATAAGCAGAAGCACCGCCGCGATCGAGCGGCCATCCTCGATGAATTGACCGCTGAGGCACAAGATCTGGGCCTATATGACTAGCACTCCGCTCCCTACCGCGATTGTCGATACGAATATCCTGCATCCTGCCGGGATGCGGGATATTCTTCTACAAGTCGCCGAAAATGAACTCTTTAAACTGAAATGGTCGCCGGAAATTCGAAACGAATTGATTAGTACTATTCGTAAAGTGAGACCTGACATAGACCATGCTCGATTCAAGGCGCACACTTTGGTGCTTATGGATAGATTCTTTCGCGATGATCTTGTGACGGGATACGAACATCTTATCGACAGTTTGGGAGGGATCAAAGACAAGGACCGACACGTAGCAGCAGCTGCGATACAGGGTTCATGCGACGTGATTCTCACACATGATCTAAAGCATTTTCCAGCCGACGTATTGAGGCCACACGGAATCGTGGCGCAGAAGCCTGACGATTTTTTGGTGCCAATTCTTCTCGCGAACCCTGATGAGTTCTGTGAAGCCGCGCGCGAACACCGCGCCCGCCTCAAGAATCCAGCATACGACGTCGAAGCATATCTGACAAAGCTAGCACGGGACGGTTTGAACAAGACGGCTGCTGAACTGAAGTACTTTGC
Source organism: Chloroflexota bacterium (assembly GCA_011525385.1). Lineage (GTDB taxonomy): Bacteria > Chloroflexota > Anaerolineae > Aggregatilineales > Phototrophicaceae > UBA6055. The sequence goes on along the minus strand of WTGF01000082.1, from coordinate 13,713 downwards.
GCATCTGCTTGCTTGACCAACCTCCGTCGGACAGCAATTGATTTTTCGCTATTCCCAGCCTGTATTAGACGCGCGTTTTAGCCTATATTTTTTTCAGGTGCACAAACCGTACATGTTTAGGAAACGATCACGATGACCCAACCAAACCACACCCCCGGCGTCGACATCCGCGGCGAAATCCAACCCGAATACGCATCCATCCTCAGCCCCGAAGCTATAGACTTCCTCGCCGGCCTGGCCCGGGCCTTCACCGCCCGCCGCGACGAATTGCTGGCGGCCCGCGAACAACGCCAAGCCGCCATCGATGCCGGGCACTTGCCCGACTTCCTGCCAGAGACGGCCGCCATCCGCGACGACCGAACTTGGCGCGTCGCGACGGCGCCAGACGATCTGCAAGACCGCCGCGTAGAAATCACCGGTCCTACCGACCGCAAGATGGTGATCAACGCGCTTAACTGCGGCGCCCGTGTCTTCATGGCCGACTTTGAAGACGCCAATTCGCCAACCTGGGACAATATGCTCGCGGGACAAGTGAATCTGCGCGATGCCGTGGACCGCAGCATCACCTTCACCAACCCCGACGGGCGCTTCTACCAACTCAATGACGAAACCGCCACGCTGCTCGTTCGTCCCCGCGGCTGGCATCTCGACGAAAGCCAGTTCCTCGTGGACGGCGTGGCCATCCCCGGCGGACTGTTCGACTTCGGTCTTTATTTCTTCCACAATGTCCGGCCCGCGCTGGAGCGCGGCAGCGGTCCCTATTTCTACCTGCCCAAGCTGGAAAGTCACCTGGAAGCGCGCCTGTGGAACGATGTCTTCATCCACGCGCAAGACGCCCTCGGTATCCCACATGGCACGATCAAAGCCACCGTGCTGATCGAGACGATACTGGCGATCTTCGAAGCGGAAGAAATCCTCTACGAACTGCGTGAGCATTCGGCCGGGCTTAACTGCGGACGCTGGGACTATATCTTCAGCTATATCAAAAAACTTCGCAATCACGCCGATTACTTGTTGCCCGACCGCGCGCAGGTGACCATGACCGTACCCTTCATGCACAACTATACCCTGCACGTCATCAAGGTCTGCCACCGCCGCGGCGCCCACGCCATGGGTGGCATGGCGGCGCAGATCCCCATCCGGGACGACCCGGCGCGCAATCAAGCCGCCCTGGATAAAGTGCGCGCCGATAAACTGCGCGAGGCCCAAGACGGTCACGACGGCACCTGGGTCGCGCACCCCGGCCTAGTCCAGATCGCGACTGACGTATTCGACCAATACATGCCGGGCGCGAACCAAATCGATCGCCAGCGCGACGATGTCAAGGTCTCCGCCGATGACCTGCTCAGCCCCAGCGCCGGCGATGTAACCGAAGACGGCGTGCGCCTCAACCTCAAAGTCGGCATTCAATATCTTGAAGCCTGGCTCGGCGGCAACGGCTGCGTCCCGCTCTACTCGCTGATGGAAGACGCCGCCACTGCCGAAATCAGCCGCGCCCAGGTCTGGCAGTGGCTGCACCACAACGCTACGCTCGCCGACGGACGTCCGCTGACATTGGACTTGTTCGGCCAATTGCTGGAAGAAGAAATGGACGCCATACGCGGCGAGGTCGGCGACGAACGTTTCCAGAGCGGCCACTTTCAACTGGCGATGCAACTCTTCGACCAGATGATCCGCGCCAATGATTTCGCCGAGTTTCTCACCTTGCCTGCTTATCGGTATCTATAGCCGGCGAGCTGGAAAGGGAGGACAATTGGCGCGAAACGGCCGACTAGCAATAATTTCGCTCGTCAAAACCGGTTCCGCCTTCCCGCCTGAAAATACAACTCTCCGCAAGATCGTAATCTGGAGGCGTAGCGTCATGCCGATCACGAACACAAATGAAACGCTTTCGATCATTAGACACCGAATCTTGGCTTATCTCGTCGTTTTATTCTTGGGAGCTATCTTAGCGTTCCCGGGCTCCGCGCAAAATGCTCCGCCGCGCGTCCGTTGTGAACAGGTTTATATGATGTCCTACTTCACCACAGCCCATGAAGCTTTGCATCTCGCCTACAGCTGCGATGCTTATGTCTGGGCGACAATCAATGACGGGCAGCCAATAATTCGATCCGAGTTCGGTATGGGCAGAATGCGCGATCCATTCATTTTGCCCGATCCGCGCGATGGCGGCTTTCATCTGGTTTGGACAATTCGCTGGGGCAGCATCGGCATCGGCTACGCTCATTCCGATGATCTCATAACTTGGGGCGAGCAGCGCGTCTTGCCGCTCATGGTTGAGGTGGAATACACCAGGAATATATGGGGGCCCGAAATCTTCTACGACCAATTGGCCGATGAATTTCGTTTGCTATGGGCGTCCACCGTCCACGAAACGGAAACCGATCGATACTTGAATGCCTGGAGTCATCGCATCTGGACAGCAACAACCCAGGACTTCCACACCTTCTCGGCCTCGGAGAAATTATTCGACCCCGACTACACCGTCATTGATGCCACCCTCATCTATCACAACCAGAAATACGTGATGATCTACAAAGACGAGCGCGGCCTCCATATTCCATCAACCATCCAGAAAGCGATGCGCGTTGCTACCGCCGATGCGGTGACCGGACCCTTCGAGATCAGGGAAGGGCTTGTCACGCCGCGCTGGACAGAAGGACCCACCGTTTTCCAAGGTCCTGATGGACAGTGGCTCATGTTCTACGACCATTTTGAAGAAGACCGTTTTGGCGCATCCATCAGCCAGGATCTCTATCATTGGGAGAATATTACCGACCAGATATTATTCCCGCCTCGACCAAGGCATGGCGCTGTATTTACCGTGCCACACACGACATTTGAGCGGCTGTACGCTGCCCTGGGCTAGTCAACGAACATGGCGGCGCAAGCGGAACTTCTGTCTCCTTCTTCTAGTCGCTGCCCAGCCGCGCGCTGACGACGAGGCAAGCTTCGCCACGCGCAGCGCCGTAAATCTGCGCCCGTCTCTTGACGAGCTGTTGACCCGTCCGCAAATGCCAAGTTCAGTCCCGCTTTCGCGGAACCACAGACGAAATTGCCTTCCCGATAGTGTGTCAATTCATTGCGATCCCGGCCGATCGATAATGCGGACAACGAAACGAAAACCCGCGATTGAAACCAACACCATCATCACGACCATCAACAACCCGCCGTCATAAGTGCCGCTCTCATCGCGCAGGCGTCCCACCAACCAGGGACCCAAGGCGGCGCCCAGGCCAAACATGCCGCCCATCAACCCGTTGATGAAGCCCAAGCCCTGCCCATAAAAGACGTCGCTGGCCAAGGCAGTCGTCTGACTGCTGCGTGTGCCCTCGCCCAGCGCAAAAAACACGGCATAGGGAAGCAGGACGCCAGCGCCGCCGATGGTGGGCAGCAGGAACAACATGCACACCGCGCCGAGCAACCCCGCCGCGCCTATCGTGAACGCGACCATCCGACCAAATCGATCGGACACCCAGCCAAATGCGATGAAGAATAGGCTCGTCAGCAAGCCCGCCAAGCCAACCACATTGGCCGCGACGGTCCGCTCGATTCCTGCCGACTCCATATACGCAATCTGGTGCACAGTCAAACTGCGCACGGGGCCCATGGCTGTCAGCCCCACAACCAGCAACGCCCAGAATTGCGGCAGCCGCAGCAATTGCCGCCACGCCACCCTTCCCGCCAGCGAGCGTCCGTGTAGCCTAGGCGTCGCCGGCGGCTTCTCCAAACCGAAGACCATCAAAGGCAAGACTACGAAAACGCAAATCAAAGACAGAACTATATAAGCGCCCCGCCAGTCGAATAACGTGATCAGCAGGTTCGTCAGCGGCACAAACACCAGTGAGCCCAAACCAGTACCTGCGAAGGCAATGCCAATCGCCCGCCCACGCTGCGCCGGCGTCGTCCAGCCCGCCACCACGGAAGCCATCGGACCTAAACCCGTGACGCCCACCCCGCAGCCGTCAAGGATGCCGTAAGCCAGAAGCAAGTCTGTCAGCGTATTGGCTCGACTGCTCAGCGCCAGACCCGCCGCCATCATACAGACGCCTACACCGAAAACCGGGCGGGGACCATAGCGGTCGAGCGCCAGGCCAGCCAGCGGCGCGCTCACGGCCACGCAGAGCATGCTCAAGCTGAAGATGGCTGCCGATGCCTCGTTGCTCCAGCCCTCTACCAATACGAACTCGGCGAAGAAGACCGAAAACGAGAAGCGAATGCCGAAAATAATGAAGATGGATAACGAGCAGACAATGACAATGCGCGGGGCATGGCGGAACGGATCCTCGGCGTCCTGTCTCATCAATTAGGCGGCGAGCTCTTCGCGCACGGACTCCCGCTCGGACCAGAGCACAGGATGCACGTCATAGTTGCGGAAGGCGTCCAGAACTGTGCTCGACACAGTTCTTTCGCTGTCATTCAGGATGGCATAGGCGCGGGATTCTCCTTCACGAGCCACTGCTGTATCAGTCCAAGCGAAGACAGCCTTTGAGACATTAGACTTGCTTGGGTCAGTAATGCTCAACAGAACACGGTCAGGGTGGATAACTGATCTCGGAATGACGAAGTCATAGTGATGATCATAGCCGCTCTTGCCCGTCAGTTTTACATTTGGAAAGTAGCGGATGCCGGAGAGATTGAGCCAAGCCACAACATCTTCAAAAAAGAGACTGGATGTGAAAGACTGCGCCAGGTAAAAGAGATCGTTGACCGCCAACATGGCCTGCAACAGACTGTGCTTTTGACGCGCGAAATTCTTTTCGGTAGCTGTAACTTGCAACTCGTCGTTATTGCGACGAACACCAAAACCATTGAGCGTCCTATTCAAGAGGTCGCGTCGTTTCGGAGTATCGAGTTTGCAGCCGCCCATCTCCAGATCAGCAATAGTGTACCCATCGTCGGTAAGCATGAAGCCGCCATTGGATGGCTCCACATAGATTTGCAAATGGTCGTTATGTCTGTCTAGAAACGGCGACGTAATTTCAACACAGTCTTCTATCTCCTGAAGCGTGGTGTTGTCGCGAAGCCACTTGTGATAACTGTCTGTTAGCCTTCGGATGTCATCAATCATGTGAACAAGTCTCGCTGAAATCTAGGAGGCTCAACAATGTTGCAGTAGCGCATGAATTCATGCAATGTCTTCCAAGTGTCGTCGAGGTCTGTGAATAGGTCACTTGGAACGGGTTCAGCCCAACTCAAACCACATCCTTCGCGGTACACATGTAAATGGGAACTCATAAAAACTTCGCCGTCAGGATTCGTATGCCGTCCATGCAGGTCAAGACGAACAAGCCTGATGTTTTGCCGCGCGCGATTTTGGAACGTAAATTTGCGCTGTTTTCTACGTCCACGATATAAGTCCAGAATGAATCGTTCACGTCTGTCGGCGGAGATAAGATCAATGACTTCCTTTCGACCGCCAGTCGGAAGCACGCACAAACGATCGCTTAGGCGATGTTTCTCCATTGCGAGCAAAGCATCGGCCTCGTGTTGAGGTATATTGACATCAGCCAAGCTGGAAACCTTTCACAGCTACTTTGGCTCTCCCGCCGCCAAGCGCAAGAACTGTTCCATGCAGGGTATGGTAGCACGATATAATGAAGAACAGGAAGTGCTCAATGAAATCGTTGTCCGTCTGCGGCAGCTATCTAGCATCCAACACCGGCATCGTCGCATTTGCCGCCGGCATCACCCCAATCCGCGCCTCCCTCGGCAATTCTGCCAACGCGCAATCAATCGCACTTTGCAAATCCGCCCCCGGCTCCAGCAACAATTCCCGCACAAAATCACCATCCAACTCGGACACCAGCGTCGTATGCACCCGCGCCGCATCGCGCGCAATTTGAAACGCCTTGTGCCGCCCCACAAGAAATTCCTCGCCCGCAAACTTATCCAAAACATCCTGATGGCTGCGAATCCCCGGCTGCATCATCCAGCTTTCATAGTCCGCGCTGCCGCTGCCGCCCGGGCAGGCTGCGCACAAGATCAGCGACCCGCCCGTCTTAGTCACCGACGCCGCATGCGCCAAGCCCTTTTGCGACTGATATATGTTGATGTCCTTGGGATGACCGCCCGGCGACGCGATCATCAGATCGAACGGCGCTGCCACCGGCGCCTGAGCAATCCTGCGTACTTCCGGGATTCCCCGCTGCATGATCGCCTCGGGATCCCCGGCCAGCGCCTTGATGATCCGCTTTTCCGGGCTGAGGATGGCATTCACGGCGAAATCAATGCCGATCATGCGCCCGATCTCTTCCACATCCTGCCGCGCCGGATTCTCTTCGTATATGCCCAGCTTTGCCATCGGATGGCTCATCATGGCGTGGTTGTGATTGATCGTCTCCGCGCCGGCCAAGCCAATCGCCGCGCTTTTGACGCCGCCGGAGAAACCCTGAAACTGATGCGCTTCGATATTGCCGATCACAACGCGGTAATCAGCCGCCATATAGTCGCTGTTAATGAATACCGGACTGCCGCGCGCTGTCTCGCCAAGATGCCTCAGTTTCGCCTCGTCAGCCGCATCGTGGCAGACGACACGATAGCTCTCCAGCACATCCTCCGGCAAGATCGCCCGGTACTCCTCCGGTCCCATTTGCGGATGCGCCCCCGTCGCGATGATAAACAGCACATCTTCATCGCGGACGCCAGCATGACGCATCCCGCCCAACACCGGCGGCAGCAAATGCTCATGCGGTACGGGACGCGTCCGGTCATTGATGGCGATGGCGACCCTCTGCCCGGCCCGCGGCGGTTTCACATCGCCCAGCGGCTTATACACCGCCGCCATAACAGCAGCAGCCGGATCCTCCGCCGCTGGCTGCGCCCGCGGCAACACAAACTCAACCGCGCGACCCTCGGGTAGCTCAGCGCTAACTTTGCCCGTGCCATAGGGAATCTCTAACTTCACGCTATTCTCATCCTTGGAATGGCTCCCCTCCCTGTGGGCTGAGGAGCGCACATGTTTGAAGCGACAGCGACGGGTCAGCTAATAGCGTAGGGCTGTGTCGGCGGTCAGTGTCTACGCGACCTACGCGCCCTGACCCCTACAACGTTCTTTTATGGCGAAAATTGTAGGGCGACCTATCAGGTCGCCCGAAACATACTCCTCTGTGCTCTCTGTGCCTCTGTGGTGAATCCCCCGTACTGAACCCGCAACGGGCCATATCCACGCGACCTATTAGGTCGCCCGAAACAGTCCCCTCTGTGCCCTCAGTAAAACCAGGTAAGTCATGCTAATGCACTCGAAAATAAAAGTCGGCGGTAGGGGCGACCCATTGGGTCGCCCGCATAACCTTTCCGGAACGCCGGGCGAGCCACGATTTGCCCCTATATTGACCCTGCAATCTTTTGCATGACTTACTTTCGATTACTTCTGTGCCTCTGTGGTGAATCCCCCGTACTGAACCCGCAACGGGCCATATCCACGCGACCTATCACTCGCCCGAAAATCACCTAATCTACCGCCGACGCTGACCTTCGAAAGGAGCTTGGGGTGAGGGCGCTAAACACTCGGTCCCACCCGATGGATCGCGAAACTGTTATTGTCGCGCAGCGCCTCGGACTTGGTCAAATAGCCGTTGCAGACCCGCTCCACTTCATCGTAGACAATCCGTCCCGCTTCCCCCAAGCTGATCTCGTCCTGAAAAACGCCACTGACGTCGACATCGACCGTGTCGCGCATCAACTCAAATGATTGGCGATTGGCCGTCACCTTGATGGTCGGCATGACGGGATGGTTGGAGGTATGCCCGCCGCCGGTGCAGAAGGTCAGCACCTGGCAGCCGGCCGCCGCCATGCTGCTGATGCTTTCCGCCCCCATGCCCGGCCCGTACATGACGTAATTGCCGGGATCAGTCCTGGTCGGCGCCTCGCCGATTTCCAGATATTCGATGATGGGACTGTCGCCGATTTTCTTAACAGCGCCCATGGACTTTTCTTCGATAGTCGTCAGGCCGCCCGCCATGTTGTCGCCCGTGGGCTGGGAACCGCGGATGTCCTCGCCGCTGGCCAGGGCGCGGCCTTCCATATGCTGGACGCCGGCCACAATCGCTTCGGCAACGGCCGGACTGGCCGCTTTCTCCGTCAGCCAGTTTTCACAGCCCATCCACTCGGTGCATTCCGCCATCAACATGCGACCGCCCTGCGCGATCAAGATCTCGCCGGCCAGACCGTTAGCCGGGTTGCTCCCCAAACCGGACGTGGTATCCGAGGTGCCGCATTCGGTGCCGAAGAGAATCTTGCTCATCGGCGCCGCTTCGCGTTGATACAGGCTGATCTGCCGCGCGAAGTCCTGCGCGTAGCGCGTCGCCTTCTCGATCGCGCTGATAAACCCGCCATCGCCGCGGATATTGACTGTGGCGATCAGCTTGCCAGTTGGCGCGATATCATCGGCCAAGTCTTCCGCCGTCATGCCCTCTTCCTTGAAATGATCGATGATGACAACCCCGCCGACATTGGGATTCATCGCCGTGCCCGCCAGAAAGCGCCGCGTGACGCGCAAGTCCGGCGCTACCTGGCAGCGGCCGTTGGCATGCACGATGGGCACCGCGCCCTGGATCGTATCCGCCACGCGCTCCACAACGCCGTTTGCGTAGACCGTTCCCGACAAAATCAACAGATGATTGCGTATCCCGACATCACCGTTCGGACGGTGATAACCCATGAATTCAGACATTAGCATTTTCTCCAGAAACTTGAATCTCTCTGCAAATCAGGAAGTGTATCCATTTCGGTTGAAATCCTCTGTGCCCTCAGTAAGTCCAAGTAAGTCACGCAAAAAGGCGAGCCTTGTCCGCTACTACACGTCTTACTCACAGTTAACAAGAACAACACCGAAACAAACAAAAAAGGAGACGATTCTTGCGAAAATCAACAAATTATTACGAATTCCGCAAAGCTTAGCTCCCCTTCCCTCTTGATGGGGGAAGGGGCCGGGGGATGGGGGTGAAAAAAGCGCGTCAGCATGACCCAGTACCGGACAAGCCTTACAAATCGTTCCATTAGCAAAACTTGCATCACTTTCTTGGTTTTGCCTCTGTATCTCTGTGGCAGATTCCCCCAAATCATTCCGCGCCTACCGCGCCCCGTTCCGCCAGGTCGCCGCGCCCGCGATTGCTCTCCACATTGTGCGTATGCACATGATCCCCCGCTCTGATATCACAACTGGCCGAGCCGATGCTCAAGCCGTATTTGAGAACGGTATCCCCCTCGGCGATGTCCATCAGCGCGATCTTGTGCCCGTAGGCGATGTCCTCATGCGCCACAATCTCGATATCCCGGCGCTCGCCGTTGCAGATCACGTGATCGCCGGCCGCTATCGGCTCCAGCACAACAGTGCCCACGTTGTCGGTGGCGTAAACTACGAATACTTTTTTCATGCCATCCCTTCCCATGCCGCACAGATCTCTCAACTGAACTGCGGCAGATACGCCGCAAACTCCTCCAGCAAATCATCCAGGATAGCGCGCCCGCTGTCAATATCCGTCACCATCGGATCCAGCAATATCGCCTGCAGCGCCAACTCCCGGTCTCCCCTAAAAGCCGCTTCAACAGTCAGCTCGCTCAGCGCCAGCTCCCGCCGGCACAATTCAGCAATGCCAGCCGGCAGCGGCGGCATGCGCTCGCCGCGAAACCCGTCTCCGTCAATCAGGCCCGGCGCCTCAACGATAGCGCCCTCCGGCAGATTGGGAATACTGCCCCGATTCGGCAGATTGAGCTGCTGATGCCGACGCGCCCGATCATAATGTGCCGCCTCGATCATTTCCGGGATGCCTTCGTCCAGCATCCCATGGCGGCTGAGATCGCGCAGGTCATCGACATCAGCGTGGCCCGCCACGATATCGCGCGCCAGCTTGCGCCGATGAGCCCGGCGCGCCCGGTTGCCGTCCCAGTTCTGCAGTTTGAGCTGATACTTTTCCCAGGGTTTGTGCAGCAGATCGCTGACCCAGGGCAGATACTCGCACATATGACTGTCGCCCGCCGTCGGCATCAAGCCATAAATCGCGAAGATCTCGCGGCTCAGCGGTTCAAAGTCTTCGCGGAAATCCTTCAACCAACGCTCGCGCAATTCCGGGTAGAGATCTTCGCCCGTTTCTTTGTCCCTTATCTCGTAAACCCAGGAAAAATGATTGATGCCCGCCGCCTTGATCTCCAGATGCCTCACCGCTTCCCGCGCCACAGACAGAAAAGCCGCTATGTTGGAGGCATCGGTGTGGACGTGGAATCCATCCGGAACCTGGATGCCCCAGCGATCCGCCAGCACCGTCGCCGCCATGGCATAACCCCAAAGCAACTGATGGCACAAACCCACAACCTTGATTTTGCTATAGCGATGCACAGCCGTCGTCAAGCGAATCAGCGGATTAACCAGATTGAGATACCAGGCTTCCGGGCAGAGTTCCTCCATATCCCGCGCGATCGCCATGATCGGCGGCAGGTTGCGCGCCGTGTGCGCGAAGGAGCCAGGCCCGCCATTTTCCGCGTAAGGCTGCCGAACGCCATGCCGCAGCGGGATGCGCCAGTCCAGCTCCCAAACGCCCTCGCGCTGCCCCACCTGGATCGAGACCAGCACGAAATCGGCATCGGGCAGCAAGTCGCGGCGCTCAGTCGAACTGCTGATGCGGATCTCAGCCGCCCAGGCCCGGTTCATCTTCTCAGCCAACTGATGAATGACCCGCAAACCCTCGCCGTTGATATCGCAGAGCCCCAGTTCCGCGCCTCTCATGGCCGGATGCTGTATGATTGTGGAAAGCGCGCCCAGCCCAAATATCGCGCTGCCCGCGCCGATCACAACGATCTTGGGTGGCCTGTCCCGCATAAATCCTGCCGCGCCCGCCTTATTAACCGGCTCCCGCAGCCGCCTGGCCCGCGAAACGAACCGACTTCGCCGCTAAACCGACTTTTCGAAGTTTAACACGCTCTGCGAAACTTGTCCCATTTGGCGCTTGCTTGGGGGGAGTGGTGAATACCGAGGGCATAATGTTTCCGTGTAATCAAAAAATGAAATCTCTGTGCCCTCAGTAGGACCAACTAGGTTATGCTAATGCACTCCAAAATAATAGTCGGCTGTAGGGGCGACCTATCAGGTCGCCCGAAACAGTCACCTCTGTGCTCTCAGTAAAACCAAGAAAGTAATGCAGATTCTTCAAAAGTAGCGATCTGTAGGGGCGTTTCGCTGAAACGCCCGCGAATAGAAGATCAATGAAAACGGGCGGCTCAGCGGGTCGCGTAGACACTGACCGCCGACACTGACCACCAGCCGCCTCTACATTTTGCCAGGTTTATGTGATACGCTTAGGCGGAGTCTAAATAGGAAATCTGATGCCAAAGAAAAACGCAGAGCCCCGCACAAAGCCCAACAAATACATATTTATCATCGGATGGGCACTGGCTTGGGTTGCTGCTTCAGAGTTGCCCGTTTTTATTGACACCCACATTTGGCCGCTGGGCTTTTTCTCGTACGCCTTTGCGTATTTTGCTCTGCTTGCAACATTTCAGTTCTTTTGGGTACGCCGCCACTTGCGGGTTAACCTGCGGCACTGGATCACGCTCACCCTTCTTGGTGTAGTTTTTGCGATTCTCAGCAACTCTCTAATCGCAACCGCCTTATCGATGCCCGGTTCCCCCGGCCTTTGGGACCCCATGCCCAACCTGGCGCCCGACGCGGGCATTGCCGTTTTGATTGATATCGCTATGTGGACGCTGTTTTGGTTTATGCCCGATTTCTTCCAATGGTTTGCGCTGAGGAAAAGATTTCGCTTGCACGGTCTCTGGCTGCTCGTGATTGCCGCCGCCGCCTTGTTCTCCGTCTTCCTCGAGGAGCAGGGCATCTTCACGCAAGCGCTTGTCTCAACTGTCGGTCAGACCGGAAATATGCCGTTTTCGGACTACAAACTATTATTTAGCATATTCGATATCGTGGATTGGGCTCTCCCGCCCGCCATCATGGGCTTCGTCCTCTATTACCTCGTTTGCGAGGGCCAGCCGAAGCAAGCGCCTCCAGCTTAAGCAAAACTAGCCGCTCATATCAGCAGCCTCATCAAGACCCGCGCGCAGCGCCGCCAGCCCCTCGTCCAGCGTCAACTCCCCGGCGAAATAAGGCTGCAAACTAGCGTTCGACGCTTCATAATACGCCGACGCCAGCGGATGCGCGTCGAACAGGATCGCCTGATCTTGCAAATCCGGCACGCCGCGCGCGAAAGCCTTCAGCGCCGCCTTAACAGTCTCATCATCAGTGTCGTATGCCACACCCGCTTCAATCACAGCCAAATGCGCCGGAATCGTCAGCGTCCGCGCCGTATACTCGGCGTAAACCGCCGGCTGCAGCAGGTATTCGATAACCCGCGCGACCGCCTGCGGATGCTCGCTACTCGCGAAAGCGACCACAGCGCTGAGCGAGGCGAATCCCGTCTTGCCCGCCGCGCCATGTGGATTCGGCGCGATTACCCACTCAAAACCCTCGCCGACTTGCCCCGCCACGCTCGCCACTTTTCCGCTGGCGCAGATGTACATCAGCGCGTCGCCGCGGACGAAATAGCCTTCCGACCTGCCCGTGCCGAGTAAGACATCCTCAGGCGCCTTGCCTTCGTCCATCAAGCCCTTGAGCAGCCCCAGGAAGGATCGCAATCCGCTGTCATCGGGCAAGCTCAGGTTGCCGTCGCCGTCCAGGAAAACCGCGCCCATGCGCATGGCCGGCCCAACCAGGCGGTGATCGCGATTGTCAATCGACAACAGATAAGGGATGCCGGTCGCCCCCGCGGCGTCTTCCAGCGCGGCCAGCCAATCGTCCAGGCTTGGCGCCTCCATCACAGCGCTGGGCAACTCGACCCCGGCCCCCGCAAACGCGCTAATGTTGATATAGGGCGCGGTCACGCTCAACTGATCCGCGAAACCATATAAACCCGCATCATCCGACCCGCCTCGCAAAGCGTCGAGGATAGCGGGATGGAAGTTGTCCTCTAGCAAGGCCGGCTCAGCCATCAGCGCGCGCAGGTCAAGATAAGCGCCGCGAAAAGCCGCCACATCGCTCAGACGCGCCAGGTCCGGCGCTTGACCCGACTCCAGGCTTTCTCGAATCGCGGCTTCAGACTGCAGATCCAGTTTGACCCGGATATCCGGATTCGCGGCTTCAAAACGGTCCAGTAAATCGCGCATGACGGCGCTGTCGACGCCGTCCTCCGTCCACGCGAAAGAAAGCTCGACGATCTCTTGCGCCGAAACGATCGCGGCGATGCATAGCGCCATCGTTATGGAAAATAGGTACTTGACGAATTTTCTGAACATCAGACTACACCCTACATATGCACACTCACGAACAAAGTCCCGCTTCCGAAGGCGGCGACATTGCCCGCCCTACCTTCATTGTAATCCCAATATCGGCATCTCCAGCACCCGCGCCAGATCCAGGTCAAATGTGGGACGCCCGATCGGCACAAAGCCAATGCGAATATCGGAAGGATTCATGACAACTCTTCCATCACGTCGAAACCCGTAGGGGCGACCTATCAGGTCGCCCGAAACCCGTTCCCTTAGCTGTCCACAAAATGTTCAACATTTAACTTGGTTCTACTTCTGTGCCATCCCAACAATAAAATCCTCTCTGTGCCCTCAGTAGGACCAACTAAGTTATGCTAATGCACTCCAAAATACTAGTCGGCTGTAAGGCTTGTCCGGTACTAACATATGAGTGTTGCCATGGCTCCATCTTCTCGGCCA